>CAZDRU010000001.1:0-14030 GCA_964508175.1 uncultured Dehalococcoidia bacterium
CTTTAGCAACATTTACAAATAAACTTATTAGTTTTGAAGGGGTTGTTAATACTGTTGGGACACAAAAAAATTCACCTCTAGATATAGAAGAAACTCTACCAGGAAAATATCAAATATGGTTTTGTGCAGATAAGAATCAAAAGAGAAAACCTTGCAGATACCGTGCACATTTATTATATGAAGCTCCTGAAGGCAAAGGAGATACTATCTTTACCCATGACAATGTAATAAAATTTTGGGGCGTTATGCTAGGCGAACAAATAGATATTCTTGTATTTACAGGAGAACAGACTTACAAACGTTATCCTAAAATTCGTGTGGTGGACTTACAAGTAATTAAATAACTATGGAGAACAAAAAAACATGAAAAAATTATCAATTCCGAAGACTATTCAATTTATACTATTAATAGGCTTACTATCTCTCTTCTTTGCTTGTGGTGGTACTTCCGATGGAGAGGCACCACGTGTTTCACTACAAGAATTCAAAGAAACAGAAGGAAATTCTAAAATCAGTGAGGCAACTGAAGCTTACTGGGCTATTCCAGAACAATACAAAAATGTTCCTATTGAACAAATAAAATCTCAAATTGAAATAACAGACTATATGGTCATGAAAGGGGCTGCTACTAACGCAGGAACCGAAGACATGAACGCAGATTATTTTTCCGAAAGTGATATAACTGGTAAAAGCAAAGGGGCTGGAGGGGCAGCAATTGCAAAAGAGCCTCCAAAAAGCAAAAGAGATAGAGAAGCTTTAGCTGAATATACAAATAAACTTATTAGTCTTGAAGGGGTAGTTGCTTTGACAGGAACTCAGAAAACATCTCCTAAAGACATAAAAGAACGAACACCTGGAAGATACGAAATATGGCTTTGTGCAGATAAGAATCAACAAAGAAAACCATGTAGATATCGCGCATTTTTGTTATATGAAGCTCCTGAAGATGAAAAAGGTAAAGGTGAAGAAATCTTTACCCATGACACTGTCATAAAAGTTTGGGGTGTTATGCTTGGTGAACAAATAGGCAGACTTGTATTACCTAACGGATTTACTTGGAAACGATACCCGAAAATTCGAGTACTTGACTTAGAAGTAATTAAATAAACTATATAGGAGAAAAAATCATGCACAAATTATCAATTTCGAAGACTATTCAATTTATACTATTAACAGGTTTACTATCTCTGTTTTTTGCTTGTGGATCTTCGACTGATGAGGGAGATGATGATAGATATTCATTACAACAATTTAAAGAAACAGAAATAGATTCTAAAGCTGTAGATGCAACAGACAAACTCTGGGCTATTCCTGAGCCATACACAAATTTATCTGTCGAAGAAATAAAAGCTCAAGAAGGAATAATAACAGACTATTTTGAATTAAAAGGTGCCGCTACTAATGCAGAGGGAGGAAGAAGAGGTACTTCTGATGGACAAGAAGAAAACCCCAAAAGTAAAAAAGATAGAGAAGCTTTAGCAACATTTACAAATAAACTTATTAGTTTTGAAGGGGTTGTTAATACTATTTCTACTCAAAAAGTATCTCCTCTAGATATAGAAGAAGGAAGACCGGGACAATACGAAGTATGGTTTTGTGCAGACAAGAACCAAAAGAGAAAACCTTGCAGATACCGTGCACATTTATTATATAAAGGACCTGAAGGCAAAGGAGATAAAGTCTTTGAAAATGATGATGTAATACGATTTTGGGGCGTTATGCTAGGAGAACAAACAGACGTCCTTAGATATGCTGGATATGACGCTATCAACCGTTATCCTAAAATTCGTGTAATAGACTTAGAAGTAATAGGAAAAAATACAGATAAATAACAATACAAGAGCAAAGTTTGTGAAAGAATTGCCTGTTTTCACTATTATTCGATTCATAGTATTAACAGGCTTACTATCTCTGTTCTTTGCTTGTGCAACTTCTACTGGTGATGGACGAGCTTCGCTACAGGAATTTAAAGGAGATTCTCAAACAAGTAAAGGAGCTGAGGATTACTGGGCTATTCCTGAACCATACACAAATTTATCTATCGAAGAAATAAAATCTCAAATCGAAATAACTGACTACATGACCATGAAAGGTGCTGCTACAACTGCAGCAACTGAAGAAGATCAAGACCCGGAACAAGTTTATAAACGACGACCGGGATCAAGTATTGGAGCACGAGAAGAAAGCCCAAAAAATAAAGCTGATAGAGAAGCTTTAGCATCATATGCCAATAAACTTATTAGCCTCGAAGGAGTTGTTGCTTTGACAGGTGGCCAAAAAACTTCTCCTTTAGAAATAACGGAACGAGAACCCGGAAAATATGAAATATGGCTTTGTGCAGATAAAAATCAAAAAAGAAGTCCATGTAGATATCGTGTATTACTCTTATATGAAGGGGTTAAAGGTAAAGGAGATACTCTCTTTACCCATGACAATGTAATAAAATTTTGGGGCGTTATGCTAGGTGAACAAAGATATCGTTTAAAATTGAACGAAGGCTATAGTTACAAACGCTATCCCAAAGTTCGTGTAGTTGACTTAGAAGTAATTAAATAACTATAGAAGATAAAAAACTTGTAAAAGAGACTGCAGGATTCACGTCATTTCCAATATTCTGGCCACCAATATTCTGGATGTCCGCCCGTATGAGTATGATCCATTTTCCAGTGAAATTTTGTTGCCAATTCCGATAGTCTAGGATCTGTATTATATCTCTTCATATGTTCTACCCAAGAAAGGTTCCATGGAGTTGTAAGTGGATCTTGAGTTTGTTCATAACCTGTTAAATTTTTTAAATATGTAGGGTCATCATATGAGTCAAGAACCTGTTTGGTAATCTGAAGAAGAGATGGGTCATTAAAGAGTCCTGTGAAATCATTCATCTCGCCTAATAATGAAAGATGTACAGAAAAATTTACAATCACAGTATGATAATGGAGAGTCCATCCTTTTTTATGAGCTATTTCATTTGCAGATGTCCCGTCTTCAGAAATAGTTGCAATAGATTTTTTATATTGTTCAATCGCCCACTTAAATTCATCAGACTTGTCCAGTATTAGTGAGGTGGTTGCTACAGCCAAAAGTGCTGGATATGTCTGGTTATGTGGTCCTAAACCGTTTGTTTGTGCATTTGAAAGCATTCCTTCGGCTCGTGTTTTGCTGCATACATAAAGTTTTTCAAACCAGGAAAGAACCGCTGTTTTTTTTTCTTTATCTAGAAAACTATCATTACGTATTTGCAAATAAGGAATAGCTAATACACCATTAATCAAATTTGATCGGTCGTATCCACGTATCCAGTGTTCACTTGAACATTCTTTATCAATAATAAAAGCATTATTTTGTGCCCAGTAGTATAAATGTTCTAAAACACAGGAAGCAGCGGCCTTACTTCCTTCTTCTACAGCCAGATCACTTAAAATCAACATATCATAAATATTAGATAGTTCATCCCATGCCTTTTGATCAACTTCCCCATTTTCCAGACGATCAGGAATTTGAGTCGGTAGCCCATCAGGATTTGGACACTGGCTTTTTCGTAAGGAGGTATCATTTTGAAAAGTGCGTGTATCCCACGGAGACTTTAATTTATATTGCGTACTCATTTGAGAAGTTGGGGGCATAGTTAAAGATTCTTGAACACTACCTTGTACGGTAGCTTCAATATCTGGAAGTTCTGAAGTTGCCTCTGATGAACACGCAAGAAGAGAAAGCATGATCAAACAACTTATAAATGAAAAGATTGTTTTTATTCTTAGATTAATCATGAATTGTGATTTTATCACAACATTATTTCATCTTAAATCTTAATTTAATAAGGAATATGGTTAATATAGTTATATTCAATTCACTGTTGTTGGTTCGTACAATATTTGTTATGTTAACTACACGCATGAGATTTATTACTACTTAACATAACGCAATAGTGATACAATAGAAAACATGATACATTCAATAGGCTGATTTTTAATTTAAACTGATAAAACTATGATCTATTCAAGAAAAATACCCAAAACGATGAGCACCCAGCATCCAGACAATGCAACAATGCCAAATTTTGCATCTGATCCAATTGTACTTAAAGGAGAAGATGAAATCCTTGAAGCTGATTATGCTTTTTCAAAATTCCACTGTAGTGAACAAATGTGGGATTATGAAGGAAAAGATACTGATGTAGATGTTGTTTTAAAACTCCTAACTCACAACAAGGAATTCTTTCAAGAAAATCAATTGGGAAAAGACGTTTTTCTGACTTTAAGAATTCCAAATCCAAAAGTTGAAAAAAGTCTTCAAAAAAAAGTCGAAGAAGCACTTCATAGCATTGTAGTTTCACATGATTTAGCAACTACGTTTTATAGCAAAAAAATCTCTCCAATTTTTGAAGTAATCCTTCCTTTAACAACTAGCTCGGATGAATTAATGTGGGTTTATAACTATTACAAAAAATTTGTAACTGGCAAAGAAAATGAAATCCTCTTTAAGAATACAACAGTAAAAAATTGGATAGGAGAATCTAATCCTAAATCAATTGAACTTATTCCATTAATAGAAGATATGAAATCTTTAATAAATATAGACACTATTATTCAAAACTATATAAAAGATCGTAAAAACGAGAACGCTGCTATTTCTGCTTTGCGAATATTTCTTGCTCGTAGTGATCCAGCATTAAACTATGGATTTATTTCAGCAACCTTATTAACTAAAATAGCCTTATCAAAGCTTCAAAAACTTTCCGATAAGATTAATATACCTTTTTATCCAATAATAGGAGTCGGGTCTGTACCTTTTAGAGGCAACTTCTCCCCTCATAACGTAGATAGAGTAATTAATGAATATCCAGGAATCCATACTTTCACAATACAGTCTAGTTTCAAATACGATCACTCTCCACAATCTGTAAATCCACAAATTAAAAAACTAGAAAATCGAATAACAGAAAAATCCCCTACTTTCAATGAAGGAATTTATAACAAACTAATTAAAAAATATACTACTCAATATCAAGAAGATTTAGAAAATATTACTAAATTAGTATCAGTGATTTCTCCATTAATCCCTAATAAAAGAGCAAGAAGAATCCATGTAGGATTATTTGGATATTCAAGAGAAATTAGCAACGGCAAACAAAAAAACCGAATTATTCTGCCAAGAGCTATTAATTTTTGTGCTTCATTATATTCGATAGGTATACCACCAGAAATTCTAGGGTTAACATCACTAAATAATGATGATATAAAATTGATTGAAACTATTTATCCAAACTTCAAAAACGATTTAGCAGATTCTTTACAATACTCAAATAAAGCTATCATCCAAGAAATTCTAGGAGTAACATCAAACAATATAATCGAAAAATACACAAAAACTATAGATGAAGAACATACTGGCATTACCACATTAATATTTAAACGGCTAAAACATAATTTATATGATTATAAAACCAAAGAATTAATTGAATGGGCATCAAAAATACGAAAATTCCTTGGGTGATTATGTAAAGTAATGCTGAAAATCAGCTTTAATTCCTTAATTCTCATGAAAAACTCAAGGTTTTTTTTATATAATCAATAATAAATTCAAAAGGGAAAATATGATAAAACATTTAATAACTAAAACAACCATTTTATTAATAGGAGTAATCGTTTTTCCAGCTTGCACTCTTATCCAGACGGAAAACGAGCAAATTAATGAAATTACACAATCTGTAAATCCAGAAATTACCGAGCTAAAAAAAATACCTAAAGATATGCCCGTAGAATTTGAACGAGTATGGCAAACATGGGAAATTCTGAGAAAAGAACACCTTAATAAAGATACAATAACTGCTGCTGAAATGAGCCAAGCTGCTGTTGAAGGAATGTTGAAATCTCTAGACGACAGATACGCTTCTTATATGGATAAAACTGCAACAAACAGGCTTGCAGAAGAACTGCGGGGATCTTATCAAGGTATTGGAGCTACGGTTTCATTACGTAACAACCAAATAGTAATTGTTGAACCATTTCCAAATTCTCCGGCGGAAAAAGCTGGAATACAAGCTGGCGATATTGTACTTGCCATTAATGGACAACCAACAATGGGAATGAATCTAACAGAAGCAGTAGGATTAGTTAGGGGGCCTGAAGGAACTTCTGTAGAATTAACAGTAAAACATCAAGATTCTAATACAACTACTGAAAAAATAACAGTTATCAGAGGTGAAATTAAAGTCAGTTCAACAACATTAGAAATTACTGATGAAAATTATGCATATTTAATCATAAAATCGTTTTCAAATGAGACTGATGACCAAGTTAAACGATTATTAAAAGAAGCACAATCTAAAAAAGTTCACGCTATTATAATTGATTTAAGAAACAATTTAGGAGGGACTGTTGATTCTGTACTTAATATCTCAAATGAATTTATAGATGGAGGCTTAATTTTCTATTCAATCGATTCAGATAAAAATAGAAGAAATTATGTAGCCAAAAAAGGAGGAGCTTTTACTACAAAACCTATAGTAATTTTAGTCAATCCATTTAGTGCAAGTGCAAGTGAAGTTTTAGCAGGAACATTACAACAAAATAGAAACGCAACTATAATAGGAACGAAAACCTATGGAAAAGGAAATGTTGGTATTTTTCATGAACTGAATAAAAAAGATGGAATAAATTTCAGTATTGCAGCATGGCATTTGCCAAATGGAGATAGAATTGAAGAAAATGGGATAGAACCTGATATTAATCCATCTACAGAAGATACAACTAATAGTGGAGATATTGTATATAATAAAGCTATTGAAGTCCTAAACAAACTATTCAAATAACTAGGCAAAAAAATGGCAAAGCAAATAATAGCCAGAAATAAAAAAGCATTTTATAACTATGAGATACTTGATTCCTTTGAAGCTGGATTAGTATTAACTGGGACTGAAATTAAATCAATTAGACTCCAACAAATAGACATTACCAACTCTTTTGTAAAAGCAAAAAATGGTGAACTTTGGCTATATAATTGTCATATCTCTCCTTACAAAATGGGAAACATTTATAATCATGATCCTGATAGAGATAAAAAATTACTACTTAATAAAAAAGAAATCAAAGAATTAACTCTAGAAATTGAAAAACGCTCACTTACGGCAGTTGTTCTTCGTGTTTATATCAAAAACCACGTTGCAAAAATAGAAATAGGACTAGCCCGAGGAAAAAGACAATACGAAAAACGTCAACATATTATTAATAGAGAAAAAGATCTTGAAGCTCAAAGAAGCTTAAAAAGACAATAATTTAAGACCATTATTCATCTAGAAATAGTTAAAAAACCATTCCTTTTGTTTATTTTTGAATTGTTTCAGTCCTAAAAAATTTAAAGAAACACCAAGTTGAAAATGCAGTCATTAGATGCCAAATTCCATGAAGTTGTATTAATGAATCTGGATTGCAATACGGAGTATTAGCTTTTCCTTGTATCCAAATAAGAAAAGATAAAAGATACATAAACATTCCTAGAAAAAACCAAGGCGTATATTTTCTCCTTGTAGTTGGCATTTTCACAGAAAACAATGCAGGAACCCAAAATAAAATAATCCACCAATACTTATCAATATTGGAAAAAATTTCTAAAGGAGTGATGCCAAAAATAGCTGCTACAATGAACCCTACAAATCCTGATATCCATCTAAATCGTGGAGACCAAAACCTAAACAATAATTCTGAGATGACCCACAAACCAATAGAAAGCCCAAATAAATCAAGATTTATACCTAAGCTTGAACCCCAAAACCATCTGCTGATAGCATAAATTAAAACTATAATAATATAAACTATAAAAAATTTTTTTATCCGCCATCGTCCCATTTCTCGAACATTAATTAACCAAGGTAATAAAATATACATAATCATACTTAGATTATCAGCCCAGGCTCCCCAATCTGTATTAGTTCCATGCATTAACATAGAACCAATACCTAAACAAACTACTGTTCCTGCATACAGTGTTGATATTGGAGTTAAACCATGAAATTTATTAATATGCTCAGTATTCTGTGAGTCACGAGATAAAACACTAAACATCAATAATCCAGCAATTATAAATCCTAAATTGCTTAAAGCATTTACAGGTTCTTTGAAAATACCACTACTGATTCTTTCACACCATCTTGAAATATTCCCAATACTTTTTACTGTTTCCTCAGAATCAGTTATTCCTAACAACCCAAGAATCACGTATACAATAAGAAAAACTATACTGATAGAGATAGAAATTGGTAAAATTTTGTCTTTCGAGAATAATCTAACAAGCATTTAAACTACACTTCCACTTTGAACTGACAAATAAAATTGATTGAATTTGGATCATAATATTTCAAATTTTCGTGAAATTCAATTATTAAAAAGAACATGCATTATATCTCCATCTTCCAAAACATATTCTTTGCCTTCTTGTCGTAATAATCCTTGTGTTCTCCCAACGGATAAGCTCCCAGATTTTATCAAATTATCATAAGAAATGACTTCACCTCGAATAAAACCTTTTTCTAAATCACTATGAATTTTCCCAGCTGCTTTAACAGCTATAGTACCTTTTGTAATTGGCCAAGCCCTAACTTCATCCTCTCCAACAGTCAAAAAAGATATTAAATCTAAAGCATCGTATGAAAGTTTAATCATTCGTTGTAGTCCTGATTGAGAATCTAATTGAAGAGATTTTCTAAATTCAATTTGTTCTTGAAGATCAAGTTGAATAAGATCCATTTCAAGACTGCCACAAATCGCACTCGTACTAATACGATTTGCACTAAATTTCTCATCTAAATCTATTTGTATGTTATTGATTGAATGAATTTGTTCTTCGCCAATATTTGCGACAATAATCAAAGGCTTTGCTGTTAAAAATTGAAATCCAGAAAGTAATCGTGTCTCTTGGTCACTGTAATTTTGTTCTGAAATGTTTATTCCATCTTCCAAAGATTTTCTTAATTTCATAAGAAAATCAGTTTCTATCAAGATTTTTTGACGTTCTTCTGGATTAATTCCTTTTTTATTTTCATCTAATTTGACTAATCGTCGTTCTAATATCTCTAAATCAACAAGAACGAGTTCATCTAATAACGTCCTAATATCACGAAAAACATCAATAGTTCCTTTTGAATGCACTATTGAATCATCTTCAAACCCACGAGAAACTAATAAAAGAGCATCTGCTTTTTGTAAATTGTTGAGATAAGTTCTTGATAATATTGCATTCGCAGATTTTTCGTAATCAGACGGTAAATCAGTATAAGTAATTTCTGCTTGAATAACACGTTTAGGATTATATATTTTCCCTAGTTCAATCAAACGTGAATCTGGTACTTTAACAACTCCTACGTTAGGAGCATTAGCATATGAAGCTATTTTAATCGCCCCTTTTGTTACTGCATTAAATACTGTCGTTTTGCCAGACTGAGGTAAACCTATAATCGTAATATCCATAATTTATATCAATAAATTATATCGACTCAATAACTTTTCTTAATTCACTTCCGTTTTCTTTCAACCAGTTATACAAAATTGCTAAATCAGTACCAAGAGAAAAATGACGAACACCCATATCAACAAAACGTTTTGCATCTTCTACTGTGTGAATTTCAGCACGTGGAGGAACTCCCATTTTCATAGCCGTTTTAAATACATAATCTTGGGTTTTAACGATATCAGGACTATATCGCTCTCCTGGTTTACCAATATTCATTGCATAATCACTACCACCCCATTGAATCATATCAACTCTATCTAGAGATAAAATTTCTTCTAAATCATCAACAGCACCTTTTTTCTCTATCATAAAAGCAATTACTGTTTGATTGAGATTTTCAACATAATCTGGACTTCCTCCATATCCCATATAGCTATTGCGCCTAGTAGCAACTCCATATAAACCATTATTTGGAGGAGTGTCGGGAGTTGCTAATAAAATACATTCTTTAACATCAGCAACAGAACGAACATCAGTAAATAAGACACTTTCAAATCCAGCTCCTATTCCACGTTGAGCTAAAAATGCCTGATGACTTTGATCAATTTTAATCATGCTACCCATACCATGTAATTCAATAGCTCTACAAAGATTATCTAATTCATGCAGATCAAATGAACCATATTCAGCAACAAATTCTACATAATCATAAATCCCAGTATGTCCTATCGCTTCGACTATACTAGGCCAAGTAGAAAGTATGTGGGTGCTAATAGTTGGTTCATTATTATTCAATTTTTCTCGAAATTTATTCTGTTTCATTTTTATAGTCCTAAAGTAAATTTTCCATAGAAATTTACTTTACCATAAATATAATACTGTGGAAAAAATATCCTTATAAATTAAACAATATCTGGAGATGATTGAAATACTTTCAATGGGAAAATATCGTTAAGAAAGGCATCATCTTTTTTTTCGGGCCCCAATATGAATTTTAGTAAATCTGCTTCTGAAAAAGTCCTTTCTTGATTATCTTTTCGTAAATTCCAATTTGAACCAACTTTAGTTACTTCAATATCCTTTAATCCAAGTGCATCAAATAAACCAACAGGGTCAATAATCTTAAAAACTCCAAGATATTGTCTAGTCAATGGAAATCCTAAGGTTTGTAATAATTTGGGAAGACCAGAAGAGATATCTGGGGTCAACAAATTCATATTAAGATATGAAGTAGTTGGTGTATATGAGGTCCCTAAAGATTTAACCCACGTTGTTTCAGATGTTTTACCTTTATTATCTAAGCCAATAAATATGTCTTTAAGTAAAGACGCAACATATATTTCTTTTCCTGCATATTCTTTTATTTCTGTACCTACTATTCCAACATATGAAACTGGAATATCGTTAATAACTCCAACAAATATCTTCTCTAATTTTCTTTCCAGTAAAAAATTAAAATGGTCTTTATTTCGTAAAGAACGTAAAGGTTCTTGCTTAAATAACTCAAATAATTGAGGAAGATAGTCTCTCCAATTTTCCTTAATAGTAATATTCGTTTCTGATGGAAGATAATTTATATTACTTCTATCAAGTGAAAAATTTAAAACCGAACCAGCATTATCCCAACCATATTTCCTGTAATAATCAAAAATGCCAGTCACTAAAAGAGCAATATGGTGTCCATTTTGTTTCATTTTTTTATGCGCATCTAAAAGAACTTTCTCTCCTAATCCACGACGTCGATAATTTGGGTCAGTAACAAAACCATTAATTCCTCCTAAAGATACAGTACCTAATGAAGTTTTTAATAAACTTGGATAAATAGCAACAGAAGACACTACGCGCCCATTATGACTTATTATTCTAATATTCTCTAAGTTTTTTGAATTATATATATGACCCCAATCGTAACCCATGCTTGGCCATCTTGGAGAAGAACCAGGAGCCGAATTTAATAACCTGAGAACCAAATTGAGAAGGTCTAAAGTAGAACCTACTTCTATATCCTTACATGGCCGAGGCCCTTTCAATTCACTATTATCAATAATATCTTTATTTTCATCCATAACAATATTATTATACTAAGATATTAAACAGGAGAGCACCTTAAATGAAAATTACAAAAGTATCAATGATTTTTTGTCCGCATAGATTTAATTTATTAAATACATATCAAATAGTAAAAATAGAAACTGATGAAGGCATAACAGGTTATGGAGAATCAGGCATTACTCTATGGGGAGCCGCTGCTGAAAAAGCAGTAGAACATCTTTCAGAAATTTTAATAGGAGAAGATCCATTTAGTACTGAACGCATTTGGCAACATATGTTTAGAGGGTCTTTTTTCCCTGCAGAAGGAATCTACAGCTGTGCTATAAGTGCTATTGATATCGCACTATGGGACATCAAAGGCAAAGCACTCAATATGCCTTTATATAAATTATTAGGAGGGCCAGTCAGAAATAAGGTCGTCTCCTACACACATATTGGAGGAAATACTCCGGATATTTTAGCAGAAAACGCAAAAAAGGCAGTCAAAGAAGGATGGAAATTTATTCGTTGGTCAATAACAGCAACTCAAAAAAGCGGAAAAGACAAAGAAGTTATTCTTGAACCAGTTGAAGCAATTAAAAAAACTGTAATAGAAATGGCTAAAATTCGCGAAGCTGTAGGACCTGATATAGAAATCTGCTTAGATGTTCACACGAGATTAGACACAACACATGCAATCACATTATGTAAACAACTGGAACCCTATAATCCATTTTTTATAGAAGATCCTCTTCGTTCAGAAAATCCTGGAAGTTATAAAACGTTAGAAAGACATGTAAATGTACCAATTGCAGCTGGAGAACAATGGACAAGCAAATGGAAATTTAGAGAAGTTATTGAAGAAGAATTAATACGATATGCAAGAATAGATATCTGTAATGTTGGAGGAATTACAGAAGCTCTTAAAATAGCTCATTGGTGTGAAACACATTATATTGATGTCGTCCCTCATAACCCTCTTGGACCTATAAATACAGCTGCTTGCACACACCTATGTATGGCTTTAACTAATGTTGGAGTTACAGAACTTACAGCTAAACCGGGAAGTGTTGAAACTGAAATTTTCCCCAGTCAAATGGAATGGGAAAATGGATATGTCTTTTCTAATGAAAAACCAGGATTAGGAATCGAAATCAATGAAAATAAAATTAAAGAATACTCAGGAAAAAAATCAAAATTTCCTCCAGTTTTACGCAGAAATGATGGATCATTTACTAATTGGTAAATAAATAAAAAACTTACTTATATGATAATTTAAGAAAAATTAAAAAGCATCTTTTTCAGAAGCAATTTCTTCAAGTTCTTGTCTAGTATATGAACCTAAACTTCTAAAATTAAATTCACAATAATTTTTTATCCATCTCATGGAAATCGTTGTTGCTTTTTCATAACGTTTTGTTGTTTCTAAAATTAGTTTTTTCTCTTCATCGGTTTCGGTTTTTTGTTTTTTCAAATTATTCACAATTTTCAACAATTCACTATTTAAGATTTTTTTTACATTGTTAAAATCATGTTTCTCACCTGTATCTTCAGCTTCTACATTATGAATTATTCTTTGAGCAATCTGAGCTACAGACATTCTGCCAGTAGCCAAATCTTCCATTAATGCAGGTCTAATGCCTGGTTCTCCTTGTAAGCTATCTATTCCTTTAGAACCTCTTCCATTAAGCCAACCTTCCAAATATTCTATTAACATACGTGCATTACGTTTTGTACCTTGCATAGTTATCTTGCCTTCAGGATTCTGAATATCAATTGGATAATTTTCAGGAACAGCCATTTCTGGAGTTGGTTTCCAATTAGATTCATTCAGCTCTTTAAAAGGTTTCGCAGCGGGATTCATGTGAAATGGATGTGCTACCCACGCTCTCAAGAATCCTTGATTAGCCTCCCAAGTTTTATCTTCTGTAATACTTTTGGCAGCTGCAATATTTATTTCTGAATTTTTACTAGGTAAAGCTGTTGCCATACCACCAATTGGAACCGCTCCTCTTTTTAAACAAACTGCAACTAATCTTCTAAAAATATTTGATAGAAATGGAGTGGTTTTTACATCTACGTCGAAACGGTCTGGCCATATAGCTTTTGGGTCAGACATTACAAATTCGAAAATACTAGCTTTTAAATCCCATCTAGCAGCATTAAGTCCGGCTGCATAAGGACCAAGTGCATATAATACTTCTTCCATTTGATAAACAATTGGCAAAGATTCAATTAAAATAATCGCTCTAATTTCGTCTGTATCGGACAATTGCAAATAACTCTTAGAAAAATCAAAAAATTGTCTCCAAAAATCAGCTTCTTCATATGACTCTAATTTAGGCAGATAGAAATATAGTCCTTGACCAGATTTCATTTGTTCTCTGCCCCCATAATAAATAGTAAGAGCTGCTCCAAGAATAGTTGCTGGAACTGGTTTCCCATCAACCGTAACATCTTGTTCATCTAAACTTAAACCACGTTCTCGATGCATAAAAAATGTCAAATCACCATCTTTTATAAAATATTTTTTATCTTTTTCTTTATCATGATAA
>CAZDRU010000002.1:0-16571 GCA_964508175.1 uncultured Dehalococcoidia bacterium
TCTTCCGTATGAGTAGCTGATAAAATATATCCAGTTGGACCTCCCCAAACACCTTCATTTGTTAAAGCTCTACCTAATAAAGCATCAACATCATTGCTAACTCCAACCATCATTGCCTGTTCAGCTTCTTCGCAATATTCTCTATCACATTCATGCTCTATCCCAAGACGCATTGAAACTATAGAAGATACTCCATAAGCACATCCTGGTATTTCCATTTTTGTGAGAATTTGATTCAATCCATTTTTTAGCTGAACCGCACGTTCCTCAGCAATCTCAACAATAGGTTGATTGGCCACTATATTCAAAGCCGTACTACCTGCTGCTGCAGACAGAGGGTTAGCATTAAAAGTTCCTGGGTGTGTAATTTTCCCTGGAGAAATCATATCAATAATATCAGCTCTTCCAAGAACACATCCTCCTGGCAATCCTCCAGCAAGGATTTTTGCCCATCCACTAATATCTGGTTCAACTCCATAACGACCTCCACATCCAGACTTAGAATAACGAAAACCACTTACTACTTCGTCAAAAATAAGAATAACTCCCCTTGTTTTTGTAACATCTCTCAATCCTCTAATGAAAGTAGGATTAATAACATGATTACCTTGAAACACAACCCCCGCAATATCATTATCATTATCTAACACTCTTTCTAGTTCGTTAATATCATAGGGAATAACGACCATAGAATCTCGAACCGTAGAAGGAATTCCGTTATTTGGATTATCTCCAGTTGCTCCGACAAAAGGACTATCTCCCCAACCATGAAAAGCGTTTTCAAATTTCACTATTTTCGACTTTCCACTATATGCTCTAGCCATACGAAAAGTCATCATCATTGCTTCAGTCCCAGAACTTTGAAATCTCATCTTTTCTGCATAAGGAACTAATTGTTTAACTATAGATGCCCATTTAACTTCCTCTTGAGTAGAAGCACTTAAATGAGTCCCTTTTGCCATTCTTTCTTGAACAGCTTTTACAACTTCAGGATGAGCTTGTCCAAGTATCATTGAACCATGCCCAGTTCTATAATCAATATATTCGTTACCATCTATATCCCATTTCTTAGGACCTAATCCTCTATCCATATAAACACGAAAAGGAAGTGATTTACGTCCATCATGAGTTACTCCATCAGGAAATAAAGTCTCCGCTTCCGCTGAAAACTCAGCTGATTTTGGATGGGTTTGATAATAACGATCATCTATTGAAACCATGAAACACCTCTTACATTAAAAATTTAATGCAATTATAACAATAAAATAAATTATTTTACTAGTAAGAAATTTTACTCAGACTAAATAACACCCAATAAAATTGTTAATCTGGGGTTTAAATTTAGAATAATGTTGAAACTCTCATAACTCTATTAACGCTATCAATTAATAATTCTTTAGTATCTTTCATACTATCTTGTAAACTCATCGGCTTATTTTGCACATTAAATACAGCATCAATACCATGTTCATATACTTTTTGATAACCATCCCCTAAAGTTCCAGCAAAAGCAATAACCGGAATATTATATTTTTTTGCTCGTTTTGCTACACCAACTGGAGCTTTATTAAATATAGTAGAACCATCTATCGCACCCTCTCCAGTAATAACTAAATCACAGTCCTGAAGATATTTATCAAAATCAAGTGCTTCCGTCACTAAATCTATCCCAGGACGCAATTCAGCATCCATAAATGCCATTAAGCCTGCACCTAATCCTCCAGCAGCACCAGCTCCTGGGGATAATTCAACATTTTTACCTAAAGTAGAAGAAATCACATCCGCATAATTTTTTAATGCTGAATCTAATTCCAAAACCATTGTAGGATTTGCTCCTTTCTGAGGACCATAAATGGCACTTGCTCCTGTTTTACCACATAATGGATTAGAAACATCACTTGCTACTAATACTGAAAGTTCAGATATTTCAGAAGAAATATTAGAAGTATCAATTTCTTTCAAATTAATTAAAGGAGCTCCTCCAAACGGCAATTCTTTTCCTTGTTGATCTAAGAATTTAACGCCTAAAGCTTGTGCCATTCCGACTCCTCCATCATTAGTCGCACTCCCTCCAATACCAATAATGAGTTTTTTATATCCTTTTTGAATTGCTTCATAAATTAACTGGCCTGTTCCAAAAGTAGTTGTATATCTTGGGTCTCTTTGTTCATCAGTCAAAAGAGCTAATCCAGAAGCTCTTGCCATTTCTATTACGGCAGTAACTCCATCTCCCATTACACCCCATATTGCATCAATTGGAACTCCTAAAGGCCCTAAAACACGAGTTGTCATAAAAGAACCATTCGAAGCTTTTACTAATGCTTCAATCGTACCATCGCCACCATCGGCTACTGGTAAACAAATAGATTCAACTCCATCAATTGCACTTTCTAAACCTTCACGAATTGCCATTGATACTTCCATCCCATCTAGTGATTCTTTAAAGGAGTCTGGCGATATAAGTACTTTAAACATAAAAACTCATTATATATAAATAATTCTCAAAAACTACCTATTTTCGCTGTTATTTGGTTATTTTGACTATATCAGCTGTTAGCCAAAGTAATAATTCAAATTGTTGCCCTTTCGGCACTTGGAAAAATACCCATCCTTCCATTTCTTCTCCTAATAACAAAGAATAATCACCCCACAATACTTCTTCTTTATCCAAATGTTTTTTTGATTTATCGGAATCCTTGTCTTTCAGATTAGATTCAAATTCTAAAACATTATAAGGATTATATTTCACATTTTCTAAAAGATCTGAATATAATTCCAGTGATTCTTGATTAATATTAAATTTAACCATTGATGTCTTAGGATTCAATATAATAAGTTTTAAGGCAATAAATTCTAAATCATGATCAGATTTAATATCAAAACTTTTCTCTTTACCTGTAAATGATAAATGCTCAGTTCGAACAAAATCAAAAACACTAATAGCAAAAACATCTCCAGAATACCACACTCCTAAAGCAGGAAAATATCTATTACACCCCAAGAATAGAAATAGGATAAATATAAAAATTCCAAAAAAAATCAAGTGTTTTTTTAAAATCTTAGTCATAACATTTTTTTTATTGTAAATAAGGCATACTTCTCAATCGAGGTATAAGTTCTGTCAAAATTTCAATAACTCTTTCGATTTCAGCAATAGAATTATATTTACCAAGAGTAAAACGAATGCTACTTCGAGCAATTTCATCGTTTAACCCAAGAGCTAAAAGAACATGTGAAGGGTCTAATGAACCTGAAGAACATGCACTTCCACTAGAAGCACACACTCCCGCCATATCTAATCCTAGTAATATTGTTTCTCCTTCAATTCCTTGAAATGATATATTTACATTACCCGGCAAACGCAAAGTAGGATGTCCATTTAAAAAAGTATTATCAATTGAATGTGATATTCCATCTATTAATTTATCTCGTAATTTCAAACTTAACTCAACATTTTTAACTCTGTCTTTTTCTGCAATAGACAAAGCTGTAGTAAAGCCAACAACACCAGCAACATTCGAAGTGCCTGAACGACGTTCTCTTTCTTGTCCTCCTCCAACTATTAACGGTTCTATTAAAGTTCCTTTTCTAATAAATAATAGACCTACTCCTTTAGGACCATAAAATTTATGTCCAGAAAGACTCATAAGATCAATTCCAAGCTTCCTAACATCCAAATCTAAAACTCCTGCTGCTTGAACAGCATCAGTATGAAAAAATATTTTTTTGCCAAATTTATCTGAACATTTTTTAATGACATCACTAATTACACTAATTGGTTGTATCGTTCCTATCTCATTATTAGCCAACATAATACTGACTAACGAAGTATTATCATTAATAGCATTTTCTAATTCATTCAAATCAATTAATCCATGTTTATCTACAGAAAGATATGTCACAACATATCCATTTTTTTCTAATTGCTGACAAGCATGTAAGACTGCATGGTGTTCAATTTTAGTTGTTATAATATGATTAGCACCATTAAATGATTTTACTGCTGAAGCGACTCCTTTAATCGCAATATTATCTGATTCGGTGCCCCCACTAGTAAAAACTATTTCACTTAAACGACAATTTAATATTCTGGATATAGATTCTCTTGAATCTTCAAGTGTTTTACGAGCATCTTGACCTAAACTATGTAAACTTGAAGCATTACCAAATCGTGACCCTAAAAACGGAATTATCGATTCTATAACTTGTGGATCCACAGGGGTTGTTCCTGCATTATCTAAATAAATTGTGCCAGTATTTGTCATAATTCTTATATATCATCAGAATGTGATGAGCAAAATTGTAACACAGATAATTAGTGAATTTAGTAATAAAAAAGCAACATAAGAATATTTAACCCCAAAAAGTATTTCTAATACACTTGAGCTAGTAAAAAATTTGATATAACATCGAATATTATAAAAAAATAAATTGCCTATTTAAAAAATAGTAAAATAAATAGTATGGAAAATACAAATAATAACAAACCAGTAATAGAAGTTTCCCATTTAACAAAATATTACGGGAATTTCCCTGCAGTACATGATATTAGCTTCAATATAGCTAAAGGAGAGGTTGTGGGGTTTCTAGGTCCAAATGGAGCTGGGAAAACAACCACAATGAAAGTATTAACAGGATTCATGCCTCCGACTGGAGGAACAGTGAAAATAGCCGGTTATGATGCTTTAGAAAATTCTCTAGAAATACGCGAAAAAATTGGTTATCTTCCTGAATCTGTACCTTTATATACAGACATGACAGTAACAGAATATCTTTCCTTTATGGGCGCTATAAGAGGCCTGCAAAAAAATAAACTTACCAATCAAATTTCTAACGTAATCGAACAATGTCGACTTGGTGATTATCGACATACAATTATTGGGAAACTTTCTAAAGGATATCGTCAAAGAGTTGGAGTAGCTCAAGCAGTTATTCATGAACCTGAAGTACTGGTTCTAGATGAGCCAACAATAGGAATAGATCCTATTCAAGTTGTTGAAACACGAAAATTAATTAAAGAATTAGGAGAAAGTGATAGAACTTTAATTTTAAGTACTCATATACTTCCAGAAGTTAGTATGCTTTGCAAAAGAATTTTGATAATTCACCAAGGAAAAATTGTTGCAGAGGACACCCCAAATAATCTCTCATCTAGGCTTAAAGGAGCTGAACAAATCAGCATAGAAGTAAAAGGGCCAACAAAACAAACGCAAAAAACTCTTGAAAACATTAATGGAGTTGAATTTGTAAAAGTTCTTGAAAATACCTCAAGTAAAAATATATATTCATATATGATCCAAGTAGAACAAGGCTTAGATTTACGTTCAACAATTTCAAAAACTATTATTAACAATGGTTGGGAATTATTAAAACTACAAGACGTTGATATGAGTTTAGAGGAAATTTTCTTAAAATTAACGACTCGGGAGGAATTTTAATTTTGCCTAAAACTTTTATAATAGCAATGAAAGAAATAAAAACTTTCTTCAGTACGCCAATAGCATATGTCGTAACAATGGTATATTTGGGATTAAGTGGCTATTTCTTTTCTGAGTCACTACATACAGCATTTCCTTTAGCAAGTGTTGCTCCATACCTAACAAATAGTCTGTTTCTACTCATTATATTATCCCCTATATTAACAATGCGTTTATTTGCAGAAGAACAAAAATTAGGAACGATTGAATTATTATTAACAGCACCAATAAGAGATTGGGAAATTGTAGTTGGAAAATTCTTAGGAGCTTTTGTCTTTTTCTCATTCGCTATTTTCTTTACTCTTTATTTCTATTTCGTAATGGAAGTTTATGGTAGTCCTGATCCTGGTCCAGCATTTAGTGCATATTTAGGATTTATACTACACGGAGCATCTACACTTGCAATTGGACTCTTGGCTTCAGCGCTTACTAGTAATCAAATTGTATCTGCAGTAATTGCATTTGGAATTATTTTTCTTTTATCTTTAATTGACCAACTAGGATCATTTCTTGGTGGATTTGCCTCTACTTTAGTTACACAATTAAGCCTGACAACACATTTTGAAGATTTCGCCAGAGGTATAATTGACGTCAAGGATCTAGTCTTTTACATAAGTCTAATAAGTTTTTGCCTCTTTACCACAACACGAATTCTCGAAATTAGAAGGTGGAGAGGATGAATTTCGAAAAATTAATCTTATCACCTATCAATAAATTAAAAGACCTTTTTTTATTACTTGGAACAACTAGTACTGCATTAGCTATATCAGGATTAGTTGCAATTCTATTAGCAATAATCTTCTTATTAGTCATACCTGGACTAAGAGACATCGGCACTATAATAGGAATTATCGGAATAGTGTCTATTCTCACGGCAATGACATTATCTTACCGAAAAATTCGCTCTTCAATTCTTAGCAAACAAGGAAAATATGGAACATTAACGGTAATAATGGTATTTTCAGTCATAACCATTCTTATAATCATTAATGTAATTATCCAACAATATACTGTTAGATTTGACTTAACTCAAACAAATCAATTCACATTAGCTCCTAGAACACTCGATATATTAAAAAATTTACCCAATGATATTGAAGCTATAGCGTTTTATGCTCCAACAGATGCAACTCAAGCATCCTTAAAACCACAATTAGACAGTTTATTCAATGAATTTGAAATTCGTTCTAAAGGCAAATTTTCATACAAATTCGTTAATCCGGTTGAAGAAGTTGAACTTGCAAAATCACTCGGTGCTGCAAAATACATGGACGTAGTCTTATCGAAGATTATAGTAGATGAAAAAACCGAAGTTGTATCAAAAGAACACTATATAGTTAATTCACCAACAGCACGAGAACAAGATTTCGTTGAAGGATTATTAATCTTAACTGGAGAAGAAAGAAAAACCATCTACTTATTATCAGGACACGGTGAAAATACCTTTCTTCCACAACCAGGAGCACAAGAAATCGAACATATAGTTCTTCAATCATTGAAAAGTGATTTGTACGAACTTGGCCTATTAAATTTGCAAGCAACAAAAAATATTCCAGATAATGCTGCTGCTTTAATTATCATTAGTCCAGATCAACCATTACTCCCAGGAGAAGACGAAATGATTGCAAATTATTTAAACAAAGGTGGGCGGTTACTTGCAATGATTGATCCAACTTCACCAAACTCATGGAGAGATTTATTAAAAGATTGGGGAATAGACATACAACCAGGGTATGTATATGACTCAGTTAATTACAATAATAAACCATTAACTCCATTTCCCCAACTTGGCATATTACCTTTTGTAAACGGTAATCCTGTACAAACAAGTGAAGAATTGACAGAAGAACAAACACTATTTGCACAATCATTAGGACCTACAATCTATGCTCTTCCTGACAATGTAAATAGTACAATTTACTTCCCTGGAACAAGTCCAATCTTGCCTATATCTGATGGTTCGTTTAATGGGACTTTTGTAGCTTTATCATTATCTAGCCAATACTCAGGAAAAGTAACTGATGCTTCGGAAGAAACTCTCCCTGATCCCGACGAAATTAGACCATTTGTATTAGCTGCAGCTGTAAAATCTCAACAAAAAAATAATCCCACAGCAAAAGAAGCATTGATTGTAGTATTTGGAGATGCCGATTTTATAACAAATGAACATTTTGAAAAAGGAAGCAATGGCGAATTTTTCTTGAATACTGTTAATTGGTTAACAGAAAGTTATAATCTAATATCCATTCGACCTAAACAAGAAACAATAAGATACCTGCATTTAACAAATAACGAATTCATTTTTGTTCGTTTCACAAGCTGGTTTTTAATGCCAATAATAATGGCATTGATCGCATTTATAGTATATTGGAAAAGGAGATAGTTTAATACGAAATGAGTATTAGAATGACTATCTTATTATTGTTTGTTCTTTTTATGGTAGGAGCAACAGCTCTTGTACTTTATCTTCAACCCAAAATAGTAATGGAAACTGTAACTACTCATTTCCTATATAAAGTAAGTGAGATTGAAGCTATCAGAGGAGTAACTTTAGAACAATCAGGAGATAAAGAAAAATTTGATCTCTTAACAGAAGAATTTCCAACAAACGATGGAATAGTAGAAAGCTCCTCTTGGGTTTTTCAAGATAAATTACATGCAGTTGACCCAAATCAATTTGGAGGGGCAACAGTTATATTAGCAGAACCAGAAGCTTATTCACTTATTGGTGAAAATGTTGAAAATATGGAACAATACGGATTTAATGATTCTCAATTAGCTGTTACTTTACACTTTGATAATCAATCAGAAAACGATCTGACATTTTATCTTGGAGGAGAGTCTCCCGCAAAAGATTTTGTCTATGCTAATCTCAAAGGTTCTAAAAAAGTGTTTTCAGTTGTTAAACAATGGAAAGAGGTTTTCGGAAAATTCTTAAGTCAACGTCCTTATCTGATATTTTTAAATATACCATTAGATTCATTAACTGAAATTAACATTACTCGTAATGGAAATACAACTAACGTAAAAAAAGAAAATGAAAATTGGATTACGCAAGAAAAAACAATAAATCCTACTTTAATTTCAAACTTACAACAACCTTTGAATTCTCAAAAAACATTTCGAAAAATACAACGTCATTTTGGCCCCATCAAATATGGACTAGGTTCAAAAGAAAAAACAACTATAGAATTTAAACGAGGAAAGCGAATCACCACCATAAACTTAGGTGATATAGTGATGGATAATAAATACCAATACGCAGAAATAGTAGACGATCCTGAAGAAAATCTATACTTAATTTCAACTTCTTTTGGCAAAAATTTCTTAGAATTATTACGCTAATTCATCTTTAATAATACACTCAAAAAAAGGATGTCCGAAATTTATGCAAGCTCTTATTATATCTATTGGAACTGAAATTTTAATGGGAGAAATAATTGATACTAATTCCCACTTTATTTCAAAACAATTACCATTATTTGGAATAACCAGCAATCAAGTTATACAAATAGGAGATGACCAAAAATCATTATCAGATACTATTAAAAAAGGGCTCAATAATTACGACATTATTTTACTTACAGGAGGACTAGGACCAACTCAAGATGATATTACCAGAGAAGCCATAGGAGAAGCTCTGAAAGAAGAATTGCAAATTTCTAAACCACTTGTTGAAACACTTAAAGAACATTTTTCTAAAAGAAAAATGGAAATGCCTCCTAGTAATATTAAACAAGCAACTTTAATCAAATCTGCCAAACATATACTCAATGATAAAGGCACTGCTCCCGGATGGTGGGCACAAAAAAATAATACTCATATCATTGCTATGCCAGGTCCTCCTAGTGAAATGCAATATATGTGGCATACTTATATAACTGATAAACTTCGAACTTTATCAAACGATGAACTGATTATCACCAAAACTATTAAAACTACCGGATTAACAGAAGGAGGAATTGCAGAAAAAATTTCAGATTTATTTGGAATGCCAAATCCATATTTAGGTATCTATGCAAAACCTGATGGAATACATCTTCGTATTATTGCAAAAGCAAAAAATATAACTTCTGCAAATCTTTTAATCGAAAAATTAGAAACCCCGATTAAAAATCGTTTAAATAAATATATTTGGGGGTATGATGAGAACTCACCTGAAGAAATAATAATGCAACAACTACAAAAAAAGAAACTAACTCTTAGTGTAAGTGAATTTGGTTCAGGAGGCATACTAACATCTTTGATAGGTAAAATTGAAAACAATCAATATTTCAAAGGAGGAATAATACATAACATTCCTACTACTCTCAAAAAAATAAATCCCTCAATGTCAGTCGATCCTGTAAGTAAATTAATGTCATTCGAATTAGCAAACACCATTCGAAAAGAATTTGATACAAATATCGGAATAGGATTAACTTGTTCTATAAACTCTGAAATGACAAAAACTGAAATTGGCATGATATTTGGAACGATTATTTTTAACAAAAATATTCATGAATTTAATACACAACTTCCTCCCCGAAAAGAATTAATACAAAATCGCGCAGCGAGTATATCTTTAATAGAATTATCGAAATTTTTAAACACACTAAAATAACAAATGAAAATTCACTTACTAAATAGATATTCGTTTGTAAAGTAAAGGTAATTTTTTAGGTAAAGTCCATATATTTTCAACAATCTCATAACCAATGTCTCCACACATCTGTCCAAGATAATCATGCCCTGTTTTATCAATAGTCAAACAAAACGGAATAATCCCCAATTTCTTAGCTTCTACTAACGCCATATGGGTATCAAAAACCGCATATTCTTTTTGAACACCTTCGCGACTATATCCTCGGTCTTGTGGTCTGCCATCACTTAATAACATTAATATTTTCGTTTTAGCCTGAATATTATTAAGTTTAGTTATTGTATGTCGAATAGAAGGCCCCATTCTAGTAGCATGTAATGGAGCTAATTTATCTAATCTCTGTTTTATAACATTTGAAAAAGATTCTTCGAAATCTTTTACTACATAGTATTCAACATTCTCTCTACCATACCCAGAAAATCCATATATCCCATACTGGTCCCCAATTTTTTCTAATGCATTAATTAAAAGAACTATGCTTTCTTTTTCTAAATCAATAATCCTTTTATAATTCGTCTGTTTATGATCGGTTTGTTCGCCAATCCATGCTTTATAATCAGTCCCATGAGGTTTTATTAAGCTGCCAGGTGAAGAAGTATAATTATCAATCGCCTCTGCTGTAGAAGCGCTAATATCTAATAATAATGCAACTGCAACATCTCTCTCGACTTTATTTCTTCGCCAATATACGCGATCAGAAAATGGAACCCTATTTTTACGATCTACTACCATTTGAACAACTTCATCAATATCAATATGATCCCCATCTGGCAATTTTTTTTCTTTTCGCAATCCCTCTGTAATAACTAACTCAAATTGTTTCATAATTCCATTAAACAAAGAACGATAATTCTTCAATACATCATCAAAAAAAGATTGTTCTCCTAACTCAGCAATTTTTTCTCTTACTAAACACCAATCAGGTTTATAATCAAATACTCTAAAATCCCATTCTGGGTAAATATAAGTTCCAGGTTCCTTTGATTGTAAAGTCTTAATATCCGTATTTTGATTATTAAAAGTATCGTCTTCTTTATTTAAAGAATTAGATTGATCCTGGGTTTTTGCTTCTTCTAATAAATTTTGAACTAAATCATCAATATTCATATCAACAGGATTACCATTTTCCATATCAATCGTTTTTTGAACAACATCTTCTAATTGTTGTTTTAATTCAACCGTTTCTATATTTTCATCATTAATATTTTTGATGTTTTCTAATATCTCAACAATTTCAGGTTTGAATTCTCCTCTAAAATCAACATTTTCTGGAGATTCATATTCTCCTAAATTAGGATTATCTTCATTTGTATCATTTCCAAAGCTGGGTATATCATCAAATTCATCCAACTCTTTTAATTCAGTTTCTGAATTCAAATCAGACACTTCAACTTCTACAGAATTTTCATAATTAAAAATTTCATTAGGCCATTTAATTAAAATCGAATAAATCCTAATAGTTGTTTCTGCAACATCTTCTACACTTGCTGAAAAATCGAGTAATATTTTTGTTAATTTGAAAATTTTCTTAGCGTCATTTAGATATTCTTTAGGAACTCTCAATTTACCAATATCGCCAAGACTTATTCTAATTATTCCTTCAATAATTAACTCAACTAAAGGTAATGTTTTAATATCTTTTCGATTTTTAATAGCCTTAGTAGAAATTGATTTATACGAAGAATATAAACCTTTATATTGTTTCAATACCAAACGATCTATTCGCCCTTCTTCTAAAGCTGTAAAAATATCTAATGCAATCTGTGAATTTTCAAAATAACGAAGAAAAATACCAACTTGAGAATCTACAACATTGATATCTATTGATTGTTCAACATTAGACTTTGTCTCTAATTTCTTTTTAGTTGTTAATAAATTATTACGAATGTTTTTTTTAAACAACAATGAAGGCTTACTCATTTCAAATTTAAAACTTCCAAACTCTATATGTCCCACTTGATGAGTAGCTAATACTTTGTACCACATGAAATTTTCAATTTTCGATGAAAATTGATTCCCCACAGATGGCAAATAAACATTTGACCCTTCAGTAGAAGCTAAAGAAGATTCTTCCCAACCAATTGATTTTTCTACTAAAGATTCGGAATTTCGTATTTGAACATCTAATCCAGATAAAGCAGTACAATAAAACTTCATTAATGGCTGAATAGTTTCTAATTCAACCATCGAAGATAATAGATCTATGGTCTGTTTAGATTCTAAAGTTTCAATACGAAAAAAAGCTTTCCCGGATTCCTTATTTTGTTCTAACTTACTTATTCCTAACTCAACCCAATTAGATAAATTATGGAGCCTAATTCTATCAATAAGACTTTCTAAATTGGTTAAAAAATCAGTAATTGCTAAACAATCTTTTTTTGATATTTCCATCAAAAAATCTAATATTATTCTTTGCTCTTCTTCTTTATATTTAGTAAATAATGCATCTACATCATCTAAAAATAAATGAAGCTGTCCTTCTTTTTCTAAACATAATTTTTCAAATATTTTCATGAAAATATTTCTATGTTTAGAATGGATTATATTTACTGTGTTCGGCAATTTTTCACAAATACCCATCAAAATATGCCAATGATTCAAACTAATTGCTCGTAAAATTGAAGGCAAATAAAATTTTTCTCTATTCATTCTTTTAGTCATTTCTTCAACAATACGTAAAAAATCTAAAGCAACATCATAAGAACGTAAAAAAAGAACATCAACAATACCAATAATATTTTCCAAATCCCAAATTTCAAAATATTTTATTAGACGAGAACTTTCTTCAAAAAAAACAGAAACTAGAATATTAGATTGCCAACTTCCCTTATGTAAACTAAATCCTAATTCACCCCAACGAATTAAATAATTAGCTTTAGAAAATTCAAGAAACTTTGGAGTCGAATTAATATATGATAAAGCAATATCAGGAGAGAGTTCGAATAACGTTCGGATTTTCTTTGTCCAATCAGACAAAATACTGATATTAGAAGTATTAACAACCAACTGAGCTATGGGAAAATACTTAATAAAAAACTCTTTATCGATTTCCCTATGTTTTAAATTTAAAACATATAATTCCTCAACAACAATCTTTACTTCATTAGTATTATATGTCTGAAGTAATTTTGAAATAAAATCTTTAAATTGAATAACTAATTTCTGATCAATTCTTCTGATTTCCTTTTCTAATAAAAAAAAATTATCTTTCATTAAAAAACTCTCGTTTGACTTGTCTATAAACCTCTGCAAATTGCAGTAATATTTTTAATGTAGCCCCAAATATCCTATGTTTCTTCCAAAAAAAATCTTCCTTTGTGAAATTTTGAAGATCTTGGTTTTTATTTCCAACGTTTTCATTAATTAAATCATCTATTGGTATTTCTAATATTTCATCAACTTCATGGGTATTTATTGAATAAATATGTTTAGATTTCATTCGTCCAACAAACGGCGTTACAAGAAACTTTGTCTTAGTAATCACATCATCTAGTCTGCCCATTAAAGAGACTGTTGTTCTCGAAATCCCAAGTTCTTCTTCAAATTCTCTTAACGCAGTATCTTGTAAATTTTTATCAGTTTTTTCATTCATTCCTCCAGGAAAAGAAATCTCTCCTTTATGATAACGAACAAAATTACTTCTCTTTAATAATACTAATAACAAACTACTATTAATTAAAAAATATGGAACAATTACTGAAGCTTGTTTTAACGAATTTAAATTATTTTTTTTCGGTTTTATAAGAGACAATTTTTTTTCAAAATTCGTTAAAATATCCAAATTTAACTCCCGACATTATTCAGGAAATATTGATGATACAACTTCCCTTAAACTTTCCTGAATTTCTTGATCGTCAGAAATACCCCATACTACCGCAACTTCACAAGCTCTTCTTGGAGGTATACCACTTACAATTAATTTGCCTGCATAAATAAGTAATCTAGTACTAACACCTTCAGATAATCCATGTTCAGTAGTATTACGCACTTTATCTCCAAGTTTTGATAAATTTTCAGCATGGTCACTGTTACACGAACTTTCTTTCTGAATAATTGTTTTTTCAATATTAGGAGGAGGATAATCAAATTCAATGGATATAAATCTTTGCCTCGTACTTTGTTTTAAATCTTTCACTGCACTCTGATAACCAGGATTATATGAAATAACAAGAAGAAATCTATCATCAGCTTCAATAACACGCCCTAATTTTTCAATAGGCAAAATACGCCTATGATCAGTCAATGGATGAATAAGAACTGTAGTGTCTTTACGTGCTTCAACAATTTCATCAAGATAACATATTCCACCAGTTTTAACTGCACGAGTCAATGGTCCATCTATCCAACGTGTTTTTTCATCTTCCAATAAATATCTACCTACTAAATCACCAGCACTCAAATCTTCATGACAAGCTATAGTAATTAAAGGAGTATTATCTTGAGATTTTAGTGTGTTTTTTTTATTAGAGATTTTTGTTAAAGGACGCTTAATTAGCCAAGACATATATTCAATAAAACGAGTTTTGCCACAACCAGTTGGGCCTTTCAGTAAAACTGGAATTTTATTTTTGTAAGCAGCAGTAAATAAATTAACTTCATCGGATACAACGTGATAATAAGGCTTATTAACAACTACATAATCTTCAATAACATAATCTTTATGTTGCACAGTCATTCCGAACTCCTATTTAATTTTGGCAATATCTTAGAATACCATAAACATTCAATATTCTTTCCTAATTCTATAGCACTTCCTTTATTGTCAATAACTACTTGACATTTATTTACAATGGTCTCAAACGTCATTTGCAAAGATAATCTTTGATAAATACTTTCTTCACTATATATTAATTTATTTTTTAGTCTTTGAACAAGAATAGATTCAGGAACATAAGGAATCCAAATTTCATTTGCTAAAACATCTAATTGCATTTCAAATAAAAGTGCACAATCTATAACAATAATTTCTGATTTATGAATTTGGGAACTATGTAATTCAATTACTCGTTCCTTTAATGCCGGAAACATCACTGAATTTAATTTTGCAAGTTTCTTTTTATCTGAAAAAACAATTTTCCCCAATGTTTTTCGATCAATTTCACCAGTGGCATTTAATATAGATTTCCCAAAATATTCAATAATCTGATTCCAACAAGCTGTCCCTTTTTCATATAAATCATGTGCTATTTCATCTACCATTAACAAAAATATGCCCTTCTCTTTAAGGATATTAGATATCATCGTCTTACCACTTCCAAATCTGCCTGTTATAGCAATCGTATACACTTTCATTTTCTCCTAAATATAAAAGCTATTTATTAGTAATCTTTCATGAATTAAACAGAAACATAATCACGAAATTTATGTTTCTGTTTAATCAACATATTATAATTCAACTTTACTTTATTAATATATGAATGATTATCTATTCCTTTAACAGACATAACTAAAGCATCTTCTTGATCATCACTATAATAACGAGGTCTTACTCGAATATCTTCAAAGTCATACTTTTTATAAAGATTCTGAGCTATTCTATTACTAATTCTAACTTCTAAAGATATACTATTACATTTTCTGTTTACCGAACAAATAATTGCTTTTCCTAATAACATTTCACCAATATTTAATCTCCTCCAATTTTCACCAACAGCAATAGATACAATATGTGCTTCATCCAATACAAATTGCAAACCAATATATCCAATTATTTTTGTTTTAGAAAATAACTTCGCACGAAAAAAATGAACAAATCGACAAATTAATTGATATAAAAAAATAAATATATTTCTTTTATTATTTTTTTTAAAGATATTTACTGGTTGATCTAATGATGAAACTGAACAAACTACATATAAATATTTCGAGTCTAACAATGCAGATTCAAAAAATGTATTCATATTCATACCTGGAAATACTTCTTTTTCAAGGCGTCTAAGACCAGAAATATGACGTTTTGATAGGTTTTCAAATTTAAAAAAGAAATATTTCGACATTTTGCTTCTCATTTAACTCAAATATTACTTAACAAAGTAAATACTTTCAATGTACACTTACTTTCATAATCAAAACAAAAAAAAATACCAACTGTTAAATGGCAAATTAATTATGACTTTATTAAAGTTAATGAAAAAAATCACTTGGTGTAGTTTCATCTTATTAATATTATTAGCTTGCAATAAAAATACACCCACTCCAGAACCAACTACACAAATCATAATACCAACAGCTACGCTTATACCTACTCCTACTCCTAAGCCTACTCCTACTCCTACTCCTACTCCTATGCCTACTCCTATGCCTACTTCTACACCTACACCTACACCTACTCCTATACCTACTCCTATACCAACTGTAGGTCCTGCACTTCCTCCAACTAGCACACCTACACCTACACCTATACCTACTCCTATACCTACTACTACTCCTATACCTACTCCTACTCCTACTCC
>CAZDRU010000003.1:0-8361 GCA_964508175.1 uncultured Dehalococcoidia bacterium
GAACCGACTTTACCTGGTTTTACTTCCCATTCTCCGTTAATAAATAAGAGAGTTACTATTTGTTGAGGTTCGGATTTAATTGGAGTTTTTAAGTATATATGTACTGAATTTTGAAGTCTGAGCAATTTTCTTAGAATTGAATTCTTAAAAAGACTACTTCCTTTTGGAACTAGTTTTAGACAATGAAACGGATTAACGCCTCCGGTGAGAGCTGCATGAAATAAAGCTTTGAGAATTTTATAACGATTAATTTCGTCTATATAAGACACTGATGCTAATTTAATTACGTTATCAATTTGTTTGGAGTTTGTTTCGAAAATATAATCTACATTTGATTGATTAAGTTTTGTTTGAAATGATACTTTCCCTGCTTTTTGATGGATGCTAAATTGTTCATTTGTATCAGTAACATGTATGCCAGCATCTTCAAATAATTGGACAAATAATTTTATGGATTCTGTATATTCAGCTAAAGATTTAAGTTTTTCTATAGTAGATTGCATTGTTATTTTTTATTGTTAGTATTTAATATTTGTTTAGCAATTAATGATTTATATATTCCGGTTTCTTTCATAAGGTCTTTGTGTTCACCGTATTGTACGACGTTGCCTGTTTCCATTACTGCAATTTTATTTGCATTTACTATTGTTGAAAGTCGATGGGCAATTATAATTGTTGTTCTGTTTTGTGATAATTTATCTAGAGTTTCTTTGATTTCATTTTCTGTTACTGTGTCTAAATGAGAGGTTGCTTCATCTAGAATTAGTAAAGGCGAATTTTTTAAGAAAGCTCTTGCCAATGCAACTCGTTGTCGCTGTCCTCCAGAAAGTTGAGTGCCTCTTTCTCCAACAATAGTATTTAATCCTTCAGGCAAAGATTGAACAAAATTGTTTAATCTCGCATCTTCAATTGCTTTAGATATTTCTGAATGCGTTGAATTAACACGTGCTATATGAATGTTTTCTTTGATTGTTGTATTAAAAAGATATACGTCTTGTGATACAAGAGCCATTGATTGTCGGAGATCATCGAGTTTAAAATCTCTAAGATCCTTTCCAAAGAATGATATAGATCCAGATTGGGGGTCCCAAAATCTTAGTATCAAATGAGCCAGAGTAGTTTTTCCAGCACCTGACGGCCCTACAATAGCGACAGTGGATCCTTGCTCAATGCCCAGATTAAGCTTGTTTATTGCAAAGAAATTGTTTGGATAATTAAATGAAGTGTTTTTAAATTCCAATATATTTGCGGTGTTTTTATTTTTGATTAGAGTTATATTTTTGTGTCCGTCTTTGATTACTACTGGTTCTTGATGAATGCTATATATTCGCCTTGTTGCACCAAGTGTGTCAGCAAGATTTCGAGATGTTTGTGCAATTTCTGATATTGGCAGAAATGTTGACATAACGAGTATTGTTGCAAGAGGCAATAGAAGTGGATTCAATGTTTCTTGTCCTACTAAAAAAGATCCTACGGATACTACTAATAGCCCTGCGCAACCCATTAATAATTCGATGATTATTTTGTGTTTTGTCATTTCAGAAAAATGTTTTACTCGCGTGTTACCTGCAATTTTTGAATTATTAATAAATTGCTGATTTCTTTGTTTTTCTTGTTGAAATGAAATAATTTCCAAAATTCCTTGTATTGTATCGACGACATGTGCGTTCATCCATCCTTGAATTTCTCTAAATTTTGAAGCAACAGAATCTATGTTTTTTCTTAGAATAAATGGTGTAAGACTTGCAAAAATAAGGATAGGAAGAATTGTGATGAATAGTATAGGATTAAAAAATAATAGAGCGATCAAAACTGCAAGAGGTATTAATATTGCAACGAATGCATTAGCTATTGTATGAGCGAAAAAATATTCTATTTGTTCTACATCTTGAGTCGCAGTTGTGACGATATCCCCAGTTCGTTTTGTTGTCATAAATGCGGGGGATAATTTGTCGAGTTTTTTATATAAGTCTATTCTCATTTCTGACAATAATCTAAAAGCAAGATCATGAGCTACCCATGATTCAAGCCAATTTGTTATTGCGCTTAATGGGGCTAGTATGAGCATCCATATAATGTAAGGTAAAACCGTAGTTTCGTTTTTAACTCCTATAATGGCAAGACTGCTAGTTATTCCTAGTCCAAATAAAGTTCCAAATTTTAATAAGCCAAGTATAAATACAAGTGAAAGTTTGAATTTCCATGGAGATGTTAATTTAAACAATTCCAGAATTGTTGTAAGCCAATTCATTCCTTCAGCTTGTATGATATTGTCATTTGTATTATTTTTTTCTTCTCGGATTTCATCAGTTGTTGATACAGTTTTATTTTCTGTAGTAATAGTTTGCCTCGATGCATCTTTTACTAATTGGTTTTTAATAAGTTTAGAATAAATACCATTTTGTTTGAGAAGTTCATTGTGTGTGCCAATTTCTTTAATTGATCCTGAATCCATTACTGCAATTCTATCTGCTTTTAAGACACTAGATAATCTATGAGCAATGATGAGAGTTGTTTTGCCTGCAATTAATTTATCTAGTGCATCTAGTATTACGGCTTCGTTATTTGCATCAACTTGAGATAACGCTTCATCAAGTATAAGAATTGGACTGTTTTTAATCAGTGATCGTGCTATTGCAAGTCTTTGACGTTGTCCTCCAGAAAGCTTTATGCCGCGTTCTCCGATTGTTGAATTATAACCTCTAGGCAAATTTTCTATGAATTCATGAGCATTAGCTGCAATGCATGCATTAATTATCATTTCATCTGAGGCATTTTCATTTCCAAATTTGACATTCTCTTTAACTGTTCCATTAAAAAGATAATTATCTTGACTGACAAGTGATATTAGAGATCTAATTTGTTTGAATGAAAGTTCTTTAATATTAATATCATCAATAGAGATATTCCCAGCATTTAAATCATAAATTTTGAGTAGTAATCGAACAATGGTTGTTTTGCCAGCCCCACTTGTTCCGACAATCGCTAATCGTTCACCTTCTTTGATTTCGATATTTACATTAGAGAGAATTTGATTGGTTGTTTCAGGATATTTAAAAGAAATATTATTTAATTTAATATTTGATTTTAATGTAGATATATCATGTTTTTCAGTTTTGATATCTTGGACTAATGGTTTTGTGTCTAGTATTTTGAAAACTCCAATTGCAGATGAAATACCGAGTAATCCTTGGTGAAATAGCATAATCATTTCACGAATTGGTCGAAATACTTCAACTCCAAGCATAATAGTAATTAATAAAACTGCTAAAGATAGTTCTCCTGAATTTACTCGTAGTATTCCTGTCGATATTGCAGTAGCTGAACCTAGAGCGATTCCAGCTATACTGAGGCCTCCTGTTGCACTGTTTGATGCAAGTACCCACATGGTTGTTTTAAACACTTCATGGGCGCGTTTGGCGAGTAGTTTCCCTTTTTGTGTGCTTTGGCCAAATGCCTTTAATGTGTTAAGGCCTTGAAGAGTATCAAGAAAATCTGCTCCAAAATTTCCATAAGAATTCCTTCGTTTTTCGCTGCTTGATTTATTCCATTTGTGAAAAATTGAAGGAATAAACAGTGTAGCTATCGATGCTATTAAGAAAATTAAAGCAATTTGGAGATCTAAAAAAATCATGAAAAAGAAAAGGCCAATAGGAGTAATAAAAGCGATAATTAGTTGAGGTAAATATTGCCCAAAAAATGTTTCAAGTTGTTCTACTCCTTCTACTAAAGTCAGAATTGTATCGCCACTTCTCTGTTTGTTGAAATAAGCTGGCCCGAGTGTAAACAATTTTTCATGGAGTAATTTTCGAACATTAGTTTGTACTTTTGAAGCAGTAACATGTGCTGTTTGTTCTTTAAAAAATTGTAATCCTCCTCGAACAAATATAAGAATTAACGTAACTACTATAGGGATAAAAAGGGCTGTAAGATTGAAGCCACTATCAAAAATAATTGCAAGTAACCAACCAAGCATTGCAAGACGAGCAACTCCAGCAGCAGCAGCAGAGAGTCCCAAGACAACAGTCCAGCAAATTCTTAATCGTACTCCTTCTGTTAATTTCCAAAGACGTGAGTCAAAATACATATGTTTATATTACCGTATTATTTTGAAAGAATGATTTTTTTGAATTATTAATGGAGTAATGAACTTATTCCTCCATCTACTAGTAAAGTTGCTCCAGTTACATACGCGGATTCATCAGAGGCAAAATATAAAGCTGCATATGCTACATCTAATGGATGTCCCATTTTGGGAAGTGGTTGTTTTTTTTTCTTTTCTTCTATGATATTTGTGTCAGTAAGTTGTTCCCATTTAATATTTCCCATTTCAGTTGCGATGAATCCTGGTTGGATTGCATTTACTCGGATATTATATTTTGCATAAGATATAGCAGCTTTTTTTGTGTATGCTGTGACTCCACCTTTTGATGCGTGATAGGCCGCTGATGTTGCTTCAACTGCTTGCGAACCTAGGACTGATGAATTGTTAATTATAGACCCGTTTTTATTTTTAATCATTTCTGGAATTACATATTTTATACAAAGATATGTTCCCTTTAGGTTAATATTTAAAATTCTATCCCATCTTTCTTCAGTTTCTTCGTGTGGATTTGGATTGGTTTTTTCATTGATGCCTGCATTATTAAAAAGAATATCTATTTTCCCATATGTTTTAATTGTTTCATTTATTACCTTTTTTACATCTTTAGAGACTGAAACATCGCCTTGTATAAAAATTCCATCTCCACCTATTTTTTTTATGTTATTTAGTATTGTTTTCCCCAGTTCGTTTCTTCTAGCAAATAAAATAACTTTAGCTCCTTCTTTAGCAAATAGTTGAGCTGCAGCTCTGCCAATACCAGAAGTAGCACCTGTTATTATGGCCACTTTGTTATTTAATCGCATAATTATTCTCCATATATATTTTTATTTAATTCAGTATTCGTATTTAACAGAAAGATTTACTTAATTTACATGCTTGGGCAAAATCCTCTTTCGCTAGTTCATCTTGTCCGTTTTTAGCTCTAGAAATTCCTCTGCCGTAATATGCAGGTGGATTGTCTGGCTCTAATTCTATAGATTTGTTGAAATTTTCAATTGCCTTTTTATATTCTTTCATTTCATTGTAAGTAAGACCTTTTTCGAAGTATGCATGTCCAGAATTTGGATGTAATTCTATAGCTTTATTGAAATTTTGAATTGCTTTTGCATGATTTCCACTATCATTATATGCAGCTCCTCTTGTAATATAAGCTAAGATATCTTTTGGATGTAATTCTATATGTTTCGAGAGATTTTCAATCGCTTTTTGGTGATTTCCTGAATTGAAATATTCAACTCCTTTTTCCATATAATTTGCATATGAAGTAGTAAGGTTTTTAGTAGATATTCTCGAGGTTTTTGCTTTTTGTGTTTGTTTTTCTTGTTCTAATGCTTCTTGGTGATTTGGCGTTATCGTTAATGCGTTTTTGAAACTTTCTAGTGCCTTATCGTATTGTTCTAATTTTCTATATGTTATTCCTATATCGATGTATGTATCAGTTATTCTTTCTTTTGCATAAGGTGCATTTGAATTATTCATTAGATGAAGTTGTATATCTGCATATCTTATCCAGTTTTCTAGTGCCTTATCGTATTGTTCTATCTTCATATAAGTGCTAGCTAAAAATAAGTAACTCCATTCGTTTTCATCGCTTGGGTCTAAGTTTATAGATTGGGCGTAATCTTTAATTGCTTTTTCGTATTCTTTTATTTCCTTGTAAGAGTTCGCTCTGTGACGATATAATTTTGAATTATTTGGTTGTAATTCTATGGCTTTGTTATAATCAGTGATTGATTTTTGGTATTGTTTTAACTGGTGATAAATTCCCCCTCTTTCGTCGTATGCTTTAAAGTCTTTTGGATTTAATTCAATATATTTAGTGAAACTTTTAATTGCTTCATTATAATTTTCTGCTTGTTTGTATTGTTTTCCTTCTTGGTAATATGTAGGAGTAGGAATTGGTGTAGGAGTAGGTGTTATAGTAACAGTCGGAGTAGGCGTAGATATTGAAGTAGTAGTCGGACTAGGTAGTAAGCCACAAAGTAAAACCATTCCAATAACTAGTATGGTTACAATAATTATGCTTATCAATATAAAGTTTTTCTTGAAGGATTTTTTTTCATTAGACAGGTTTTGATCTAAAGGAACGTTAGTGGTAGTTTTTGGTTTTGTTTTTTTAGAAAGTTCTTTGCTATCTTTTCTGTTTTTTGATTCTTGTGTGATCGTTTTTTGATCTGGGAGTATAATTTCTTTTCCACATGAATGGCAGTATTTTGCATTTTCTGGATTTTCTAGATGACAATTTTTACAAATATTATTTCCCATATTAATTAGTTTCTCCTGTTTTCCATCTGTCTAATTCTCATTTATTGTAAACTTAATGGTAATTGATTATAAAATGAAATTAAACATGATGAAAAATTATTCAATATGTATCTAATAGATATTAAAATCAGTTATAAATTTTATCGATAAATAAAAGACAAATAAGATGCGTAATTATTTAAGAAGAACATTTGGAATTGATTTAAGATCTCTTGCTCTTTTTCGGATATGTGTAGGCATAATTCTACTTATTGATATTTGTGTGCGTTTTTCAGATTTAACTGTGCATTATGTTGATTCTGGCGTTTTGCCAAGAGATGTTGCTACTAAGGAAACTCTTTCTATATGGGTTTCATCGTTCCATTTAATTACTGGTTCAGCTATAGGACAGAGTATTTTGCTTATAATCAATATGTTTTTAGCATTTCTTTTTTTAATTGGATATAAAACAAGAATTGTTACTGTACTCTGCTGGTTATTTATTGTTTCATTGCAAGCACGTAACGTTCTTATATTGTCTGGAGCCGACGATACGTTAAGGTTAAGTTTGTTTTTCTGTATGTTTTTACCTCTTGGAGCACGTTATTCTGTAGATAGTATGATGAATTCTGGTAATTACATTACTAATAACCGATATTTTTCAATGGGAACAGCAGCAATCTTAATACAAATTTCAATGATTTATATATTTTCTTTTATATTGCGAGATAGTCCCATATGGAAAGAAGAATATACGGCACTTTATTATATGTTTAACATAGATTTTTTCTCTAATGATTTTGGTCGTTTATTTTTAAACTATCCTCCATTGTTAACAGCACTTACATTTATTTTTGTTTGGGTAGAGCTCATTGGTCCAATTATTGTACATATTCCATGGTTTTATATTCCTATGCGTCTTTTAGTAATAGGAATCTTTTTTTCCATGCATATTGGAATAGCAACAACAATGGGACTTGGATTTTTCCCATTTATATCTATGGCAACGTGGTTATTATTTTTGCCTAGTCCAGTTTGGGATTATATAACTAAAAAACTTCAAACATTATCTCGAAAAGAAATGATTATTTATTATGATAGAGGATGTGATTTTTGCCGGAAAGCCTGTGCGTTTCTTGCAACGTTTGTTTTATTACCTGGTTCTAAAATTATACCTGCTGATGCTGATCCAAAAATGTTAAAAATATTAGAATCAAAAAACTCTTGGATTGTTATTGATAATTTACAAAAGAAAAGGTTTGGTTTTAATGCATTGACATATGTTATGCAAAAATCACCTATATTTTGGTTTATTTCATATCCTATGAAATTATCTTTTATTGCTAACTTTGGAGAAAAAATCTATCAGTATGTTGCAATGAATAGACCAATATTTTCGAAAGTTCTTTCACCATTACGATGGAATGACTTTTCATTTAGTTTTCCTCGTTGGCAACAAATTATTGTATTAGTTGTGATTTTGTATGTTGTATTTTTAAATATATCTTCTATTTCTGGAGTAAGAGAAAAATTTCCAAAAGATTTGTATGGTCCTAGTTATATGCTTGGTTTATATCAAACTTGGAATTTATTTGCTCCCTATCCTGTATTGGGAGATGGTTGGTTTGTAATGCCTGGCAAATTAGTTAACGGTAAAGAAGTTGATTTATGGAGAAATGCAGAAAAAGTTACCTGGGATAAGCCTGATGAAGTTCGACATGATTTTAAGAATAATCGTTGGGTTAAATACATGGTAAACCTATCCTTAAATCGCAAATGGAAAGGACATCTTTTGTATTATGGGAGATATCTTTGTCGTCAATGGAATGATAAACATATAGGAGATGAACGCTTACATACATTTAGCATTAATTATATTATGGAAAAAACATTACCTGATTTCAAACCACCTGTTCCACAAAAAACAAATTTGTGGAATCATGAATGCTTTAAACTTAAAAAATAAATTCTTTTACAACGTTTTATTTACAAATCTTTGATAATAATGTAGC
>CAZDRU010000004.1:0-9748 GCA_964508175.1 uncultured Dehalococcoidia bacterium
CTCCGTATCCAGGAGAATTATTCTTTCAAAAAGATCTTGGAGATTCTCTTGAACTTATTGCTTCAAAAGGAATATCTGCTGTTTATAAAGGAGATATTGCTAGTGCAATTGTTTCTGAACATAAAAAAAGAAATGGCTTAATAACAACAGAAGATCTTTCTAATTATCAAGCTACATTTGAAAATCCTATTAGTATTTCTTATAAAGGAAATGAAATTTTTGTTCCACCTCCTAATTGTAGTGCCTTTCAAACTCTACAAACATTAAAAATGGTAGAAAGATATAATTTCAAAGAATCACAGCTGCAAAATCCTCAAACGTTTCATATTATTATTGAAGCAATTAAATTAGCAATAAGAAATAGAATTCAATATGCAGGAGATCCTCTTTTTTCTGATATTCCTATAGATGCTTTACTTTCTGATGCATATATTGATTCATTAATTTCCCATATTGATAAAAATAAAGCACAAAATTCACCTGGAGACAGATGGTCTCCAGATTTTGATGAAGAACAACAAATTTTCCTTAATCTCCCAAAAAGTAATGGATCTACAACGCACTTTTCAATTACAGATCGATTTGGTAATGTTGTTACTCTAACTCAAACAATAGGATCTGCTTTTGGTAGTGGCATAGTGGTTCCTGATACGGGAATTATGTTAAATAATATGTCTTCGTATTTTATAACTAATCCAACGTGTAGTACTTCTAATCTTATCGCTCCTAAAAAAAGAGTTGAATTTTGTATTGCTCCAACACAAGTTTTTAGAAATGGAGAATTTATGTTAAGTATTGGAACACCAGGAGGTCATGGAATATTACAAACAACATTACAAATGCTTATGAATGTTTTGGACTTTAATATGAATATGCAACAAGCTATAGAGGCGCCTCGTTTTAAATCTACCGAAAAGAAGATAATTGAACTTGAAAACCGTTTTAATTCTGATGTAATTAATTCATTAAAAAAGTTAGGACATGAACCAACTATACTAGGTGATTGGGATTTAGGAGTAGGAGGAGCACAGGGAATTAGGAAATTAAACAACAATGTTTTCGAAGCTGGTGCTGACCCTCGTCGTGATGGATATGCTAATGCTTGGTGAGTAATATTTGAGAGGAATCAATATATAAATACTGTAATGTTAGATAGATATAATAATATTAGTGATTCTACACCGTTTTTTATTTGTGATTTTTCTTCCCCTAAGACTAATGTAGGTTTAACTTTTAAAGAAGCTACTAGAATACCTTGTGATGTTTTTGTCAATTATAGTCCTGGAACAAGTGTGAGACTTGATTCAGGAATTTTTGCAGCTTCATTAAAAAAACAAACTAATAAAAATGTTATTTGTGCAATTTCTCCGAGAGATATGAATCAAATAGCATTACAATCATATTTACTTGGATTAAATTATCTTGGGTTGAATACATTCGTTGTTTTAAAGGGAGAAAAATTGACTAGTAAAGACCAAGATAATTTTAAAATCAAACCAGTATCTTCCATGACAACTTCAGATTTAATTAAGTCAATAAATGATTTTAATAAAGGAGTAGATTTTAGAGGGAAAAACATTGAAATTACAAATCAATTTTATATTGGAGCTACTATCGACCCATATAACGAAATTAAAAAAGAAATAAAATTAATAAAAAAGAAAATTGATGGAGGAGCGAAGTTTTTTATAACTCAACCAGTTTATGAAATTGAAACAATAGATCCTTTTCTTTATGAATTTGAAAATCTTATTAAGCAATTAAAGGTTGATGTGCCTTTGTTTATTGGTATTCAAATAATAGATATTAAAGGTAGAAATTGGGGAAAAATGGATGACCGTTTTAAAGAACAATTGAGTAAGCATAAAGACCCTGTCTTTATTGCAAAAAAGCTGGTAAAAGAGTTTCTGAATAAAGGGTTTAATAAATTTTATGTGATACCTCCAATTCGAATTGGAGGTATCAGAGATTACGGAATGGCAACTGAACTGATAAAGAGTTTTTTGTAAGGAAAGATGTTTTTTTTATCTATTTGAAATATGATTAATTACTACTCATAATAAGATTTTTATTTTCATTATGAATTTGATGTAATTATTTTTATAATATTTAAACTAAAAATATAGGAGAGATACATTATGGCTAAGATGTTTATTGGAGGAGAATGGCAAGATAGGGATGATAAAATTCCAGTTTATAATCCTTACGATGGTTCAGTCGTAGATACGGTTCCTAATGCTTCGAAAGAAGATGTGGATTTAGCTTTTAAAACTGCAGAGAAAGGTGCTGCTATTATGAAAAGTATGAGTGGGCATGATCGTTATTTATTATTAAAACGCGCTGCAGAAATTTTAGTTGAAAATGAAGAAAGAATAGGAAGAACTATTACATTAGAAGAAGGAAAAACTTTTGGAGAAGGTAAATTAGAAGCTTCAAGAGCAGTTGAAACAGTTATTGGAGCTTCAGAAGAAGCAAAAAGATTATCTGGAGAAACAATTCCTTTAGATGGAGCTCCTGGTTCAGAAGGCAAATTTGGATTTACGATGAGAGTTCCTTGTGGAATTGTAGTTGGTATCACTCCTTTTAATTTCCCTTTTAATTTGGTAGCACATAAAGCAGCTCCTGCATTAGCTGCTGGTAATGCAGTAATAATAAAACCAGCTACTGATACTCCCCTTTCTGCTTTATTAATTACTGAGTTATTTATTGAAGCAGGAATTCCAGCAGAAGCTATGCAATGTATAACTGGTAAAGGTGCAGTTTTAGGAAATGCTTTATGTAGTGACCCAAGAGCAAGAAAAATTACTTTTACTGGCAGTAGAGATGTTGGAGAAACAATATGTAATATGGCTGGGATAAAAAAAGTCACAATGGAATTAGGCTCTAATTCTCCTATAGTTGTGTTACCTGATGCTGATTTAGCAAAGGTGGCTAAATTAACTGCTTCTACCGGTTTTTCTAATGCAGGACAGGTTTGTATATCGGCACAGCGTGTATTGGTCGATTCTAAAGTTTATGGTGATTATCTTGATGCTTTGAAAGAAGAGGTTGAAGCGATTGTTCCTGGTAATCCATTTGATGAAGATGTTACTATGGGCCCGATGATTAGGGAGAAGGATTCTGAAAGAGTTAATAATTGGATTAAAGAAGCAGAATCTACTGGAGCAAGAGTTTTGACAGGAGGTTCTCGTACTAATACTTTACATGAACCAACCGTTGTTGCAGATGTTGCTCCAACAATGAAAATTTCTTGTGAAGAAATATTTGGTCCTGCTGTTGGTGTAACTCCGACTAACACTATCGAAGAAGCCATTGCGATTGCAAATGATACTAATTACGGATTAAGTGCTAGTATTTTCACTCAAGATATAGATAAGGCAATGAAATATGTTAAAGAAGTTGATAGTGGAAATATACACGTAAATTGGGGTCCTCAATGGAGAGCTGATTTAATGCCTTATGGTGGATTTAAAGATAGTGGTTTGGGTAAAGAAGGTCCTAGATATGCAGTGGAAGAAATGACAGAATTAAAAATGGTTGTATTTCATTTAGGACAGTAAAGATATAAATAATGTACAAATTTCATCATGTTCATGTTAAAGGGCCAAACCCAAGAAAAACTGCTGATTGGTATATAAAGGTTTTTCAAGCAAAAGTTTTACGTGAAGGACTTTTATTTAATGCTCCGATTGTTTCGGTTGAAGTTGGTGGAGTAAGAATTAATATTAGTGGCTTAAAACCAGATGAGACATTACCTGAAGGCAATTCAAGACAGAGTCTTGGATTAGAACATTTTGGTTTAGAAACAGACAATATAGAAAGAGATCTTGCATATCTTCTTAGTGAAGGAGCAGAATTGTTGGGTGGTCCTTATCAAAATGAAATAGGAGCAACAGTTGCTTATATAAAAGCTCCTGATAATGTGAGAATTGAAATTCTTCAATTACCTACTTCTTGAATAAATTTTATTAAGTATGGATTTGGAGTTATAGGAAAAAGTGGATACAAAAGGGCATATTGTAGTTTCTGGAGTACTATCTCTTTTGGTAGGATTTTTAACGAAGTCAATTTGGGGTGGAGTGGTGACTTTTTTGGCTGGCGTTCTTTTAGATTTAGATCATTTATTGGAATTATATCTTTGGTATGTCAAAGGCAATAAGAAAAGAAAATTTGTATTTTTACATGCTTGGGAAATTCTAGTTATTCTTTTTCTTGTTTTTTTGATATTGTATGGTTTGAATTTCTCTAATATTCTTTTTGCAACAGATAAAGCAGTATTATTAGGAATAATGATAGGATATGGTAGTCATATATTACTTGATTCGATATTTAATAAAGTTCATCCTTTAGGTTATTTCATTATTTTTAGAGTAATAAATCGTTTCGATTCAAAAATCATGAATCCTAGTGATATAGAACGTGATTTTACTGATTTATATTCTAAATTCCCATTTGCTTATTTAATTATTCCATTAACTTTAAAAATAATGAAAAAAATTCATAAATAATTAAAGTGGTTTAATTTCTCAATCGTTTAAATAAAATATGGAAGAAATTTTTAATTTCTTGAGGAAGATCAAGAATAATTTGTACTTTAGACCCTTTAGCATGTTTCCATGATATAGCAGTTTCTTTAATTATTAATCGATGTTTTTCAGCTAGTACTAATAAATCTATATCAAAAGCCCAACTTGTTGTAGTTATTTCAGGGAGAATTAAATCCAATTTGTCCTTTTTGAAAAATTTTGCCGGACATTGAGTGTCAGTGTAACGTAAGCGAAGTGTTTTTTTTGTTAATAGTTTTATTAATTTAGAAATGATAATTCTTGCGAATGGACGATCGTCTGATAGTTTTGATTTATCATCTAATCTCATGCCAATAGAAAGGTCACAATTTTCCAGATTTTTGAGTACTTTATTTGTATTATTTTCGTCGATCATATAATCGGCATCAACGAAACCAACTAGATTTCCTTTAGCCAATTTAAATCCTTCAATAATAGCTCCACCTTTTCCAAGTTTATTTTTAAATGTATAGTAGGTAATTTCTGGGTATTGTTTTTGATATTTTGAAACAACTGATTCAGTATTGTCTGTACATCCATTTAAAATAACTAAAATTTCAAAATTGTTTTTTCGATAAACACTAAAAAATTTGGCATAATTTTTTAATGTAGTTTCTATTCTTTCAGCTTCGTTATGGGCAGGGATAATTATACTTAAATATGTATTATTAGAAGGGTTTTTAGTAACGTTCATAACGAATGTATATTGATTTATTTTCAACTTTTGTCGAAAATAATTGACTCAATTGGTTAAGATTTTTGTTCCCAATCATCAAGAAATTTTCGCATTCCTGAATCAGTTAGGACATGAGCAGCCATTTTTTCTAAAACGTCGAAGGGAATAGTAGCTATATCTGCTCCATTTTTCGCTGCTTGAACGCAATGTAATGGATGTCTAATACTTGCAGCCATTACTTTTGTTTTATATCCGTAGTTTTTAAAAATTAACGAGAGATCTGCTATTAAATCCATCCCAGTTTGTCCTCCATCATCAAATCTTCCGATAAATGGACTAACAACCGTCGAACCAGCATGTGCCCCTAATAGAGCTTGATTTACAGAAAAACAAAGGGTTTGATTAATGTTGATGCCTTGATTACTAAGTATTGAAATAGCTTTGAAGCCTGTTTTTGTACTAGGAATTTTAACCCAAACGTTATCGATCCATGTGGCAATATCTTTTCCTTCTTTGATAATTCCATCGAGATCCGTAGACACTACTTCCACTGATATTGGACCATCTACTAAATCAGCAATTTTCTTAACTGTTGATTTATAAGAATCCATTGCGTGAATACCTTCTTTGGCAGCAAGCGAGGGATTCGTCGTAATGCCAGAAATAACTCCCATACTTGTAGCTTCTTTTATTTCATCTACATTTGCACTGTCAAGAAATAATTTCATTTAAAATTTCCTTTTTTTCTATTATTGTATTATATATCAATTTAAGGTTTGTCGTTTCTAACGAGAGGTATGATATGAGCTCCTTTAAGTTGAGGTGTTGAACAAATTCTTACTCCTTGGGATACTTTTTCAATTGCATTTTCTTCTGTAACTCCATCCATCCAAATAATTTTTGATTGTTTTATCGCTTGATTTACTTTTTTTCTAGCTTCGGTGATTTCTGGAGGTTGAGGCGTTGGTTCACTTGGATACCCAAAAGCCATTGCCATATCTCCAGGAGCATATTGAGCAAATGTTAATCCAGGCACTTTACAGATTTGTTCAGCATTTTGTAATCCTCGTTTTGTTTCAATTTTAACTCCGAGTACAAGTTCCCCATTAGGATTAATTGGCCAAATATCTGCTTTATGAAAATAATCTTTAGGGTCTATTCCCCAGATTTGTGCAGCCTCTAATTGTCCACCATTGCCTCTTTTTCCTTGTTTTATTCCTTTGTCAGCTCCAATTTTTTGAAAGGAATACCGACATACTTCGACAAAAGCATTAACGGCATCTGCTTCCTCAGCGTTACATAATAAAATGCCATGAACCCCTCTGTCCAAAACTTGTTCAAACATCCAATGGTTATATTCAATATGCTTTCTATCTCGTCCAGAAATTGGAAGAGTTACTATAATTGCAGGAGTTTTATGTTTGCTTTTTGTTGGACCTCCTGCTACAAGTCCTTTCATAAAAGATTGTAATCCGGTCATATCAAATGGTCCATGTTCCAATTCGACATTAATAAAGTCAGCCCAAGTTTGAGCAAGTTTTTTGCCATGTTCAAAACTTAATTCTTCGTTTCGAATCCAAAATGCTGGCTGATCTTTTGTCCATAGATCTACTAATTTATTTACTTTCATTAGTTCCTCGTTTTTTTTAGGAAGTTATTTGTTTTCAGTTATCAATGTCATTTGCAAGATCTTGCATATAACGTAAACTTATTGTGTCTTTTGTTATAGAATCACCACCGATCCCTTCTATCGCTACATATCCATTGTAGTTTGCTTGTTTTATAGCTGTCATTGCAAATCTATAGTTGATATCTCCATAGGGTAGTGGGACTCTTATGTTAAAAGTTTCGTTGAGTTGAGGAATTGGAATTCTATTAGCATTTTTACAATGCCAATAATTTACATGAGGTGCGACTGCAATTATTGCATCTTCGAATTCTTCTTCAGGGGTTGCATATGCTTGTTGAATATTGCCAAGATCTGGATTGATTCCAACATTTTCACGATCAATAAGTTCAAGCAGTCGTAATGCGGACCAACTAGTATCTGCAATTGAGTGTTGATGTATTTCTATTGTTAAAGATATACCTTTTAGCTTTGCTTGATCAGCAAGTTTTGCTAATAATCTCGCTTCTTTGTTAAATTCATCTTGTTTTGCTAATCTACTTGAACCTTGAGATTTTAATGTTGCCCCAATTGCTCCAGCTAGATTAGGATTAGGTACAGTTGTTGCAGCTATGTTTACTAATTTTGCATCTAATGATTCGGCAAGATTTATTGAACGTTCTATGATCCCAAAATTGAAACTTCCCAGCTTAGGATCTGCGACACTCCCTGCTCCTGCATTAATTGCTACACATGGCAAATTAGATTCTTCTAGATCTTTTCGTAATAATTTTATGTCTTCAATAGATTTATTTGGGTCAAAGAATTTAAAAAGAATTTCTATTCCTTCAAATCCGATTTGACTTAATTTTGATAAATATGGTTTGCGTATTTTTGGAGATGGTAATTCACGATCGCCTCCTATGAATGGATAAAAATCCCCGTTTCTAAATGCATATGAAAATTTCAATTTTTACTCCTATTTATAAAATTTTGTGTTCGTACTAAATACTATTTGCAATATTCTTATACGCCTTGTTTGCTATTGTCAACTATATAATTTGCAAAATAATTTGTTCAGGTATCTTGCGCAATTTATTAGATATGTTAATAATAACACCAAAATCTTTTATAAATGGAGTGAAAAATTGTCTACTAATCAAAGACTAGATATTAATTATAAACAGCATAAATATATTCCATGGTTATATTCACCTCCAATTGATATTGGCAAGGTAAAACAATTATTATGTGATGATTTTTTACTAGCAATGGCTGCAACGGATCAATGGGACCAATTATTTTATAACGTTAAATTTGCTAATGGAATTGTACAGAAACATGGCTCTCGAGTGATGGTAGGAGATGACCAGCCTTGGGAAACAGGTTTGGCCTGGTCAAATGTTATCAAGCTAAATAAATTATATCAATTATGGTACATGTCTTATAATCCAATAATCGGAACAACAGATAACAACGGGAAAGTTAGTTATGCTGAATCAGAGGATGGAATTCATTGGAAAAAACCCAAGCTTGGAATTATAGATCTAAATGGGTCAAAAGAAAACAATGTAGTTTATGATGGGGGATTTCAGAGTGGTTCACTGGAATTTGGCAGTGTATTTCATGACCCACATGGGCGTGCTGATGAACAATACAAAATGGTGTATACAGAATTTGTTGCAAGAGGAGAAAAAGAACTTAGAGCAGAATCTGCCAGAATAGGTCAGCACTTGGAAGTTAGTGGAGCTCTTCGAGGAGCATCATCTCCAGACGGAATACATTGGTTACGATATCCTGAGAATATTAGAGGGCACTATCATGATTCTCAAAACTTAGGAATGTGGGACCCAACGTTGGAAAATTATGTAGTTTATCATCGTTCTGGGTCTACATTTGGAGCAATTGATACTTGGAATTATAAAGTAAAAGGTCAAAGACGTGGTCGTGCAGTTGGTAGGATTGAGTCAGATAATTTTCGGTCATGGACTACGTCTGAAGTAGCATTAGCTCCAGACATAGTAGATGGATTAAATACTGATATCTATAATCCAGCTTATGCACGGCATCCAGACAATCCAAATGTACACTATTTATTTCCTTCATTTTATCGTCATTATGAAGGAACTTTTGAAGTACAGGTTTGTACTAGTAGAGATAATAAAAATTGGACAAGAATATGTCGTGATACGTTTATTCCTCTTGGTAAATCGAGAGAATTTGATTGTTTTATGATTATGGTAGACCCTGGGATCGTAAAAGTTGATGATACTACATGGGCTTTATATTATCGTTCAGAACAAAGACCACATGCTGGTTCAGAACCTAGTTTAAAAAATCTTGATTACGAACCACAAACTGGAGTGAGTAGAGTAACTTTCAAAGAAGATAGAGTTATAGGTATCGAAGCAGGAAAAGCAAAAGGCCATTTTTCGACAAGATATTTGGCATTTGAAGGTAATGAATTGATTGTTAATAGTGAACCATTAGGGTCAGATGCAGAATTAAAAGTGCAATTACGATCTGAAGAAACAGGGGAAGCTATTCCTGGATACGATTTTGAATCATGTGAACCAATTAAAAGTGATGGTACGAGAACAGTTGTCAAATGGAAAGGAAAGAATGGATTAGATAGTAGTGTTTCAAGAAAATCAGTTAGACTACATTTTAATATGCAATCTACAAGAATATATGCATTCCAATTTAGAGAATGAATTCAGTTTATTTACGTTTTGTAAAAATAAACAAGAAAGTAAAAAATAATTTATATTAATAGATTTTTATAAATGGAGAAAATCATGAAAAAACATAAATTAGATCTTAATTACGGAACGCCAGGACGAAATATTTACTCTTATAACCCACTTACTCTACCAATAAGTGTAGGTAATGCAAAACAGT
>CAZDRU010000005.1:0-12583 GCA_964508175.1 uncultured Dehalococcoidia bacterium
AATGCTTTTGCTCGACGAGCGAGTTGTTGCCCACTTGCCCCAAATCCCAAAATTCCTAAACTACGCCCAACAACTTCCATTCCTTGGAAAGAAAAAAACTTACCTTGAAAAAATTGACAGCTTGCAAATCCATAGCCATGAGCAAGCATCAATATGATCATCATTGCACCTTGCGCAAGAGATACACTACTAAGATCCCCTGGGCAATGAGCTAGTGTAATCCCTACGTCAAGTATCTCCTCCACTTCTACATGATCCAGTCCATTCGTTTGGACCTGTATGTATTTAACTCCAGATTGAGCAGCAATTCGTATTAATTCAGCAGTAATATTGCCTCCCAAATCAACTATGACTTCAATCCCATCAAATTGTGGAATAGGATCGACACTTCTATCAAATATACGTAAGTTGAATTTTTCTCCAATTTGCTTAGACAAGAAACTGTTTTTTTGCTCAACTGAAAGAGTAGGATGAGGAAGATATAAAACTTTAATATCTCTCATTGAAACAACTCCTGAATAAATATAATAAGACACTTATATCTAAAATAAATGGTGGAGCTGACAGGGGTCGAACCTGCGACCTCCTCCGTGCAAGGGAGGCGCTCTCCCAACTGAGCTACAGCCCCTATATTTATATTAGAGCATATTAGATTATATTTATTCAAGTATTGAACTAAATTAATCTTAAGACTATATACGATTTTTATCTGCAATTGCGAATATAAATCTATTCTGATATATTCGACAAATGAAAAATTGTTCTCATTGTAACCTTTATTATAAAACAAATCTTGAAAATTTCTGTGCTAAATGTGGCAATCAACTTGAAGAATTTGACCCTTTTAAAAGAAAAACCATTCGTTATTCATTATTCTGGATATTAGGAGGAGCTTTATTATTAGTAATTATTGCTACTGTACTAGAAATATCAAATAAAACTTCTGAACCATTTTTTTCCGTTATAGGAATAGGTTATATTTTGTATTTCATAATAACTTTATGGATATTATGGACAATAAAAAGTCGAAATATAAATTTCAAACTCCTTACAGGGAAAATAACTTCAATGAATTCAAATATCTTCATATTCTTTGGATTTATAACAATGACTGCAATAATACTTGGAACAACAAGCATAGAATCTTTCATCCTAAATAAAATTCCAATAATATCAGAAATAATCGCAGAATTAAAAAATGAACCAATCATTTTCACAAAAGAAGAGACCTCTTTACCATTCTTAACTAATACATTAATGTTCATACAAATTGTGCTGATTGCTCCAATAATAGAAGAATTGTCGTTCAGAGGGATATTATTATCTAGATTCTCAACAAAATGGAATCTAACAACAGGAATTATACTCTCTTCAATATTGTTTGGAATTCTTCACATGAATCCTCTAGGAGCATGTCTTGGAGGAATAGTACTTGCAATTACATATATAAAAACTCAAACCTTAATTGCCCCTATATTGCTCCATATAATTTACAACGCATTTATTTACTCTCTAACATTTTTTCAAGAAGGACTAATGAAATCGACAATTTCTCTAGAAGAAACAGTGAGTATTGAAACTGCATTGTTCAGTTTAGCATTTACTTTGCCAATCTTCGGGTTTTTTATGTGGAAATATTGGCCACAAAAAAATGATGTTTTACCTTATAAAGCTAATTCAAATAATACTGTTTAATATATCATCTTTATAAAAATTAACCGATAGAAAAAATTTTGTAATTATTGAAATTAGTTTCTGTATCATTAACACCTTGATTAACAAAATAATTCGCAAACAATTGAACTTTTTGTTTGCCACTTTTCGCAGAAAAAGATAACTTCACTTCAAAATTATCATTTAAAAATAAAAATCCAATATCATCTAAAACTAACAAGCCAAATTTATTATAATCTTTGGGTCCTCGGTGTAAATTTTTAGTAAACTTCTGCTTTTGCAAATTATCATTCCCTTTTGGCTGATCTCGAAAATAATGATGCCAAAATGCTGAATCAGTAGAAACAATCAAAGCATCATATAATTGTTCTTTATCACTTAATAATACGCCCCAACTCGAACCATGAACTGTAAACGTTGGAGGGTTCTGAACATAAACCTCCATATAGAAATCATCAACATGATTAATAACATCTAAAAAATCTAAAGATGCTGAACTTTCATGCTTAATAGAACCCAACTCTTGCTCATATTGAATTTTTATTTTTCTAACATTTAAATTGAATTCAGTACTTGCATTTCTAGTTCCCTGTCCTTGAAAATAATTTGTTAACACAACAATTTTCCCTTTTTCAACTATCTCTGACAAATCTAAAATACCTTGCATTTCTCCATTAACTATCAATACAGCCCCTGTACCTGTAGCAAGTAAACGGATAGAATTTGTTTTGCCATCAAGAATCCCCTCACTTAATTTGCCTCTTTGTTTCCATTGTTTTGAAGTATTCAAACTAGTACGAACATAGTGATACCAATATCCCCAACTAGTTAATACAACTGCATGAAATTTATTGTCTTGAGAATTTCTAAATGCAAATCCATAACTCCAATCAGATTGTTCTGGAACATTTATATTATTAAATTCAATAGAGACATCAACATCATCACCTAAAAAATTGGTCTGCATAGTATCAATACGTGCATCATTAGGAGAATGGTTTATAGTTCCTTTTAATTTTAATGAACTAGAATCTTCAATGGTGGTCGAAATATTTTCGGTATTATCTATAGAATTTTGATCTTTCATTTCATTATAAAGAACTAAGGCCTCAGAACAACAAGTAGTTACTGTATCTATTGCTATAGCAAAACCAAAACCTTCAACCGGTATTCCACTACTAGTTTGCCTAACTCCAAAAGTATTTATCCCAAATAATTTACCGTCCTCAGAAACTAAAGCTCCTCCACTATTACCTGGATTGAGTGGAGCATCTGTTTGAATTAAAATTCTGTCATTTTGAGTGTCATTTCGTATTGCAGAAATAATTCCTCTCGTAACAGTAGGAGTTCCTTCATATCCCAAAGCATATCCCACTGCTAATACATCTGAACCTACTACAAGATTAGAAATAGAATCTGTTTCAATACTTTTAAAATTTTCACTACAACAAATTTTGATAAAAGCTAAATCACGTTTACTATCAAGGTATAAAATTTCACCAACATATTTTTCAGAATCATTAACTATAATATCAATAACATCTTGATCCGTAACAAGATGCAAATTTGTTACTATCATAGCATCTTGTTTTTCATTATTATTAAAAATAATGACTCCCGACCCTTCACCTCTCAATCCTTTTACTCGAACTACAGAAGGTTGAACTTTATTAAGAATTGTTGTTATTGATTGAGTGTTATTATTCACATTTTTTTCTTCAGATTCATTATTGATTTCGACAATATCAGATGATTTTTTTATTATTTCTTGACTAGGATTTTGTTCTATTTTCTTAATATCTGACAAAATATCTTTAATGGCTTGATCTACCTTTTCAGCAACAAGCAAATCAATATCCGGAGTTGGCAATGGAGTTGGCGTCGCAGTTGGTGTTGGCAGTGGAGTTGGTGTTGGTGTCACAGTTGGTGTTGGTGTCGCAGTTGGTGTTGGCAATGGAGTTGGTGTTGGATTTAAATCAATAAGCACTTGAATTTGATTTTCTATTTCTTTAGAAAGAACCTCTTTAATATCAATTGTAGGAGTTGGTGTAATAACAGGAGTCAAAGATAATATTCGTTCAAGATTAGCTTCAACACTATCATTTATCTTGGTATCTAGTTCATTTTCTGTCCATTTAGAACTACTACAAGCACTCAATACTAAAACTACACTTAACACTATTTTTAAAAAGATATATTGCATCAATTAATTCACTTAAGTATTTGTTTAATTTTCTCTTTAGGAAACAGTATTACATACAATATTGAGAAAACGTTAAATTCGAATACTATATTTGAAATAATCTTATCCTATAAAAAATTCGACAAATTAAAGAAATAGAAAACGAAGGTTTTTCAAAATTATTCTTAGCTCAAAATGTAAAAACAACAATAAAAATGACTATTATTCTGCACTCATTTTTCTTGCGGAATACACTGCTATCTGAGGAGCCTCTTTCCATGCTGTAGGATTAGAACCTCCATCATGTTGTCGAATCCTAACTCTTGAATGGTTAACTAATATTCCAACTAATTCAATCTTATCACCAACTTTTAGTTCAGGACCTCGATCTGACCAATATAGTAATTCAACATTATATTTACATGGCTGTCTTTTGTGATAACAAAATCTGATTTGTGCAAAGCCTTCTTTTGAAACAACCTCTCCTTTATAAGCATCTTTTTTGCCACCCGCTGTAACATTATCGTTAGCATTAACATCTCCATAAAAATAAACTAACTCTCCACGTCGTTCCAAAATAGCTTCTTTTTGTTTAGGAGCACTAAATGAAGACCCTCCAGGATGAAAAAGTTTTGCATAATCTTGAAGAGTAGGTGGATTAATCGTAGCAAGTGCTTTCAGTTCATCAAATGAAAGACCTGTATGTTCTGGAAGAATTGCTCCATCTTTAATTGGTTGCATTTGTTCTTCTATATTTGGACCACCACAAGCAACTAAAAACATAAAAAAACACATTAAAGATATAGATAAAAAATAAAGATTTCTCATGCATAAACTCCTAAAACAAATATTAATTTCTATTCGTATTGTAGTTTATCATAATTATTACTAAAATTATCTTTTACAAAATCCTATAAGGATAAGATAATTGAGGGGATCAAAATAGTACTATTTCAATCTTAAAAAACTCTAATTCATATACTTCCGATAAATTTATAAATAAGGAGTTATCCAACCTAAACCTGCGAACGTTTCTTCTGCAGGTTTATACTCACAACCTATCCATCCTGTGTACCCTAACTTATCAATAAAAGGAAAAACATTACTATAATTAATTTCGCCAGTACCTGGCTCATGTCTTCCTGGATTATCAGCAATTTGAATATGTTTAATAATATTCAAGTTTGCCTCTAATTTTCTTAATATATCTCCTTCCATTATTTGAGTATGATAAATATCATATTGCAAAAATAAATTACTCGAATTTACAGCTTCCATTACTTTTTTTGCTTGTGAAACTGTATTTAGATAAAAGCCAGGAATATCTATTGTATTTATAGGTTCTATAAGTAATTTAATATTATTTTTTTCTAGTTCAGAGGCTGCAAATTGCAAATTATCCACAAAAACACCAAATGTTTTTTCTTCATCAGCTTCAGTATTGGGGATTCCAGATAAACAATTTAATTGAGTACAACCTAATGTTTTAGCATATTCTATTGCTAATCCAACTCCATTCTGAAACTCATTTATTTTATCAAGCTGACAAGCTATACCACGTTCTCCAGCATCCCAATCTCCTGCTGGCAAATTATGTAAAACTTGAATTAAATCATGAGTATCTAAAAGTTCTTTTATCTGATCTTTTGGATATTGATAAGGAAATAAATATTCAATACCTTTAAATCCAGCTCGAGATGCTTTTTCAAATCTATCTAAAAAATCATATTCATTAAATAACATCGATAAATTAGCAGCTAATTTCACCATAAAACAATTTCTCCTATTCAAATATAAATAATTCTATCATAAATAATTACAGTTAAAAAAATATAATAAAAATGGTTCTTTTTACAGGATTTATTTACGGTAACTTTATATTTATATAGAATTAAATAAAATTATAAAGGTATAATCATTAAATCATGAAACTATTAGTCATTTTATTATATTCAACATCAATTATATTTATAACTACTTCAACAATTTCTGCAGAACATAAAGATATCGAAATAGAAAAAAAGATGTCTTCATACACTATCGTTAATAAAAAAACACCAATTACAGAGAACGTAATATCATTAAAATCTGTCAAGAAGGCACAAAATTATCAAATTTATTTAGAATTAAATAATTTGCAAAAATCAGAAACTAGTAATAATAAAACTACGTTCATAATGGTAATCTTATTTATAGTAGGATTATTATTATTTTTTGGATATATCAGACATTGGAAAACCAAGATTAAAAAAGAAACCGATTCTAAAAAAAAGAAACCATCTTAGTAATTAATTTCAACCTATACTAAGATGTTTTCTTCGTGATTTAAAGTTTATTTCTTGGGATCTATAATAGTAATTTCCCCTTTAATCATCTCTCCAGTAAAAGTAAAGCTAGGTCCAAATATTTTATAATTTAAAGGAGATTCTTTTTCATCAAAATACGCAGTAAATGCAAATGTATCTCCTGCTTTACCTCCTCCTACCCCATTATCTACCGCTTCTATTGTATATGTCGCATGTTCAGATATATTACGATCTCCAAATTTTACATTCGCTTGACCTACTTCTGTTATACAATCTAAACCGCCTTCCATTCGAACTTTAGTACTACCATCTGGAGTAGTAATAAGCTCATATTTATCAATAGAAGTAGCATACATAGCCATAAAAAATTGATTTGCTTCAATAGTAACATCGCCCATCGCATATGTTGGCATAACAAATCTTTCTGGATTAGTATCAACTCGACACATAGCATGATTTCTATCAAAAGAGAATACTTCTTCCATTCTTACAGTTGCCTCACCTGTATCAGGATCCGGCATCATCTTTACATTAACGCCCCCACCTGAAGCTGTGTTATAAGAAAGTCTTAAAACATTCTTATTTAATGAACTTATATAATTATTTTTTTCAATAATTTCCTCATTCAGAAGACTAATTTGTGGATTTAAAAATAAAACTCCTAAAACTATTAAAATCCACAATAATGTTTTTACACTCAACAATATCTTTAAATTCTTACTCATGTATTTTCCTAAACTCCTTCTTATTTATTTTTTATAAAATTCTAATTTTTCTCCCGATTTTCTATATCCAGAAGTTCCTTCTATAACATTAAATAACTCTTTATAACCATTTTTTTTTAATAAACTAACTGCAGTCAAACTTCTAATGCCAGCTTCACAAATTACAGCAAGTTCTCCATCAGATGGAATTTGAGTTAAATCATTCTTAAGAGTAGAAAGCTGTTGTAAAATAGCACCAGGAAAATGTCCTGTTTCCCATTCGATACTTTCTCGAACGTCTAAAACTCTCATATTTTTTGATTTTATTAAAGATTCAATAGAAATTTGTCGAACATTAGTTAACAATAAATCCGTTTGCTTTACTACTTCTAAAACATCTTTCACAAATCCAATAACGTTATAATCAGTAGTAGAAAATTGTTTTTCTAAAATAAAAGCTTGGTCTTCATTATCTACTACAATCAAAACATCATTAGGTTCAGAAAGAATAACACGTACTCTATCAACTACCCCTTTTTCACTAAACGGTAAGCTAATAGAATTCTCTATATGCTCACTTATAAAATCATTTGCATTCCGAACATCTAGAAGATGAATTTTCCCAGATGAAATTTCATTTTTAATATCAATAATATTTTCAAAAAATCGCATTTTCATCTCCTCTTTCTTATTTTAAAATTGTTTCTAGATGTTTTGTATATTCATTCATGTGAATGATCTTCATGTTCATGGGAACCAGCAAGTAAAAAGAAGCCGTTAGGATTCGTTCCTAATTCAATCCTTTCTTTTTGAACTGTCCAAGTCCCATAATTTATAACAACAATCGAAGCTTCCTTAGTTGCAATCGCATAAATTTCCTTTCCACTAGGATGAACGGCAATTTTATTTGGAGTAGAACCAACTGTAATTCTTTTCATTTCTTCATAAGTATCAGTGGTAACTACCTGTACAACAGGCGCTCCAAAATGACCTATATAAGCATATTTCCCATCTGGACTAAATGTGCCAACAACGGGACCTTTAGCTGATGGAAAACGTTTAATTAAATCCAAAGTCACAGGGTCATAAATAGCGTTAGTATTTGACCCACTTTCTTGAACCCATAATTGACCATTTGTAGGATGATTTGTATGCATTAACGGGGTTGCACCTTTAGGAGTAGCAACTTCTTTTAAGATTTCTCCAGTTACAACATCTAATGCAACTATAGTGTCTCCTTTCCTCGTAGGATAATAAAAACGTTCTTTCCCGTCTGGACCAACACCTATATCTGCATCACAAACAACATCACCATTTACCGGAACTGTATTCCATGTGTTAGCTAATTTTGCTTGTTTTGTATCAATTAGAACAACTTTTGCGGAATTCTGCATACCAACATGTAAAAACCCATCTTTAGTTGCTTTTCCAATATACAAATTAGCAGATTCTTCTCCAACGGGGATTCTGTCTACTATTTCTAAAGTAGCTAAATCTAATGAAGCAACAACTCCATCATTTTTATCATTACCTTTTAATCCTAACCAAAGTTTTTTGCCATCAAAATAATTATTATCATCATTCCAAGCCCATTTAGTAAATGGAGCAGGAATATCTCCTGTTTTAATAACACTCTTGGTATCTGTATCAATAACACTGATATGTGGACTACTATTACTAAAACTATATAATTTTGCTGACTCAATTTTCTCCGAAGTTTCTTGTTCAACTTTTATTACAGATGTATCAACTTTAACGGGTGGAGTAACATCGGTCACCGTTGCCTGACAAGCTACTAAACTAAAAATTCCTAATAAAAAAATTATGCCCATTCTAGTCTTCATTTAATTTCTCCTTTTGGGATTAATGTTATAGTCCATTCAGGTTTCCCTGTTTCTTTTATATCTACTTCGTATCCATATTTAGGAGCTTGGGGTGGGATCGTTTCTAAACAAGGAGAATGATCAGTAATAACTATTACTTCTTCACTTCCTTTTAATTTTCCCATTGCTTCCACTGCTTTCATCATTGGGAAAGGACAAACTTCCCCTCTAACATCAAGTTTCATTCTGACCTCCTACTAATATAATTTAAGCAAGTTTTTTTATGATTTTTACTCCCAAAAATGCACCAATTGCGAGTGAAATGCCAAAAAGCCAACCACTTATGCTCAAAGAAGGGATTGAAGAAAAGAAAGCACCAATAGTACAACCAATAGCTAATCCTGCTCCATATCCCATAATAATTCCACCAATTAAAGCTTGTATATATCTTCTTTTTTCTCTAGGGAATCTCAGTTTAAATTCATGTGAACCCATTGCTGCAAATAATGATCCAGCAATGACTCCAACAGTAACTGCAAAAGTATGTCCAAATATACCTGATTCACTGCTTTGTCCAGAACAACCTCCAAGGTCACTTAATCCTTTTAATTCAGGCAAAGTAATTCCTATCGTACTCACAGTAATCGTTACCCATCGTCCTAATTCACCAGTAACGCCCAAAGGCATATGAACCATATAAAGTAATACTCCCAATCCCCCAAGCATTGCACCACCTATCAAGGGAGACCACCCTCGCACAAAAATAGAATGAAATATAGTTTCTAATCTACTCTTAAATGTATCGTTAGATTCATTTTCTTTTAAGTCTGGGAAAGAAATATTGCTACGAGATTCTATCCAAATAACTAAAACAAATAAGCCAAACAAAATTAACAAAGTAATAACTAATGAAAATCCATATCCCAAATACTCTGGTAGCCAAATTCTTGGTTCATAAGAAATAATCGTATCCCACCACCAATTCCAAGAAAAAAATAAAAACGCCAATCCAATCATTATTCCAAATAATGTAACTGCTGACGCAATATATCCTTCAGCTAATCTGTATAAAGAACCCGAAACACATCCTCCTGATATAACCATCCCAAAACCAAAACTTATTCCTCCAACAATAGTTGAAAGCCCGAGTGGCAATATATGCGCTTGTCCTGGTATCCCCCCAAAACTAGGGAATGGGATTTCTTTGCTCATTATAATTACAAAACCTATAGTTGCTACCAACAAACCTATAAGTATTCCTTTTAAAGTTTTACTGGTTCCAAATAGAAATAAATCTCTAAAAGCTGATGCGAAACAAAATCTACTTCGTTGTAAAACGAACCCCACAAAACAACCAATAAACCATATATAAACAAGTGATTGGTCTCCTGTTTGATTCATGAAATAAGCCAATATAAGAATGCCAATGAGAACAAGAATGGCCATTAATTTATTATTCATATTTTGTATTCTTTGGATCATTGTTATAACTATTTCAAAAAAGATATTATCTTATCAATCTGGATCTTTTCTTCCATAATAGTCAAATTTGAAGAACAACGAGCTAATTTATAAGACATTTCAAACCAATCAGCATCAAATTGTTCTCTCACATTATGTAACAATAACTTTGTCGGAGGTAACAGCACACTGGTTGTTTTAAAAGAACCAAACTTTTTAAATAATGGAATAAATAAGGGATAAGTACTACCTAGATCATTCATAATATTAATTTCATTTACATCTGCAACAACAGTTTCAAATTCGATAAGAGAACCAGCTAATAAACTCCATAATCCGGCAATTCCATTTCCAATTAATTTTAATGAAATCCCCTTATATTTATCTGAAATAAAAGTAGCAATTGTAATAATATCTCTTATTTGACAAGCAGACTCTGTTTCATTATAAGTCGTTAAATAATTTTCTAATGTTTTTTCTAAATCACTTCGAGTACCAGTAACAGATATTCCCCATTTACTTTCATGTTCTATTATTTCTTCTGGTGTCAGTATCTTATGGTTATCAGTCCCAAAAGGATCAAATACCACAATTACAGTTGTAGTTAAATCAACTATTTTTTGACTAATAAGAGTTTCAATATTAATTCGAGAGTCATGTTCGCTATTTGGCAACATAATCACAGTTTTTGGTTGTGAATTTACAGACGAATAAATAGTAGCAGATATAGCAGAACCATTTTCTTTATCACTGATAATAACATTCTCACTAATAGTTGATTGATTTGTTTCTACATCCTGTATATAGCTAGAAATATTTTCCTTTTTGGGCAAACTACGAACTAGAATATCTTTAAAATTTTTACTCCAATTATTTTTAAAATATTTGAATGTAATGTCATCGGTAGGTTTTATTTTCTCAATTTCAGATGAAAATATATTGATCAAATTATCTTTAAATTTTTGTGGTTGTATAAAAAAAGGTGGTTTATTCTCTGTTGTAAAGATAGATAATTCATTTTTGTTTGGTAAATCTTCTAAAGCACACTCAATAATATCATCATCTCTATATTCAGGAGTTAACCATTTATTAAACCAACGGTAAACTGCTCTTCGACTAAGTTCATTATAATTATGATCCGCATCAATCTGAATATGTGTTACTCGATCCTCAAATCCTAATTGTGAATATAATTTTTTTAAAATTGGATATTCTTTATTAGGAGTATCGACTGTCCAATCTCCTGTACACGAAACTAAAATCAAAGGACGAGGTGCTATAGTCGACGCAATTTCAACATTATTCATATTAATACGTAATAAAGGAGCATTTTCACAAGCACATCCACCTTGATGTTGTAAAGAAATCATAACTACTGGAGCTGCAACTGTGACACGTTCATCAATTGCTGATAACATAAAAGTTTGAGTTGCGCCACCAGAAGCACCAGTAACTCCAATTCTCGATGAATCTACAAAAGAAAGGTTTGATAAAAAATCAAGTGATCTTACTCCAGAAACCAATTGCAAAGACATACTACTAACACCCCACAATTGTGCAATATTATCTCGATCTAATCCATCCAAATCATGACATGATTGGATTGTTTTGGTTTTAGAAGTATCCCATTGTACTGCATTATCATTATATCCAATCATATCGTAACTAAAAACAACATATCCTTGCCTAGCTAAGTTATAACACCTAGCTGGAATACTACCTATTTTATTATTTTCAAAACGTCCTTCTCTAAAATGTCCATGAGGAGAAAGTATAGCTGGCATATCTAAGGTAGTATTTTTAGGTATATAAAGATTCCCTGTCACAAGAAGACCGTCGATCGCTTCAAAATAAACTTTCTCAATTTTACAATCAGCAAATTCTCTTACGGGAGATCTAACAGCAGATATAGACTGAAATTTTTGTTTAGAAATAAATCCAGTTGCTTGTAATATTCTATTTTTGATATCATTTTTTTTCTGCAAAAAAGACGTAACATCAATATCAAATTTATCTAAAACATCATCATAATAATTAATATTATTAACACGCTTATCAATTATTTTAATATTATTTTTTTTAACATTCATAATTTTAAATTATCTCATAAAAATCAAAAAGGAAGGAGTCAAAATGACTCCTTCCTTCTTAATTACTGAAAAGTTGAAGAAAAGCAAGGATTTTAAAACGACGAAAGAATAAACTTTCGACTAACCTAAGAAAATTAAATTTTAAAATCTAATTTTCCTACTCCCTAAAAAGGAGGTGATCCAGCCGCACCTTCCGGTACAGCTACCTTGTTACGACTTCGTCCCAGTCACCAACTCCACCTTAGGCACTTTCCTCCCCGAGAGGTTGGTACAGTGACTTCGGGTGTATTCGGCTTCCATGACGTGACGGGCGGTGTGTACAAGGCCCGGGAACGTATTCACC
>CAZDRU010000006.1:0-32784 GCA_964508175.1 uncultured Dehalococcoidia bacterium
GTGGATTTTATTATGAATGGTTATATGGTCATAAAACCAACATTCAGACCTGGATTTCATGAAACAGTATTATCCAAATTAGATGCTTTAAATATTACTCGTGATAATAATCCAGGGAATGAAATCTTAACGAAAGTCCCAGAATTACAAGAAGTATGGTATCATCCGGAAGTAAAAGGCACTTTTGCAAGTTTATTAGGCAAAGATTTTGTTATGAATGCCCATAGACATTGCCATCTCAATTTCCCAGGAACTCGAAGCCAAATTTGGCATCAAGATAGTCTTAATTTTCGTCATCATAAAATCTTGTGTGCATTAGGCATGTATTATCCCCAAGCAGTGACGAAAGATATGGGTCCAACAGCCCTAGTTCCAGGCACACATTTTAGAAATGCTCCATCAGACAGAATGGCCACTTATGGGAAATTTAAAGAACAGGTATTAGCAACAGTCGATGCAGGTTCTATACTGATCTTACACTATGACATTTGGCATGCTGCGTCAGCAAATACAGGAAAGAAACCAAGATATATGCTGAAATTTTTATTTGATAGACAAAGCAATCATACTTCTCCGAGTTGGGATTATGATCGAAGTACAGCAACCCAAGAAGCAGCACGTTTTAATACGACAAAAGTTTTGGGATCAGCACAATCCGATTATTATAAAGAATGGGCTCTTCGAAGATCGATGTGGAATGATTTGCTAGGTGAAAATGAAGTAAACCAACTAGAAGAATTACAAAAAGTAAATGCATAAAATGCTATTCAAGTGGGTATAGCAAAAAACATTGTATTGTTTAATAAGATGGTCGAAATTTTTTAGGTTATAGGTAATGAATAAAGGAAAGATTCAAACAGTTCTTGGTCCAATTGAACCTGATAGTTTAAAAATTACTCTTATGCATGAACATTTGATATGTTCTTTGCTTTCTGCCCTTATAAAGCCAGAAACTTCGGCAGATAAACGTAATGCTAATTCACCGATAACTTTACAAAATCTAGGTTGGGTTAGACAAAATTGGTTAAAGTCAAAATCAAATTTAGTTTTAGATGATGAAAAATTAGCAATTAACGAATTATTGAAATTTAAACAATTGAAAGGAAATAGCATAGTTGATGTTAGTAGTAATGGATTGTATGGAGATCCGACTGCTGTAGCGAGAATTTCACGTGCTACTGGCGTGAATGTTGTTTTTGGAACTGGTTATTATGTTGATGCTGCTTTATCGACAGAATTTGAAAAGAAATCTCAAGAAACTATTACACAAGAAATAATTGATAATCTTACTATTGGTTTCGCTGAAACAGGTATTAAAGCAGGAATTATTGGAGAAATTGGAACAACTTGGCCTTTGACCTCTTTGGAAGAAAAATCTTTGGAAGCTGCGATTGATGCTCATAATATAACTGGAGCAGCTTTAAGCATACATCTAGGTAAACATCCTAAATCCCCTTTTTATATATTAGAAATACTTCAGAAAAAAAATGCGAATATAAATAAAGTTATTTTTTGTCATATGGATCGAACCATAGAAGAGAGAAACTCATTAAAAGCTGTTGCTGAAAGTGGAGTGAATTTAGAATATGATACTTTTGGAATGGAAGTTTCATATTTCCCATATAGTTATTATTATTTGCCAAGTGATGCTGAAAAAATTAAAAGAATAATGTGGTTAATTGAAGATGGATTTATAGACCAAATTGTTGTTTCTCAAGATATAGCTTGTAAGATCCGATTACAAGAATATGGAGGGACTGGATACGGACATATTCTTGAATATATTATTCCTTGGATGAAAGAACTTGGAGTTTCCGAAAAAGAATTAAATAAGATTTTGGAAGAAAATCCTAGAAAGATACTTACTTTTTGATTCCATCTATTGAACCAGCTCATTTATAGTAGTAATTTCTACAAATATATTTCCTTTTAGTTTATTTGGTGGAATTAATTTTTGAATTCTTGTTTTTATCTCTTGGATGATAATTCCTTTGTTAGAATTTTGTTTGATTATTGCATCATTAATAGTCGTTCCAAGAGTTTCCAATAAATGGAATTTCGAATTGCAAAAGATCTTTTTTATAATAGGGCTAATGGTAGAATAATCCAGAAGATTAATTTCTTCTAATGAGATATTCTCTGAGTTTTTTTGCTGAAGTTTATTTATCTGATCATTTGTGATTTTAATTTTAATTTCTAAATCAAAACGTAAATTTTGAGGATATGATAATTCTTCTTCTTTGTTTCCTATATATCCTGCATAAATTATATTCTTGAGGTCGATTTTGATTGTATGTTTGTTTTTGGTCACTTTTGAATTCGAATTAATTTGTTTTAACTGCTGTTCCTGCTACTAGGATTTCAGCGTTACCTTGGGATATCATTGACGTCGTAAATCGTATGTTAACTACAGCATCAGCTCCTAATTCTTCAGCTTTTTTTGCCATTCTTTGAAAAGCTTCTTCTCGAGAATCTGCCATGAGGTTGGAATATTCATGAATTTCTCCACCTGCGATTGATTTGAATCCTGCCATTATATCTTTTCCTATTGCTCTCGCACGAACTGTATTTCCTCGAGCTACCCCTAAAATTTCTGTGATATTTTTATTTGGGATAGTTTCTGTAGTTGTAAATATCATGGTCTCTTATCCTCCTTGAAAGATTCATTTTTTTGTTCTAATTTTTTCTTTTGTTTTTCTTTCATATTGTTCAAGATTATCGAAACAAATGTTATTACTATGCCAATAAAGATGATGAATATGAAAAAGGTAACAATATTTAATGACAGTAAAGGAATTAACCTAAAAATCATTACTCCCAATATTCCTATTATGCCTACAATTATTGCTATTATTCCGATTCGAGTCATATATTGATTCTCCTTTCCTCGGGTTGTTTAAGTTGTTTGTTGAGAATTATAAAATTAATATTGAGAATATAATAGCTTGTATGAGAATTAAATCAATGTTAAATTACGCATAACATTTTTGCAATAATAGGTGATAATTAAAAGAAGTATTATGGTTTTTACAGAACAATTTCGAGATGCAATGAGTTGTTTTCATACTGGAGTTACATTAATAACAACGACAGATAATAATGAACCACATGGCATGACTGCGAATTCATTTACTTCAGTTTCGTTGAATCCTCCGACAGTATTAATTTCTGTAGACATTTCAAATGATACCTGTATTTTGATTAATAAAACACAACAATTTGGAGTTAATATTTTAAGTCATTCTCATGTGGATATAGCTAAAACTTATTCTAAAAAAGATGCAAATAAAAGATTGGAAACCAAAAATGAATTTTCATTTTCTGCCTCAGGATTGCCTGTAGTGAAAAAATCGGTTGCGTTTTTTGGATGTAGGGTTATTGGGCAACATAAATATGCCGATCATGTAATTTTTATTGGCAAAGTAGAAGAAATGCTTACTTCAGAAGGCAAATCGGCCTTGGGATACTATAAAAGTAAATATGTATTTAATTAATTATTTTGGTGTATATTCTAGTTGAAGTTTTTGCGTAAGTGGTTGTAGGGTAAATAATGACGAAAAGAAAACCGATAGTACTTTTGGATAATTTAATTTTCCCGGAAGATCCACGTTGGCGGGGTGACAAGCTTTGGTTTTCGGATGTATTTGCTAAAGAAGTGGTAAAAGTTGACTTGTCAGGTATCCGAAAGACGGTAATAGAAGTTCCAAATCAACCCTCTGGACTCGGATGGTCGAAAGACGGAAAGTTGTTAGTGGTATCGATGATAGACAGGAAATTGATGATCCTTGACGAAGATACCTTATCCGAGGTGGCGGACTTAAGCTCTGTTGCCACATATCATTGTAACGATATGGTTGTTGATGATTTTGGCAGGGCTTATGTTGGTAACTTTGGGGGGCCGGTTACTAAAGACGACTCTCCTCTAATTCCTGCTAACCTGATTTTAATCGACACTAATTATCAAGTTTCTATAGCTGCTACGGACTTGCTTATGCCAAATGGAGTTGTTATAACTCCTGATGGCAAGACGTTAATTGTTGCAGAATCGTTTGGTGACCGATTAACTGCTTTTGATATTAATGAAAACGGTACTTTGACTGGAAGACGTGTTTGGGCTACTTTTGACTCGCATCCTGATGGTATATGTATAGATGTAGAAAATCACATATGGGTTGCAACAATCCCTCACAGGAATGCACTTGGAAAGCCAGGTTCCGTTTTGCGAGTTAAAGATGGTGGCGATATTGTGGATCGGATAGATATTGATGGATATATACCATTTGCATGTACTTTAGGAGGTCCCGACCTCAAGACACTTTTTATAATGGAGTCAAAAACAACTGACGCTGAGATGATGGATGGTAGGAATAATGGGAGAATTACGATGATCGATGTTGATGTCGCTGGAACAGGATCTCCTTGATCTTATTGGGATAGAGCTAATTACTCAATTGATATCAATATTTAATTATTTCGATGAGAAACAAGCTACAGAAGCAACGCTGTCTCCATGTGATCCTTTCCAAATAATTGCTCCTCTAGTATGCCTTCCTTGTTGTGGAACTTGATTTATTTTTGTTCTGTATACTTGGCAATTCTTAGAAAGGAATATTAAATCTGGATCATCGTTTTCTCCTATTATAGATAAAGCAGATAATTGTCCAGTTAATTCTGATGTTTTAAATGTTATAATTCCTTTCCCGCCTCGTGCTTGAGTCCTGTAAAGTAGCATCCTAACTAGTTTTGCGTATCCTTTTTCAGTAACCAAAAGTATTTTATCTTCTGGATTTTTAATTAATTCCATTCCTACGAGTTTATCTCCTGAAGCAAGTCTTATTCCTCGAACTCCACCTGCATTTCTACCTCTTGTTCGAATTTCATCGATAGAAAAACGGATTGACATACCATTTTTAGTAATCAATAGAGCATTTTCTGTTGGTTGTGCTAATTTTACAGAAACAAGAGAATCATCTTTTTTCAAGTTCATTATATTTAATCCTCTTGCACGAATTGTTGATATATTACGAACATCTACACTTTTCACAGTGCCGCTTTCTGTAGATAAAATTATACGTCCATCTTGGTCTAATTTGTTTAAATTCAGAAGGGCATGTATATGTTCATTATCTTGAAGTGGTAAAAGATTTACTATAGGTGTCCCCTTCGTAGTTCTTGAAGTGTCTGCGGAGATTTCAAAACAACGAAGTGGATAAACACGTCCTTTATCGGAAAAAAACAAAATTAGATCATGAGTGTCGCTAATAATTAAATCTTGTAGAGAATCTCCTTCCCGTGTTGTCATTCCTCTAACGCCTTTACCCCCACGAAGTTGTTGGCGATATGTTGCCAAAGGAATTCTTTTTATATAACCTCTTTTACTTAGGCTTAAAACAATATTTTCATGTGGAGTGATATCTTCTATGCTGAAAGTAGTTAATTCTTCAGGATCAATTTCAGTTCGTCGTTTGTCTCCGAATTTCTTTTTTAATTCTTGAGTTTCGTTTTTAATCGTTTCAAGAATTTCAGAGGGACTTTCAAGTAAAGTTGTTAATTCTTTTATTCTTTCTAATAAAGCGTTGTATTCATCTTCTAATTTTTGTCTTTCAAGACTGGCTAGTCTCCTTAGTTGCATATCTAAGATTGCTTGAGCTTGTTCTTTAGTTAATGTTAAGGAAGTCATTAAATCGGCTCTAGCAGTTTCGGCACTTTCTGCTTGCCTTATTATTTTTATTACATTATCTAGATCATTGATAGCTGTTCGTAAGCCTTCAACAATATGAAGTCGTTTTTTTGCCTGTTCTAATAAATATTGAGTTCTTCGAGTAATAATTTCTACTCTATGTTCGATATACAATTGCAGGCATCGTTTTAATCCGAGTGTTTCAGGTTGTCCATTAACTAGAGCAAGTGTAATTACATTGAAAGATGATTGCATTGCTGTGTGGGTAAACAAATTGTTTAATATGACTTGTGATTCTACATCACGTCGTAGTTCTATAACGATTCGCATTCCTTTGCGATCTGATTCATCTCGTAGGTCAGTAACTCCATCTATTTTTTTGTCTCGTATAAGTGATGCAATTTTCTCAATTAAAGACGCTTTATTTACCTGATAAGGTAATTCTGTAACTATTATTTGTCGTTTGCCATTTTTTAATTCTTCTATATCAGTACGTGCTTGTACTAGTATTCCTCCCCGTCCAGTTGCATAAGCGTCGATAATTCCTGCTTGTCCTTTTATTATTCCTCCAGTTGGAAAATCAGGGCCTGGAATAATTTTCAGTAAACTTTCGGGCGTTAGTTCTGGATTATTAATTAATTTAATAACTGCATTACAAATTTCTGTTAAATTATGAGGTGGTATATTTGTTGCCATGCCAACAGCTATTCCGGATGCACCGTTCATTAGCATATTTGGTAGTGTGGCAGGAAGAAGAGTTGGTTCTGGTAATGATGCATCAAAATTATCTACAAAATCAACGGTATTTAGATCTATGTCAGTTAACATTTGATGGGCAATCGCTGATAATCTTGCTTCTGTATAACGCATTGCTGCAGGAGGATCTCCATCGACACTACCAAAGTTTCCTTGTCCATCAACTAATGGGTATCGCATAGAGAATTCTTGAGCCATTCGGACCATAGCTTCGTAAACAGGACTATCTCCATGAGGGTGATATTTTGCCATTACTTCCCCAACGGTACGAGCACTTTTCTTATAAGGGCTGTTTGAATTTAATGAAAGCTCATTCATTGTGTATAAGATTCTGCGTTGAACTGGCTTTAATCCGTCTCTCACATCAGGTAAAGCTCTTGAGACAATGACACTCATTGCATAATTGAGATACGATTCTTTCATCTCCTCATCTAGAGGTTTGGGTAATATATTTCCAGGTGTAGCCATTAATAGTCCTTTGAAATTTTATAAAAAGGGTTCTTTTTTTACATTTTAATTTGTTTGTTGTAATTATTACATTCAATTGCAAAATTTTTCAAGATATTTTCAAAAGTTTTTAAAAAATGTTTTGATTCTGTAAAATTTATTCCACTTGCAATTGAACATTGGTTAGCTGAGTTTTCTAAAATAACAAGAGTTCCTAATTCAATGCAATATCCAGAACCTAATAACATTTTATTTTTAGTACTTTCTAATATTTGTTCAAATTGTATATCAAATAAAGGGAAAAACCCTCCTCTTCCTACTAAATTACTAAATTTGCTTCCAGGTGATAAATATAGAGTTCTTTTCAATGAGTCAGATTCTAACAAACCTTTGTTTTTACTTTGTGTACTAATATTATTATTTTCACAACAAGCTTTGTTAAAAGAGTCAAGAAAAGGTCCGAATGCTAATAAAGGAATATTTTGTTTTGTAACGTGTTTAAAAAGATTTATAGTATTTAGATTTGTTTGATTATTACTGTTTTCGAATAATAACAATCCGGATATTTCAGGGGATATAAATAAATTTTCGTTTATTATATCTTTGATTTTTTTAGAAATGACTTGGAAATTATTTGAATCAAAATAATTAATTGCTTTATTAATGTTGTTATTATTTTCGTTAGAATTTGGAGTGCCGATGATAATTGTTGACATAATTCAATTTTATCATTTTTTTGTGGTTCTTAGAAGCTGGAAAATTTGACACTTTTCTTTATCAAAATTAAACTTAAAAGAGATAAATTTTTTTAAGGGATAAATCATATGCCTAAATCAGCTGAAATCGTAAACCAGTATATTAATTTTCTGTCTTCTAAACAAAAAACCGTTACGTCTAGACTAGAAAAAACTTTATTTGATACACGACAAGAATTAGCTAATTTTGTTCAATGGACTGCTATTGTTGATGATATAGAAGTATTAAATATCGATTTAATAAGAGATTATTTAGATGGAGTTATTAACTATCAACCTGAATCTCGAGCATTAGCGGTAATCTTGAAGAAATTCTTGAAATATTGTTTTGAAGAAAACATTTTAAAATATGATTTTTCATCTGCAGTGAAAGTTAAAAATAAAAATTTGGTTAGGAAAAAAACAAATATTGTTAGCTCAAATTTAAAAGTTTTATCTGAAGGAAAAATTAAAAAGATTGAAAGTCAAATTAATCGAAGGAAAGAAGAACGACTTAAGGTCATTGGGGAAATTAAAGAAGCACGATTAGATAAAGATTTTAGAGAAAACGCTCCATTGGAATATGCTCAACAAAAACTTTCACAAATTGAAAGTCAAATATCAGAACAAGAATTTATTCTTAGAAATTCTATTTCAATGAAGGACCAGAAAACGACTAAAAGTGAAATTATTGGACTTGGTAGTAAAGTTAATCTCACATTTAGCGAAGGTAAAAATAAGAAAAGTTTTGAATTGGTAGATTCTGAAGAAAGCGATCCTGTTACAGGAAAAATTTCAACTGAATCTCCGATAGGAAAAGCTTTAATGGGTCGCAAATTAAATGATAAAATTATAGTGAAGATCCCGAAAGGTGAAACAGAATTTACTATAAAAGAAATAAATTAATTTTTTAAATTTTTCTCTTATTAACAGAATTTTCTTCCCAAAACTAAATATTTCTTGTAAATATTACTTTCTAGAATATGAATAAAGGTATTTGTAATGGTTAAAATAGTTGGTTCTGTTATTGATTCTCTTACAGGTGAATTGGTAGGGGCACGTATTCATGCAAAAGGGAGTAATGGGGATATTTTTTATCCTCAAAATACGATCAAAAAAGTTGGGCCAGGCTTAGATTCATTTTATAGTGACGGGGAATTTATCTTAGACGTTCCTCCCGGAGAAACAGAAATTATAGTAGAAAAAGGGACTGAATATTTACCTTCTATTGAAAAAATTATTCTTCGAGGTAAGGCTTCAAAAAACATAGATATTTTTCTTAATAGATGGGAAAATTTGTCAAAAAATGGTTGGTATTCAGGAAATACACATATTCATTATGATCAAAATGAAAAAAATCCTGATATGCGTCTGTCTATGGAACCCAAAGTTAATGATCTCAATGTAACGATTTTAAGCGTTCTCGAAAGATGGGATATTCCTTATGCTAGTAATAAATATCCTATAGGATTTATGAATTCTATGAGTTCAGCTCATCATATAGTAGATATAGGAGAAGAAAGTAGACATAATGTTTTTTCACCAAAAGAGGCATACCATCAAAATAGATCCGTAAGTACGAATTATATAAAAGATACTATAGGATATGGTCATGTAATGTTTGTAAACTTGAGCAATAAAATTTCACCGGTTAGCCGTGGCTTACTTATTGATGAATCAAATCCAGATTATCCCCCTCTTGCATTTGCTTGTGATAAGGCAAGAGAACAAAAAGGGATAGTGATTTGGTGTCATAACGGAGCAGGTATGGAAGCACCGATTTGTGCTGCCTTGGGTAAATTAGATGCTTTTAATTTATTTGATCCTAATTGGATGGAGCCAGAATATGATGTTTATTATGAATTATTAAATTGTGGATTTAAATTCCCTGTAAGTACTGGTTCAGATTGGTATGTTTGTTCAAATAATAGAGTTTATACAAATATTAACAGTAAATTTAGTTATAGAAAATGGCTGAATGGCTTGCTGACTGGAAATACCTTTATCACTAATGGACCAGCTTTGTTTTTATCAGCAGACGATAAAATACCTGGACAAACTGTCGAAAAATCACCTCATGAATCAATTGATATTAATATAGAATTATCTTCTGGTTATCCAGTACATAAGGTTGAACTTTTGTTCAATGGAGAGGTTATACAACAACGAAGTATTAAAAATGGAAGCACTAAGTTAAATTTTAATCAGAAATGTGAATTTTCAAGTGATGGTTGGCTGATAGCTCGTTGTAGTAGTAAAATAAGGGATAGTTTTTTTCAGCCAATATTTGCTCATACAAGCCCAATTTATATTAAAACTGGCAAAAAAGGAAATAAAGTTAATATATCTGCAAGTAGAATACTGGAGAAAATTATTGAGGCAGAAGAATGGATAAATACATATGGGAAATTTAATACTTTGATAGATAAAAAAAAGATTCAGGATTTGTATGCTGAAGGAAAAGATGTTTTTTTTCAGCTTACTAAAAAATAGGAGGATTAACATATGAAAGGTAAAGCAGCAGTCTTTATTGAAGCAGGAAAATTTGAAATAAGAGAATATCCTGTTGTTGAGGTTGAAAGTGAAGGAATTTTGATTAAAGTTACTTCAGCAGGTATTTGTGGTTCTGATTTGCATTTTTGGCGAGGAGATATGGAACCTATAGCTGCCGCTGGCAAACCCGGTCCGATTATTATTGGTCATGAGTTAACTGGTGTTGTTGCTGGAATGGGTAAAAACATTACAACCGATTCAAAAGGACTTCCATTAAAAGAAGGAGATAGAGTCGTTTTCCCTTATTTTTTCCCTTGTCGAAAATGTTATAACTGTCTTCGTAATGAATATAATCATTGTCCTCATAGATTTAGATTTCGACGTTCAGTTAATGAATTTCCTTTTCTAGGAATTGGAGGATATGCTGAATATTATTATTTATGGCCAGGGCATGATGTTTTTCGTGTTCCCGATGGAATAGAAGATGATATTTTAACTCCTGTTAATTGTGCTTTGTCTCAAGTTGTTTATGCTTTACAACGTGCAAATATTCGAATGGGAGATTCTGTTGTTATTCAAGGTGCTGGTGGATTAGGTTTGTATGCAGTTGCTGTCGCTAAAGAAATGGGAGCTGGTTTAATTATAAGTGTTGATGGAATACAAGATAGATTAGATGTAGCAAAAGAATATGGGGCAGATTATACAATTAATATTAGTGAAGTTCCTGATACGAATGAACGTATAGAATTAGTCAAAAAATATACTAGTTATCGTGGCGGTGCAGATGTTGGCATTGAAGTAGTTGGTTTTCCTCAAGTAGTTCCTGAAGGAATTGAAATGTTACGTAATGGTGGAACGTATGTAGAAGTAGGAAATATTTGGCCAGGTAGTTTTAGTAAGATTGATATGTCCAAAATATTATTTAAAATGTTAACTATTATAGGAACAGCTCATTACGACCCTTATATATTGCCAGTTGCCGTTGATTTTATTGCTAAAAATCAAGATAAATATGCATTCACTAAAGTTTCATCTAACCGATATCCACTCGAAGATATTAATAAAGCTTTTTCAGATGCTGAATGGCAAGGAAAAGAAAAGAATCCACAGAAAGTTACTAGAGCGATTCTTATTCCGTAATATTATGATAATTTTTAAACTTGATGTAACTTGTTTAATTAGAGGAGCAGGATATGTATACAACTGATAAGTATGAAGGTATGGTTGCTGAGACGATTACTTTTACTGGAGCCCATGGAGATGAAATTAATGGATATTTGGCAAAACCTATAGGCAAAGGTCCTTTCCCAGGTATAGTTTTGATTCATCATCTTCCAGGGTGGGATGAATTATATAGGGAATTTACTAGAAAATTTGCACATCATGGATATCAAGCGCTTTGCCCAAATTTATATTTTAGGCATGGACATGGAACACCGGAAGATGTTGCTGCAAAATCAAAATCAGAAGGTGGAATATCTGATGATCAAGCTATGGAAGATATTGAAAATGCAGCTAAATATCTTAAGCAATTACCTGATAGTACAGGGAAAATAGGAACATTTGGTACGTGTTCAGGAGGCAGGCATGGATTTTTAGCAGGATGTCGTTTGAATGTGTTTGATGCTATTGTAGAATGTTGGGGTGGGAATATAGTTATGGATAAAGAAAATCTTACAACAAAACAACCTGTATCTCCTTCAGATTATACAAGTAATTTATCAGCCCCTTTATTGGGAATATTTGGTAATGATGATACGAGTCCTACTCCAGAAAAAGTTAATCTTCATGAAGCTGACCTTAAAAAACATAACAAGGATTATGAATTCCATCGATATGATGGTGCTGGGCATGGTTTTTTTTATTATGATAGACCTTATTATAGACAACAACAAGCAGTAGACGGTTGGAATAAAATTTTTCAATTTTTAGAAAAAACAATAAGTTAATAAATGAGGATTTAAATGTGTAATATGATACAAGAAAAAGCATCAATTAAAGGTGCTGGAAAAGGTAATAATGGCTGGTTTCAATTAAAAGAAGTTAATGTTTATTATGATCATCCAGATCATGCGGATATGGACCATGCAATTAATATTGACTTTCTCAATGAGTCATTAGGTATCGACAAACGAGTTGCAGTTGAACTTAGTCCCGATTCTGCCATTGAACTTATGAAAGCTATAAAGAATGCTATCTCAAAAGGGGTTAATATAAATTAACTATATTAATACGAAATGACAGAAGAAATGAATAAAATAAAAGATATAAAAGGATATCAAATTATAGATTCTAGAGGAACTCCTACCATTCGTGTTGAAATTATTTTATCAGATGGTTCAAAAGGTTGGGGAGATGTTCCTTCGGGAGCAAGTACAGGAGAATACGAGGCAGTAGAGATCAGAGATGAGTTAAAGGAATACAGAGGAAAAGGTGTTTTAAAACTTGTAAAAACTATTGAAAATGATATTAAAAATGCATTAATAGGATTCGATATTACTCAACAGAGAGAAATTGATGAATCTTTAATGAAACTTGATGGGACTTCTAATAAAAGTAATATTGGAGCCAATGCTACGTTGCCAGTTTCCATCGCGGTTGCAAGAGCAGCAGCACGTACTTTACGAAAAGAATTATATGAAATTTTATACCGAGATAAAACACAAGAAAGTTTTAAAGGAAAAAGATTAGATACCTTTATGCTTCCTGTACCGCTTTTTAACGTTATTAACGGTGGTAGACATGCATCTCATTCAACTGATTTTCAAGAATTTATGTTGGTTCCTTCAGGTGCTAATTCATTTAGTGAATCGGTTAGATGGGGAGTCGAAATTTATATGGAATTAAAAGACTTGCTTGAAGAAAAACATCTTTCAACTAATGTTGGAGATGAAGGTGGATTTGTGCCTGGAATAAGTTCTAATACGAAAGTTCTTGATTTACTTGTATTAGCTATAGAAAAAGCTGGATTTAAACCAGGGAAAGATTGTTTTATAGCCATTGATGTAGCTGCATCTGAATTACTCAATGGCAGTGTTTATAATCTCCAAAATGAAAAAAAAACATATACTACTGAAGGTTTCATTGATTTACTAGAAAATTTAGTAAATCAATATCCGATAATTAGTATTGAAGATGGATTGGCAGAAAACGATTTTGACGCTTGGGAAGAATTAACAAAAAGAATAGGTTCTCGTGTTCAACTCGTAGGAGATGATTTTTTAACTACGAATACAGAAAGAATTAAAGCTGCAGTTAAAAAAAATGCTGGTAATGCAGTTTTGATTAAACCTAATCAAATAGGAACTTTGACAGAAACTTTTGAAGCTGTAAAATTTGCAAAAGCTTCTGGTTATAATGTTATTTTATCTCATAGATCAGGAGATACTGAAGACACAACTATTTCAGATCTTTCAGTTACTTGGGAAGCAACCCAAATAAAAGCTGGAGCTCCTTGTCGCGGAGAAAGAGTTGCAAAATATAATCGTTTATTGTTAATAGAAAAACAAATGGAAGGAAAGGTCGAATATTGGGGCCATTCAGCTTATTCTAATTTATTAAATCATACAGGAGGAATGTTATGAACGTTGGTATTAATGGATTTGGACGTATAGGAAGACAAGTATTTAGGTCCTTACAGGCACGGTATAAAAATCAAATCAATATTGTTGCTGTTAATGATTTAGGATCTCCTAAAGTAAATGCTCATTTACTGAAATATGATACAAATTATGGTCCTTATCAAGGAACTGTAGATGCTACAGAAAAATCTTTATTAGTAGATGGTAAAGAAATAGCGGTTCTTTCTGAACGTGATCCAGGAGTTATTCCTTGGTCTGATTTTGACGTTTCATTAGTTATAGAATCTACTGGATTTTTTACAGATGGGAATGATGCTAAAAAACATATTCAAGGTTCTGTTAATAAAGTTATTATTAGTGCTCCAGCAAAAAATGAAGATATAACATTAGTTTTAGGAGTTAACGAAGATGCTTATGATCCTTCAACTCATAAAGTTATTTCTAATGCATCTTGTACTACCAATTGTGTAGCTAATATGGTTAAAGTTTTAGATGATTATTTTGGGGTGAAAAATGGGTTAATGTCTACTATTCATTCTTTTACAAATGACCAGAAAATTCTAGATCAAGTTCATAGTGATTTAAGAAGAGCTCGTGCTGCCTCCGAAAATATTATTCCAACTACTACTGGAGCAGCTTCTGCTGTGGGGCTTGTTTTGCCTTCATTGAAAGGTAAATTACATGGCATGGCTTTTCGAGTTCCTACTTCAACAGTTTCCATTACTGATTTTGTTGGGAATTTAAAAACAAACGTTACTGTAGATCAAATTAATGATGCATATAAGAAAGAGTCTGCAAATCGTTTAAAAGGGATTTTGGATTTTTCTGATGAAGAATTAGTTAGTTCAGATTTCAAATTTAATTCTAATAGCTGTATTATTGATGGGTTATCTACTATGGTCATGGAAGATAATTGTGTCAAAGTTATTGGTTGGTATGATAATGAATGGGGATATGCGTCTAGAACTGCTGATTTAGTTGCTTTTCTCAATTCTTAATCTAATAAACATAGTATTTTTCTGAAATTTTTGTGTTTTTTCTGAAATATATACAAGAACGATTTAAGTCTGTTAATTCAGGGAAAATATATCTTCTCTCTGTTTTTTTAATTTTTTTCATTGCATTTTTAATAAGGATTCAAGGTATTGATTGGGATGATGGCAAAGCTTTTCATCCAGATGAACGTTCGATATATATGCAAGTATTTTGCATGAAACAAGTTGTATTAGAGGAACCTAATTACGAAGATTGTTTACATGATAAGGTCAATGTCAAACCAGGATTCCCAGGATTATTAACTTTTTTAGATAAAGACGAAAGTCCTTTAAATCCTCAATGGTTTCCTATAGGAACGTTTTTACTTTATCTTTTACTAATAATAGAAATTATTATTGGGAAATTTCAAGAAATAAATGTTTTTGATGTTAGGATTATTGCCAGAGCAATTACTGTTTTTATTGATTCATTAACTGTCATAATAATTTATCAATTAGGTAAAGAACTTTATTCTAGAAATGTTGGATTATTAGCTGGTTTCATGTTAGCTATTTCTCCGATGAGTATCCAAATATCTCATTTTTATAGACCTGAGTCATTTTTATTCTTTTTTTCGACTCTAGTTATATTATTGTTAATTAGACTATATAAACAAAGAACTATTAAACAATGGATTATTTTGGGAGTGGTATTAGGATTAATACTTTCTATAAAAACCAGTCTTATTTCGTTGATGATTCCTTGTATAAGTACTTTTGTGTTTATTTTCTTTACCCAAATTCGTTCACAAAATAATCAATTTTCAATGAAAGAATTTTGGGATTTTAGTAAAGGTTTAGGTTTATGTTCTCTTGTTACGTTAGTAACTTTTTTCCTTTTGATGCCCTATGCTTTTATTGATTTTCAAACATTTTTTCAACAAAACAGTAATGAAACCACTATTGCAAAAATTGCTGGATTAATGCCTTATACGTTGCAATATATGGGAACAACTTCAGTAATTTATGAATGGCGACAATTTATTATTTGGGGGGTAGGATTACCGTTTGGTATAGTTTGTTTGTTTAGCTTTATATATAATCTCTTTCTTAATTTCAAAAAACCAGTATTTATCAGATCTCTTTTACTTATTTTTATTATTTCTCATATAATTTTACTTGCTTTCTTTGAGGTTAAATTTTTTAGATATATTTATCCGATCATTCCAATAATTGTTTTGTTTGGAGCAGCTGGATTAATCAAATTATCCTCTTTATCTATTAAAAAATTCCATTTGAAATATATAGGATTAATTATTAGTGGAGTAGTTGTTTTATATACATTAATTTTTTCCTTTGCCTTTCAACGTATATATCAAAATCAACATCCTGCGATAGTTGCTTCAAATTGGTTTAAAGAAACAGTGTCAAAAGATCAAACAATTATTACTGATAATCATTGGGACGAAGGTATTCCTGATTTATTTGAATATAACGTTAAACAAATTCCTATATATGATGTTGATAATTCGAGAAAGACAAAAATGCTTGCAAGTTTGTTAAATGAAGGAGATTACATAGTTTTTTATAGTAATAGAACGTATGGTAGTGTTACTCGAGCTCCATGGAAATATCCAATGAGTTCTCGATATTACAAATTGTTATTTAATGAAAAACTTGGTTTTGAAATAACCAAAATCTTTACTAATTATCCTGAAATATTTGGTTTCAATTTCATTGATGATCCTTTTAAAAGAGTAGGATTTGAACGTCCTTCCAATACTGTATTTCATTCTGAATTAAAACATGTTTTGAATCTAGGATATGCAGATGGAAATATTATTAATTATGACCATCCTACAGTTATAGTTTTTAGCAAAACAAAACAACTTTCTTTCGAAGAATTACATGAGAAATTAGTTCCAGGTTTAAATGATATTTATCCTATTCAAAATGAATTGTTTTTGTCGAATGAAAATATTTTGAAATTAGAAAGTGAAATGTCTCAATTCCCGTTACAAAATCTAAGATCTCATATATATTCCATTTTGTATTGGATTTTAATTATTCAAGTTCTATCACTTCTGGCATTTCCTTTAATTTTTATTTGTTGTAGAGGATTATTTGATAGAGGATACGGATTATCAAAACTAATAGGGTTATTTTGTTTAGCATATATTTCTTGGGTTACTACAAGTGTTTTTAAGGTAGAATTTACTTCCCAGTTAATATTTTTTTCACTCAGTTTTTTTGCTCTAGTATCAGGGACATTATTTTATTTTTATAGAAATGAGTTGTTTAAGTTTATTAGAAATCGTTGGAAACTTATTTTATGTATGGAAAGTGTGTTTTTTCTAATATTTTTCATAGGGATACTATTTAAATATGTAAATCCAGATTTATGGCACCCTTTTAGAGGAGGCGAAAAACCGATGGATTTGTCATATTTTACGGCCGTGATTCGATCACCTTTTATGCCTCCTTACGACCCTTGGTATGCACAAGGTCAAATGAATTATTATTATTGGGGATTTGTTCTTCTTGGCACAGTAGCTAAAATTGTTACAGCAATCCCGAGTGTTAGTTATAATATCGCAGGAGCCATACTATATGGCATTTTGGGAATTACTACTTTTTCTGTTGTATTTAATTTAATACATATAACTTCATTCTCTAATTTTATTAAAAAGAAATATTCTGATGTTCAAAGTAGTAAATATATTTGGAGAAAAAGTCTCATTGGAGGATTATTTGGTGTATTATTTGTCTGTTTTTTAGGTAATCTTGATGGTGTTATTCAAATAATAAAATGGTCTTTTGATTATTTCTTAAATATCACAGGATCTTTTTCATTTGATTATTGGAAAAGTAGCAGAATTATTGAAAATCTTGAAAATATTCCAGCAAATCTATTACGTTTTTGGATTCCTCAAAGAGATTATGTTGATATATCTCCACATATAACAGAATTTCCATATTTCAGTTTTCTTTTTGGTGATTTACATGCACATGTTATTTCAATGCCTATAGCCGTTACTGTTTTAGGCTTAATTATGAATTTATTTATTTTATTGAAGAATAATTATTTAAAAGCATCTTTAATAGGAACGATTGTTTTAGGTGTGCTTTTAGGAAGTTTGTTAGCAACGAACCTATGGGAAGGGCCTACTTATTTCTTTATTTCTCTAATTGTAATTGTGTTTGGAATACATTATTGGAAAGTTGCTTTATTTCAAAAAATTCAACTTATTATTGGATTCATAAGTTTATTGGTAGGAATTAGTATTTTTGCTTATTTACCGTTTTGGATTAATATTGTGACTTTTGGGTCGGTTATTGACCTTTCTCTGTGGAGAACTCCACTTAACGACTATTTAGTTATATTTAGTCCGTTTTTAATTTGTATTTTTGCTTACATTCTTTTCACTATTAGAAATACTATTAATATAAATATTTCTTTTAAAAATTTGATAAATCGAAAAGAAATATTATCTTTAAAATCAAGAAAATTGATTATTTTTATTTTCCTTATGGGAATTATCTTATATCTTTTATTATCTGGATATAATACTGTGTTGTTTTTATTCGTTTTAGTTGTTTTTATGGGAATTTTATCCTATCTCCTTTCTTTATGGAACAAAGAGCAATTTTTCATTATGATTTTGGTCTTTACAGGAGTGTGCTTAAGTATATTTGTTGAATTTTTTCGATTTGGAGATGATATTGGCAGAATGAACACTGTTTTTAAGATTTATTTACAAGTATGGATAATATTTGCTATTGCTGCTGCCTATTGTTTGTCTAATATTATTTATACTTTTAATGAAAAACATAGTAAAAAAGCAAAAAATATAATTTTAATTATATGTTCACTATTTATTCTTGGGGGACTTGTTTATCCTATGGTTGGCACTTCTTATAGATTAAAAGATAGATTTGACACAAGTTTTCAAAGTATTGATGGCACAAAATTCATGGAGAATACTACCCATTTTGAACAAGGCAAGCCAATTACATTGAAATGGGATTTAATGGCAATACAGTGGTTAAATAAAGAAATAAAAACGATTCCAGTGGTTTTAGAAGCACATACCGAACCTTATAGATGGGGTGGTCGCATTTCAACATATACAGGAATGCCCACTGTATTAGGATGGGAATGGCACCAAATTCAGCAAAGAAATATTAACCAGAATGCTGTAAAAACAAGAAGTGAAATTATTACAACTTTATATAATACTTCGGACCCTGTTTTGAAAAAGTCATTATTAAATAAATTTAGAGTTGGATTAATTGTTGTTGGGACTTTAGAAAGAATTCTTTATGATAGTGAAGGATTAGAGACGTTCCATGAAATGAGTGATTTTGGGGTCGAAAAAATATATCAAAATGATGAAGTTGAAATATTCCAAGTAAGGCATTAAAAATGTATTTTAGAATATTGGATATGAACCAAATATATTTAATTTACTAGTAATGTTTGCTAAGTTTTTTAACGTGGATTCTAATGGTTCCCTTAGACGATGACCATGACAATCAATAAGAAATAAATATTCTCCTAGTTGGGTTTTTGTTGGACGAGACTCTATTTTTACTAAATTGATATTAGCATCACTAAATTCCTTGATGACTGAAAAAAGTTGGCCTGGTTCATCATTGGCAAAGAAAAAACAAATAGAAGTTTTATCATTTTCAGTTGCTTTATGATCCTGCATTGCTAGGATGACAAATCTTGTTTCATTATTAATATTATCCTGAATGTTTTCTTTGGCAATTATGCAGTCTGAGTGATGTGTAATTACTTTTTTATTTGCTATAGCAGCAGCCGGCAAATGACTATTTTTCATGTCTGTAACCGCTTCTGAAGTACTGATAGAAACCATGATATTTATATCAGGATAGTATTTTTCTATAAAATTTCTGCATTGACCTATTGCTTGAGGATGGGAGTAAATCGATTTAATTTCACTGAGGTTAGTATTTTGGTCGGTAATTAAACAATGTTCTATAGATAAAATTATTTCTTTTTGAATATATAAATTTTCGTTCTGGATTAGTAAATCAAGAGTTTCATTTACTGAACCTTCTATACTATTTTCTATTGGTACAATGCCTTGGATATTATTTTGAGGAGAACCATGTTGTATAACGTAATTTCCTACTTCTGTGATTGTTCTTAATGGAATAAATTTGTTAATAGTATTTGATTTAGCGTACAGAGTTGCAGCCTGTTCACTAAAAGTTCCCTTTGGTCCTAAATAAGCTATAGATCCGCTCATAGTGTTGTTCCTGTAAAAATATTAAAAATTGTTCTTTCTTCGTCTGAATTAGTTACTAGAAGTAGTTTGTCTCCTCGTTCGATAATTGAATTTTTATCGGGAATTCCTATGTTGTTATTTTTAGTAATTAAACAAGGGAAACTATGAGGAGGCATATTAATCTCTTCTAATTCTTTTCCGATTACTGAAGCATCTTTAGGTATTGTTATACTAATTAGCCTACTAGAACGACTATCTAAATTCATCACGTGAATCAGTGGTTTATCGGTTACTTCTTCTTCTATGTGTCCCATTATTAATCGATTTGCATTAATTAATACGTCAGTTCCACTTGTTGTAAAAACCGCTTCATGTTGTGGATGGTTTATTATTGAAATGGTTTTACCTACTTGGAATTGTTTTTTTGCAAAAAAACAGCTAACTAAATTAATTTCATCTTTACTAGTTGTTGTTATAAAGAAATCAGCACGTTGTATTCCTGCTTTTGTTAATATAGTAGGATCAGTTCCATCTCCTATAAGAAGATGCGCTCCAAGCTCATCTTCTAATGAGTGTACTATGTTTTTATTACGTTCGATTGTTATTACTTCATAATCAATGGCATGGAAGGCTCTTGTTAATTGAAGCCCTAATTTCCCACAACCAAGTATTATTATAAACATGTATTTTTTTATCCTATTAAATTATTGAAATCGTTGAATTAATTACAATTTGACTAATATTAACTATTTGGAAATTGGCTGATTTTAAAGATTCTGCTTTAGATAGATTTTGAATTCCACAAATGACTTTTTTAATTTGGAATATGTCTTTAGCCATAAAAGATGTCATAATGTTAATATTATCGTCTTCGCTAAAGGCAAGAAAGACATCTTTATTATCGGGATTACCAGCATTAATATCGTTAATTAATATGTTATTCCCGTAAATAATTTCAAGATTTTTATGTTTTGGTAAATTTTCTTTATATTCTGGCCAATTTAGGGATATATGAGTAATTGAATGTTCTTCAAGTATTTCCAGAAGTAATTTTTGGTAAATTTCGCCTTGTCCTAAAGTTAGTATATTCATAAGTATATTGTAGTTAATTTTTTATTGAAGGGCGTAATAAAATTATAGTGCTTTTAGAAAAACGCAAAACATAATTAATTGTTGTTCCAATTTGTTCGTTAATATTATTTTCTTTAAATATAGAGGAAAGCATAATTACATCTGCCTTAAGTTCGTTTTCTAAATTTATTATTGCATATCCGGCTCGTCTGCTTTGAATAAGATGTGTTTTTATTTCAGTTTTATATTCTTTAGCAAGGTTATCAATGTTTGAGAGAATAGATTCTGATTGATTGAGCTTTTCTGGTATTTCAGCATCTTCAGGGTATTTAAAAGGTATTTCCATAACATGAAGAGCATGAATGATTGCTTTAGAATTTGTTAGGCTTTTGTTTAACGTTAATGCCATTTTACATATTTCTAAATCATATATATTACCTTTTAAAGGTAATAGGATATTTTTAATGTTGTTGTTTTCTATTTCGAACTCCAATCTTTTAGAGGTGAAGTCTGATTATTAAAGGTGTTGTTATTTGAAATTATAAAGATTCTTTTACAATTTCAGTAGATTGTTTATTGGTTTTTTCTGTTTTTTTAGTTAATGATGTTTCTTCATATAATTTTGATAATGCATTACTATCACCACCTACAATGAGTACATCCCCAGGTTCAATTTTTTTGTCTGATGCAGGTTGTAAAATTACTTCTCTTCCGTGTGCAACAGCCAATACTAAAATATGATATTTATCTCTTGGTCCTGCTAAGCCAGCTTCTTCCAATGTTTGATTAATCAAGTTTTCTGGGGCTCGTAGTCTGGCAATACTATAACTTGAAGTGATGTCCATATAATCCATAACGTTTGGATTAAATAACGTATGAGCGATATCTTTTCCTGTTTGGTTTTCAGGAAATACTACTCTATGAGCTCCTATACGTTTTAATGTGTTTCCATGTAATTCATCAGATGCTCTAGCAATAATAAAAGGAACGCCAAGAGATTGTAATAATACAGTTACAAGTATGCTTGATTGTATATCTGAACCAATACTAACGACTGCGACATCAAAATTACGTATTCCTAAATCATCAAGTACTGTTTCATTCGTTGCATCTACTTTCACTGAATATGTTACATGTCCCAACATATCCTGTACATTTTTGTCTTTAAGATCAATTGCCAATACATCATGTCCTAACTGATAAAGTTCAGTTGCAACACTAGTACCAAATTTTCCAAGGCCTATAACAACAATTTGTTTTTTCATAGCTATACCTCTTATTTATTATCCTATTTTAACTCTTTCTTGTGCAAATCGATAGAGTTCTCTGTGTTCATTAGGAATTAAAGCGAGTACAAACGTTATTGGTCCTAATCTTCCTATGAACATTGCTATTATAAAAATTATATTACCAAAAGTTGATAATTCTTGAGTTAAACCGTTTGATAATCCACAAATAGCGAATGCGGATACAGTTTCGAAAAGAATTCTTAAAAACGGTTGGTTGGGTTCCGTTATTGTAAGTATTAAAGACACCCCAAAAATTGCTATAATTCCCATGAATGCTATTGCAATTGCTCTTTGTACTTGTGAAAAAGGAATTTCTCTTCCAAACATTTCAACTCTAGTTCTTCCTCTAACAGAAGATAAAACTGTTGCTGTTATTATAGCGATTGTAGTTAATTTGATTCCTCCAGCAGTAGAAGCAACAGCTCCTCCAATAAACATTAACCCAGCAGTGAACAAAGATGTTAAATCGTTAATATTATTATAGTCAAAGGTGCTGAATCCAGCGCTTCGACTAGTTTGAGAATGGAATACGGATAGTAGTATTTTTTCGCCAACATCAGTATTTGCTAAAGATTCTCTTCCAAATTCTCCTAAGAAAACTACCCCTGAGCCAATAATAGTCAGTCCTATGGCAGTTACAAGTACAACTTTCGTATCTAAGGTAAATCGAGAAAATCTTTTTTTCCTATAGATATCTGCTACTACTGGCCAACTAATAGAACCAAAAAACATTGCTATTAACATGCTTGATATGAAAATTTTATCTTTTGCAAAACTAGCAAGACTGGTATTTCCGCTAAATGTTGTAAATCCTGCATTATTAAAACTTGAAACGGAATGAAAAACAGCATGCCATGCTGCTTCTAGTGGTTCAAAAACTTCGAGTAATCTCCAAAAAAGAATAATCGATCCTATAAAATAAAATATTAGTGCATATATAATAATGTTTATTGTTAAGCGAACTAATCCTCCAATTCTATCCATCCCCATAGTGTCTCTAATTAACATTCGTTCACTTAAGGTTATTCTTTGTCCTGATACTATAATAAGGAAAGTAGCTAAAGTCATAAAACCTAGCCCTGCAATTAACATAGTTGCGAGAATTACCCCTTGTCCTGCATTACTCCAATAGTCTCCTGTATTAACGACCGTAAGTCCAGTCATTGTTACAACAGATGTTGCTGTGAAAAATGCAGTTAAAAATGGAGTAAATGTGTTTGTGTTGTTAGCAAATGGCATTAATAATAATATGGTTACTACCGTAATTAGCCCAATAAAAGCAGTCAAAAGAAACAACGGAGAACCGAGTATTCGTGCAGCTCGTCGAGGAGGACGTGTTTTTAATTTAACTGGGTGAATTTCGTGTTGTCTTGGACGTTTTATTACTTTGTCGAAAGATTTGTTTTTTTCTTCATTCATAAAACTTATTATTTGCTTATTTAAATATTAATTATTTAAAAGTGTATTCTTTCTGAATTAATTTTGTCAAAATAGGTGTTTAACTGTCTATGATAAATAGTTTGATTTAAATGAATATATCTGTTTTCATTGGTCTTTCTAGTGATTCTTGGTTGATATTATTATTTAATTCATAATCATATCCTCGAATTATAACTATCGGTGCGTTAGCATTTTTATTTACTACCAAGTTTGCTGCTGCTGCTATTGAATCTGCTATTGCTAAAATTGTTGAGTGTAAGATTTGTCCTTCAGCATCTTTTGTATCTATTAAATTTAATAATGGTTTCATTCCATAAGTCCCAATTGCCATATCTAAAATTCCTTCTCTCCATGGACGCCCAAATGAATCAGTTATTATTACAGGCAAGTGTGTTTGAAAAAGTTCCGAAACTTTTTCACTGATAATTTTTGCAGATTTATTTGGATTAGCAGGTAATAATGTTACTGTGTCATTTCCTGGAACATTAGATGAATCAATGCCGGCATTAGCACATTTTATTCCCTGAAGTGTTTCTACTATAATCAATCCTTTCCTGATCGCCAGAAATCGTTTTGTATTATCAATGATTAATTGAACTAATCTTGGGTCTTTATCTGTAATTTTTGCTAATTTACAGGCTTTTTGGGAAGGATTAACTGTTTTTAAATCAATAGTTTGTCCTTCACATTTTGATACTATTTTTTGAGTTACTATTAATATATCTCCAGATCGTGGTTGATTAGCTTTCGGTAGATTATGTGTTTTTATGAATAATTGATAAGCGATATCATCACCATTTTTAAATTCTGGCAAGTTCAATATAGGGAAAATAGATACTTTGTTATTTTGTTGTTTCAAAGTTAACGACTACTTATAGTTAGATAAGTAAATTAATTATAACATTTTCATAAAAAACTATATGTTAAGATTTTCCTAGTTTGCCTATGTTTTTTCCAATCTTACTTGAAACTTGATCGGAAAATTTGATTTCAGCATCGTCTTTTGGAGAATATCCAAAAATCTTACGAGCATTCACTAGCGACCAAAATGATCTAGTATTATTACTGATGCCGTAAACTATTTGCCAGGGAATCCCGTGTTCATTTTCTATATTTATAGTTTCTATACTACTAACAAGAAGTTGAGATAAATCTCGGGGACTTAAATAAGAACCCAAGTGTCGTTTTAATAAGCGTACATCTTTTTCGTTAGGATTGATTTCTTTAGGAGATCCAATTCGGACATTAACAATATCCATTTTACGTCCGAATGTGCCACAGGCAAAAAGAAAACCCATGTGTTCTGACGAAGCTTTTGCCCACCCATAAAAATTATCTGAAAGAGGGAGAAGATATGGATCTATGTTGTCCATCTTTCTATCATGTATTAGAAAGTTTTCATACCAGTCGGCAGCATGATTGGAACTAGCATATATCACTCGTTTAACTCCTGCTTCAAAAGAGGCCTTGAAAACATTGTAATTCATTCTTATATTGTTGTTTTCACTCTCAAATTTATCTATCGCTTTACCTTTACTATGAATCAACCCTAAATGTACAACAGTGTCGATATTGGAAAATAAATTCTGATATTGTTTCTCATCAGAGTTTAGTAAATCTACTATCTTAATTCCATCAATAACTTTTCCATTACCGTTAGTTTTTGTTGTATCACAAAGTAATAAATCATAACGGTCTTTGAAGTGATCTAATATCTGATTTGCAACATAACCTGCTGCACCAATAACTAACACCTTTCTTTTTACCATATCGCTCTCCTTTCTAAATTTAGCTGTTTCAATTTGGATAATATTAAGTAAAAGTTTATCGAACAGGTATACAGTATAGAACTGACTATAGGATTATATCAGGTATAAATCTGTCAAATTGTTGAAAGTAAAGTTAATTAATTGGGCTAAACGTTTTTTCTGTTTGTGCTGTATTTTTATTGTCTAAGTCTACTATAGAACCACATTGTAGGCATTTCAGGAAATGTCCGTATACATCAGAAGTTTTTAATAAGTCTCCTAGACATTTTGTACATGTTTTTAAATATATCATTTTTTTTACCTTATTTTTTACAGTCGTAAATTTTTCACAAGTAAATTCACGGCAATTAATTTTTAAATATTTTTTACTAATTTGAGTTAATAAAGAATTAATAAATTGTTAAATTTCACTTAATTCCAATATATAAATTAGTAATCAAGACGTATTGTAACTAATTGATATTGAGAATACGTTGAGTAATAATTTTACAAGTATGTAAATAATTTTACAAGTATTTTTAAAATGAGTCTGTGATCTTAGTATGATTATTTAGATTCCATAGTACAAATGTTTCAGTTGTCATTTGATTTTCTTCAAACATTTTAGCAAGAAATTGAGCATCTTCCTGACTTTGGTAATTTTTGAGTGCATTTAATTTTGTTTGAAATTGTTTTGATATGTTTATTATTACATTTGGATTCATTTCTAATTCTGTTAGCTTTAAATTAAATGATATACTTGCTTCTTTTGAAATAGCAACGTAAAAAAGCTTACTGGTTGAGTTAATTTTAAAATAAGATTTAAATGCAGCAGTTGTTGCCTTCGATATAGCTATATGATCTGAATGTCCAGATATTCCACTAGGTCCAAAAGTAATTATAAAATCAGGATTAATTGAATGGATAATTTTCGAGATGACTTCAATTAAAGTTTTTTCGGGAATTAGTTGTAATTCTTGGTCTTTATATCCCAATAAAATAGGAGCATGAGCCCCAAAAAGTTTTAAGGCTCCTTTTAATTCTTGTTCACGTACTTTAGGTAAGTCTTTTCTTGCAATTTTTAATGTTCCCGTACCTAACGTTCCTAGTTCTCCTCGAGTTGCAGTACAAACATAAACCGAATGTCCTTCATTGCTTAATTTTGTTATAGTTCCGCCACTACTACTAGTCTCATCATCTGGATGAGCAAATACAAATAAAAAAGTTTTTTGTTTCTTTATCAATTATTTTTAATTAATTAAAAAATTAAGGATGTAAAATTACCTTTGTGTATCCATCTTCCCTTCGATCAAATTTGACATACGCATCAGGAGCTTCATCCAAGGAAACTTCGTGTGATACGACAAAACTTGGTTTAGCTCTGCCAGCTATAATTAGATCTCTTAAGTATGCATTATAACTTTTAACGTTACATTGTCCCGTACCTAACCTAAGCCCTTTTTCAAATAGCCTGCCAAAATTAATAGAGAGCGCTCCTTTCTTCGCATTTTCATCAATTCCTCCGGGGTCAGAAGGGACATATAAACCAGGTATGCCAAGGGCTCCAGTAGGATTAACTACATCTATAAGTTGATTTAAAACTATATTAGGAACCTCATCTTGTTCTCCTCCTACTGCAGAAGATCCAGCACTAGTCGCTTGATATCCAACAGCATCTATAGCTTTGTCTACTCCATTTCCTTTTCGTGTATCCTTAATTTGCTGTACTGGGTCTGCGATATCATAGTTAATAGGAATTGCTCCGAATTCGGCAGCTTTCTCTAATCGTTCTTTAACATGGTCTATAGAATAAACCTCAGCTGCCCCTCTAATTACACAACTATATGCTGCCATCAATCCAACTGGCCCAGCTCCAAATACAGCAACACTTTCACCAGGTTTTACATCAGCAAGTTCAGAACCATGATATCCTGTTGGAAATATATCTGCTAACAAAGAAAAATCTGCTTCATGTTCATTTCCTTGTGGCAATAGCAAACAATTGAAATCAGCAAATGGCACTTGTAAATATTCTGCCTGACCTCCAACCCATGGGCCCATAGCTACATATCCATAAGCTCCACCAGCGAAACCCGGATTAACAGTCGTACAGAATCCAGTAAATCCACCAAGACAATTTTTGCAAAATCCACAAGCTACGTTAAATGGCATCACTACTCTGTCTCCAACTTTACGGTCTTTGACAGCTGGTCCGACTTCTTCAATAATACCCATGTTTTCATGGCCAAAAACAATGCCTGGTGTAGCAGCGGTTCGACCTTCATACATATGCAGGTCTGAACCACATATGCAAGATGATGTTATCTTTACTATTGCATCATTAGGATGTTGGATTTTTGGGTCGTCGACATTTTCTACAGCTACTTTGAATGGTTCTTTATAAACTACAGCTTTCATACGTTAAGCCTCCTTACAAATAATATTATTTTATTAATTAGAATAATTTTTATATAAATTAAATTTTCTTAAGTTTTGTGAATCTGCCGCCTATCAGCCATTCAGCGATGTAAAGGTTTTTATCTTTATCTACAGCCAACCCATGAGGACTATTAAATTTCCCCGGGCTCAAAAGAGTAGTGGGGATAGGTTCTCCTTTTTCATTTATGTTATTTGGCCATCCTTCTACTTCAGTAACTTCAATATTTGAACCAAGATATTCTATAGGCTTATCATCTATATTTAGTACTACCAAACGTGCTTTAAGTTCTGCGACAATCATTAAATCTTCATGTATAGCAAATCCACTAGGGCTTGTAAAAAAGTCAGTTCCAAAAACTCTCTTAAAATTTCCTTCTAAATCGTATACCTGTACACGTCCATTAGATCGATCAGCTATATAGAGTTCAGTGTTTGATTTGCGTGTATCTATAAATATGCTGTGAGGACAATTGAAAAGTCCTGCTTCCCCTTCTTCTCCATTTATAGTTGAAATATAGTTGCCCGATTTATCATATCGATGGATACAGCTTGATCCGTAACCGTCAGCAACCCATATATCTCCATTGCCTCCAGTACGTTCTTCGTTAACTGCAACCCAAGTAGGAGAATAATTATCAGAGTTATATATTGGAAGATCTGGTTGTTGAATATTCAGTACTCGTTGTCCATCTAAAGTGAATTTAACAACTTGAGGGGTATCTTTACGTTGTTTATAAGAAAGGCTAGCAAGGTTTTTCTTGCCAGTATCAGCTATCCATAAGTATTCAGTGTCATTTTCTTTTACTATGGTAATACCGTGTGCTTCGATAAGACCACTTTCCCAGGAGGTTAATAAATTTCCATTGCTATCAAAAGTTTGAATTTTAGACTCTTCTTGATGACAGGCTATTATATGTCCTGCTTCAGTGATAGCAACTCCATGATGGGCCCAGCCATCAGATTTTGGCGATTTAGCCCAGTTATCAATCCATTGGTAACTATTATCTCCTTTTCCTATACGCAATAGCTTCTCCTTACAAATTATCAATTAAACGATGAGGGTGAATTGTACAATATCATCAAGTTAATTGCCAGATTTAAGCATTATTAACAATATAGATTTATTTTAAGTTTTTTTTACTACTTGCTTTTTTACTCATTCAAAAATAGAATGAACGGAACTTAAAACTGGAGGCACACATGGATCTTAAAGGAATTGGAAGCAAAGCTTTATGGCCTACACCTGACGTTGCTACAGGAAAACAAGCGAAAGATCGATATATAAAAAATGATACATGGCAACCATTTTTAGATCTACAGGAAATTTATCCTGGTAATAGAGGAATGACAAGACATAATACCTATGATGTTTTCGATATTCCTTTTGGAGTTGAATTAAAGATAGAACCAGCTGATTCTTCAGAGCCTATTATAGAAGGAAGTGAAATATGGGAAGGAGGTTTGCAGCCATATTATATTTGGGAAGATGAAGGTAAATATCATATGTTATATGGAGCTGTAACTCCTAAAAGTGGTTTATGTTATGCAAATAGCGAAGATGGATATAACTGGAATAAACCTAAATTAAGAAATCGTGAATTTGAAGGCTCTCTTGATAACAATATAGCAGAATTAGGCATGCTGTGTGTAGGGATTTTTCAAGATCCATTATGTGACCCTTCTGAAAGATTTAAAGCTTTAGCTCACTCAGGTGGATATTTTGATGCTGATACAGATGAACTTCTAGAGTCCGATGAATGGCGTAAAAGAATGAAAGAAATAGATTATCAGGGTTCAAATTATAAAGGGCCTGGAATGATTGGAAGAAATTGGCTAACAGGCTGGATTTCTCCTAATGGGAAAAACTGGTCAAAGATTGAAAAACCTGTTGCAAATAATGGTGCTGATGGAGGAATTATTGTTGACTATGATCCTTTTACTAAAGAGTATTTTTCTTATATTCGTCCGTCTGGAGTTGGACGAAGAGCTATTGGCATATCGAAAACGAAAGATTTTCGAAATTGGCCTCCTCCAAGGTTAGTTATGTATCCAGATCATCATGATGATCTGGATGTTTCATTTTATGGAGCAAATTATTTTAAATATCCTGGCTTAGATGATTTACATTGTACTTTAGTCCAAATTTATCATCAAATTATTGATTCATGTGATAACCAGTTGGCAGTTAGTCGAGATGGATTAATTTGGTATAGGCACAGAGAGTCTATAACTCCGTTAGGTGAATCGGGTTCTGGGTTTGAAGGAATGAATAGAACTTGGGGTGGAGGGTTAGTTGTATTGCCTGATGGTACTTGGGCAATTCCTCATGAGGGAAGTGGCACTTTACATAATTCTAGTGCAGGTGATAAATATAATGTTTTCCCTGATCGCGGTAAGATAGGACAGATTCGTTGGGGTAGATGGAAACCTCATCGTTTATGTGGAATTGAAGCAAAACAAGAAGGAAAATTTACAATACAAACGGTAAGATTAAATGGGAATGAACTTCGATTTAATTATAAATGTAATCGTGGTGGTTGGATTAATGTTGAATTATTGAAACAAACTCCCGGAAGATTAAATCCAGATGCAGCAGGAGAACCTGGTTTTGAGTTCGAAAATTGTGATAGATTAACAGGGAATTCACTTGATTCTGTAGTAACTTGGAAAGGAAATAGTGATATTAGTTCCATTGGTGAAAGCGTTGCTATTAGAATTACTATGTTTGATGCGAAAATATTCGCTTATAAAATATCTGGGAAAAATCCAAATTTAAAAAATACTAAAGATGATGTAGTTCCTTTCGATTAAAAAAGGATGACTTAATAATTTTGGTTTAAATTTTTAAGTTTTTGTATAATAATCTTATGAAGTATAACGTTATCATTATTGGTGCAGGTTCTGCTGGTGCAATAATTGCATCCAGACTTTCTGAAGATCCTAACCGAACAGTTCTATTATTAGAAGCAGGTGCTGATTATCCTGTTTTTGAGGATATGCCTGATCCTGTACGTTTTACTTATGGACATGACTTAAATCTTATTCCTAAAACTTTTGGCTATAATAGTCCTTATAGCTGGAATTTTCTCGCTAAAGCTACGCCTGAAGCTGCTCCTATACTTGTTCCAAGAGGTAAACTTGTTGGTGGTTCTAGTGCTATTAATTCGCATGTTTTTTTGAGAGGTATTCCAGACGATTATAATCATTGGGCTGAACTAGGTAATGATGAATGGTCATTTGAAAAATTATTGCCATATTTTTGTCGTCTGGAATCTGATAGTGATATAAATAATTCTTATCATGGACAAGATGGTCCGATTGTTGCCAGACGTTTTAAAAAAGAAGAATGGAATCATGATCAAGCAGCGTTTTATGAAGCTTGTCGTGAAGTAGATTTTCCTGATTGTCCAGATTTTAATGAGCCTAATGCAACAGGAGTTGGAGCTGTCCCATTTAATAATCCTGGTGGTGTAAGAATTAGTACTGCTATAGGATATTTAAATCCTGCTCGACAACGTGTGAATTTAACAATTCGTCCTGATACCTTAGTACAACGTATTCTTTTGAAACAAAAACGAGCAGTAGGAGTAGTGGTAGAAAGTGATGGACAACTTTTCGATATTGAAGCGGATGAGGTCATTCTTTCTGCAGGAGCTGTTGGTTCTCCTCAGTTATTATTATTATCTGGTATTGGGACTGAAGAAAAATTAAAAAAACATGATATTGATGTTTATCATGAATTACCTGGTGTTGGAGAAAATTTGAGAGATCATCCCTCTGTTGGAGTTAAATATCGGTTACATGAAGATAAAATAGTGGATCCTTTAAGTCCAAAACAACAGGTTGGATTACGATATACTGCACATGATTCAAACTTACGTGATGATATGATTATTTTACCTCAATCTGGAATATCAGAGGAGATATACAAAATTCATTATGAAAAACGAGATATATTTGGTATGGGTTGTATTTTGAATTTAGCAAAAAGTTCTGGAAGTTTATATTTAGGTTCAGCCGACCCAACTTTACAACCAATTATTGATTTTAATTATCTGAGAGATGATTTTGATATTTATCGTTTGAGAGAAGCAGTACAGGTATGTTTAGAACTTGGAGAAGGAGATCTTTTACATCCATTGGTTAAAGAACGCGTTTCTCCTCTTGATGAGGATCTAGTTTCTGATAAAACTCTGAATGATTGGTTGTTGAGAACAGTTGCTACAGCTCATCATATTTCAGGTACTTGTAAAATGGGACCACAATCAGATTCTATGGCTGTTGTTGATCAATATGGTAAAGTCTATGGAATTGATGGATTAAGAATTGTTGATGGTTCTATTATGCCAGACTGTATTCGCGCAAATACGAATGTAACTATTATGGCTATCGGTGAGAGGATCGCTGAATTTATCCGTGATGGCAAATAAATTATATAAGATAAACTTTTTTTTATAAGTGTTTTTATTTTCACAATACTAGCAGGAGTCCCTCCTGAACAAGCATCTGACTTTTCAGATCGTGCATTGATTTATCAAAGGTGATTTTTTTAGTAGAATATCAAAATAATGTTTAAAAGAAATTTATATAAACTCAATATTCTCTTAGTAACTGTTATATTTATTAGTGTTCTTGCTTGTTCAAGTAAATCAACGCCAACGGCTGTGCAAACTCCAGATATTGAAGCTACCGTACAAGCTAGGGTTCAAGCAACTTTACTTGAAGCTACCGTACAAGCTAAGGTTAAAGAAACTTTAGCTTCTATGCCAACGCCAGAACCTCCAACGCCAACGCCAGAACCTCCAACACCAACACCAGCACCTACGGCAACCCTAGCGGCAGTGCCAACAGCAACACCAACGGCTATACCAACA
>CAZDRU010000007.1:0-16555 GCA_964508175.1 uncultured Dehalococcoidia bacterium
GGTTTCTTATTTTTATTTTGTTTATTTTCAGCCTTCTTTGGTTCAGCTTTTTTAGCTTCTGCCTGCTTTGGTTCAGCCTTTTTAGCTTCTGCCTTCTTAGGTTCAGCCTTTTTAGCTTCTACCTTTTTAGGTTCAGCTTCATTTTCATTTTTATTAGTTGCGTTCAATTATTCACATCCTGCGAACATTTTTTGCAAATTCTTGTTCTTGCTTTATCATCTAATCTCTTGACAGTTAACCTTGTTGGCTTATTACATTTATTACAAATCAACTGAACATTAGAAATTGCAATAGGTGCTTGTGTATCAATAATGCCTGATTGATTTGAATTACCTGAAGATTTTTTATGCTTTTTTATCGCATTTACTCCAGTAACAAGTATTTTTTCTTTCATTAAATATACCTTTTCAACAATTCCGGTTTTACCTTTGTCTTTCCCCGAAATAACTTTTACGTTATCTCCTTTACGAATTCTCATTACAACACCTCCGGAGCAAGAGAAATAATACGCATAAAACCTTTATCTCGAAGTTCTCGAGGAATTGGCCCAAAAATACGACTACCTCTTGGTAATTGACCATCTTCTTCTAATATAGCAGCTGCATTGTCATCAAATTTAATAAAAGTTCCATCTTTTCTTTTAAAAGATTTCGCTACTCTTAATATGACTGCTTTAACAACTTCTCCCTTTTTTATAGGAGACATAGGGATTGCATCTTTTACTGAAACTACAATTATATCTCCTAAAGAAGCAGATTTACGTCCATGTGCTCCTGGAAGATTTATACACATTACTTCTTTAGCACCTGTGTTATCGGCAACAGTCAATCTTGAATAAGTCTGTATCATTTATATATATCTCCAAATTTTTAATATGACATATGTCATACTTTTGAAATAACTTTCCAACGTTTTAGTTTGGACAAAGGCCTAGATTGTTCAATTGTCACAGCATCATTCTCTTTACAATTTCCTGATGGGTCATGAGCATAATACTTTCTTTTTATATTAATAATTTTATTATAAACTCGATGCTTACGTTTTCTCTGAACTTCAACAATAACTAACTTATTATTAGATGAAATAACTACACCTTGTCTTAATTGTTTTTTATCAGAATTCATTTAAAGTACCCTTTCATTTTGTATAGTTTTTAATCTTGCCAAAATCTTTCTATTTTTAGAAAGTTCTGACGAATTCGCTAATTGTTTGGCTCCAGCATTAAATCTTATTTTTGTTAAATCTGATTCAATCTGTGAGATGCGACGCGAAATCTCAGTATCATCCAAATCTCTAATTTCCGATATTTTCATTTAATAAACCATCCTTTACGAAATATCAAATTTATCTCTTTGAACCGTTTTAGTTGGTATAGGCAATTTATGTGAAGCTAATCGCATTGATTCCTTAGCATCTTCTTTATCAACTCCTCCCACTTCAAATAAAACTTGACCTCTTTTGACAACAGCAACCCAAAACTCAACAGCTGCTTTTCCTCCACCTTGACGAACTTCTGCAGGTTTCTTTGAAACAGGCTTATCAGGAAATATTCTGATCCAAACTTGTCCTCCACGTTTCAAATTTCGAGTTATTGCAACCCTAGCTGCTTCAATCTGCCTAGCAGTAATCCAAGCAGCTTGCATAGCTTTCAAACCAAAATCACCTAAAATAACTTCAGTATTATTTGAAGCTTTCCCTTTTCTTCTTCCTCTCTGAGCTTTTCTCCATTTAACTCTACTTGGCTGAAGCATCGATTACTCCTTCATCGTCTAAAGTAGAACTAATAGCTGAAATATCTAAGACTGAATTATCTTCTTCTTGAATTTTTTCAACCACAGCTTCTTGCTTATAAATCCAAACTTTTACTCCAATTTTACCCATAAGAGTATTTGCTTCTGCGACACTAAAATCTATCTGTGCACGTAAAGTATGTAAAGGCAATCGACCCATCATTACTTTTTCTTGCCTGGCTATTTCAACTCCCATGAGGCGTCCTTTACAAAGCACTTTAATCCCTAAAGCACCTGATTGCATTGTTCTTTGAGCGGTATTTCTCATAGCTCTTCTATGAGAAACTCTTCTTTCTAATTGTTCAGCTATACTCGATGCAACAAGATATGCATCTAATTCAGGTTGAGCAATTTCAGATATATTAAATTGAATTTTTAAACCAACTTCTTTTTCAACAGAAGCTCTTAATTTCTTTATTCTTTCACCATCTCTGCCTATCAAAATACCAGGCCTAGAAGAAAAAATAGTCACAACTACATCTTCAGATTGACGATCAATATTAATTGATGAAATCCCTGAATCTGAAAATTCTTTATAAAAATCGTGTATTTTCTGACGAATTTTTACATCTTGAATAACTAATGCTCTATATTCCCAAGATTTGCCAGCAAACCAATGTGTTTTCCAATCAGCATTAATTCCTAACCGAAATCCTAATGGATGCGTTTTTTGACCCATTTTATGAATCCTCCTGATCTATAGTTATAGTAATATGACTTAATGGTTTTGTTACTCTGCCATATCTACCTCTTGCATGGTACATTATTCGTTTTAATACCGGACCTTGATCAACTGTAGCTCTAACTATTTTTAATCTATTTGGATCCATCATAAAATTATTCTGAGCATTTGCTGATGCCGATGCAATAACTTTGCTTACAATTTTCGCCCATTTATTTGGCAATACTGAAAGATGATTAAGTGCATCATTAACCGAGTTATTCCTAACAAGGTCGACAATAGGCTTAATTTTTTTCGGTGACCCTTTAACTGATTTTAAATGTGCTGAAACTTCAGGCATAATTAATTATCCTTCACTAGTAGTCTCTGTATTTTCTGGTTTATCTTTTTGAATATGACCTCTAAAAGTTCTCGTAGGAGAAAATTCTCCAAGTTTATGACCAACCATATTTTCAGTAATAAAAACTGGAATATGTCTTCGTCCATTATGGACTGATATCGTCAACCCTAACATTTCAGGAATTATCGTAGAAGAACGAGCCCAAGTAATGATAGGTTCTTTACTTTGCTCCTTTTGAGCTTTAGTCACTTTTCTCATAAGTTTAAAATCTACAAAAGGTCCTTTTTTTATTGATCGTGACACAACTATTTTCTCCTTTGAACAATAAATTTATCACTAGATTTATTCTTTTTCCGTGTTTTATATCCGAGAGTTGGCTTACCCCATGGAGTTTTAGGACTAGGTAAACCTATTGGAGAACGACCTTCTCCTCCTCCATGTGGATGATCTCTAGGAGTCATTGCTGATCCTCTAACTCTTGGACGAATACCTAAATGACGTTTACGGCCAGCTTTACCTAAACTGGCATTTTTATGATCAAGATTACTAACTTGACCTATCGTTGCGCTGCAATTAACTAATAATCTCCTAGTTTCACCAGAAGGCAATCGAATTAAAACAAAATCACCTTCTCTTGCTAATACTTGTGCTGCATTACCTGCACTGCGGGCTATTTTACCTCCACTCCCAGGAACGAGTTCTATATTATGAACAACTGTTCCAGATGGAATGTTTTTTAATGCCAAAGTATTTCCTACAGAAATAGACGACTCAGGCCCAGATTGAATTTCTGAACCAATTTCAAGCCCATCAGGAGCTAAAATATATCTGCGTTCACCATCTTTATAATTAATCAAAGCAATAAAAGCAGAACGATTGGGATCATATTCTATTGATTGAACAATCCCAGGAATCCCCTCTTTCTCTCTTTTAAAATCTATTATCCGAATATGTCTTTTGCTCCCACCACCTCTATGCCTAGCTGTAATAACTCCTCGATTATTTCTTCCTCCAGATTTTTTCAAAGGCTTATATAGAGATTTAATTTTCTCTCCTTGAGACAAAGATTTAAATGAAACCCGTACTTGATGTCTTGTTCCTGGACTTGTTGGATTTAATTTATCTAAAGGCACTTTTAACCACCCTCAACTAATTGAATTTTTTGTCCTGGCTTTAATATTACAATAGCCTTTTTCTTGGATTTAGTTCGGAAAAAATTAGTTTTTCCACGTTTAGTCTTACCTTTTATATTAGTAATATTAACTTTTCGAACCTCAACATTAAACATTTCTTCAATAGATTTTTTAATAAAAGCTTTATTAGCTTGAGGAGTAACTTGGAAAACATACACTCCCTCTTCTTGAAGAGAAGCTGCTTTTTCAGTCAAAATTGGTTTCAATATTGATTTAAAACCAACCATTAATTTTTCTCCATTGATTTTTCATTAGTTTTCACTTTTAAAGAATTTTTTAAATTAGTCTCAAGTGTTTTTATAGATTCTTCTGCAATAAGTAATTTATCCTTAGCTAATAAAACGCCTGCATTAATTTGATCGACTGGATAAGTATAAATAGACTTAACATTACGAGCAGAACGAACTAATGTCTGTTGTGCTCCATTAGTTAATACCAAAACTTTTCCCGTTAAATTCAAATTACGAAGTAAATCAACGAACTGAGAAGTAGAACTTAAAGTATCATTTAAATGTTCTAATATAATAACTTTATCTTGACGAATCTTTTCCGATAAAATATTTTTTAACGCTAATAATCTCATTTTTTTATTCATTTTTTTTCTATAGTCTCTAGGTTTAGGACCAAATGTAACTCCGCCATGTCTCCAAATTGGAGAACGAGTACTCCCAGCCCTAGCTCTATTAAGACCTTTTTGTCTCCAAGGTTTTCTCCCTCCACCAGCAACTTCTGATCTTGTCTTAGTACTATGAGTACCTTGTCGTTGATTTGCTCTATACATAACTAAAGCTTGGTGAACTAATGAAGCATTAAAAGGAACATCAAAAACTGATTTATCAAGTTTAATCTTTCGAATTTCTTCTCCCGTTAAATTTAGAACTTTAACACTTTTCATCTCTTCACTAATCCTTAAGAATCTTTACGTAAAATTAACATATCGCCAGTAGCACCTGGTAAACTGCCTTTAATAAAAATATGTCCTTTTTCTTCGTCACAGTTGATTATTTTCATTTTTTTGATAGTAACCTGATCAAAACCCATATGCCCAGCCATTTTCTTGCCTTTATATACTCTGCCAGGATAGGTTGTTCCTCCAATTGAACCTGGAGCTCTTAATCTGTCTGATTGACCATGTGTTTTTTGTTGTCCCTGAAACCCATGTCTTTTCATTGCACCTTGAAATCCTTTGCCTTTACTTCTACCTACTACATTAACTGTTTTCCAGTCCTTACAATTAGAAACATCAATATTATCTCCAATTTTAATGTCATTAAGACTTTCTTCTGTAACTTTAAATTCTATTAATTTTTTAAATAATCCGTTTCCTTTTAAATGGCCAAGCTTAGGCTTATTAACTTTTTTCACAGTTAAAAATCCTAACTGGATAGCATTATATCCATCATTTGCTTCTTTTTTTACCTGGGTAACAACACAAGGCCCAGTTTCAACTGCTGTAACAGGGATCAAAGACCCTTCATCATCAAATATTTGAGTCATTCCTATTTTTTTTCCTAATATTCCAGGTATCATCATTTCCTACTTTACATTTTCATAGCAACATCCACTCCAGCAGGCAAATCTAATCGAGTAAGAGTTTCGATAGTTACTGAAGTTGGATCTAAAATATCAATTATTCTTTTATGAGTTCTTATTTCAAAATGTTCTCTAGAACGTTTATCTACGTGTGGCCCACGTATTACACAAAATCGTTTTATTTTTACTGGCATTGGGATAGGCCCAGAAACATTTGCCCCTGTTTGCTCAGCATTTTCAACAATCCTCTGAGCAGAAGAATCCAAAAGTCTCTGATCAAAAGATTTTAAAACAACACGTATTTTTTGTTGATTTTTCTTTGTTTTTTTCTTAGCTTGTTGCACGTATAACACTCCCAACTAATTCTGTAGAAACTCGTTGATATGAATTAAATTCCATCGAATAATTTGCACGTCCCTGACTTATAGATCTTAAAGCTGTAGCATATCCAAAAGTATTAGCTAAAGGCAAAATAACATCTATTTCCTGGACATCGCCCTTCCCTTCAATATTATTAACTTTAGCCCTTCTAGATCCAATATCAGCTAAAATATCTCCTAAATATTCACCTGGAGTTATAACCTCTAATGACATAGAAGGTTCTAATAAAATCGGATTACATTTCTTTAAAACAGCGTCTGTAGCCATACTACCAGCAATTTTAAAGGCTAATTCCGAAGAGTCTACATCATGGTAACTACCATCAACTAACACTGCTTTTATCCCAAGAACTTGATATCCTCCAACAGGTCCATTACTTAATCCTTCTAATATACCTTGCTTAACAGCTGATATATATTCTTTAGGAATTTTCCCTCCAACAATCTTGTCTTCAAACACAAATGTTTGGTCTGAATCCGCTTCTAAAGGTGCAAATTCAACTACAACATGTCCATATTGTCCATGTCCTCCAGATTGACGAACAAATCTTCCTTCTGCTTTCCCTTCCTTAGATATTGTTTCTTTATAAGCAACTCTTGGTTTACCAACATTTGCGACAACTCCAAACTCTCTTTTAATTCGATCTACTATAATATCTAAATGAAGTTCTCCCATGCCAGAAATAATCGTCTGTCCAGTTTCCGAATCTTGATTAATTAATAAAGTAGGATCTTCTTGTGCTAATCTCCTTAAAGATTCACCTAATTTTTCTTGATCTCCTTGACTTTCAGGTTCAATTGATAAGCTTACAACAGGAGTTGGGAAAACTGGGGCCTCAAGAAGAATTTGTTGCGATTTATCACAAATAGTATCGCCAGTTACGCTATCTTTTAATCCAATCACTGCACATATATTCCCAGGCTCTAAAGCATCTATTTGTTCTCTGTGATTAGCATGCATTAATAATACTCTTCCAATTTTTTGATTTAGTTGACGAGTAGAATTAAACACTGCAGTTCCAGACTTCAATAGCCCAGCATATACTCTTACATATGCTATTCGACCAACAAATGGATCAACTGCAATTTTATAAACTAAAGCGGTAAGAGGTTCATCAACAGAAGGAGTCCTGATTAATGTTTTATTCAAATCTACAGGATCAGTTCCTTCAATAGAAGGGATTTCTAATGGCGAAGGCAAATAATCAATAACAGCATCCATCAAAAATTCAATTCCTAAACTCTTTAATGCACTTCCACAAAAAACAGGCACTAATTTAAAATCAATTGTCGCCTGACGTAAAGCATCTTGCAATAATTCCATAGCTATTTCTTTACCAGTAAGATACTGTTCAAGTAATTCGTCATTTGTTTCAACAATTTGTTCAATTAGATTTTCTTTATATTCCTTTACTTTGGCACTCAATTCTTCAGGAATAGCACCTTCTTGAATTACATTTTTGCCATTTTGATGAAAGTAATAAGCTTTTTCTCTGAAAAGGTCAATAACTCCAGAAAACCCATCCCCACTACCTATTGGAATTTGTATTGGTATAGGTCTGCCATTTAATCTGGTTCTAATAGTATCGATTGTAAAATCATAATCAGCACCGACTCTATCCATTTTGTTAACGAAGCAAATTCGAGGAACATTATACTTATTAGCTTGTCTCCAAACTGTCTCAGATTGAGACTGAACACCAGCAACTGCATCAAGTATAACAACTCCTCCATCTAAAACTCTAAGACTTCTTTCTACTTCAGCAGTAAAATCGACATGACCTGGAGTATCAATTATATTTATTTTATGGTCTTTCCACTCACAAGCAGTAGCTGCGCTAGTAATAGTTATACCTCTTTCTCTTTCTTGAGGCATCCAATCCATAACAGTAGTTCCACTATCAACACGGCCAGCCTTATGTGTTTTACCGGTGTAAAATAAAACTTGCTCACTAACAGAAGTCTTTCCCGCATCTATATGAGCTATAAAACCTATATTTCGTATATTATTTTTCAATTAAAATCCTTAATAATTACCATTTGAAATGTACAAAAGCTCTGTTGGCTTCTGCCATCCTATGTGTATCTTCTTTTCTTTTCACAGAAGAACTATCTCCTTTTGCAGAACTCATAAATTCTTGAGCCAAGCTACGATTCATGGGAATATTTGATTTTTCCCTCGCTGAAGATATTATCCATCTACAAGCCAATGCTTCACCCCTACGAGAATCTACTTCAGTAGGAACTTGATAAGTAGCTCCACCAACACGACGTGGTTTTACTTGAACTGAGGGGGTAACATTTTTCATCGCACGTGCGAAAACATCCATAGGGGGATCTTTTTGCTCTTTCTCAATAATATCCATAGCGTCATAAAAAATTTTAAACGCAATAGATTTTTTGCCTTTCATCATTAATCTAGCAACAAAACGAGAAACAAGTTCATCTCCATACCTCAAATCAGGTCTAGTTCCCGCTCGATCCAACGCTCTACTTCTTCTTGGCAAAGGTTATCCTCCTATTTAACTATTAATTATGAATGTTTCAATATTATTTAGAATTATTCTTCTGTTGTTGATTTTCTTTTGGATGAAGATCCATACTTGCTTCTACCTTGTTTCCTATCCTCTACTCCATCGCAATCAAGAGTACCTCGAACTATATGATATCTAACTCCTGGAAGATCCTTTACTCTACCACCCCTAAGTAAAACAACAGAATGCTCTTGTAAAGCGTGGCCTTCTCCAGGTATATAAGCTGTAACTTCCATTCCATTAGTCAATCGAACTCTTGCAATTTTACGAAGAGCAGAATTAGGCTTTTTAGGAGTCATTGTTCTAACTTGAACACAAACCCCTCTACGTTGTGGAGCCCCATCTGCATTCCAATTTTGCACATTTTTCAAAGAGTTATACGTATAATGAACAGCAGGTGATTTAGTCTTCTTACTGAGACTTTTTCGACCACGTTTAGTTAATTGATTGACAGTAGGCATAATTTATCCCTTTCTTTTTAGTCACAATCCTAGATGTTAACAGTCATAATTTATACTGTCAATTAATTTTTAGTTTGTTTATGAAATTAATAGTCTATTTCTATTAAATTTCCGGTAAAATCCTATTTAAATAAGCAAGATTTAGCTTTGCTCCATCTAATACATCTGGAGAAGCTCCTCCTTCAATAAGGATATATCCATCCCAACCTGATTGTTTCATAACTGATAAAGCATATCGATAATCAATTTCACCTCTATCTAAAGTTCCCTTTAGAAACATAGCTCGTTTAACTTCTGGAACGTGTATTCGTGTAATATTTTTACAATGCCACCATTGACCAGAATAATTAGTAAGCATATTTATCGAATTCTGCCAATCTTCTTCAGGTTCATCATAAACCCAAATAATATTTCCTAAATCAGGATTAACTCTCACATTATCTTCACCTATCATATCAAGAAGTTTAATAGTTGATTTTGCAGAATCTGCAATGCTATTTTGATGAATTTCTATATCAATTTCAATGCCAAGTTTTTTTGCTTTTTGAGCAGCAATTTGCATAGATTCTGTTGTCATTTTAAAATCATCTTCACTTGCATCTCTACTTGAAAGAAATGATTTTGGTTTTCCAAGAGTATCTGTTTTTGGAACTCCAAAAATTTTACTAGGATCAGCTGCAAAATTTACAGAAATAATCCTTATATCCAAAGCATCTGCTATATCAAGACTCTGTAGTAGTTTCTTTTTACTTTCTTCTCTAATAGATGAATTATATAAATTTTTCCCGATCACTTTTAAACAAGGAACAGGTAATGTTGATTTTTTTAATAATTGTTTGTAATTTTTTAATTCCTGTGGATTAAAAGAATAAAAATCAACCCAATGATCTTCTAATTCAAAACCATCGAATCCTGCTTTTTTTGCCCATTCTAAAAGTTCAGAAGTTAATCTATCAGGTGCTGGATTATCAGAAGTCCAGGACCAAGAATAATCTAATGTCTTTATATTGATAGCACTAAAACAAATTTTCATTTACTACTCCCTTTAATTAATTTTAATTAAACATTCTTGTTTTCAATTTAATTTGTTAATATAAGATTTCAAGTACTTCGTTAAATCTTGAGTTTCAATAACATTAACATCTTTAGAATTTCTGAATTTAAATTCAATAACATTATTTTCTATATTTCTTTTGCTAATTACTGCTCGCAAATTAACTCCAATAAGGTCAGAATCTTTAAATTTGACTCCAGGAGAAACATTATCTCTATCATCAAAAATAACATCTATCCCTAATTCTTGTAATTTCGCATATAATTCCTGTGCCGCTTTTACTACTTCAATATCATCAAGATTCAAACCTATTAAATGTAAATCAAAAGGAGAAATCTCTGGAGGGAAAATAATTCCATCATCATCATAGTTAGATTCAATAATTGCAGCCAATAATCTCCCTATGCCAATACCATAACATCCCATTAATAAAGGAATTCTCTCTCCTTTTTTATTTAAGTAAAATGCTTCTAGTTTTTTACTAAAAACATCGCCTAATTTAAATATATGGCCTAATTCCATTCCTCTTATAAATTCAAAATCAGAACCACAGTGTAAACATTTGCCATTTTTCGGAACTAAACCAATATCAGCAGTAATTTCTACATTAAAATCATTTTTAGGATTAATATTTAATAAATGAAAATCTTTTTCATTAGCTCCACCAATAAAATTCACACCTTGAGATAAAGAAGAGTCTAAAATAACTTTCACATTAGGTAAATTGACTGGGGAAGTAAATCCAACAACACTAATATTTTCTATTTCTGCTTTATTCGCTAATCTTAAATTTCCTCCTCCAAGAATATTTCCTAATTTAATTTCATTTATTTCTAAATCCCCACGAATAACTGCAAATATGAGTTCATCTTCGTAAACATAACAAATCGTTTTTAAAATTTTCGTCAAATCAACATTTAAGAAATTAGAAAGATCTTCAATTGTTGTAACATTAGGTGTTTCGATTTTTTCAATTGACTTAGATGCTTCTGTATTTTCAATATCATCTAATTTAAATACTGCTTTCTCTAAATTAGCTGCATATCCACAATTAACACACTTAATCACAGTATCTTCTCCAGATTCAAGAGGAGCCATGTATTCTTGTGAATCTTTTCCTCCTATAGCCCCACTATCAGCTTCAACACCAAGAGTATTAACATTACAACGAGTAAAAATCGATTCATAAGCTTGTGATACATCAGTATAAGTCTGATCAAGTGAATCCCAAGAATCATGGAAACTATATGCATCTTTCATGTCAAATTCACGGACTCTTAACAATCCTCCTCTGGGTCTAGGTTCATCACGGAATTTTGTCTGAATTTGATATAACATTAAAGGAAGATCCTTATAACTTTGAATATTATCTTTAGCCAATAAAGTAACTACTTCTTCATGTGTGGGAGCAAGAACCAAAGAACGATCTCGTCTATCCTTAAAACGGAATAGACTGTCACCAAAAGCTAAACTCCTTTCACTTTTATCCCAAATTTCTTTAGGTTGAAGAGCAGGCATTAAAATTTCTAGCCCCATAATTTTATTCATTTCCTGCCTAACAATATTTTTTATTTTCTCTAAAACTTTCATTCCTAAAGGCAAAAAAGTATAAACTCCGGAGAAAACTTGGGAGATTAATCCAGCCTTAATCATTAATTGATGACTAATTAATTCAGCATCTGAAGGCAAATCACGTCTTGTCTTTATCAATCCTTGACTAAATTTCAAAAAAATCCTCCAGTATTAAATTATTATACATTTTCTATTCAACAAAAATTCTCTGTGGATCTGTTGTAGGAAAAACAGTTACTAATTTGCAATCATTATTTTTTTTATTATGCATAGAATGAACAATACTTGCAGGAACAATCAAAACATCCCCTTCTTCACCAATAATGGTTTCTGGACCAAGTACAAATTCTATAGTTCCTTCTAAAACTAGAATTGCCTCTTCGTGTTCTGGATGAACGTGCAATTCAATTCCAGAGTTAGGTTTTACTTCTACAATATTAGCAGACAACGATACTGCACCCAATGCTTCATTTGCAAAAGAAGTTAAATAAAATCCTGGAAACATTTCATTTCTGTCTACTGAACCTTTTTTAAAAAATGGCATTTTATAAACCTCTAAACAAAATATTTGAAAATTATACGAATTATTAGGTTAAAATTACAAGATAAACCAAAAGAAAATCTATTTTGATTTGAACTAATGAGTAGATCTTTTGTTTTTACTATTGTAATCTTAAATTTAATGCCCGGTTGTGTAGCGGTAGCACAGGAGACTTTGAATCTCCAAGCCCTGGTTCGAACCCAGGCCGGGCAGCCAAAGCTTCATTTAAAAAAATAATTTAAGCTGCTGTCCATCCTAAATCAATGACATATGAAGAACCTGTTATTGGAGCTGCAGATTCAGATATTAAATACAACGCTAAATCAGCTACTTCTTCTGGAGTCACCAATCGTTTAATAGCTGCATTTTCTAACATGATTTTTTGTATAACTTCTTCCTTAGAAATCCCATGATTTCTCGCCTGAGCCGCAAGTTGATTTTGTACAAGGGGAGTGTCAACATACGCTGGACATAAAGCATTAACAGTAATTCCATACTCACCAGTTTCTAAAGCAACTGATTTAGTTAATCCGATAATTCCATGTTTTGCTGCATTATAAGCAGATTTATAAGGACTAGCTATTAATCCTTGAATAGACGATAAATTAATTATTCTTCCCCATTTTTGTTTTTTCATTCCTGGAACTATATATTTAGTCAATTGAAAAGGAGCAATCAACATGACATGTAACATATTAATCCAATCTTCTTCAGGGAAATCTTCTACCAAATCCATAAATTGATATCCCGCACTATTCACTAGAATATCTATATCTCCAAATTCATTAATTAATTCGACTCCAAATTCTCTAGTTTCCTGAACGGAACTTAAATCTGCTTTCCGAAATTGTGCACCAATATCAGAAGCTATAGATTTTCCAGAATCAGATTTATCAGCCACTATAACAGAAACCCCTAAAGCAATAAGTTTTTTACTGATTTCAAATCCAATTCCACTAACGCCACCTGTAACAAGTGCAATTTTTGCTTTTTCATTAATAATCAAGTTCTTTTATCCTATGAATCTAATTTAATATTTTTCCCCTTATTAAATATCGTTATTACTATTATGAATATTTAGCTTTAGCTTCAGTGAAAAAGTTAACTAAAGCAGCAGTTTCAACTCCAATTTCTGTAAAAAGACATCCTTTCTTTTTGAGCCACTTCAAATACTCCATATCTAATGCAGGAGTACCCCAAAATTTCCCATGTTTCTTACTCGCAGTTGCAACTTTATCAATTGCTTCGTTAATTATCGGATGTTTCATTTCTCCAATAACGCCATAACTTTGAGCTAAATCTCCTGGTCCTACCAATATTAAATCTATTCCATCCAAAGCAGCTATTTGTTCTACTTCATCCACTGCTTCTTTATCTTCAATCATTACTGCTAAAAAGATTTCAGAATTGCCATTTTTGAAGTATTCTGCACTATTAAAATTCACATGATATTCAGCATCGACACTACCACCTTGACCACGAAGTCCTATTGGATGAAAACGAGCATTTTTTACAATTTCTTTTGCATCATCAACCCCCATACAATGAGGAACAATGACTCCTGTTGCTCCAGCTTCTAACACTTTAATTGTATCGGTATAGTCTCTTCTAGGAATTCTGACTATAGCATCCATATCATGCGCTCTTGCAGCAAGAATCATTTGACTAATTTCTCCTTCAGAAAAATCCCCATGTTCATTTTCTATCCAAACTCCTGGAAATCCTATATATCCTAAAAGATCTACTATTTTCCAATGTGGAATTGTCCAGATATGAGGTAAACCAACAAAATTACCATTTTTTAATTCATTTAAAACTTTACTTTTTCTCATTATTAATGACCTCCTATTTAATAATAATTATTTAAATTTCACTTCTAATATTCATTTCCGAACCAAGAGCCTTTAACTTATTCACTGTTGCTACAGGAACAGGAATACCTTTTTCTTTACGTTCATTAAATGTCTTTGCTTCAAGCTCTCCAGGATAAAAAACTTCATCATTTCCTTCAGAAGGTTTTAGTGATTTTATGCCATTCATAAGATTGTCAGTATTATTCTGAAAATCATCTAACGATGAAAAATGTGAAACATCTAAAACCATTAAAGAAGAATTTTGTCGTTCATCAAATCCCTCAGACAATTTTGAATCTCTTTCTCTCCAATCACTACCAACGGCTCTGAGATTATTACTTAAAACTCCTGTCATACATTCAATCATAACTGCAAGACCAGACCCTTTAGCACCTCCAAAAGGTAATAAAGGACCTTGAGAAGGGAATTCCTCAGGATCAGTGGTTGGGTTACCATTACGATCTAACAACCAACCAAGAGGAATTCGAATGCCTTTTTCTCTGGCAAATAAAATTTTCCCGCCAGCAACCATACTCGTTGCCATATCTAACATAGGACTATCGACATTCTTAGAAGGAATAGCAATAGCTAAAGGTGCATTACTAACTCCTCTTTCTCTAGATCCAAAGACCGTCATATTAGGTCTTCCTGAAACCATACTAATTCCTATTAATCCGTTTTGTGCTGCATACTCACTATAATATCCAAGTGCTCCTTGATGAGTATTATTGATTAATGTAGCCCATGCAATCCCAACTTTACGAGCTTTCTCAATTATGATTTTTAATGCGGTCATTGTAACTGGAGGACCATATGATTTATTAGCGTCTATAAGAACCATAGCAGGGGTTTCTTTAATTATTTTATAGGGGCAAGTTAAATCCCAAATCTTCTTTATCCCAAAATTTAAATATCTTGGAACATGTAAAACTCCATGAGAATCAACTCCTCTCAAATTAGCCCAAATAAGCAATTCAGTTTGAACTTCGGCATTAGCTTCAGACATTCCTACTTTAATAAATAATTCCTTAACGAATTTTTTCAAAACTTCTGAACGAATATTGATACTTTTCTCTTCTATGTTTTTTTCACTCATTATTTAATTCTCCATTTCTTTATAACTATTTACAAAATCTGTTGCCCCAGAAACAATTAAATCTAATTCACTGGGCCCTAAGAAAAATTGTGCCCCTTTTTTAATCCATGAGGAAGCACTGTTTATATCAAAAGTAGTTGTTCCATAAGGAACGTTATGTTTTTTACATAGATTTAAAATTTCTTCCATTGGTTTAGTCACATCAGGGTGATCTGGATTTGAAGGCTGACCCATTTCAACTGAAAAATCTGATGGCCCTACATAAACCATATCTACTCCTGGTGTAGATATGATTGATTCAGCATTATCATATCCTATTTTCGTTTCAATATGCACCACTAAAGTTGTTTCTAAATCTTGTTCAATCATCCATGATTTCTTATCTTTAGGCGGAAGATAATCGCTGTTCCCATATCCTGGTGCAATGGCACGAGAACCGTGTGGGGGGAATTTTATATAATCATATAATTCTAATATTTGATCACGAGATTCCGTCCTAGGAAGTTGAATACCTATAACTCCAGATTCCAATAATTTAGAAATTTCTTGCCGTGTTAATTGAGGAGTTTTTGAAATTACTGGCAACCCATTGTCACGTGCAGAAAGTACCGTATCCATAAAATTAGCCATGTTAAACAAACCGTGCTCATATTCGATATAAATAAAATCAACGTTTGCTCTTTGATACATTTTAACTAAAGAAGGACGTGTATATTCATTCAATGTCAATCCAATGAGTAATTCATTATTAGCAAGTCTTGATTTAAGATGTCGTCCTGGTCCACCTTCAGGATAAAGTGCTTTAATTTTTTCTTGAGCAGATAAACTAAACGAACTTTTAGGCATAATATTTCCCCTTATGTACTTTCTTCATGTATCTTACATTAATTTTATTGAACTGTAATCGTTCCTTGCATTGAAGGATGAAATAAACAAGAAAATCTATACGTACCCGGAGTATTAAAAGTGCGAGTAAATGAAGAACCTGGACTGATAGTTCCACTATTCCAAATACCGGTAGTTGATGTAACAGTATGTGGCATTGAATGAAGATTTTTCCAAATAATTGTATCTCCAGCTGATATCGTTAAATTCCCGAAAGAAAATGCTTGTATATTTGAAGTATGAGTTTGAGAAGGAACACTTAATGTTGTTGTGACAGTTCCTGAATGACCACCTGTTCCAACAGCATTTGTTGCTTTAACTCGAAAACTATACGTACTTCCATTATTCAACCCCGTTACCGTTACTGAAGTTGAAGTGCTCGTCCCATCATTAAAAGTTGACCAGCTACTTCCTCCATTACTACTATATTCAATAACGTAATCAGTTATACTACTTCGCCCATTGTTTGAAGGTGCTGTCCATGATAATCCTACTTGACCATTTCCTCCTGTAGCATTCAAGCCTGTAGATGTCCCTGGTACTGTACTTAGTGTCACTGTAAATGTTGGTGAAACACTTCCAGATCAAACAGCAAATGATGCATTTAATCGAAAACTAAACAAACTTCCATTAATAAAAAA
>CAZDRU010000008.1:0-55913 GCA_964508175.1 uncultured Dehalococcoidia bacterium
ACCAGTAGTAAATCCATATACATCCGTTAACGACTCACACAATCCAGTATGGAAGACAACAGCAAATCCATATTTCTGGTTTGTTGACAGCGCAGGAAATCAGCAACCATATATAGAAGACCAACGCTGGTTAGGAGTTAAAGGCGGAGAGCTTATGAACTTGAAGTTCATGGCTGGAGAAGCCACAATGGCATCAAGGCACGTAAGCACAGACAAACTAGGTTTGTTCATGATAAACAAAGACAAACAAGGTTATGACGTTGTATTCCGACCAAGAGAGAATAACGTTACAACAGTTATAGTTAACCAGACTTACGATCAAGACGAAGAAATTCGAGGTCACTTACGTAACCGAGATTTCCGTCGAGCAATAGCATACGCAATTGACAGAAACGAAATACATGCAACAGCATGGTCAACATTAGGTGTAATTCGTGATGCTCTACCTGCACCATGGTCAGGATACTACCCAGGAGCAGAATATGAGAACAAATACACAGAATATAGCACCGACAAAGCAAATGCATTGTTAGATGGAATGGGTCTAGACAAGAAAGACGCTGACGGATGGAGACAACGAGTAGACGGTAAAGGCACATTAGAGATCACAGTATTTGGTCCTGGTGGAGCTGGAAGGTCAACATCTTTCGGTGAGCAAGCAAACACAATAGCACGACACTTGCAAGCAGTTGGAATTAAAGCTCAGAACGTATCATCCGCAGGTGGATGGCCAGAGCCTACCAACAAGCAGCAACTAGTTCTTTGGAGCTTGCATCCAGACCCATGGAGTATGTGGGGATATGTACCAAGAGGTAAACACTCATATCATGCAGTAGATATTGGAAACTGGAAAGGTTCCAAGGGAGCTGACGGAACAGACCCAGCTTCAGATCCTGCATTAGCAGACTTCGTAAACATAGACAAATGGTATGAAGAAGGAAATAAACTTACTGTTGACGGAAGAGCTAAGCAAGGACAAGAAATTGCAAAAGTAAACGTTGACCAGTTATATTTCATTGGTACAGTTGGTTTGAAACCTAGCGTTCAATTACTAAACTCTAAAGTAAGAGGATATGTAAGAGGACCAAACCTTGGTGGTTATGAATTCAAATCAATGCTTTTCTTCACTGACTAAGAGTAAAGAAAGTTATAAACTAAAGAAAAAGGGCTCATTTGAGCCCTTTTTCTTTTCTTATTACTTTTATATTTAATAACCTTTCTCTGGGGTATTCTTATGGTAAAATCCTATTAATAAGCCACCGTAGCTCAGAGGTAGAGCAGCGGTTTCGTAAACCGCAGGTCATCGGTTCAAGTCCGATCGGTGGCTCCAAGGTCTTTAGAAAAATAATATATGCTTAAACAAACAAAATGTTCTTTATGTGAATCACTTAACGTTGTTATATTATATGTTTCTCGAAATAAGTTCTCTAATAAAATTTACTATCATTGTGAAGAATGTGATTTAGTTTTTTTGCCAACTACTTTTCATCTGAATTTAACAGAACAAAAAGAAAGGTATTTAGAACATAATAATGATGTAAATGATTTAGATTATAGGAAATTTCTTTCTCGTCTTTGGTCATATCTTCGACCAACTCTTTTTAAAGGTGCAAAAGGCTTAGATTATGGTTCAGGGCCAGGACCTGCTTTAGCCGCAATGATTGTTGAAGATGGCTATGATGTTCTAATATATGATCCAATTTTTTCTCCTAATCATGATCTTCTTAAACAAAAATATGATTTTATTACTTGTACTGAAACTGTAGAACATTTTTCTAATCCTAAAATCGAATTTCAAACTTTAAATAGAATGTTAAATTCTAAAGGAGTTTTAGGTGTCATGACTGGAATGTTGGATAATTGGAAAAATTTTCCTGATTGGTATTATCATAGAGACCCGACTCATATAGCATTTTATAGTAAGAACACAATGCAATGGATTGCAAAATATTTTTCATTGAAAATAGAATTCCCTAGAGAAAATGTAGTTTTTTTTAGGAAGAATTGATTGAATGTGTATAAATATTTTTATGGTACTCGGCCATCATGAGGAGGAGTATGTTTCCAATCCATTCGTGTTCGACCATTACGATCCCACATTACTTCCCCACTTTTAATGGTTATTTCAGGGTCTAATCGTTGTGATGCTTGTCTAACTCTATTTCCACTTAATCCGTTATCTGTAAACCCAAATTTTCCGTCAGAAAGATTAAATACTGAGACATCTGCAATTGCCCCGACACTTAGTGTCCCTAATTCTAAATGGCCTATTTGTTTTGCCGGTTGCCAGGTTGACATTTCTACTACATCTCGTAGGGATGCGCCACAAATTAACATCTTACTCATGGTTTCAGGCATTGTAGCTTGGTTTCTAAGATAACTTGAACTATGGAGATCAGTACTTATAGTATCTGGGGGAAATCCTTGGTTCATCGCTGCTTGTGCTATACGCCAAGAAAAACTTCCTGCTCCATGTCCAACATCAAATTGTATACCACGATTACGTGCTTCAAAGAAATATGGATGAATTTTGTCATCTGGAGTTGTCATGGGCTTCATCATTCCATAACAATGTGTTACGACATCTCCCGGTTGCATATGGTCTAACATCATTTTGCCCATTGGTCGTGACGCAATAGGGTTTTGGTCTACCATTACAAATGTATTAGTTTCTTTTGCTGTAGCAACTGCACGATCAAGAGGCTCCCATCCAGGTCCTTCATAGTGTGCTACCTTTACTCCAATAATAACATCTGGTCTTTGTTTAATTTTTTCAGATGATAGCTGAATGGACATACCTTCCAAATCTTGTTCAGGTTCTCCGGTCATTCCTAAACCAGAGATGTTTAAAAAAGCAAAAATACGGACTACACTTTTTGAAATTACGTTTTGATTGAAATTATCAAAAGTAAGGTGTCCGGAACCTCCCGCATCTACTGCTGTAGTTACTCCAGTTGAAAGACATAATTCATCAGGAGTAACTTTTGCGAAATATCCCCAAAAATGTGCATGTAAATCGATCAACCCAGGAGTAATGATTAGTTTTTTAGCATCAACAATTCTTAGAGCTTTTGTGATTGGGATGTTTTTTTCAACAGCAGCTATCACTGAACCTGATATTGCGACATCAAGAATTTCATCCTTATTATTAGCAGGATCTATAACATGTCCATTTTTTAACAAGAGTTCGAAAATTGGTTCGGAATTTTTGGGCATCGTTTTATCCTATTGAATTTTTTGTAAATTTAGATAAGTATTTTTTGAATTTCTTTATGAATATGTTTAGGAAGAGGTCCTTTCATAGTTGCTTCAATATTTTCTTGTAAGTGTTGAATATTAGTGGTTCCAACAATTGTTGTATGAATATTACTATGAGTGAGAGTAAAACGTAGTATTAATGATGACAAAGTTTCATTATTCTCTAATAAATGAGTAGGGTTTTTTTTCTTTAATTTTTCCCATAAATTTGAAGGCGGTTTATCTACAGGTTCTCCTTGTGCAATGCCTCCACGAATAATAGTTCCAGAATTAGATTTAGAAATTTTTGTAATCCATTGTTCGTGTTCTTGCTCTAATGCTGAATAAGGTACTTGAAAAACGTCAAATACATCCCATTTTAGAAATGTTTCTAAATCAGGTGTCATTGTAGATACTCCAAAATATCTAATTTTCCCTTGTTGTTTTAATTTTTGTAAAGTATCAACAAGGTTCCCAGAAACACAATCATCAACTGATGGGTTATGCATTTGAAGTATATCTAAAGCATCTATTTTAAGCCTTTTTAAACTAGATTCAACGTTGTTTATAATTTGGTTAGATGTCCATAGATGATTAGGTAATTTCATCGATAAGCGTCCTGGATTGCAACCACATTTTGAAGCAAGGATAAAGTCTTTTTTTCTGTGGCTTATAAATTTGCCGATTAAATCTTCACTATTCCCATAGTCGGGAGACGTGTCTATAAAATTAATACCCGAATCAAGTACAGAATTAAGAATTTCATCAGCTTGTTTTAGAGTCATAGGCCTTTGATGAGCAGCTCCATAACCTAATCGAGTAATTTTAAAATTTGTTCTTCCTAAAATTGCATAAGGTAAATTATTCATAGTAAAGTCTTCTTAAAAATTATTTTTGTTAATATTATTGAAATAATAAGTTTACCATAGCTTAATTATTTAGAAATTAATTATATAATAATCAGTAAATTATATTGATTAAAAAGGACAACATTATGAAAATAGTACGTTATGAAAGTAATGAATTAGTATCATATGGAGTATTGCAACAAAATACATCTATTGTAAAACAATTATATGGAGATCCCTTTGATAAAATCGAATTTTCTGGCAAAGAGATTGATATGAATGAAATCAAAATAGTAAGTCCAGTTGTACCATCAAAAATAATCTGTGTTGGATTAAATTATCAACAACATATAAAAGAAATGAATTTAAGCAATCCTACTCGTCCGATGATTTTCATGAAGCCTGCAAGTTCTCTGATTGGTTTAGGTGATAGTATTATTTATCCAAAGAATGCTTCTAGAGTGGAATATGAAGGTGAATTAGTTGTAGTTATCGGTAAAACTGGAAGAAATATTTCAGAAGAAAATGCTTTAGAATATGTGTTTGGTTATACTTGTGGAAACGATGTAACTGAGCGAGTGATTCAAAAAGAAGAAATGAGTAGTGGAGCTTTACTTATTTCTAAAGGGTTCGATACATTTTGTTCTTTAGGGCCGTTGATTGCTACAGAAATCAATCCAGATAACACAAATCTTATTACTAAACATAATGGTATTGTTAAGCAAGAAACGAATACTTCTGACCTTTTATTTTCTGTGAAATCTTTAATTGCATATTTAAGTAGTTGTATGACTCTTATTCCTGGAGATGTAATTTTAACTGGAACTCCTTCTGGAGTTGGTCCATTGGTTGTAGGAGACAGAATAGAAGTTGAAATAGAAGGAATAGGTAATTTACATAACGTTGTTTTAAGTGAAGAATGATTTGATTAGAGAAATCTATAATGATTCTTAGTTATTTTGATAAACTCCGTAGTGATCCAATAGAATTTTTGATTTTAATTGGAATCTTTATGGTGGCTTTGGTTATTGGAATAACAATACATGAATTTAGTCATGCTGCTGCATCATATAGTCAAGGAGATTCAACAGCTAAACGTTTAGGGAGATTAACGTTAAATCCATTGGCCCATTTAGATGTAACAGGAACATTATTGTTATTATTAGTTGGTTTTGGTTGGGGTAAACCTGTTCCAGTTAATCATAATATGTTAAAAAATGGAAAAATATCTTCTGCTTTTGTTGCTTTTGCAGGCCCATTATCTAATATATTACTTGCATTTTTTCTTGGTTTATTATTTAAATGGGAGTTATTAGAAACTACTAGTTTATTAGCCAGTTTTTTTATTCTTTTAATTCAATTGAATATTATCTTAGCAATTTTTAACTTATTGCCTATTTATCCACTTGATGGTTCTCATTTGCTAGAAGCAATTATTCCAAAACAATTTTCTTCTTATGTGCCTTTAATACATAAATTTGGACCTTTACTGCTTTTATCTATTATAATCCTTAGTTATATTACGGAATGGGATATTTTAGGAAAAACTATTGGCGTACTTGTTCGGTATTTTACTAATACGTTGATCGGTTAGTAATTTTATTATGAATGATATTAATAAAATAACATTAATTGGTACAGGTTTAATTGGTGCTTCTTTAGGGTTAGCTATAAAGAAATTTATTCCTAGTATTGAAATTATAGGTTTTGATTCAGATAAAAAAAACCTTACCTATTCTAAAAATATAAAAGCTATAGACCATACAGCTTTATCAATAGAAAATTCTGTTATCAATTCAGAATTGGTTATTGTATCTGTTCCAATAAGAGAAATGAAGGATATTTTCTTAAAGATAAAAGATGTTGTAAGGAAAAATTGTATTATTAGTGATACAGGAAGCACAAAAAAAGATGTTCTTGAATGGTCAGAAGAAATTTTTTCTAATGAGGTAAATTTTGTCGGTGGTCATCCTATGGCCGGAGGAGAAATATCAGGTCCTGAATTGGCTCGATCTGATTTGTTTAAAGGAAGGAAATATTGTGTCATCCCATCTTCTTCAACCAGTGATTTTGCTGTTAATAGTCTAGTCGATATTATAGAACAAATTAATGCTGTGCCATTTTTTATTGATCCGGACGAACATGATTCTTTAGTTGCAGGCATTAGTCATCTTCCTCATTTGTTGTCTGTTTTTTTAGTTAATACTACTGTTAGCGATAGTGCATGGAAAGATTTAAATCGTTTAGCAGCTACAGGATATGAAAGTGTTAGTAGATTAGCATCTGGTGATGTAATTATGCATAAAGATATTTGTCTTACAAATCGGAAACACATTTGTTTATGGTTAGATAAATTAGTTGATGAAATTAATTATTTGAAAGATATATTAGAAAAAGATACTAATAGTAGTACAGAATTGATTGAATATTTTTCCAATGCTAAAAAAGAAAGAGATAAATGGTTGTCTAATTTTAATCAAAAAGATGGCAACAATAAAATAATAAAAGATTCTACACAAGTTGGAATGGTTCAATATTTGTTAGGATCCATTATTCTTAAGAATATTAAACGTTTATTTAAACGTTCATCTGATTAATATAAAAATAGGAGATTTTTGAGTGAAAAGATTAGTGTCTCGTTTATCAAAAATTCGTTCTGAATTATTTCTTCCTGGAGATAAATCAATATCTCATCGTGCTCTTATTTTTAATGCGATAGCTGAAGGGAAATCGAAAATATCTGGGCTGGAAAAAGGGTTAGATGTGATGGCTACTATTAATTGTTTAAATCAATTTGGCAGCATAGTTGATACTACTAATTTAGATGAAGGATATGTGTTTATTAATAATCAAGGGATTACAGATTTTAGTCAACCACAGAAAGATTTAGATGCGAAAAACAGTGGCACTACTATTAGATTAATGACGGGCATTCTTGCTTCTAACCCATTTTCTTCCGTTATAAATGGAGATGCTTCTTTACAACAGCGTCCTATGCGAAGAATTATTGAACCTATTTCATTGATGGGAGGAAATGTAGTAGGTATGAATTTAACAGATTTTCCTCCATTAAAAATAGAAGGAAAATCTTTACATGGGATTGAATATTCTTTGCCGGTGCCAAGTGCTCAAGTCAAATCATGTATCATTCTTGCAGGATTGTTTGCTAATAGTCAATCTATAATACATCAACCAATTCTTTCACGAGATCATACTGAAACTATGTTATTAAATATGGGAGCAAATATAGAAATTATAAATAATAGTATTACTGTTAATAAAAGTGTTTTACGGTCTGTTGATATGGAAATTCCTGGAGATGTAAGTGCAGCAGCTTATTGGATAGTTGCGGCTCTTTGTCATCCTGATGCTGAAATTATAGTTAAAAATATAGGTATTAATAAATCTAGAACAGGGTTTTTGGAAATTTTAAAAAATATGGGAGCTGATATTACTATTTTGAATAAACACATGATGTCTGGAGAAATGGTTGGTGATATACAAGTTAGATCCAGTGTATTGAAAGGAGTTCAAATTAGTGGTTCAATTATTCCTAATATTATAGATGAAATTCCAGTATTAGCTTTAGCAGCTTGTTTTGCAACAGGTAAGACTTCTATTAGAGAAGCTTCGGAGTTAAGATTGAAAGAATCTGACAGAATTAATGGAATTGTTGTTGAATTAGCAAAATTAGGAGCAGATATTCAAGAACATGAAGATGGTATGACCATTTATGGAGGCAAAAAATTAATAGGAGTAAATTGTCATAGTCATCAAGATCATAGATTGGCTATGATGTTGGGTATTGCTGGAATTCTTTGTGAAGGTAATTTAGTAGTTGAAGCAGCAGAATGTTCTGAAATATCTTACCCAAAATTTTGGGATGATTTGTATGGACTAGGTTCTTCTTAGGATAATTAATATAATAGTAGACCTAATGATTAAAAAAATACCGATATTATTTATTTTATCTGGCCCATCTGGAGTTGGCAAAGATGCTTTATTGAAATCTATGCAATCTGCAGATTTTCCAATAAAATATGTTGTTACGACGACTACTCGTAATATCAGACCCGGTGAAATAGATGGAGTAGATTATATATTTATATCTGAAAAAAAATTTCAAACTTTAGTAACAGAAAAAAAATTTTTAGAGTATGCAGAAGTGTATGGTAATTATTATGGCGTGACTAGAGAACAAATTGATAAGAATTTGGAAATTGGTTTGGATGTTATTGTGAAAGTTGATGTTCAAGGGTTTTTTACTTTAAAAAACTTGTTTCCAGATGCGATTTCAATATTTTTAATTCCAGGAAATAATAAAGAATTAAAAGAACGGTTAGAAAATAGAAAATATAAAAAAAATGAAGATGTTATATTAAGATTAAAAATTGCAAATGAAGAAATGAAGCATATTTCTGCTTTTGATTATGTTTTAATGAATAGATCGGGTAAATTAGATAATACTCTTTCTAATATTATTAAAATTATTGAAACTGAAAAAGTTAGTTCTAGTAGATTTATTGCTAGAAAGAATTAAATTTTTTGAGGCTATATCGTTGAAAAATTATTTACCGGGACAAAAATTCCCATCTTGGATTCGCGTAAAATCACCTGGAGGGGAGAATTATAATAAATTAAAATCTTTAATGCGAAAAGAGTCTTTGCATACAGTTTGTGAAGAAGCTCATTGTCCTAATATTGGAGAGTGTTGGGAAAGTAAAAGTGCTACTTTTATGATCTTAGGAGATATTTGTACTAGAAGTTGCGCTTATTGTGCTGTTAAATCTGGCAGACCAGAAACCTTAGATTTACTTGAGCCTTTAAGATTGGCTAGTACTGTGAAAAAGATTGGATTACGTTATTGTGTTATTACTTCAGTGAATCGTGATGAACTTCCAGATGGTGGTGCAAAAATTTTTGGTGAATGTGTTATACGTATTAGAGAATTATCACCAGAATGTAAAGTTGAAATTTTAGTTCCTGATTTTTTAGGAAATGAATTCGCCTTGAAAACTGTAATTAATGCTAAACCAGATATATTTAATCATAATATTGAGACTGTACCCAGAATTTTTCGTAAAGTGCGTCCTAAAGGTAAATATCATAGATCTCTCGATGTTTTGAAAATGGTGAAAGAATTAGATAATGATATTCCAACTAAATCAGGAATAATTCTAGGAATGGGAGAAACCTTTGAAGAAGTTATTCATACTTTACGAGATTTACGTGATGTAGGATGTGATTTATTGACTGTAGGCCAATATTTACAACCTTCTCCAAAACATGTTCAGTTAGAAAAATTTTATACTCCTCAAGAATTTGAATCTATTAAATCGATTGCTTTAGAAATGGGATTTGTTTATGTTGCATCTGGTCCTTTGGTTCGTTCTTCTTATCATGCTGAGGAGCAATATGAAGCAATGAATAAAGTGCGGATTTAAATTGACATAATATATAAAACTATTTTTAAGGACGAGTTTTTATATCTATTAACTTTTTCTGTTAAGAATATTTTTTGCTATGAATTCGAGTGCAGTTTTTGATTTATTATCAGGTAAGTTTTTTATTGCAATTAATGCTTTATCAATATGTTGTTGAACGACTTTGTAACATTCATTTATAACTCCAGAATTCATAATAAGGGTATTTATTGCTTTTACATCCTTAGCATTTTTTGTTTGAAAAAAATGTTCTAAAGTTTTATTATCAGGTGATTTTTGTTGGAAATAAATTATTGGTAGTGTGATGGTCCCTTGTTTAAGATCATTTAATACTGGTTTACCTGTATCTTCTTGATTCCCTGTAAAATCGAGAATATCATCACTTAATTGAAAAGCCATTCCTATATGATAGCCATATTTTGATAAAGCTTTAATCGAATTTTCTTGGATACCACTTAAAATTGCTCCTGTTTCACATGAAGTTTCAAATAATGAAGCAGTTTTTTGATAAATACGTTCGTTATATTCATTCATTTGTAAATTAGGTTTAAAAGAAAGTAAATATTCAGCAAGTTGTCCTGATGAAAGATCCATAATAGTTTCTGAAAATTTTTGTATCGCTCTGACGTTTTTTGTTTTACAAACGTAAGTAGCTGATTTAGCAAAAATATAGTCTCCTAATAATACAGCAATTTGATTTCCCCAAATATTATTAGGTGTTTTGATTCCTCGTCTGAAATTTGATTTATCAACTGTATCATCATGAATTAAAGTTGCTAGATGGAGTAATTCAACAGCTGTGGCCATTAGGATTGGATTTTCCGGTTTTGTTTTATTAAATTTTGATGAAAGTAATGTTAATATCGGACGTATTCTTTTCCCAGGTATTTTGGTTACATATTTTAAAAAAGGTTTCATATACGAAGAATCTGCAGATTCTAGAAGGGTTGTTTCTACTTTTTGCAAGTCTTCAAGTATTGGTTCGTATATTTCAGTAGTTTTTTTTTGTACGTTTGTCATTGTTAGAGTTTGACTTCATATTAATTTTTTTTTAATCGATCTAATTCAGTTGTAATTAACTCTTCATCAAATTTTTTGAATAAAGGGACAGGTTTTGGAAATTTCATTCCACTTGGTATTGTTTGAATAATCCATGAAGTATTTTTATTAATTCCTAATATTTCGGTTAATTTTTTTGCACTAAATGGTAGAAAGGGGGTTATTAGGGTATTGAGCGTTGATATGATTTGAAATCCTGTCCAAAGAGTTGTGTTTGCATTTTCAATATCAATTTTTATTTGTTTCCATGGTTCTTTTTTATCAAGATATTGATTTCCTGTCTGAGCTAATTCAAATATTAATCGTAGTGCTTCTCGAAAATGGCAATTATTTAGTGACTCTCCTACTTTTTTTAATGTTGTTTCACATAATTGTATTATATTAGTATCTTCCGAATTTAATTTTCCAGGTGTTGGTACTATTCCGTTATATTGTCGATGGGTAAAAGATAAAATGCGATGAATAAAATTCCCTAAAGTTCCTACTAGTTCATTATTGTTTCGTGCAAAGAAATCTTTCCACGAAAAATCCGAATCTTTTGTTTCTGGCATTGTAGCTGTAAGATAGTATCTTAGCGGATCGGTTTCATAACGCTTAAGATAATCTGGTATCCATACAGCCCAATTATTACTTGTAGATAATTTTGATTTTTCAAGATTCATGTATTCATTGGCTACAACATTATATGGTAGGTTCATGTTCTCGTATCCTAGTAAAATTGCAGGCCAAATAATTGAGTGAAAAGGAATATTATCTTTTCCGATGAAATTGTAAATTTTTGCTTTTGGATTTTGCCAGAAATCTTTCCATTGTTCGGGGTTATTCGAATTTTTTGACCATTCTATAGTGGCTGAAAGATATCCTATAACAGCTTCAAACCATACATATATTCTTTTGTTTTCAAACCCAGAAACAGGAATTTTAATGCCCCAATTAAGATCTCTAGAAATTGCTCTATCTTTAAGACCATCTTTAATGTATTGAAATGTAAAATTTTTTACATTTGGTCTCCAGTGTTTCTGTTTATCTACCCATTCAAGTAATTTTGAAGAAAAATGAGATAGTTTCAAGAAGAAATGTGTTGATTCTCTGAATTCAAAAGGAGAAGTACAAAGTTTACATTGAGCATTGATTAATTCTTCTGGGGCAAGTAATTTCCCACAATTGTCACATTGATCTCCTCGTGCTTGAGTGTTTGAACAAGATGGACATTGTCCTTCAACATATCGATCTGGCAGAAATTTTTTACATGCTTCGCAATAAGCTTGATTAACAATCTCAGTAAATATGAGATTGTTTCTTTTTAATTTATTAAAAATATCATGTACGATTGTTTCATGATTCTTTGTTCCAGTTGTTGTGTATAGATCAAAAGTAATTCCAAGGGTTTTCCAACATTCAAGGAATTCATTATGAAATGTTTTTGCAATTTCATTTGGGGTTACCCCTTCTTGTTCTGCTCTAAGAGTTATAGGAGTTCCGTGTTGGTCACTTCCAGACACCATAAGTACTGTATTCCCTATCATTCTTTGATAGCGAGCAAATATATCAGCTGGTAAAAAACAGCCTGCTATGTGTCCTACGTGTAGAGAACCATTTGCGTAAGGCCAAGCCGTCGCAACCAAAATATTTTCTGGCAACTTAAATCCTTTTGTAATTAGCTAAAGTATCAAAATTGTAACATACTAAAGAGTAAAGCTTTTATTTTATTAGAGCCCCTACTTTATATCTCTATCCATATTTTATATAAATTATTTGTTCTGATACCCGTTAATTTCGATAAGCTTGGAAGTATTTCTTGAATTTTCATGTTATGTGTTTTTAGAATTTTCATTAAATCTTTAATTTTTTGTGTGTCCATAGGTTCTTTTTGTAATTGTTCTTTATTAACAACATCAATAATTAATGTTATTTCTCCTCGAGGTGCGGAAAAATAATTTTCTAATTCTGCAATTGGAGCTTTTTTAAATTCTTCATGGATTTTAGTCATTTCTCTTGCTACTACAACAGTTCTATTTCCAAAAACGTCTTTCAAGATTTTGAATGTTTTTAATAATTTGTGTGGTGGAACAAAAATGATTATAGGCAAGTTTAGTTTACTAATCTTTTCGAGCAATTCTATTTTATGTGAGGATTTTTCAGGCAAAAATCCTAAGAAAATATATTTTTGTGCAGATATTCCTGAACTCATTAATGCTGTTATTGGAGCTGAAGGCCCAGGTATTGGTATGATTTCACATTGTTTGTTCCGACAATTTTCAACTAATTCCCAACCTGGATCACTGATGGTTGGAGAACCAGCTTCTGAAATCAATGCGATGTCTTGATCAATCAAAAGATCTAAAATATAAGGAATTTGCTTTGATTTATTATCTTCTCTGAAGGTAATTAATTTTTTGTTGATGTTATATTTGTTTAGTAATTTTTTCGTAGTTTGAATATTTTCAGTTGCTATAACATTAACTTTTTTTAGTGTTTCAATTGCTCTTATTGTTATATCTGACAAATTCCCTATAGGAGTTGAAATGATAAAAAGTTTTCCGTGTAATTCTGACATTTGTTTTTTATAGTATTAGTATAATCTTTAGTTATTTTAAGTAATTTTTGTTTTATTTGTCTAATTTTTTTCCAAAATGGAAATTTCAAATAATTTGAGAAACTATAGTAGTGTGGTAAAATTTATCTAAAGGGAAGAATAAAGATTAAGAATGAATGATATAAATAGTAAATCAAATGTCATTAAAGATTTTGCTCGTCATGAAAAAGATACTGGATCCCCAGAAGTTCAGATTGCTCTTTTGAGTAATCGTATTAAGTATCTTACTCAACATTTAGCTACTCATCGTAAAGATAAACATTGCCAACGTGGTTTATTGAAACTTGTTGGCTCAAGAAGTTCCTTATTGAAATATCTGAATCGAATTGATAATAGCCGTTTTACTGATGTTGTTAAACGATTAGATATTAGGGTTTCATCCTCTCGTTAAATTTCTATTTTATTTCTGTTTTTTTTAATGTTTCTTCCTAGTTAAATTTAATTATTTAGAGGTATTATGTCTTTTTTAGTTTCTCGCAAAATAGCGAATGAAGAATTAACTATAGAAACCGGCAAATTGGCTTTTCAATCTGATTCGTCTGTAGTGATTAAACATGGAGAATCAGTGCTTTTAGTGTCTGTATGTTACTCAAAAGAACCTAAACTCGATCTCGATTTTTTGCCACTTACAGTTGATTATGAAGAACGTCAATATGCAGCTGGCAAGATTCCAGGCGGATTTTTTCGAAGAGAAGGAAGGCCTGGAGAAGATGGAATTCTTGCTTCTAGACTTTGTGATAGAAGTATTCGTCCATTGTTTCCGAAAAATTTACATAATGAAGTTCAGGTTACTATTACTACTTTATCAGCAGATCCTGAAAGAGATTTGGAAATATTAGGTATTATAGGAACTTCAGCAGCACTTGCAAGTTCAGGATTACCTTTTGAAGGTCCCGTTGCTGTTTGTCGAGTGGGATTAATTGATGGGAAATTAGTTCCTAATATTACTAAAACGGAACTTTCTGAAAGTTCATTAAATCTTGTTGTTTCAAATACTGAAAATGCGATTGTTATGATAGAAGCAGGGGCTGAAGAGATAGAAGAACAACAGATGATTGAAGCAATTGAATTAGCTCGTCAATCTAATTTAGAAATAATATCATTAATAAAAGAATTCGTTGATAAAGTAGGAAATAACGATAAATTAGAGTTAAAAAGTGATGACCAAGCAGATAAAATTAATTCAGAAATTAATGATTTTATTGCTAAGAAATTAGAAGATGCATTAAATACACCAGGACTTAAACTTGATTCTAATCCAGGAGTGAAGAAAGTGAAAACAGAAATGATTGAACATTTTTCTTCAGAGTATTCTACAGACCAATTAGAACAAGCTTTTTCAATAGTTTTAAAGGAAAAATTTCGAGAGAAAATCTTAGTTTCTGGGCTTAGAAATGGGGATAGAAAACTTGACCAAATTCGAGATATATCGTGTGAAGTAGGTGTTTTACCTCGCCCTCATGGTTCTGCTATATTTCAACGTGGGGAAACGCAAGTTTTGGGCATAGCAACTCTTGCTCCTTTAAGTATGAAGCAAAAATTAGATAATCTTTCTGATGTTACCGAGAAAAGATAAATGCATCATTATAATTTTCCAGCTTATTCAGTAGGTGAAGTTCGAAGAGCATCTTCTCCAGGAAGAAGAGAAATCGGACATGGTGCGCTTGCAGAGAGAGCTCTTTTAAATGTATTACCTAGTGAAGAAATATTTCCTTATGCAATAAGAGTAGTATCTGAGGTATTGAGTTCTAATGGTAGTACTTCTATGGCAAGTACTTGTGCAAGCACTTTATCTCTAATGGATGCAGGGGTTCCTATTGAAAAGCCTGTAGCTGGCATAGCAATGGGTTTGATTATGGGGAAAGATGGTAAAGTTGCTGTTTTGACCGATATAGAAGGAATTGAGGACCATTTAGGAGATATGGATTTTAAGGTTGCGGGTACGGATATAGGGATTAATGCTTTGCAGATGGATGTTAAAATTCCTGGATTAAATATGGAAATTTTATCGAAAGCTCTCGAAGACGCTAAAGTTGCAAGATTAACTATTTTAGAAGAAATGATTAAAGTTCTTGCTAAACCTAGAGAAGGATTAAGTAAATATGCTCCTAAAATGGAAATCATTAAAATAGATAAAACAAAAATTGGGACTATTATAGGATCTGGTGGGAAAACAATAAGAGGGTTAATAGAAGAAACAGGAGCAACTATAGATGTTGATGACGAAGGCCATGTTACTATTGGTTCTGATGATTTAGACTCTATTAAACTTGCGTCTGAAAAAATTCAACAGATGTTAAAAGAAATAGAAAAGGGTGATATATTTACTGGAAAAGTAGCAAGAAAAACTAATTTCGGATTATTTGTTTCTTTAACTCCCAGTAAAGATGGTTTACTTCGAGCTGAGGAAATGAGTTCGAATGAAAATGAGCCACGAATAGGAGATGAATTAACCGTTGTGGTTATTGATGTTGATCATATGGGCAGAGTGAATTTATCTCGCAGACAAGTTTTAGGAGAAGAAGGAAAGGCTCCAAGTAATTCTGGTAATTATCAGAGAAGAAATACTCCTAATCGATTCGACCAAAATAAGCAAAGAAATTTTAGATTTAAAGATCAAAAACGTAATAATAACTGAACATTTGAATATTGCAAACTAAAAATTAAGTTTGAGGTAAACAATGAAACTAAAAATTGTTATTCAGGGAATTACAGGTCGAATGGGCTTACATGTATTTGAAGCTATTAAAAACAGTCAAGATATGTGTTTGGTAGCTGGAATTTCTAGAAATCCCAAATCAGCTAAATTTTTGGTTAAGAATAAACAATTACCAATGTATTCATCTCTGACCGAGTTTTTAAGCAAAGAAAAAGCGGATGTTTTAATTGATTTTTCAAATGCAGATGTTTTAGTTGAAACACTTCCTTTGGCTGTGAAAAATCAATTACATGTAGTATCAGGTACTACAGGTATAGATCAAAAGATATTAAAAAAATTTAATCAATTAGCGTTGGATAATGATAAGGGAATAGTTATTGCTCCTAATTTTGCATTAGGAGCAATAGTATTACAGAAATTAGCTGGCATCGCAGCAAAATTTTTTAATTATGTTGATGTCCTTGAAACCCATCATGAAGAAAAAAAAGATTCTCCATCAGGAACTGCTTTATCTATAGTGCAATCTATTGTTGATAATGGAGAATTTACAAGTGTAAATTCAGAAAAAGAAACATTGAAAGGTACTAGGGGTGGAGTTTTTGAAGGAGTAAATATTCATAGTGCAAGATTACCTGGTACAAGTGCTCATCATCAAGTTGTTTTTGGGGCTCTTGGACAAACATTAACGATTAAACATGATACTATTAGTCGAGAATGTTATATGCCAGGAGTTATTCTTGCAGTAAAACATGTTGTATTAAATACTGGTTTAACTTTTGGATTAGAAAAAGTTCTAAAAATTTAAACACATTATGAATACTTTAAAATTAGCTGTAATTGGTGCAACTGGCGCGGTAGGACGTGTTTTTTTAGAAATTCTTGAACAACAATCATTTGAATATGAATTAGGATTATTTGCCTCACATAGGTCTGCTGGAAAACAGATTAATCATAGAGGCGTAAAATATATTGTTGAAGAGACCAAGTTAGAAAAATTACTTAATTTTGATGTAGCTTTTGTTTCAGTTGGTTCATCAATTAGTAAGATATTAGTTCCTCAGTTGGTAAATACAGGGATTACAGTTATAGACAATAGTTCTGCATTCCGAATGGATACCGATGTTCCTTTAGTCGTGCCAGAAATTAATACTGCAGATTTAGAACAACATCATGGTATTGTTGCAGTACCTAATTGTTCTACTATTCAATTGGTTATGGTTTTACATCCATTGATGATTAAAAATCAGATCCATCGGGTAATTGTAGATACATATCAAGCAGTTTCAGGTGCGGGTGCTTCAGCAATTACAGAATTAAAGAAGGAATTATCTGATGAATCAATCAAACCTGTAGCATTGCCTCAAAAAATTGCGTTTAATGTGATTCCTCAGATTGAAGAATTTTTGTCTAATGGATATAGTAAAGAAGAAGAAAAAATGGATCGAGAAACTAGAAAGATTCTCCATGATAGTGATATAAAAGTGTCTGCTACTTGTGTTCGAGTTCCAGTCATTTTTGGACACAGTGAAGCTGTTCATATTGATTTTGAGGAAGAAATTTCTGTTGATGATGTTCGTGGAATTTTATCAAAATTCCCGGGAATTACTTTGATAGATAATTTAGAAGAAAATAAGTATCCTATGCCATTGGATGTGGCCGGAAAAGATGATGTGTTTGTAGGCCGTATTAGAAAAGATGTTTCTAATTCAAAAGGTATTGCCTTATGGATTGTTTCAGATAATTTGCGGAAGGGTGCTTCTCTTAATGCTATTCAAATTTTGAAAGCGATGATGGAAAGAAAGTGTTTGAAAGCAAATAATTGATTTATTTTGATTAGATTATTTTTAATGAGAATTTTAAATAACTGGCAACTTAAAAATAGGATTGGATAGTAATGAAAATTACAGATGTTGATGTCCTTAAATTTGCAGATTCGACTCGAACTCATGATTCAAGATGGGGATATGGATTTTATGGTAAATCAAGGGATACAACACAAACAATAACGAGAATTTCTACCGACGAAGGGGTGCAAGGATTTATGTTGGGTGGGGAACCAGAAATTATAAAAAACATCGTTAAGCCTATGTTGGTTAATGAGAATCCTCTTGATCGAGAGAAACTATGGAATTGGATGGATCAGCTTGTGACATTCAATCATGTACTTCCTGAATCCCAGATGGGAATAGTTGATTGTGCTTTGTGGGATCTTTTTGGTCGATATATTGATTTGCCAGTTCACAAAATTCTTGGTGGTGTTCGTGAAAAAATCAAAGCATATGCAAGTAGTTTCCCTAATATGGGAAGACCCGATGATTATGCTGCACATGCTTTGGCTTGTAAGAAATTGGGATATAAGGCTTATAAAGTTCATGCATATATTTGTTGGGACCCAAATAAGTGGGAGCCAGCTCCACAACTTCCTGGTTTTCCAAAAGAAGATATAGAAATATGTCGTGCTGTACGTGAAGCGGTTGGAGATGACATGGTTCTTATGCTAGACCCGTTTGGAGTTTATACATTAGAACAATCATTATGGGTTGGACGGGAACTTGAAAAATTGAATTATTATTGGCTTGAACATCCGATGATTGAAACGAGAATAGAGGCCTATCGACGGCTTACACGGGAATTGGATATAGCTATCCTTGGTCCAGAACATTTACCTGGAGGCGTATTTTCGCGGGCAGAATGGGTTTTGCAAGGTGCTTGTAATATGCTTCGAATTGATTATTTTTATGGGGGTATTACGGGTTCCTACAAATTGGTAAATGTTGCTCAATCGTATGGTATTCAATGTGAAATGCATGGTGGAGGTTGGGCAAATAGCCAGATAATGGGAGCAACTACTGAGGCTACATGTGAATATTTTGAAAGAGGTTTGTTGAGGCCTGATTTTGATTATGAAGTTCCCTCTCCATATCTCAATGCTATATGCGATCCTATGGATGATAATGGAAATGTAATCTTACCGACTGGACCTGGTTTAGGTATGGATATTAATTGGGATTACATCAATGATAATTTAGTTTCCGATTCAAATTAATTGATTGTGTGTTAGTTATTGTTAGATAAAAGGATTAGATGATTAGAAATAGCAAAGAAAAAAGAACGATAGCCTCTTTAGGGTCTGTGAGTCGTATTGGTTTAGGTGGAGCTCCTTTGCTTGGAGGATGGGGACAAAAACCAGATAAGAAACTAGCTAGTACAATATTAAAAAAAGCAGTTCAGAAAGGTATAAATTTAATTGATGTTGCTCCTGATTATGGTGATGGGGAAGTTGAATTATTAATAGGAGATACTTTTGGAGGAGTTTTGCCTCAAGACTTAAAAATAGGAAGTAAATTCCCATTGTCAAAAGAGCTTTATACAGATCCTGAAAAATATATAAAACAGTCTTTACATAATAGTTTAAAGAAGATGAAAATTGATCATCTTGACACTTTTATTTTACATTCAAGAATTTTACCTGATAATTATCCTGTTAATGAGTTAGGTACAGAAGGAATTCATGTGTCTGTATTAGTCGATAAAGTTTACCCTATTTTAGAAAAATTGCAAAAAGAAGGATTTGTTTCTTGTTGGGGTATCAGTGGACTTCATATTCAATCTGCAGTAGAACAAGCAATAATTTCAAATCCGACTCCTTGTATTGTACAAGTTATTACAAATTTATTAAATTCTCCAGGAGAAGGATATGAAGGTATTTTTAATCCAGAGCAAATTATAGAAAAAGCTGTAAATAAAGGAGTTACTATAGCAGGGGTTCGTGTAGTTGGAAGAGGAGCTTTATCAGATTATACAGATAGGATAAAAATGAGTCATTTTATTGAAGAAGATTTTATTCGATCGAAATTATTACGTGATTTAGCTCTAGAATTAAAAATAAGTACTGCTATACTTGCTATGAGGTTTGTTTTATCTATGAAATTAGTTGATATTCTTTTAATAGGAATTTCTTCGATTTCTGAATTAGATGAATCAATAGAAGCTTGGGAGCAAGGTGCTCTTGATATTGAGTTATTAGAAAAAATAAAAAAAATATTTAGTTGAAAAAAACGATTTTTTTTAGAAGTTTTAAAGGAGGATTTTATGGTTTCTATCGGAAGATTACTTACAGCAATGATTACACCTTTCAATGAATCAGGGGAAGTTGATTATGTGCAAGCAAGAAAATTAGCAAGTGGATTAATTCTTTCTGGTAGTGATGGTTTAGTTATTGGAGGTACAACTGGTGAAGCTCCTGCTTTATCTGATCAAGAAAAAATCAAACTTTATAGTGAAGTTAAAGAAGAAATTGGAGATAAAGGTTGTGTTATAGCAGGGACGACGGATAATAATCATTACAAATCTATAGAACTTTCATTAGAAGCAGAAAAAGTAGGTGTTGATGCATTGCTTTTAACTGTTCCTGCTTATAATAAACCCCAACAAGAAGGTCTTTTCCAACATTTTAAAGCTATTGCTGAATCTACTGATTTATCTTGTTTATTATATAATGTTCCTTCTCGAACATCACTTAATATGACTGAAGATACTACATTACGTTTGGCAGAAATTAACAATATTATAGGAGTTAAAGAAGCTTCTTCTGATCAAGTACAAATAGCAAAGATCATTGCTAATGCTCCTGAAGGATTTAAAGTTTGGTCGGGCAATGATGATGAGACTTTTAATATAATGTGTATGGGAGGGTATGGGATAGTGAGTGTTGCATCTAATATTATTGGATTGCAAATCAAATCTATGATGAATATGATTGTAGAAGGAAATGTCCAGCTTGCCGCTAAAAAACATCATCAAATGTTACCTTTATTTAAAGCACTATTTTGGGTAACTAATCCTGTTCCAATTAAATATTCTCTTAATAAATCTGGATTTAATGCAGGTATGCCAAGATTGCCTATGGTAGCAGCTGATGCAAGTTTTATAAAAATGTTTGATCCTGTTCTAGCATCATATGAGATTGATATTCCTATTTAGTCGTATTATATGAGCAAATTATTTATAATAATTTGTTTTATAGTAATGGTTCAATTGTTATAGTTTCTTCTCTTTTTGGTCCAGTGGAAATGAGATGAACAGGTTTGGTAGTTATTTGTTCTATTCGTTTAATATAGTTTACTGCTTCTTTTGGTAAGCTAGTAAATGATGTTTTAGATGCAGTTGGTTTACTCCATCCAGGCAGAGTTTCATATATAGGTTTACATTGATCTAAGATTGTTGAATCTGATGGGAAATTAGTGATTTTTTTGCCATTAAATTCATATCCAACACAAATATTTATTGTTTCAAATCCATCTAATACATCCAATCTAGTAATGATTATTGATGAAAAGTCATTAATTATTGCACTATGTTTTGCTGCCATTCCATCGAACCATCCAACTCTTCTTGCTCTTCCTGTAGTAGTTCCATATTCCCAAGCTATTTTTCGTATTTTTTCTCCAATATTATCATTTAATTCTGTTGGTAATGGGCCTGAACCAACTCGTGTTGAATATGCTTTAAATACTCCTATAACTTTTACAACGGTTCTTGGACTGATTCCTAATCCAGTATATATGCCGCCAACAGATGGAGAAGAAGATGTTACAAATGGATATGTTCCATGATCGAGATCTAACATAGTTCCTTGAGCACTTTCAATTAATAAATTTTTATTTTTTGCAAGTTCATTAAAAAGTAAGATTTCAGTTGATGAGATATATTGTTTGAGTGATTTACTCCAGTTTATACATTTTTCAAAAATTTCATTTTTATCAAGTGGAGGTTTTTTATAAATTTGTGTAATTATTGTATTTTTTAAATCTAATATTTGATCTAATCGTGATTTAAGAAGTTCTGTGTTAAATAAGTCTCCAACACGTATGCCAAGTCTTGCAACTTTATCTGCATAAGCAGGTCCTATTCCTTTACCTGTTGTACCCAATGCATTTGTGCCTCTCTGAGTTTCTTCTGAGTGATCTTGTATGATGTGGTAAGGCATGATTATGTGGGCACGATCACTTATGAGGATTTTTTTTGTGTCAATTGATGCTTTTTTTAAATTATTAATTTCTTTTAATATTACATCTGGATCGATTACAACTCCGTTTCCTATAACGCATTTAACATTAGGCCAAAATATGCCAGATGGGATTAAATGTAATTTAAATTTACATAAATCATTTATTACTGTATGCCCAGCATTATTTCCTCCCGCATATCTAATTACATAATCAACATCACGGGCTAAGAAATCGATAATTTTCCCTTTACCTTCATCTCCCCACTGTCCTCCTATTACAGCAAATGCTGGCATTTGTTCCTCCATGATTTTTTTGAAGCCGTTTGGAGTATATCAAAAAAAACCTTTATGGTGAATGGTTAATGTTTTATCGTGTTAATTAAAAATTCTATGCTATAATTTTCTCTGCATAATCTTAATTACCAAATTGAACAAAGGAATTTTTATGTTACCTCTTGAAGAATTAAAAATATTTACAGGTAATGGACATCCTGATTTAGCTCGTGAAGTTTGTTCTTATTTAGGTATAGAATTAGGGAAATCTGAGGTTTTTAAGTTTAAAAATGATAACACTTTTGTTCGTATACAGGAAAATATACGTTCACGTGACGTTTTTATAATACAACCTACGTGTTATCCAGTTAATGATAATATTATGGAACTATTAATAATGATTGATGCAGCTAAGCGTGCTTCAGCTGGTAGGATTACTGCAGTTCTCCCTTATTATGGATATGGAAGAAGTGATAAAAAAGATCAACCGAGAGTCCCTATTTCGGGACGCCTTATTGCAGATTTATTAACAATTGCTGGAGCAAATAGAATATTAACAGTTGATTTTCATGTAGGACAAATTCAAGGATTTTTTAATATTCCAGTGGATGAATTAACTGCACTCCCTATTTTAGCTAATTATTTTAGAAAAGAAGTTTCTGAAGATTGGGTTGTTGTAGCTGTAGATATTGGTATAAATAAAACAGCTAGAGATTTTGCCACATATTTAGATGTTCCATTGGCAATAATAGAAAAAAGACGTATTGGAAATCATGATTCGACTGAAACAGTAAGTCTGATTGGAGATGTCAAAGATAAAGTTGCATTATTATTTGATGATGAAATCGATACTGCCGGATCAGTTGTTTCTGCTGCGGAAGTTCTTAAACAATCAGGGGCAAGTAAAATTTTGGCATGTTGTACTCACCCTATTTTTTCTAATCCTGCCAGTTCAAGACTGTCTAATAATTTAATTTCTCAAGTTGTTACTACAAATACCGTCCCTTTAAATGAAGACAAATTATTTGATAATTTAAAAATACTATCGATTGCCCCTATTTTAGGAGAAGCGATTCAACGAATACATGAAGGACTTTCTGTCGGGGCTTTGTTTTCTAAATGATATAGAGTTATTGATTGTGTTAAATATTTTCAAATCATTGTTTCGATTTGGGGAATCTCAGTCTCTTAGTAAATATTCCTCTTTAGTTCAAGATATTAATTCACTTGAGGATAGTTTAATAAAATTGTCTGATCTTGAATTATATTCTAAAACTGAAGCTTTTTATGATCGTATTAGTAAAGGAGAAACGTTAGATTCCCTATTAGTCGAATGTTTTGCCGTTGTTAGGGAATCTGCAAAAAGAAATTTAGGACAACGACATTTTGACACACAATTAATGGGAGGTATTGCACTTCATCAGGGTAAAATAGCTGAGATGAAGACTGGTGAAGGGAAAACCTTAGTTTCCACCTTAGCTGTTTATCTTAATGCTATTAAACGGGAAGGAGTACATGTTGTTACAGTAAATGATTATCTTGCTCGTCGAGATACCGTTTGGATGGGCCCAATATACTCAAAACTTGGCCTTACAGTTGGTTGCTTACAACATGATTCTGCTTATATATATAAACTTGAAGGGGACAAACAAGATATAACGTCTCATCTTCAAGCTGTTTCAAGAAATGAAGCTTATTTAGCGGATATAATTTATGGAACAAATAATGAATTTGGATTTGATTATCTTAGAGATAATATGGCGATTGATTCTAATAACCAAGTTCAGAGAAATCTCGGATATGCAATAGTTGACGAAGTTGATAATATTTTAATCGATGAATCACGAACCCCTTTGATTATTAGTGGACCTTCTGAAAATTCACCACAGATTTATAGGCAATTTTCGAGCTTAATTCGCAAACTTAATCAGGAAAAAGATTATGTTATTGATGAAAAAACTCGTAATGCTATGCTAACTCAGGATGGGATTACTATACTTGAGAAATCATTAAAAGTAAGTAATCTTTATGGTCCAGATAATTATCATTATATTCCATTAATAGATAATGCTTTAAAAGCTAATTTTGTTTATAAACGAGATAAAGATTATGTAGTAAAAGATGGGGAAGTTGTAATTGTTGATGAATTTACAGGTCGTTTGCAGATAGGAAGAAGATATTCTGATGGTCTTCATCAAGCGATTGAAGCAAAAGAAGCAGTTACTATCCAAAAAGAAAGTATTACTTATGCAACTATAACATTACAAAATTATTTTAGGATGTATAAAAAGTTAGCAGGAATGACTGGAACTGCAAAAACAGAACAAGAAGAATTTTCAAAAATTTATAATCTAGAAGTAGTTGTAATTCCTACTAATAAACCTATGGCAAGAGATGATAAATCAGATCTTATTTATGCTACTGATGTTGGGAAATGGAAAGCTATAGTTGAAGATATTTCACTTCAATATGAGAAAGAAAGACCTACTCTAGTTGGTACTACTTCTATTGAAAATTCTGAAAAATTAAGTCGTTTTTTGAAAAAAAAGAATATAAAACATCAAATTTTAAATGCTAAAAACCATGAACATGAAGCACAAATTATCGCCCAAGCTGGGAGATTAAATGCTATTACTGTTGCACCCAATATGGCTGGAAGAGGAACAGATATTGTTCTTGGAGGGAATATTGATGCTTTAGATATATCTGAAAATGATTGGGAAAAGGAACATAAAAGAGTTATCGAGTTAGGTGGATTATATGTTATTGGGACTGAACATCATGATGCCCGAAGAATAGATAATCAACTTCGAGGACGATCAGGGCGTCAAGGTGATCCTGGTTCTTCTAGGTTTTATGTTTCACTTGAAGATGAATTAATGAAAAGGTTTGGAGCAGATAAAGTTAAAAATCTTTTATTGCGATTTTCTGAAGAATCTATGCCTATTGAACATACTATAGTAACAAAAAGCATAGCGAATGCACAGGTTAAAGTTGAAGCATTTCATTTTGATATTAGAAAACATTTACTTGATTTTGATGATGTTCTTAGTCAACAACGTGATTTAATTTACAAAGAACGAGACCGTGCTTTATCGGATAATTTACGTGAGCAAATTATCCATTTTACTGTTACTGAAATTGAACGTGTAGTTTCGAATTTTCAAGATAAGGATATGGCTAATAATGAAGATAATATCATTGATTTAACTGAACAAATAAAACAAATAGTTCCAATTAATAATAAGGTTTTTAAAAATGATCAGAAATTTACAAGTAAATTCTTTGATAATTTATTAGAAGATTTAAAAAATGAAGCAAATATTGTATATGACAAGAAAGAAGAAGAAATTGGTTTAGATAATATGCGAATATTAGAAAAAACAATAATGTTAAAAACTATAGATGGTAATTGGTTAAATCATTTAACAAGTATGGAACAGTTAAGACAAGGAGTCGGATTACATGCTTATGGACAACGTGATCCACTTGTGGTTTATAAAGCAGAAGGCCATAAAATGTTTGAAGACTTAATTAGTGTTATACAAAATCAGGTTTCTCGATTAATTTTTAATCTAGATGTTGGAAGTTTGTCAGGATTTGAAATAAATAAGTCTAATTCTAAAAAATCTCTTAATACAGTTAAACCCCAAGAAACTAATAGTTCAAATATGAGCCATTCTAAAATAGGAAGAAATGATTTATGTCCTTGTGGTAATGGCAAAAAATATAAACGCTGTCATGGAATTTGAAATCAAAAATTAATTAATAATAAGGGATAACGATATGAAGCAAGAAAAAAGAAAACAAAAGAATAATTTCATTGATAAATTGTCAATTCGCAAGGGTTATTCGATTTATTTAACAAATGTTCCAATTGGCTTTTATGATTGGATCTCACCTAAGTTGCCTGCTGGAAATCGATTACAATTAGGATATCCACAACATCCATCATTGGCGGTTGTTTTTTTATGGCCTGAAAATATAGAGACTATTAAAGAAGCCCTTACTTGGATATCTTCTAACTTAATTAAAAATAGTGTGATTTGGTTAATGGCAAAAGCTAAAAAGGCCGAAATGGGGAAGATAGAAAGGATTGATTTTAAAGCCCTTGAAGAAATGGTTAAAAATACATCTTTAAAACTTACTCGTAAAACTTTACAGCTAGATAACGATTATGGGATACAATTAATAATGATTAGATAGATTTCAAATTCTATCACGAGTGAAAATTTGAGAGGATTATTTGTGTCTGATTTTTCTAATGATAAATATAGTGCATCAATATTGATCGAAAAAATGAAGCACAGTATTGAAAACGGGAATAATTGGTTTGATGCTTTTCTTCATTTAATTTCTTCTTGGAAACTTAGGAGTGAATTAGTCGGAAGTAAAAATTATAATTATCTTATTGCTGGAGAAGCTTTTGATTGGCTTTTATTAGCAGAGAGGGTTTGTTCTACTTTGAAAGATTTTATACCTAACGATCAATATAATGCTTTAATTATTTCTGGCAAATTTCCTTATCATTTAAATGTCAATGAATTTCGTAATATTATAGGTTTTAATAAATATCGACTTATTTTAAATTATTGGTATGGTGTAGTTGTTGAATTATTTGTTCAATTAGCAGAAGAAGAATCTATTTTAAGAGATAATTTTAGCAAAGGTTTGCTTGATGATGTAGAAATTGAAAAAATAGTTTTTCAAAATTTATATGGTAAGCCGAAAATAGAACTTTTTCGTGAATATTCTTTGAGTTACGAAAAAAAATTTTCTAATAGACTCACTTTATTTGAATTTAAAGAATTTAATTATTGGTTATTTAAATTGCGTTTTAATTCTTTTGAGCCAGCGCTTGTTGCTAGTGATACATTAAAAGGTATTAAATATATGAATAAGAATGATTTTTTTAGGAATGTGATTATATTTTCTCAATGATTTGAGAAATTAATTCACTTAATTTCTCTTTTGATTCTTTAATTTTAGTTAATTTTTCTTTTTCCTTCTCAATGATTTCAGTTGGTGCATTTTTAACAAAATTAGTATTTTTTAATAATTGATTAGTTTTCAATTCAATTTTCTCGAAATTTTCTAAATTATTTGTTAATCTCTTTTTTTCTTTTTCAAGATTTATTTCAGAAGGCAATTCGATGTAAATATTGACATCAGCTCCTGAAAAAATTTGCAGAATGGGTTTTTCACTATTTTTTGATAAGAGATCTGTGTTTTTTAATTTTGTTAATTCTTCAATTGTAGTTATTTCTTTTTTAATTAGTTTGTCATATTTATTACTAGTAATTTTGCAGTTTAATAATATATTATTTGCTATTCGCAGTTCTGAACGAGCATTTCGAACTGCTTTTATAATGTTTAATATTTGATTAAATTCTTTTTCGAATGATTCATTAATGTATTTTTTTAAAGAACGAGGATAAGTTGATTGAATTAATAGATTTTCTCCAGAAATTGTTTTGGGTTTTTTTGAAAAATATGACCAAATTTCTTCGGTTATAAAAGGCATGAGTGGATGTAATAATCGCAAAATAGCATTGAATGTATATTGTAAAGTTGGAGTTGAATTTTCATTTTGTGAATTCATTCTAAGTTTTGCCATTTCAATATACCAATCACAAAATTCATGCCAGATGAAATTCCAAAGTTTTTCTTGTGCTTCCCCAATCTGAAGGTTATTAAAAGATTTATTGATTGTTTTTATTGTTTGATTTAATCTGCTCAGTATCCATTGATCTTCTGGATGATTCACTATAGGTGCAGTGATTGAAGGATAATCGATTGGTTTTTTTTGATTTGCTTTAAAAACAAATCGAGCTGCATTCCAAATCTTATTCGCAAAATTTCTAGAAGATTCTAATTTTGCATCGTTGATTCTTGTATCATTCCCTGGAGTGATACCGTTTGTTAGAGAAAATCGTAAGGCATCAGACCCATAACTATCGATAAGATCTAACGGATCAATAATATTTCCTATAGATTTCGACATTTTTTTCCCTGTTCCATCACGAACTAATCCATGTAAGTATACAGTTTGAAAGGGTATTTGATTGGTGTTTTCTAGTGTCATCATGATCATTCTGGCGACCCAAAAGAAAAGGATATCGTAGCCAGTTTCTAAAATAGATGTTGGAAAATAATTTTGCATATCTGTAGTTTTTTTTGGCCAACCTAGTGTTGAATGTGGCCATAACGCAGAACTAAACCATGTATCTAAAACGTCAGGATCCTGAATGATATTTGATGATTTACATTTCAGGCATATTGAAAGTGTCTTAATTGAAGCGGTTTCAAAACCACATTCTTTACAATTCCAAACTGGTATTCTATGCCCCCACCATAATTGTCTACTTATAGTCCAATCTCGAATGTTTTCTAACCAATTAAGATAAATTTTAGTGAATCTTGATGGGACGATTTTGATTTTTTTTTGGGCAACTGCATTATATGCTTTGCCCGCTATAGATGTTTTATCTTGATGATTTCCCATATTAAGAAACCATTGTTCACTTAATATGGGTTCAACTATAGTTCCACTACGTTGACAATGTCCTACAGAATGGTTGTGAGATTCAATTTTTCCCAATAAATTATGTTGTTTAAATTTTTCTATAATTTTTTCTCGAGCTTTAAAACGATCTAATCCTTGAAAAGGACCTCCATTTTTATTTATACTCGCATCATTATTAAAAATATTAATATAATCTAATTTATGTCTTTGCCCCATTTCGAAATCATTTGGGTCGTGGGCTGGGGTAATTTTCACAACTCCAGTACCGAAATTTTTATCAACTTCATTATCAGAGATAATTTTTATTTTCCTATGAATAAATGGTAATTTTATATTTTCCCCAATTAAATGTTTGTATCTAGTATCATTTGGATTAACAGCTACTGCAGTATCTCCTAAGTAGGTTTCTGGTCTAGTGGTTGCTACTGTTATAAATTCTTTACTATTCTCTAAGGGATATTTCATATAAAAGAGATGCCCATTTATTGGTTTATATTCAACTTCTAAATCTGAAATTGCAGTATTTAATGCAGGAGACCAATTAATTAAACGTTTGCCTTTATAAATTAGTCCTTTTTTGTATAAATTTACAAATGTTGTTTTTACCGCTAAGCTTGGGCCTTCATCCATTGTGAATTTATGACGATTCCAATCACAAGAAGCTCCGAGTCTTTTGTGTTGTTCACTAATTTGATTTCCAAATTCATCTACCCAATTCCAGACATGTTGGAGAAATCTAGTTCTTCCTAATTGTTTGCGAGTTTTTTTTTGTTTTTCTAAATTTCGTTCAACTACCATTTGTGTAGCTATTCCTGCATGATCAGTCCCAGGAAGCCATAATACTGATTTGCCTTTCATTCTTTTATGTCTTATTAGCGCGTCTTGTATAGATGCCGTCAAAGCATGCCCAACATGTAACGCTCCTGTGACATTTGGTGGAGGCATAATAATAACAAATGGTTTTGAATTTTTTGAATTTGTGGATGGAGATTTTGGTTCAAAACAATTAGATTTAAGCCATAAGTTGTAGATTCTAGATTCTACACTTTTATGTTCATATGGATTTCCAAAAGGGTCTTTCTCTAGATTCATAAATTATTGACTCCGTTAGCTGAATATAAAAGCCTAAACTTAATTTTATTTTAACATTCTTCTTGATAGTTTATGGTTTATTTTTATCGTAAGAATAGATGTCACTTGTTGTTTTAACTGAAAAATTCCTTAAATAACATTTAATCTAGTAATGGTTTTATTTGGTCGAGAATTTTATTAGCGACTTCAAATTTAGTGAGTGTAGGTAGTTCTATTGTTTCTTTATTTTTATTGATCATCCATACTTTATTAGTTTCTGAAGAAAACCCCGAATCCTTACGAGTAATGTCATTGGCTATAATTAGATCAAGATTTTTGTCTGTAATTTTTTTTTGAGCTTCATTAATTATATTGTTTGTTTCAGCAGCAAATCCAATTTTTATAAAATCTCCATTTATTTCTTTTAATATATCTCTAGTTGATTCTAATTTGATAGAAATTTCTTTCTTATCAAGTTTTTTAAGTTTGTTTTTTATAGTAACTTGTGGTTTGAAATCAGAAACAGCTGCAGCCATAATTAATACATCAGTTTTAACATTGATACATTTTTTAACTTTATTGAACATTTCTTCTGCGGTTATTACAGTATGAGTTTTGATGCCTTTTTTTGTATTATCCTCTTTCGCAGCTGTGATTAAAATTACATTAGCCCCTCGATCTCTCGCAGCAATAGCAAGAGCGTGTCCCATTTTCCCAGAAGATGCATTTGAAATATATCTAACGGGATCAATTGATTCACGGGTTCCTCCGGCAGTGATTACAATATTTTTCTCTTTCAAATCACCTTTTTTATTAAATAAGAAACGTAATTCATCTATAATTAATTCAATTTCAGGTAATCTTCCTTTTCCATATAAGCCAGATGCGAGTCGTCCTACGGTAGGGTTATTAATAAATAATGCTCCAGATTTTTTTAATTTATCAATATTTTCTTGAGTGATATTGTTTTCGAGCATATGTCCATCCATTGCTGGAGCTATGATAAGAGGTGCTTGTGTAGATAGTATAGTTAAAGATAATGCATCATTGGTTAATCCATTAGCTATTTTAGATATTGATTGTGCTGTTGCTGGAGCAATAACAACAGCATCTAGAGCACTACCAAGGCCTATATGTTGCATTGGATAGTCGCTTTGTTCTGTAAAGATGTCAGTTATTACTTTTTTGTGAATTATACTTTCAAATGCTAATGGGGAAATAAATTTTGTTGCTGTTCTAGTCATAATTACAGATAGATTAACTTCCATTTGAACTAGTTTACTTGCTAAATATAGCGATTTATAACTAGCTATACTTCCAGTAATACCTAAGAGAATATGTTTGTGTTTAAGATTAGTCATAATTAATTATCGTTCATTTCATATATATATTTTAAGCCGATTAACGTTATATCAGGATTAACATGATCGAATATTGTAGTTAAGTTCCTTATTAAGTGAATTAATCCACCTGTTCCTATTATATTAGTATTTTGACCTAATTCATCTTTCATTTTTTTAATCATTCCTTCTACTAATGAAACATAACCATATATTAAGCCAGATTGGATATTAGTAGAAGTTGATTTTGCTATCACAGATTTAGGAGCGATTAATTCTACTTTACCCAGTTGGGATGAGTTGATAAAAAGACTTTCAGCAGACATAATTATACCGGGACTAATTGATCCTCCTAAGAATTCTCCATTACTTGAAATTGCATTAAAAACTGTATGTGTCCCAAAATCAACTAGTATTGATGGGCCTCCGTATATTTGATATGTTCCTACTACATCTGCTACTCGATCAGCTCCAACTTCTCTTGGATTTTCTACCAATAATTTAATTCCAGTTTTTATTCCAGATTTTACAATCAATGGTTTTTTTTCTATCCATTTTGTACATGCATAATATAAAGTTTCCGTTAGATTTGGTACTACACTACAAATAGAGACATCAGTAATTTTATTCATTGGATAGCCTGAGTGATTTATCAAATTAGATATCAATAATTCATATTCATCAACTGTTGTTTTTATCTCAGTCGTAATTCGCCATTTTTGTAGTAATTTTTGTTTATTAAAAATGCCAAACGTAATATTACTATTCCCGATGTCTATTGTTAATAACATAACCCCTCTGTTATTTTTTGTTATCTTAAATTATAGTGTAAAGATTATACCCATTCAAAAAAAAGTTTTTTATTACTTGACATGTGTTAATCCTTTGATTAGTCTTGAAATTTGAAGGGGCTCGTAGCTCAGTGGCAGCGCAGCCGGCTCATAACCGGCGGGTCGATGGTTCGAATCCATCCGGGCCCACCATTTCTTAGTGTATAAATCTGATGTTTTAAAGGAAGTTTTTCAGTAAAATTATAAAAGGATATTGCTATAATATAACTACACTTATAAAGGAGCATATTAATGATGAAAGGGAGATTTACTAATTGATTTTTTCTTTATATTTGGCATCATTTTAAGAGAGGGTTTATAAAGTTTATGCACAAGAGAGTTTTTTCTTTACTAATAATATTATTAATATTTCCCATTTTTTCATCTTGTTCAATTAATAATGAAAGTATTGATGTTACGTCTGATTCGAGTTCTTTTTCTGATAATGAAATAATTAATCAAGATGAGATATTAAAAGTAGGGTATTTTACTTCTTTAACCAGTTTGGATGGATTCCAAGCGATTGGAGGTTTTGAGAGAATGATATTTTTTATCTCGAATGAACCTTTATTTGCAATTGGTAAAGACGGAATCTATAACCCAAATGAATCATTAGCATCTTCGTTCAAAATTCTTGAAGAAGGCAAGAAGATTCGAGTGTCTTTAAGAAAAGGCGTATTTTTTCATAATGATTTTGGCGAAATGACAGCAAATGATGTGGTTTTTAGTTTAAACAGAATTCACGAGAAAGGTTCAGGATTCGGAGCTCCGGGATTGTTTAGGACTTTTAGTCATGTTGAATATGTAGATCGTTATACTGTAGATTTAATTATGAATGTTCCAGATGCAAATATTATAAAAAAATTTTTTGAGCGTTCTAGTTTAATTCATTCAGAAAAAAATTGGCTTACTTTAAATGACCCAAATTTACATAAGAGTAATCCGATTGGAACTGGTCCGTATAAAGTATCAAAATGGATTCCAGGAATAGAAGTTGAATATGTAAGACATGAAAATTGGTGGAATGGCATTCCTAAGGCTAAAAAAATAATAGTTAGTATCATACCTAATTCTCGTACAAGATTGAATCTTTTAGAAAAAGGAAATATTAATTTAGCTTGGTTACAATCAGATATGATTGATTTAGCAAAAAAAGAATCTGAAATTAAGGTTTGGGCTTATCCTGGAGTAGGTTTTGATGGATGGATATATTCGAATGGACTTCCTCCTTTCGATGATTTGAATATGCGTAGAGCAGCTGTAAAAGCAGTCGATGCTGATTTTATTAATGAAAGTGTTTATAGAGGTACGATGTTAACAAATCGTTCGTGGCATACTTTTCCCGGAAATTCCTATTATGGGATTGATCTTTCAAGTCTTTGGAACTCTGAATTTTTGAATTACAACCTAGATGATGCGAAATCAATTGTTAAAGCTTATGCAGAGGAAAAAAAAATAAATTTGCCTATAAAAATAAAGGGGATTTGTGATAGAAGAGAAGATCGTATGAAATTTTGTGAAGCTCTGAAAGTTTCTTGGGCAAAAATAGGACTCGATTTTGACTTTGATTTAGCTGTTAATTCTGCGGAAAAAATGAGAATAATGTCGAAATGTGGCATTCATGTTGTTCAAGGAGGTTCGGGAATTGCATTACCTCATCAGATGGATCGATTACTTCATTCCTCTGGGGGAGTCAATGTTTCAGGAAATATAAATATTTGTAATGGTAAAGGACATTCAATTAATAATGAAGTTCAAGATCAACTTGATGTGCTTTTAGATAAAGCATCTACTGAATTTAATTTGGAAAAACAAAGAAATTTATATAAATCAGCTCAAGAAATTGCTCTAAAAAATTTATGGACATATGCTCCAAGTTTACTTAGAGTAAATTATATCGGATGTAATATAAAAACTACTGGGGGTTGTGAAAACGAAAATCCACATAGAGGTGATGGTTTTGTGAGAATTAGTGATTTTTGGGTAAAATAGTATTTAATCAAATACTTTTAAGGAGATATTATTGAGTCAAAAAACTGTATTAGTTACTGGAGGAGCCGGTTTTATAGGTTCTCATTTAGTAGATAAATTAGTATTAAAGGGATATAGAGTTGTTGTTTTGGATAATTTGTCTGAAGGTAAATTGAAGAATGTGAATAAAAATGTTCATTTTCATCATATTGACCTTAATGTATCAGGCCTACATAATATTTTAGAATTAGAAAAACCCGATGTTATTTTTCACCATGCTGCTCAAATTAGTATCCCAAATTCTGTAAAAGATCCTGTAAATGATGCACAAACTAATATTTTGAGTACTGTGAGGTTAATACAAGCTTCTAATGATGTGGGAGTTGGAAAGATCATATTTGCTTCGACTGGAGGAGCTATTTATGGAAATCCAGAAACTTTGCCTTGTCCTGAAACAGAAAAAGAAAAACCGTTATCCCCTTATGCTTTATCTAAAGCTGTTTCTGAAAAATATTTTCGATTATTTGAACAACTATATCGTTTAAATTATACGATTTTGAGATACGGTAATGTTTATGGTCCAAGACAAGATCCAGAAGGAGAATCTGGAGTTATTGCAATTTTTATAAAAAAAATGCTTGATAAAGAACAACCTAGAATTAATGGTGATGGTTCACAACTTAGAGATTTTATTTATGTTGATGATATTGTAGAAGCTAATATTGCAGCTATGAGTTTGGGTAATAGGCAAACTATTAATATAGGTAGTGGAACAGGTACATCTATAATTGAAATATTTAAAATTTTGTCTCAGATTATAAAATTTAAATGGGAACCATTGTTTGGCCCTGCTAAAGCTGGTGAAGTAGAAAAGCTATATCTTGATATAGTTAAATCGAAAAAAGAATTACAGTGGAATCCTAAAGTTAATCTTGAAAAAGGTTTAAAATTAACAGTCGATTATATGAAAAATATTAATGAGGAAAAGATGGATTATTTAAACATTACTAGGAAATTGTTTTCATGAGTTCTATGTATGATGTAATTATTATTGGGGGAGGTGCAGCAGGTCTAAGTGCGGCTTTGTATAGTTGTAGAGCAATGTTAAAGACCTTAGTTATAGAGCAATTAGGTTGTGGAGGCCAGATTTTAGTTACAGATTTAATAGAAAATTATCCTGGTTTTCCTGAAGGGATAAAAGGTCCAGATTTAGCTAAGCTTTTTGAAGAACATGCTAGTAAATACGGAACGAAAATAGTTTATGAACAAATCACGGATGTTAGATTAGATCCTGATATTAAAATTGTTAATACTAATTCAAATTCTTATCAAGGTAAAACAATAATAATAGCCGGTGGAGGTCAACATAAAAAACTTGGAGTTCCAGGAGAAGACGAATTTTCAGGTAAAGGAGTTTCTTATTGTGCCGTTTGTGATGGGAATTTTTTTCGAGGACAAGATGTAGTAGTTGTTGGAGGAGGAGATGCTGCGATTGATGAAGGAATTTATCTTACAGGAATAGTCAATTCAGTGACTGTTATACATAGAAGAGAGACATTAAGAGCAAGTAAAATATTACAAGATAGGGCTTTTGCAAATAAGAAAATGAATTTTAAATGGAATCATGTTGTTGATAGTTTTATTGGGAATACCCTTATGACTGCTGTAAAACTTAAAGACTTAAATACAGGTAGTATTTATGAATATAATACATCAGCAGCTTTTATTTACGTAGGCTTTGAATCTAATTCTACATATTTAAAAGATAAAATTTTACTTGATCAAACTAATCATGTTCTTGTTGATTTAAATATGGAGACTAATGTTCCTGGGGTATATGCATGTGGAGATATTCGTACAGAATCTAAACGTCAATTAGGGACTGCTGTTGGAGATGGAATTACGGCTGCTTTAGCTGCATATCAGTATATTAGCGAAAAAAAATGATTTTAAAGAGAGATCTTTGATTTTATCTTTCTCGATATTCTTCTGCATTATCTTTTGGAGAGAAATTAATCATTTTTTTAGCGTGTTCAATATTCCAAAATCGCCAATCATTATTTGATACTCCATAAAATATATCAAATTTTACATCCGTAGATGCAAGTATACTTTGTTTGATTAATTGAGCTTGATCTCTATGACTTAGCCATGTTGCAAAGTGACGTATATTTTTTAATGGATTATTCCATTCAACAACCGAACCTATTCTTAAGCAAATCACAGATATATTGTATGTTTCGTTATAATAACGACCCATTGCTTCTCCATATGATTTCGATATTCCATAATATCCATCTGGTCTGATTTCTGAAAGATGGCTGATTTTTGATATGTTTTTTTTATCAATATTTTCATATTCACCTTTAACTATATGGTGATAAGGATGATCATTTTCATACATGCCTGTTACATGATTTGAACTTGCGAAAATAATTCTTTTAATTCCACATATTCTTGCAGCTTCAAAAACATTGTATGTTCCAATAATGTTATTTGGTAGAATAGATTCCCATGGAGATAGATCACTAGGATCTGCTGCTAAATGAACAACCGTATCTTGGCCTTTAAAAGCAGGGATAATTGATTTAAGTTCAGTAATACTATTACGAAAATACTTTATTCCTTTTAATTCTCGTCGACTTAATCCTGTAATATCAAAATCATTTTTTAAATCTTGGTATACAATTTGACCGATTAGTCCTGAAATCCCAGTTATTAATATTTTTTTTGCGTTTGACATGAAAATCCTCCCTGAATGTTATATGAGCATTTAATTTTCTGACATTAACCCTTTTATTTCTCCAGTTTTATCGATATGAATTTTTGAAGCGTTTGGTATTTTGGGTAAACCTGGTAATGTTCTGATATTTCCTGCAAGAGGATATATAAAACCAGCTCCTTTAGATATCCTTATTGCAGAGATAGGAAATGAAAAATTTGTTGGTCTGCCTAATAATTTTGGATTTGATGAGATTGAAAGGTGTGTTTTTGCTATACATATAGGAAGATTGTTTGCTCCAAATGAATTAATATTTTTGATTGTTTTATCCGCCTCATCACTCAATTCAATGCCAGATGCTCCATATACTTTTGTTGCAATTGTATTTATTTTTGATTCTATTGAATCTGTTAAATTATATAGGTAAGAAATTTTTGATTTATTTTTAATTTTTTCTAGAATTAAAGAAGCTAATTCTCTAGTGCCATCACCGCCATGAGAAAAAGCTAAACTTTCTATTGCTGTAGCGCCATTTTCTTCGGTGATTTTACGAACAAAATTAATTTCTTCTTCACTGTCTTCTGGGAATTTATTAATAGCAACCACAGCTGGGATCCCAAATAGGTTTACTATATTTATTGCATGTTCTAAATTAGAAATCCCTTTTTTGAGTATTGCCATGTTTTTTGAAGTAAGTTCTTTTAAAGTTGCTCCGCCATGCCATTTAAGTGCTCGGATTGTTGCTACTATTATTGCAGCATTGGGTTTTGGAGCTCCATAACGAGTTTTAATATGAATAAATTTTTCGAAACCTAAATCAGCGCCGAATCCTGCTTCTGTTACAACGATATTCCCAAATTGAGTTGCGAATTTATCCGCAAGAATCGAACTACATCCATGGGCAATGTTCCCAAAAGGACCTGTGTGAATTATTGCAGGTTGACCTTCAATTGTTTGAGTAAGATTTGGTTTAAGAGCATCTTGTAAAAGAGCCATCATAGCTCCGACTGCATTAATCTCTTTTGCTAATATTGGGTGATTGTTTTCTGTATACCCAATAATAATATTTGACAAACGTTTTTTTAAGTCATCATATCCATTAGCTAGTGATAAAATAGCCATGATTTCTGAAGCAGCATCAATGTCGAATCCAGTATTTCTTTTTGGTCCATTTAATTTTGATCCTAAACCAGTAGTAATTTGTCTCAAAGAACGATCGCTACTATTAGTTACTCTTTTCCATTGGATATTTTCTGGATTTAATTTGATTGTTTGATGATAACAAGCTGCATCAGTGAGAGCAGCTAATAAATTATGAGCTGCTGTTACAGCATGGGCATCTCCAGTAAAATGTAGATTAATCTTATCTTCTGGGATGACTATAGATTTTCCTCCACCAGTTCCGCCGCCTTTTATCCCAAAAACTGGCCCTAAGGAAGGTTCTCTTAAAGTGAGGACAGGAGAAGCTCCTTCTTTTGCTAAGCCTTGAACAAGTCCTATTGATGTTGTTGTTTTCCCTTCTCCCATAGGAGTTGGATTGATTCCAGTTACTACTACTAGAGGAGTTTGTGTTTTTTCCAAAGATAATAATTCAAGAGGAATTTTAGCTGCATAATTACTATATAGCTCTATTTCATTTAAAGATAATCCTATATTAGTTGCAATTTCTTGAATATTTTTCATTACACTTTTTCAGCCATATCAAGATTATGTAGGAAAGTATTTCCTTCATTATCTCCTTCAATAATTTTGACTTCGTGTACAAATATTCCATTTGTTTCAATTTCAAGTGATGAACCAGTTGTTTCGACAATAAGTCCGCTTGTTGTTGTAAATTTCATTCCTGCTTCAATAGTATTCGTTTCAGAATATTTCATATATATACTCTCCTTAGTATTTTAATTATTGTATATAGAGTGAATCGGTTTTTTTTGCCATTATAAAATCGTTTTCGTGAAGGCCTTTTATTTTATGAGTCCACCAAAATACTGTGCATTTACCCCATTCTAAATGTAATTCAGGATGATGTCCTTCTAATTCAGATATATTTCCTATTTTATTTGCAAATTCAAGAGTTTCCATGAAATTTTTAAAAGAGAATGATTTTTTTATTTTTTCAATTTTTTTTTCTTGAATTAATTCCCATGTATTGAATTCTGCTAATAACAATTTTAATAAATTCCCACTCAATTTGGGAACGTTTTTATTGCAAGGGATACAGTTTTTTTTAGTTAATGCAGTCAAAGTGTTTTTAAATTCATTATTTCATTGTAAAGTATCTTTATTATATTAAATAAATAAAGAAAACTTAATAGTATTTTCTAATATGAAATTTCTATGCTTTGATATCTACCATTATTTATTTGTCAATGGTAAACTAACGAAGTTATGTAATTAAATTTACTATCTAGAAAGATTGGAGGGTTGGCTTTGAAAGAAATCAATTATTATAGTCCAAATACGATCAAGGATGCGATGACATTACTTGTTGACAAAGAAAAGACTTCAAGGGTATTTGCTGGAGGAACTGATTTACTTGTTCAATTAAATGTTGGTCGTCGGACAGTTGATTCGGTAATAGATATAAAAAATATAAATGAGTTAAAGACAATCAAACATACTTCAGATGGTCTTATATTGGGAGCATCTGTTCCTTGCCATGTTATTTATAACGATGATGAGATAATAAAGAAATATCCTGGTTTGATTGATTCTGTTTCTATGATTGGAGGAACTCAAATACAAGGAAGAGCTTCATTAGGTGGTAATCTTTGTAATGCTGCCCCTAGTGCAGATGGAGTTCCCCCGCTTATAGCTTTGGCAGGTGAATGTATAATTGCAGGGCCTTCTGGAAATAGAACGGTTTCTGCTGCAGAATTTTGCGTTGCTCCTGGCAAAACAATTTTAGATTCAGATGAATTTCTTGTTTCATTAAAAATTCCATCACCAAAACCAAATTCTGGTTCTAGATATATTCGTTTTATACCTAGGAATGAAATGGATATAGCAGTAGCTGGAGCTGGAGTGTCAGTAGAATTAGATTCAGAACATAAACGATTCAAAAATGCGTCAATTGTTTTATCTGCTGTTGCTCCAATACCTTTAGTAGTAACAAAAGCTGCAGAATTCTTGATTGGCAAAGAAGTTTCAAACGAAACCATAGAAGAGTCTGCTAATATTGCTAGAGAATTAGCTAGCCCGATAGCAGATATGAGAGGAACAATTGAACATAGAAAACAATTAGTATTCGTCTTAACAAAACGTTCCCTTACAGATGCAATAACTAGAGCGAAAGGAGGAAAGGTTGATGGCAGATAAGATAGGAAAGGTTCGATTAGATTTTACTGTTAATGGACAAGAACAAGAGCTTTTATGTGAACCTCGGCAAACTTTACTTGAAATTCTTAGAGAAGAATTGCAAATGACTGGAACTAAAGAAGGTTGTGCTGATGGGAATTGTGGTGCATGTAGTGTGATTTTAGATGGAACTTTAGTTGATTCTTGTTTAGTTCTTGGGTTAGAAGCTCAAGGGAAAAATGTTGAAACAGTTGAAGGTGTTGCTACGACAGATGGTCTTCATCCTATACAACAATCTTTCTTAGAAGAAGCGGCATTACAATGTGGGATATGTACTCCTGGATTTATAATGTCAGCTAAAGCATTGCTTGAAAAAGATAATAATCCATCTGAACATAAAGTTCGTGAATGGGTTGCTGGAAATCTTTGTAGATGTACAGGATATGACAAAATTATTCGAGCTATTTTGTCAGCAGCTAAAAAAATGAGGGAGAGTAATTAATATGACTTCAACTTCAAAAAAATATAAAGTAATTGGAACTCGTCCGATTCGACATGATGGTGTAGATAAAGTTACTGGTACTGCTAATTATGGTTCGGACATAAAACTTAAAGGGATGCTTTATGGAAAAGTATTACGTAGTCCACATCCACATGCAAGAATAAAAAAAATTGATACAAGTAATGTTTTTAAATTGGAAGGAGTAAAAGCAGTAGTTACTCATGATGATTTTCCTACTATTGAAGATCGTGTTGAACATTCAGGAGAAACTGTAGTTAGTTCTAAACGTTTAGCTGATAATTTACTTGCGAGTGCAAAAGTTTTATATAAAGGACACGCTATTGCTGCGGTGGCCGCTGTTAATCAACATATTGCCGAAGAAGCATTGTCTCTTATTGATGTAGAATATGAAATATTACCTTTTGTTGTTGATATAAGAGAAGCTATGAAAGAAGATGCTCCTCTTTTACATGAAGACTTATATACAAATGAATTTGGTGCTTCTGCTGATAAACCAAGTAATATAGCCGATCATAGTCAAGATATAATTGGTGATATTGATAAAGGTTTTGCTGATGCTGATGTTATAGTCGAACGAGAATTTACGACAGCAATGGTTCATCAAGGATATATTGAACCTCATAATGGTACTGCAAGATGGGAACCTGATGGCAGATTATCTGTTTGGTGTAGTTCACAGGGACATTTTGCTGTTCGTTCACAAACCGCTAGTTTAATGGCTATCCCAGCTTCTAAAGTTAAAGTTTATCCTATGGAAATAGGTGGTGGGTTTGGTGGTAAAACTACCGTTTATCTTGAGCCTGTTGCTGCTTTATTATCAAAAAAAACAGGTGGATTGCCTGTAAAGATGTATATGAAACGTGACGAAGTTTTTGAAGGATCAGGCCCTGCTCCAGGTTCATATTGTAAAGTAAAAATGGGAGCAACTAAAGACGGGAAAATAGTTGCAGGAAAAGCAATCGTTGCTATGGAAGCTGGTGGTTATCCAGGTTCAGCTGTTGGTGCTGGTGTTGAGTGTATATTTGGTCCTTATGAAATAGAGAATATACAAATAGACGGTTACGATGTTGTTGTAAATCGACCAAAAAGCTGTGCTTATAGAGCTCCTGGAGCTCCACAAGTTGCATTTGCTGCTGAGAATGTTGTAAATGAATTAGCAGACAAATTAGGAATTGACCCATTAGAATTTAGATTAAATAATGCAGCTAAAAAAGGGAGTATTCGACGTGACGGAAAAGTTCTTAATGTTGTTATTGGATGTGAAGAAACTGTACTAGCAGCCAAAAATCATGCTCATTATAAAAGTCCTTTGCCTGGGAAAAATAGAGGTAGGGGAGTAGCTTCTGGTTATTGGATGAATGGCGGTGGTCCATCAAGTTGTACTTTGACATTGGTTGAAGATGGAACAGTGAAACTTATTGAAGGTTCTCCAGATATTGGAGGCAGTCGTGCCTCGATAGCCATGCAGGCTGCAGAAGTTCTTGATATTAAAGCAGAAGAAGTTTTGCCTCAAGTAGGAGATACAGACTCAGTTGGGTTTACAGGAACTACGGGAGGCAGTAGAGTTACGTATGCTACAGGATTAGCTGCTTATGAAGCTGCTAATGAACTTAAGCAAAAGTTAATAGGTGAGGTTGCCGATATTTGGGATATTTCTTCAAATGAAGTTAAGTATGAAGACGGTGTTTTTAGTGGGAAAAATGGGGATAAAATGACTTTTAAAGAATTGGCAAAAGAAATTGGTGGTTTAGTGAGTGCTTCAGCCAGTGTAAGTCCTAGTGGAGAAGGAAAAGCTTTTGCAACACATATTGTTGATGTTGAAGTTGACCCTGAAACCGGAAAAGTAACTATACTAAGATATACAGCAGTTCAAGATGTTGGGACTGCAATTCATCCAGCATATGTTGAAAATCAAATTCAAGGTGGAGTAGCACAAGGTATTGGATGGGCTTTGAATGAAGAATATTATTATGATAATAAAGGTGTTATGAATAATTCTAGTTTTTTGGATTATCGAATGCCAGTTGCTTTAGACTTGCCTATGATTGAATGTGAAATAGTTGAAGTTGAAAATCCTGGCAGTCCTTTTGGAATTAGGGGAGTAGGAGAAGTGCCTTTAGCTCCTCCATTAGCAGCGATACAAGATGCTATATATAATGCTGTGAATGTTAGATTGTTTGATACTCCAATGAATCCTGCACGAATTGTCAATGCATTAATGAATGGCCATTAAGGTGTTAGATGGTAGTTGTTTGTATTCCTCCACTTTTACGGCAACTTACTAAAGGTCAAGATAAAGTAGTTGTTGATGGAAATACTTTGCGAAAAGTAGTAGATCGACTTGATGAAAACTACCCTGGATTAAAGTCAAGGCTTATTGTTGAGGGACAATTGAAACCCAGTCTAACAGCATCTATTGATGGAGTTTTCATAAGAAGAGGATTATATGAACGAGTTAATGCTGATAGCGAAGTGACTTTCCTTCCGAATATTAGTGGTGGATAAAAGTAAGAGTTCGACTGTCTTTTTTTAGATTTTTTCTATGAAGCTATTTAATCATCCATTAATACGTTTATTATTTGCTCTATGTATTGTATTTCTTCCTCTTGTATTATTAGAGGGAATGATTTCTGGAGAATTGGGAATTCTTTTAGGTATTTTGGTTTCTTTTATTGCATACATTTTTTATGTTAAATTTTGGGAAAAAAGACCTGTTTATGAATTGCGAATTACAAACAAAAGTGATTCTGTAATTTATAAATATTTTGGATTAAATAGTGCATTTAGTGAATTTGTAATTGGTTTACTAATGGGAACGATTTTAATATGTTTTCTTGTTGGATTGTTAATTTTATTGGGACAATATCATATTGTTGTAAATAAGATTAAAGTAAATAATGTTATTCCTGTTTTGATTAATATAGGATTCTATGCGGGATTTGTTGAAGAATTAATCTTTAGAGGAATATTATTCAGATTATTTGAGGAGTGGCTTGGGTCATGGATAGCAATTTTTATATCAGGATTGGTTTTTGGATTTGCTCATTATTTGAATCCTAATGCTACTATATTTACATCAATTGCAATAGCTTTGGAAGCAGGTATATTATTATCAGCTGTTTTTATAATAACTCGTAGATTATGGATGGTCATAGGATTTCATTTTGCTTGGAATGTTGTTCAGGGACTAGTTTTTAGTATTCCAGTTTCAGGTCACAGTATTGAAGGAGTTCTTAATATTAATTTAACTTCAAATTCGAATGTTTGGTTTAGTGGGGGTGATTTTGGATTGGAAGCATCAGTATTTACTTTAATATTGTTAACTGCTTTAGGATTAGGAATTATCTATTCGTTAGAAATGAAAAGGAAAATTTTGGGGATTAATATAATGAAAATAATTTTTCGAAAATTATAGTTGAATTGATTCTAATATAGATTTTCCTTTAGCTATAGTTTCTTTGTATTCATCTTCTGGATTAGATTCAAAAGTTATACCTCCTCCAAGAGATAAATATAATTTTTCTTTTTGTATAGTTATTGTTCTGATTACGATATTTGAATTCAATGTTTTATTATCAGGCATGAATGCAATAGTTCCACAATATAAATTTCTTCTGACAGGTTCTAATTCTTCTATTATTTGCATAGATCTGATTTTGGGAGTTCCTGTAATCGAACCTCCTGGGATAGCTGCTTCTAATACGTTAGATATTGAGGCATCTTTTCGTAGTTGTCCAATTACACTGGATACAAGATGCCATACTGATGAAGTTTTTTCTAATGAAAAAAGTTCTGGTACTTTTATTGTTCCAGGTATACAAATTTTAGCAAGATCATTTCTGATGAGATCAACTATCATTAAATTTTCAGCTCGATCTTTTTTGCTTTGAAATAGAGTTTTAGCTATTTCTGTATCGATAGCAGGAGTATTAGATCGTATTTTAGTTCCTTTAATAGGTCGTGATTCAATATGATCATTATTGATTTTCATAAATTGTTCGGGGGATATGCTTAGAATCGTTATTTCAGGAAAATCTAAGAATGCAGAAAAATTAGTTGGATTTTGCTTTCGTATAGTTAAGTATAAAGACCAAGGATCTCCATCAAATATACTTTCAAATCTTTGAGAAAGATTTACTTGGTAGGCATCTCCTGCTTTTAAATAATTTTTAATTTTATTTATAGAATTAATATAATTTGTTTTAGTGAAATTGGATTTAAATGGACCAATTTTATACTTAAATAACTTTTGATTTTGTAGGATTTGACTTGTTTTTAATAGATTTAAAATTTTGTTTAATTGAAAATTTGCTGCCCTTAATGTTTTGTTTGGAGCTCCTGTTGAGGTTATAAATGTATCATAAGTTTCATTATCATGGATAATTAACCAATTATAAAATCCTAATAAAATTTCTGGAAGGTTTTGATCGTTTTTTGCGATTGATGGGATGTTTTCTAAAAGTCTTCCACTATCATAAGAGAAAAATCCAATTGCTCCTCCTTGGAATTCTTTCGGGAAATTAGTTTTATTCAAATTATTTGTATGTTCAAGAAGAAGTTTATTTAGAGTATCGAATGGTGATTTGTAAGTTATTTCCTTGAAATTATCATTAAAGATAATGGTTTTATTATTGTGATGTTTCATTATTAAATATGGATCAGCAGATATAAAAGAATATCTCCCTCTTGTTTTATGAGGTAATGAACTATCTAGGAACACTGGATACGGAAGATGCTTGATTTTTTCGAATAGAGATAATGGATTTTTTAATTTTCCCAAAGAGTGAATGATGGGTTCGTTTATCTTTGTAATAGTATATGGAATTTTATTCATCATATATAGAGAATTATTTATCAAATAAGTGATTACAAATATTCTTTTAATTTTATGAAGTATAAATGATTATCTATTATTAACAATTTGTATTACTTCAAAATTATTGTAATATGTGGTTCTGTTTATAAGCAAATATATTAATAATAAGGATGCAAAAAATGGAAAAATATGAAGATTTATTAGAAAAATCTAAGAAATTCCGTAATTGGTATTATGATAAAGAACCAAAGTTAAATTCTGCTGCAGAACCCACTAAAGAAGTATTTGATTTAATAAATAGCGTTCTTTTTGGCCATATATATCAGAGAGAATCTGTTGAGATTAAAATTCGCAGTTTATGTACAATTGCAGCTTTGACGGTTTTAGATCGACATCAACAAATAGGAGATCATATAAAAGGGGCTTTACGCTGTGGGGCTACTAAACAAGAAATTATTGAGATTATTACACAACTTCTTTTTTATGGTGGATATCCATGTACTGTAAATGCGTTGAGATCAGCAGAAAAAGCTTTTGAAGAATATGATCGAGCTGCAAAATAATTTTAAATCAAATTTCAATGTAGTTCTTGTTAGTCGTGAACTACCTCATAATACTGGCAATATTATTAGATTATGTGCAAATACAGGCGTGATTTTGCATTTGATACGTCCAATTCAATTTGATTTAGATGATCGAAAACTTCGTAGAGCAGCTTTAGATTATCGAGATTTACAAAAAGTTAAAATACACGATTCTTTTACGTCCTTTTTAACCGAAGAAATGCCGAGTAGATTGATTGCTACTTCTCCAGAAGCAAAACAAGTTTACACTGACATAAAATATACTTTGAATGATTATTTGCTTTTTGGTTCTGAAAGTTCTGGTTTGCCTTTAAATATATTAAAAATGATATCTTCACAAAACATAGTAAAATTGCCGATGATGCCCAATAATCGTAGTTTAAATATTTCTAATGTTGTTGCAATTGTAATTTATGAAGCCTGGAAGCAGATCGAATTTCGAGGTAGTTATTAAGAAATAAAATACATTTTATTTCTTAATATTTTTAGTAGATAATGATTAGGAGTGAAAATTGCGTTGGTGGGATCAAATACAAATAGATGGTAATAAATGTCGTGGTTGCCACAAACGTTTAACCTTGGAATCTAAAGGTACTTATTGTGAAAAATGTGATCGTGGAATTAAAGTTAAAGCTCCCATTATTTTTTTCTGGTTGTGGCCATTCTTATTTGTTTTATTATGGGTAGTAATTACTTTAGGGATATGTTTTGTGTATTTAAGTTCATAAGTTGAATTGGAGTATTAGCTTGAATAAATCAATAAATCTGGATTTTAAAATTCCTATTTGGAAGCCTGATAAAGAACAAATCAAAGAATCTAATTTAACTAGATATATTGAATGGTTAAATAAAGAAAAAAACCTCAAATTTATTGATTATCATGATCTCTGGCAGTGGTCAGTTGATAACATTGAATGTTTTTGGTTATCTATTTCTGAGTTTTTTAATATCGAATTTGATAAATTTTCGGACACTGTTTTAGAAGGACATGATATGCCTGAAGTAAAGTGGTTTCCAAATTCATCAATTAATTATGCTAAATATATATTACGGATAAGAAATGATAATCCTGCCATTATCAGTTATTCAGAAACTAGGAATAAAACAGTACTTACATACAAGCAACTTTTTGAAGAAGTTTCTCGTGTTTCATGTGGATTAAAAAAACTTGGAGTTAGGAAAGGTGATCGTGTTGTGGCATATTTGCCGAATATTCCAGAAGCAATAATTGCGTTTCTTGCTACTGTAAGTATTGGAGCTATTTGGTCTTCATGTGGACCTGAGTTTGGAGTTCGTAGTGTTATAGATCGGTTTAAACAAATTAATCCTAAAGTATTAATAACAGTTGATGGATATGTTTTTGGAGGAAAAGAGTATTTTAAAAAAAATGATATACAAGATATTTCTAAGGGATTGCCAAATTTAGAGAATATAATAATGGTTTCATATTTAAATAGTAATCATATGAAGCATAAAGTAATTTCTTGGGAAAAGATTCGTCAGAGATTAGAGCCACTCAATTTTGAAATAGTTTCTTTTAATCATCCTTTATGGATTTTATATTCATCTGGTACTACTGGGTTACCAAAACCTATAGTTCATGGGCATGGAGGTATTATTTTAGAACATATTAAAACATTGGGTTTGCATATGGATATTAAATCTGGTGATAGATTTTTTTGGCATACTACTACTGGATGGATGATGTGGAATATAGTTGTTAGTGCATTATTTATGCGATGTTCAATAGTAATATATGATGGGAGTCCTACATTCCCTTCATTAGATCGATTATGGAAATTAATAGAAGAAGCAAAAATCACATTTTTTGGTACTAGTGCTTCTTATATTCATGCATCAATGAAATCTAAATTATGCCCAAAAAATTTTATGGCAATGAAATCATTGAGAACCATCGGTTCTACAGGATCATCTTTATCTTCAGATGCGTTTAAGTGGATCAATGAAAATATAGGAAATAGAGTGCAAATAGCATCTTATAGCGGAGGTACTGATGTATGTACAGGATTTGTTGGTCCTGTGACATTATTGCCGGTTTATGCAGGTGAAATACAATGTCGTTGTTTAGGAGCAAAAATCGAAGCATATGATAAAAAGGGCAATTCAGTTATTGGTGAAGTTGGAGAATTAGTTATAACTAAACCATTTCCTTCAATGCCTCTTTTTCTTTGGGGAGATTTAAATTGGGTTCGATTTAGGAAAAGTTATTTTTATAAATATGATAATGTTTGGAATCATGGTGACTGGGTTAAAATAACTAGTGATTATGGGTGTCTCATTTTGGGTAGATCTGATGCAACTTTGAATAGAGGTGGAGTTCGCATGGGTACTAGCGAATTTTATTCAGTTGTAGAAAATATGGTTGAAATTAAAGATAGTTTAATTATTGATACTTCACATGGAGAAACGCAAGGATCTTTATATTTATTTGTTGTTTTATTTGAACAGTTTATATGGAATTCGAAAATTAACACTAAAATAGTTCAGACCTTGGCAAAAGAATTATCTCCAAGACATATTCCAGATAAAATTTTATCAGTTAGGTATATACCTAAAACATTAAATGGTAAGAAGATAGAAATACCTATAAAGCGTATATTATTAGGGGAACCCATTAAAGAAGTTCTAAATGAAGGTTCTGTCGATAATTATAAAGAATTGAAATTTTTTATAAAATTATCAGAAAAGTTAAAATAAAAAATAAATAATACTCTTGGCAGATTGATAATTAAACAGATACTAATTATGAGTTATATCTGGCGTCCCAGGCAGGATTCGAACCCGCGACTTTCTGCTTAGAAGGCAGACGCTCTATCCAACTGAGCTACTGGGACCCGATAAAAAAGTTTATCAAAATTTAGAGTTTATGGTCAAACGAATTTTGTGAAGTAATTTCCAAGTAAGTGATTTTACTTTACATAATGCAATGAATTAACGTGCTTTTAAGTAAGGTATATATATATATTAATATATAAATAGCGTTTTAGCATATTAAATGCCCTCTTTATGAAATTTGCCTTCATATCCTTTTTTTACTGTTTTATCTAATTTAAAAAAAACAAGTTGAAAAATTCTTGCATTTTGTTTTATTTCAAATTCTGTATTGTAGATTACTAGTAAGGCAGAAGATTTACCTTCATATCCTGAATCCCAAACCGCACTATGAATTGAAACTCCATTTCTTAATAAACTTGAACGAGGTTTTCCTAATGCCATTATATTTAAGGGTATTTTAACTATTTCGTTAAAAGTTATTAAGTAAGAGCCTTGTTTTAGTTTTAGCCATCCATCTTTATTAAATGGAAGAATTTGTGTATTTGCTAAGATTCTTTGACTATTATCAAAATCAACTTTTCCGCTATTAGTAAATTTTGAAACTGTATCTAATGTCATATCAAATCCATTTGGTTGGATTTGTATATTTAGCTCTTGATAATTTCGGATCAGATTAAAAGGGGCAGAAATAAGTTTTTTTATAGATATTTTATTTAAAGGGGTTGAGTTCATATTATTTCCGTGCAATATAAATGCAGTATTTGTGTTAATTGCATTAATGCACTTTTACTGTTTCTATGCATTTTGGTTTTTGGTTCCTAATTTTTCAAGGTATTCGTATGTGTATATTCCGGTATAGTGAGTATCATCCCATAGAAATTGTATTGCATAATTACCTACTACTATATAGTCAATTGCTTGGATCGTTTCCGGTATTGTATTTGGATCAAGTATTTTTTCTCCAGTTATTTCATTAATACATGATGCACAAGGACAATAATTTCTTAGAAATTTATGACTGAAAGTATATTCTTTATTGTTTATTATGCATACTATGCTTTCAGGTTTAATGTTAAGTTGTAAAGAAATTTTATTCATATATTCTATTATCTATTATTTAATAATATAGTTAAATTTATTTAAAAGTAAGCACCGTTCTTATAGTTCGTCCTTCTATTAAATCATTAAATGCATCATTAATTTCATTTAGTGGACGGTATTTTGTGATAAGTTCATCTAATTTTAATTTTCCCGATTTGTATAATTCAATTAACCAAAGGAAATCCTTATTTGGTTTTGCAGACCCATGAAAGGAGCCCATTAATGTTTTATCTGTGATTAGTTCCCATGCATCTACAGATATTTTTGTTTTAGGTGGTTGTATTCCAACTAAGACAGCTGTTCCTCCGGGGGCAATAGAAGCAAAAACTTGTTCAGCAATTTTAGGATTTCCAACTACTTCAAATGCATAATCTACTGGGCCGTTATTAATTTCTTTTATAGTGTTTATAGGATTTGTTTTTAATGCATTAATTGTATGTGTTGCTCCTAATTTTTTTGCCATTGAAAGTTTATTTGGTATTGTGTCGACTGCAATGATTTTTGAAGCTGATGAAAGTACTCCTCCTTGTATTACATTAAGACCAACGCCTCCACATCCAAACACTGCCATTGTACTCCCAGGTTTTACTTGTGCTCTGTTAACAACAGCTCCAATCCCAGTTATTACAGCGCATCCTATAATACAAATTTTTTCTAAAGGACTGTCGTCAGGAACCACTATAACTTGATCTGCTGGTAATATAGTGTATTCAGAGAAAGTTCCCACCATATGATAATATTTTATATTGTTTTTATAAAATCGCGTTGTTCCGTCTGGCATAGTAAAGGTTCTTCCATAAGTCGAACATAAAGTTTCTTTACCTAATTTACAATTTTTACAATTTCGACATATTGCATCCATTGAAAGTAATACTTTGTTTCCTACTTTAATGTTTTGAACATCTTTGCCGATTTCTTCTATTATTCCAGCTCCTTCGTGTCCCATAATAAAAGGTGATTTAGGAGGAATCATCATTCCTGTCATAAAATGGTAATCACTATGGCATACTCCAGCAGCACTTAATTTTATAAGAACTTCTCCTTTTAAAGGAGATCTGATGTTAATATCTTCAATTGGAAGTATTGGATTGGGTTTATAGAATATTGCTGCTTTCATTTCAATTTCCTTTATGATTAACTGCCAAAAAATTTTGTTATTTCATCTCTTTCAAAATTCTTGAGATTTTCTTTTATTTTATTTTTAGTGATAGTAATTTGGTTTGCTTCATTTGTAATTTCCCCTATTTTACAGGCAGGGATTTCTGCTTGTTTTAGTTTTGAAATTAATTCTAAAGAATATTTATTATCTACACAAATAAGTAGTGACCCTGAAGCTAAAAGTCCAAGTGGATCTAATCCGAAAGTTGAACATAAAGTTATACATTCTGGAAGTATGGGAATAGATTCGAAGGATAAATTGGCCCCTACATTGCCAGCAATACATATTTCTTTTATTGCTGTGGCAAGCCCTCCTTCTGTAGGATCATGCATTGCATGTATTCCTTCGATATTTCTAGCTATCATTGCTTCTTTTACTACACTGATCCCTGGAGAAGAAAGATATTTTTTACTATTTGAGATGCAATCGCTAGGTATATTCGCTTTTTTAAGTTTCGTTTCCCCTTCATGTGCCATCACAGTTATTCCTTCAATTGCTAATTGTTTTGTAAGAATAATGGCGTCTTTGTTTTTAACTCCACTGGTTGGAAGATAAAGTTTTTTACTTGTTTCTCCTATCATTGAACCTACTACTATTGGATGAGTTACTGTAGTTGTGATTTCAGTGTGTCCTCCTACTAAGGAGATGTTTAAAGTTTTGCAAGCTTTTTGAATATCAAAAAAAATATCCCTAACAAGTTTTTCTTGAGTATTGTTAGGTAATAAAATCGTAGCCATAAACCATTTAGGTATAGCTCCAGTACTTACTATATCATTTGCATTAATATTAACTGAATACCATCCTATTTGTTTAGTTGCGAAAGTGATTGGGTCTGTTTTTGTAACAATCACTTTATCTCCATAGTCGATCACTGCAGCATCTTCGCCTATTGTAGGTCCGATTAAAATTCTTTCATCATCATAAGTAATGTTTGATAATAATCCATTCAGTATTTCAGAAGGAAGTTTCCCTGATTGTAATAATTGTTCTTTTTTTTTCATATCACTTTGTATTTTACTAATTACGTTGTTTTTGAATCTGATGACAAGGTGATTAGTATGATGATTTTATATTTTTTCTCCGATTTCTACTGCAGTTAGAGTTAATAATGTTACTAATAATCCAGCTAGAATAATTCCTATAGTGATTAAAAAAAATGCACGAATAGGTGGAATTTTAAATACCCATGAAGCCAAAGTCGCTGTCCAAGCTCCTGTAAAAGGTAAAGGGATCATTACTAAGATTATTAAAAATAAAGAACCGTATTTTGTGATTTTGCCTTGATAAGTTTCTTCAATTTTTTTGATTCTCCAGTTTAATAAAGTTTTTATTGGTCCTGGCATTCGATTTAAGAATTGTTCTCCTCTGTTAAGGCAAAACAAAATAATTGGGACTGGTATTGCGTTTCCTAGTACAGAGAATATAAATACAATCCATGCTGGGAGGCCTAATACTGTAATTCCAAGAGGGATTGATGCTCTCAATTCTCCTATAGGAGTCATAGCTGTTGCAATTATTTGTAAAATATCCATTTTTTTTTCTTTATTTTTAGATTAATTTGAGTCTAACAAATAAGAAATAAGCTAGCAAATAATCTGGTTGCGGATCCATGTTCTATACTTTTCTTAAACTTTTAAAAAAAAATAATTAAAAAAATTTCAAATAGTTATTGACAATCGACAGAACATTTTGTTAACATCAGGACTAAGTTAAATTTTGGAGGACACAAATGGTAAGAAAAACTAAATTGATGTTAAAAGTAGAAAAGCAATTTCAACGACCTTTAGATAAGTTATTACCTGAGAGAGTTAATGAAATAGGTCTTTCTCAAACTGCTGATGAATTAGGAGTCAGTAAAGCTACTTTAGGTTATTGGTTATTAAAACTTGGCATTAATGTTCGTCGTGTAGCCTTGTCTCCTGGAGAAACTCTTGAAGTTAAAAGAGTTAGTTAATACTCTTATTATAATTTCTTAAATTTAAAAAGATCCTCTTTTTTTAAAAAAATCGAAAAAGAGGATCTTTTGCATTTTTGCATTTTTCTTTTTAGTTCTTGACAGCATAGTTTTTTTTTGAGATACAATATTGTTATATGAAAAAAGTTTTAATTAGTTTGAATATATTTTTGATTACTTGTTTGTTTTTAGCCTGTTCAACCGATCTAATAAACAATCCTGACGAAGTCACTGTTGCTAAAAAACAAACGGTAGTTTCTACTCCTCGTCCAACACCTACTCCTTTAGGTGAAATTGCGAACGTTTTAGTTCCAACAGCTACTCCAATACCAGTTGAAGTTATTACAACGCAGCTAGATGATGTTTCTTTGGGTCAACAATTGGTCGAAAAGAATGGCTGTATTGCTTGCCATTCCTTAGATGGTTCAGTCATTATCGGTCCTAGTTGGAAAAATTTATTTGAATCTTCTGGAGAATTTGAAGACGGCACTTCTATTGATTCAAAAGATGTTGCATACCTTACTGAATCAATTCTTGAACCAAATAAAAAACTAGTGAAAGGATTTCAAGCAAATCTTATGCCTAACAATTATGCCGAAGTTTTTACAAAAGAGGAAATTACAACTATTATAGCTTACCTAAAGACGATAAATTAAATTTGATGTCTGCCTTTAGTAATAGTTGACGCTTTCTTTCCATCCCTTTATACTTTTCCGAATAAGTTATGAAAGTACAATGTCTACAAGAAAATTTAATTAAAGGTCTTTCTGTAGTTGGACGAGCAGTTGCTACGAGAACTACTTTACCTGTTACTCAAAACATTCTTATAGAAACAGAACAAGCTGAATTAAAGCTTTCTGCTACTAATTTAGAAATGGCGATTACAACTCGTGTCTCAGCTGTTATTGAAGAGCCAGGAGAAATGACAGTGCCTGCGAGATTACTTACTGAGTTTGTAGGTTCATTGACTACTGAACAAATTAATTTAGAAAGCAATCAGGAAAACACCAGTTTAATTGTAACTGGAGGTAAATTTAAAGGTACTATTCATGGTACTTCTTCTGAAGAATTTCCTCCTGTTCCACAAGTTGATGATGGAGTTGAAATTAATATAGATACTTCTGTATTTAGACAGGCAGTATCGAGAGTTGCTTTTTCAGTTGCTACTGAAGAATCAAGACCAGTACTTACCGGAGTAAAATTTGAATTACATAATGATGAGTATGTCTTGGCAGGAGCTGATGGGTTCAGACTTTCGGTTCATGACGGAAAATTGACAACCAGTGTTACAGAGGATATTGAAGGAATTATTCCCGGAAGATCATTACAGGAACTTAATAGATTATTAGCAGAAATAGATGACCCACTTACTATAAAAATGTCTCCAGAAAAAGGTCAAATATTTTTTAAAGTTGGGGATGTAGAATTAGTATCGCAATTGCTTGCCGGTGCATTTCCTAATTATAAACCATTAATTCCTACAGAACATAAGACTAAAGTAAGAGCTCCTCTTAGTGAATGGACCAGAATTATTAAATCTGCATCTATTTTTGCTCGAGATGGAAGTGGAATTGTTAAACTTGAAATAGTTCCAGGGTCCGACGAAGTTTCTGGAAAAGTTGTTGTTGAAGCTCGAGCTGAAGATATTGGTACACATAGTGGTGAAATAGATGTAGAAGTTGAAGGTGAAGCTAGTAAAATTGCTTTTAACAGTAGATATCTTATCGATGTTTTACAAAATATGGATACAGGTAATATTACATTAGAAATTTTAAGTCCTTCGAGTCCGGGTGTGTTTAGAATGGAAAATGTAGATAACTACCTTCATGTTGTTATGCCTATGTTTGTACAGTGGTAATAAACTGGTAATATTCTTAATGCTATAAGGAGCAATTCTTGTGGTTCATCTTCTTCGTTCAAATTTTTAGAAGTTCATTTTACATCTCATTCATTCGAGATGTTTTTTTTGTGAAATAATATTACTAATGAAAGCGTTGAACTTTTGCCAGAGTCTAATTTTTTTTCAAAATAGAATTATGAAAAATTAATTCTTTCGATTTTTATTTTCAATGTTAGGATGCTTGCCTTCATTATTACATGATCCATACATTTCAAAAGAATGTTCATTAATTTCTATTTGGTGTGTTTGACTAATTTGATTGACTAGTTTTTCGATGATAGCTTCTACCTTATTGTCTAAATTGATATCAAATACCTTTTCACAAGATTTACAGTATAGATGGTGATGATGTTCATTTGTATTTTCATTCTCAGTCATTTCTATTAATAACTTTTGATCTGGAGATGAAAAGGTTTTTATTAATTTTGCGTCTAATAAATCAGCTATTACTCTGTATAAAGTTGAAATAGCAATTCTTTTTTTTGAGTTTCTAATAATATTTTCAATTGAAAGAGGGCCATTAACATTGTTTAAAATCTTTAAAACTTCTAATCTAGGATTTGTATTTTAAAGACCGCTTTTTTTAAGCTTTTGTATTAAATTTTCTTTATCCATTCTTGTATTTTATAGCACAAAATCGTTTCTCTCAAATTATAAATGAGAATAATTCTCAAAATATTTGACAAAAAGAGATTTAGGTTCTAGTATAAATATTAAATGAGAATCTTTCTCATTTATATATTGATTAAAGGAGTATAGGTTTATATGTTGAATCTTATAATTATAAAAAATAAATTATTGAGTTTATTACCAGTTGTTTTATTAACACTTATTAGCTTTATTTTAGTTGCTTGTTCTGGAACAAATAAAACTGTTGATGAGGATAATCAAAACATAAGAGAAGTTGTAACTGAAAAACCATTGGTTATGACATCTATTTATCCTATTTATTCGATTGCTCACGAATTAGCTGGGGATAAAATACAAGTTAAATCAATTATTCCTCCTGGTGAATCTCCCCATGTTTTTAATCCTACCGTTAGTACTAAAAAAAATATAAACAATTCAGCAGCAGTGTTTTATATAGGACATGGATTAGATGATTGGGTGTTAGATTTAGTTGATGATAAATTAAAAGCTATATCAGTCGATAAAAATATTATACTCCGAAAAAGTGAACATACACATGAAGAACAC
>CAZDRU010000009.1:0-8798 GCA_964508175.1 uncultured Dehalococcoidia bacterium
TGAACTTGAACCTTATAAAGTTCTTATTCTCCCTGATTCCAGATGCCTCTCAAATAATCAAATTGCCATTATTCGTCATTGGGTTCAAAATGGCGGTATTCTTATCACTAATTATGAAACTTCTCTCTATGACGAACTTGGGAATAAACGTCCTAATTTTGGTCTTTCTGAAGTCCTTGGTATTGACTATCATGGCACCTATGATAAAGATGGTGACTCCGGAACTATTTATGCTCCTGTTTCCTCTCAGATGAAAAATCTCTTTGGTGTCGCTCTTACTATGGAAGCGCAACATACTATTGTCAAAATACATGACAATACTGATATACAACAAGTATTGAATCTAAGTAACAGAAAAACCTTTGGCCAACAATTTGGGGGAGCTCCTTATACTAGTAAAATGCATGATTCTGGTTTGCCTGGAGTAACTCTACATTCTTTTGGAAAAGGTCAAGCCTATTACATATCTGCTGACTACGGTAAAGGCTTTGCTCACTATCCCACTCATAGATTACGAAGTTTTCTCCCTTCTCTCTTACCTCCTGCACCTATAACTCTCAATGGACCTTCTCGTCTTGAACTTACTGCTTTTCATAAAAATGACAAGCTTCTCATTCATGTATATCAAAGAGCTAAAACTATGATGCCTTTTGAAAATATTCACCAAGGAGCTTTTGATGTGCAGAAATTACCTATGTTTTTACATATGGATGAAAAATTCCCCATTCATGGGACTTCTATAGAACTGCGGAATATCAATATCTCTGATAAATCAACTGCTTCTGTTCCTTTGCAAAACAATAAATCTTTGAAAATTCAGCATTTTTCTTCAAAATTCGTAATAAAATTGCCTCCTATTTTCATGCATGAAGTTATAGAATTAACTATATAAGCGAGTATACATAGGTTGCTCCGTTATTTTTTATTGGGATTAGTAGTGAAAACTATTACATTAATTAAAAATCGATTAAAGATACGTATTTATAATGATATTAAACATAGCCTGCAATTATTCACCATAGTTTTCCGTTTTATTCACTAATTTTTTCTTCTAAAAAACATCTGAACAAACGTCTTGATACTCATTTATTAATTATATGCGTCAAAAAAACGTATAAAATATTGGGAGTTTTTTGAAAACGACTTGTAATAATACAAGTATCAAGTAATGAAATATTTATTTAAAATACTTTCCTTTGTATTTAAGCACAAAAAAGAATTGAGTTTAGCCTACTTAGGCTTAATTCTTACTACTGTTTTTGGATTAGCAATCCCTAAAGTAATAGGATTCAGCTTAGATTCAGCTTTAGAAAACACTACTTTAACAAAGCTATTTCTTATTGGAGGATTACTAATATTAACAAGTCTGGCGCATGCAATAAGTACCTTTATTCAAACATTTTATACCCAAAATCTAGCACAAAAAGTATCCTTTGACATACGAAATGTTTTCTTAAGAAAACTTGAACATTTAAATTTCAAGTTTTTTGACTCAGAAAATACAGGTAATCTCTTAACAAAAGGAACTTTTGATATCGAAGTAACTCAAATGTTTGTTCAAATTGGAATGTTTCGTACTCCATATATTATTATCCTTCTACTAGCAATTCCAACAATTCTTTTAATCAGTAATGTAACATTGGGACTCATTGCCATTACTGGAGTCCCTATAGCAATAATAGTATCACTAACAGTCAGTAAACAAGCACGTAAACTATGGACTTGGGTACAAAATAATAGTGGCAAATTAACAACTATTTTACAAGAAACTCTTTCAGGAATAAAACTTGTAAAAGTATTTGGAGCCGAAGAATTTAAAAAACGTCAATTTGAAACACTATCCTCTGAATTAGGAAAGAAACAGTGGACCACAAGAAAATTACTTGCTTCTCGAACTTCATTCCTTCAATTTATGTTCTCTTCTCTTGGAATCCTAATCCTTTGGATGGGAGGTTATCAAGTATTTAATAATAGTATAAGTCCCGGACAATTAACCGAATTTATATTTTATTTAAATATGTTAATTCAACCAATTAGAATGTTAGGATTTATGTTAGGTCATGTAACAAGAGCAATACCTTCAAGTGAAAGAATTTTCTCTGTAATTGAGAGTAACGAAATCATTGAAAATCCAAAAGAACCAATAAAAGTAAAAAAATTATTGGGTCACATTGAATTGAAAAATATTTCATTTTCTTATGTGCCTGAACAACCAGTTTTACAAAATATATCATTAGATATTAAACCTGGAGAAAAAATTGCTATCTTAGGAACTCCTGGATCTGGAAAAACAACATTAAACATGCTTATACCTAGATTTTATGATGTAACAAATGGTTCGATTGAAATAGATGGACATGATATCCGGAAATTATCTATTCCTACACTTCATGATCAAATAGGAACAGTATTTCAAGATGTATTCCTTTTCTCAGATACAATAGAAGCAAATATCAAGTATGGTAAACCTAAAGCATCATTTGAAGAAATAGTAAAAGCTGCTCAAATAGCACAAATACACTCCTTCATAGAATCTTTACCTGAAAAATATTCTACTATGGTAGGAGAAAGAGGGATTTCATTATCAGGAGGACAACGACAAAGAATAAATATCGCAAGAACAATATTAAGAGACCCTTCAATATTACTTTTAGATGATCCAACATCTGCCTTAGATACTGAAACAGAAACCAAACTTGAAAAAGAACTAGAAATTTTCTCCAAAAATCGAACAACTATCATGATTGCTCATAGAATAAAAACCCTAAAAACAGCCGATTTAATTATAGTCCTTGATGATGGACAAATTATTCAACAAGGAACTCATACACAACTTATACAAGAAGACGGATTATATAAAATCATTTACGAACTTCAATTCAATCCTAAAAATGTAGACCAAGCATTTGATAATATTCAACAACAGAGACTTATATAATGAAGATAGTTAGCAACATAGATGATACGAAACCTAAAGGGAATTTGGGAGGGAATTTTCTTCGATTATTTAGATATGCATTACCGTATAAAAAATTCCTGTTTTTTGCTTTCATTTCAATGGTAATATACTCTTGCTCTATTCTTGCTTCTCCTTATATTATCGAAAACATGATTAACACAATAATAGCCCGTAAACCAAACGAGTTATTAATGCCAGCAATCATTTTAATGACTATCTTAGGAATCGGCTGGGGCTTTAATTTTATCTACGTCAGTACAGTAGCAAGAGTAGGCCAGCGAATTATATCAGATCTTCGTATAGAACTGTTCACACATATTGAAAATCTTTCATTAGATTTTCATATAAAATCTGAAAGTGGTCGTATTATGTCTCGCATACAAAATGATGTAAATCGTTTAGAAGAAACTCTGCAAGTATTCTTTACCATACTATCAGATACTTTAATTTTAATTGGTATTATTGCTGTAATGTTAAATATGAACTGGAAACTTGCTCTTTTTTGTTTCTCTGTAGTCCCTATACTCATACTTATTGTGATCGTCTGGAAAAATATAGCACTACCAATTTTCTTAGTAGCAAGAAGAACAATCGCTAATGTAAATGTTGGTTTATCAGAAAATATCACAGGAATAAAGGTAATACAAAGTTTGAACCGAGAAGATACTAATATAGAAGCATTTGAACATTTAAATCAAGATAATCTAGAAGCAGGAATTAATGTATCTCGTCTATCAGCAACTTTACCACCCGCTATTGAAATTTTTTCAACTATATCATTAGCGACAATAGTAATTATCGGAGGATATGCAATAACACAAGATACAGTAACTGTCGGAATTTTCGTAGCATTTGTTTTATTTACACAACGTTTTTATGATCCATTAAATCAATTATCTTTACAATTTGCTGGTTTACAGAACGCGAATGCAGCAGCAAGTCATATATTCGAATTATTAGATGAAAAAATTACCATAAAAGATAATAAAGATGCTCAAAAAATATCTGAAATAAATGGAATTATAGAATTCAAAAATCTTAGTTTTCACTATGATCCTGAAGAACCTGTCCTTAAAAATTTATCCTTCAAAATAAAAAAAGGACAAAAAGCTGCTCTCATAGGACCAACAGGCGCTGGGAAAACCACTATAATTTCCTTACTCACAAAACTTTATAATCCAATAATGGGATCTATTCAAATAGATGGAATAGATATACAAAAAATCACAAAAAATAGTCTACTAAACCATATAGGAACTGTACTACAAGAACCATTCTTGTTTTCAGGAACAATTCTAGAAAATTTAAAATTCTCACATGCAAATTTAACAGATGAAGATGTTAAAAATGCTGCACATAAAACCGGCGCAGAAAAATTTATAGAAAAATTGGAGAAAGGTTACGAAACCATTATTCATGAAAATGGCAGTAATTTAAGCCCAGGGCAACGTCAATTAATTTCAATTACTCGAGCTCTAGCCATAAACCCAAGTATAGTTATATTAGATGAAGCAACTTCTAATATTGATAGTCTAACTGAAGACATGATTCAAACGAGTTTAAAAACGCTATTAAAAGGACGAACATCTGTAATAATAGCCCATAGATTATCAACAATTCGTGAGTGTGATTCAATTATAGTCTTAAAAGAAGGTAGCATCATTGAACAAGGAACTCATCAAGAGTTACTAGAAAATAAGGGACATTATTCTATATTACATGAAATATACACTCGAGAATAATTACTTTAAATAGATTAAATCAAATATCTTAAACTGTCTCAAAAATATTACTTATCTACATTCAACCATAATGGGGAAGAATAACCAAGAATTGGCCCTTTTTCTAACTCTGAAGATGAATGACTCTGCACACGAATTAAGAAATAATGTTCTCCTTTTGATAAAGGTCCTACATCAAAAACAACAGTTACTTTTTTCTCATTAAATCGTTTATGTTCTATATATTTCCCATCCTGTAATAAAGAAATCGCATCAATAGGAACAGGCGATGAAACTTCAGCACGAATTTGCGTTGTATTTCCTTCACATTTCCCAACTTCTCCCATCTGCACATCTCCACTTTCAATCCATATAACCATTTTCCCATTAGCTACAGCAAACACTCTACGTTTACTCATCGCATCAAAAATAGCTTTTCCTGAAAGCTCTTCGGTCCAAACTCCAGTTAAACAAGCTCCTAATGTAGACATATGATGATCCGATGCTCCTATCATACCTAATTTAGCATTTTTACCATGAATGAAATTTAAAGGAAAAGGTAATTTGGGTTCAAGGACTCCATGCATCCAATCTTCAGTTGCTAAACAATCTCCTCTCCCTCTTAATACTTCCATTCCCCATTCAACATCAGGATTAAAAAGATATGTATGCATATCGCTTGGAGCATGAAAATGACGTATTGCAGTGGCTCTGCCTTTATAATTTCGTGCAATCTCATCAAAAATTATATAAATATCATGGTTACCATAAAGTATCTGCCTGAGTTCTTCCATAACTTTTTTTTCATAAGTAAAAAAATTGATATGCTGCCAAGGTTCTTGTGCAAATTCCAAACCATAAATTGGCACATGTCCTGGAGTTTGTTCTCGTTCAAGTAAATCAAGTCTCCTTCTGTAATCAATTTCAGATATCCGATGGTGATCAGCTATAGAAATAATTTCATTGTTCATCAAATCTCGTTGAATTGACACATTATCTGGAGGACTTCCATCCAACGCTGGATAACATGAAGAATGTGAAGTGTGATCATGAAAATCACCAAAAGCTAATTTATATTTACTAGAGATATCAAGAGTTCTATCAGGTTCCATAATTGGATTTGCTGGATTTATTGCTATTCCAGGGAAATCATCAATCCATCCATGTAATTCAGGCATATCTCCAGAAACATGTAATACATCTACTTGTTCATATCTTACGGGCAATCCAGCTTTTAATGATGGTAATGCAAGTATAAATCCTTCAGAATCAGCACATATCCCATAAGAATTATGTGAAAATCCACCAGAAACTGTTTCCATTTTTGGAGCAATCCATTTATTTCCATCATATTTAACATACCCAATGAACCATGCAGGAACCGTACTTTCAATAAGTGAGGTGTTTTTATCATAATGCGCAGGCTCTAATTTATTCTCGTTAAATGCTCCATCAACAATCCATTCCTCATTCTCTTCCCGTGATACAATTTCTCCATTTTTACTTACATATCCAGTATTCCCAGTATGTTGATAAATACGAAATGAACATATAAGTTCATCATTAACAAACGCCAATTTAGGATTAGATGGAGTCATATTGATGTTTTTGCCATCTCCTTTATGTCTAATATAAGATCTAATTGGAATAGGAAGTATTCCTTTATTTACTCCTGGAGCATCTTCTACAAAAGCTCCATCAGATGAAATCACTCGAAGTTGTATATTTTTTATTTGGTCAACATTAATATCAAATTTCCATCGAGAAACAACTTCCCATGCAACAAAAATCTTCCCTGAATTATCAACAGCAACTTTAGGCAGAAAATTCATGTCATAATCACTAGAGATTTTTATTGGTGCCGATATTCCATTTACTCCAATAATTGCAAAATAAATATCACAATGATCTTTAACAAAACGTTCAAAAACAACCCCAATACCATTTTTCAAAGGGAATATAGATGGATGACGGCCAACAATTTCTGATTTGCCAAAAGATGATTGAATATGAATAATATCTTCTTCAGTTCGTTCTACCCATGCACAACATACATTATTAGAATTATCCAAACATATTGATGGGTCTAAAAGTACATTTTTACTAGATAGAATATTTCTTGCAGAACCATTTTCAAAAGAATGAACAGACCAAATGTTTTCATTAAAACAACTCCATATAAACAAAGGAGTATCAGCATTTGTCGAATCAATACCAGAAAATTGTTCTGCTTGTGTTGAATATATTGTAGAAATTTCTTGATTAACGTGAGTTAATAAGGAAAACGTAGACTTAGCATCTGTGTATGCCTTTCCCCATTCCTCATATGTCAATCCTTTTTTTAAAACAGCCCTACAAGCTTCCCATTCCCTTTGGTCCATATTATTTACAAATTCTTCATCTACAGGATGCATAGAAACTAAACCCAACGACCATCCATCTTTCATTTGACTTAAAGAAGCGTCAAATCCTCCAATATGTTCATAGATTATCTTAGCAGGCATTAATTCCCCCTTGTCAGCTTGTTTCGGTTGCAAAAAAAACCACTATACACTAAATAATTAAATATTCCTATTCTGTTTTCTTTTCTTATAAAACTGTATTACCATAGAAAATAATAAAAAATTTGGAGAGGAATATTGAGTAATTCAAAAATGACTGGGGTTTTCCCCATTTTATCGATGCCTTTTACTAAAGAAGATACTATAGATGTTGAAGACTTAGAAAAAGAGGTAGAATTTGCAATTAAATCAGGGGTAAATGGAGTAGGTATTGCCTTAGCAAGTGAAATCTACAAACTAACAGAATCTGAACGAGAAACTTGTATTAAAACAGTTGTCAATCAAGTTAATCAACGAATAAAAATTGTTATTAACACAACGTCTTTAACTACGTATTCAACTATTCTTTATAGTAAACAGGCAAAAGAATTAGGAGCTGATGCACTTATGATATCCCCTCCTCCAGGATTGCCTCCAGAAATTATTGTAGAATATTACAAAACAATAACAAAAGAAGTTCAACTACCAATATTCATTCAGGATATTGACGAAACACCGGTATCCCCACCAATTCTCTCAAAATTAACTGAAGATGGTAATACAATATACTACGCAAAAGTAGAAACAACTCCCACTCCTCTACGAATGATTGAAGCAAAATCTCTATTAAGAAAAAATTTGATTTTATTTGGAGGAGCAGGAGGAACATTTTATCTCGAAGAACTTCGGTTGGGATCTGAAGGAACAATGCCAGCATGTGTTATCCCTGATGTTTTCAGTACTGTATGGGATTTATTCCAAAATAACGAAATAGATAAAGCAGAAGAATTATTTCGAAAATATGCTCCTTTACTTAAATATCTCAATCATTTTTTTCATCCTCAAAGACCCTTTGATTTTAGAGGTTATTTAGCTAAAGAAGCATTACGTTTGCGAGGAATATTTAAAGAAGCAAATGTAAGAGGTCCAGCAATAAAACCTGACCAATTTTTCTTTGATGAAATAAAAACTTTATTAGAAGAAGTCAAACTCATCTAACTCTAAATTGATTTTTACAATCGAATTTTTCCTATTTCAGGATAATCGCGTGAAGGTCTAGGATCTGGAAATGCCGCATCCGAATACCATAATTCTTGATTTTTAATAGATAATCCATGTGGGTCAGGTGCTTCATCCGGAAAGGTTATTCTATCAATTTCTTTCCCTGTTTCAACATCGAATTTAACAATAACTCGTTCCTTTCGGTCTGCACACCATATTCCATTCCCATCTCTTGCAAGACCATGTAGTACATCCAAATTCACAGGAATTTTCTTTACGATCGAAAAAGTTTTTGTATCAACCAAAATAATCGCTTTAGGATTAAACCCAGTTACCCACATAAATCCATCATCCCATTCTATTCCATGAATACCTCCTCCATCAGGAGTAAGAAAACGATCTACTAATTTCCCTGTTTCAAGATCTAATTTATTAATATATGAAGTGCCACTATCAGTATCAGTTGGTCGTTTAGATCTAGCAGTAGCCGACCCATTGGAAGCAGTCCACAAATAACCTCCTCCAACAGTAATACCAGAACCATTCTCAGTTACAGTTTCAAACTCTCGTATAACA
>CAZDRU010000010.1:0-15019 GCA_964508175.1 uncultured Dehalococcoidia bacterium
AAATTAAAAATAATTTATATCAATCCTGCAGCATTATAAATTTTTTCCAATAATACTACTGATTTCATCCCTTCTTCTCCAGATATAAAAGGAGATCTTCCTTTTCTTAAAACGTTTATAGCGTCTTCAATCGCACTTTTAGGCCAATCTGGAATATTCGAACTAAATCTATCACCAATATTTGTAGATGTATCATACATTTGAGTTTCAATATCAATCTTATCTTCGAACTTGATTTGAATATTATCGCTGCCTTTCAAGGTAGAAACACTACCTTTTGTTCCCACAATAGAAACTCCAAATTGGTCTCCTATATGGTAACAAGTCGTAGTTGTTATTGCAGCAGGAACCCCATTACTCAACTCAAGTAATGCTACCGTTAAGTCTTCTGTTTCAATTTTATGATTATACACTCCACTTTTTGCTGCAAGAACAGATGGCATGCCGCATAACCATATAAACAAATCAACAATATGAATACCTTGATTAGCTAACGATCCTCCTCCATCCATACGCCAAGTACCTCTCCAGCCACCTCTGGCATCATAATAATCTTGACCTCTCCACCACATACATCTACCTTCAGCAAAAATAATATCTCCTATTTCATTATTTTTTAAAGCAATTTTTATTTGTTGTAATTGAGTATCATATCGAGTTTGCAAATCAACAATTAAATTCACACCTTCTTGTGAAATAACTTGCATAATTTCTTCACATTTTTTTACACTTAACTCCATAGGTTTAGTAAGAACAATATGTTTATTCGCTCGTGCAGCTTTTTGAGTAAATTCACCATGTATTCCACTAGGAACAGTCAGATAAACAACTTCTATCTCTGGGTCTTCTAACATTTTATCGAAAGAGGTAAAACTTTTACAATTTAATTCTGTGCTTATTGAATCAAGTCGTTCTTGATCAACATCACAAACTGCAATTAATTCAGCGCCTTCAGTCAAAGTAATTTCACGGGCTCTATTAGCACCAACGCCTAACCCAACTAATCCAAATTTCACAGCCTTCATCGATGAACTCCTTGATATTGTAAAAATTAAATATTCTTATGTTTTTTTGATTGATCTCTATAATCAGACAAACTTAAAACAATTTCTTGTACAATCATTTGATCTTTTAGCCTTGATCCTATAGCTTCTTTATTTAATTCAATTTCATCAGTAGATAATGAAGAAGTAATAATCGTTGGAAGACGAAGATTATATCTAAAAACAAGTATTTGATATAGTTTTTCTTGTGACCACTCGGTACCACTTTCTGAACCTAAATCATCTAAAACAAGTAAATCAACAGATCTTAATTTTTCAATGATATTGTCGTAGGTTATTTCTTTATTTACACCAAAAGAAGACCTTAATTCATCAAGCAAAGCAGGGACAAATACAATAAAAACTGTGTCTTTTTTTTTCAATCTTTCGACTGCACAAGCCAAAGCAAGATGTGTTTTGCCACTTCCATGGGTTCCTGTAATAAATAGCCATCCTTCTGGGGTTTTTGCAAATATTTTGCAAATTTTCACTGCAGTACGAAGAGAATGTTTCTGTCCTTGATCTAATTTCAAATTACCATTCATATCAAATCTTTCGAAAGACATATTAGAAAGTAATTCTTTATTAAATCCACCTATTTGAAATAAATTTGGAATCACATCTTGTCTGGTTGTTGTTTTACAATCACACGGGAAAATTTGACCAAATTCATCGTTTGCAAAATCAACATTTCTTCTTAACCATCCATTATCTCCACATCTCCCACAGGTGATTTTTTTACTTATTTGTTTTCTAGGAATCTGCTTCTCGTTTTTTACTGTATTCCTGGAAATATTTGATCCTATCGCTCGTTTTAATATTTCCCTTAAGTTTTCCATCTTTTTTCCCTCGTAATTCCCAATTTTTAAGAATTTGATGAATATATCTCCAATGTCTGTGATTATACTCTACTGCAATTTTTATAGCATCACAAATCCAAGATTCTGGATAACGTTCAACAGCATATTTTAATTCATCAAATATTAATGGTGTAAGAAGTCCTATATTTTCCTCATAAGCTTTGAAAACATTATTTACTTTATCTTTTGATAATTTCAAATCAGAATATGATGCTTCTGGAGTTTCAATATTTATCAAATAAAATCTTTCTTCTTTTTTATCGGCTGATATAACAATTTGTTTTTCAAGAATATTTTCCGATATCATATTATCTAATGCGGATTTTATGTCCTTATCAATTTTCTCTTTATTATTTTGAGTGGAAAATATTGTATTATATTTATTTAAAATCTCTTGAGTAGTAATATATTCTTTATCTCTATTTGGAATCAAACTAATTCCAATCAAAATCAAAAAAATCCTATAATATACACTTGAAACCAATTGTTTATTATTAAGAAAGTTATCTATAAGAGTAGAATAATTAATATCCATATTATAAAAAAAATATTATTTATAAAATAGCTTGCTGTTCATCAACTGAATCAAGAGATATTGACTTAAACAAGGAAAGATTCTCATCGAAATATAAACGAACGCTGCCCACAGGACCATTTCTATGTTTAGCAACGATTATTTCAGCAATATTGCGTGGATATTCTCTATCAGGATACATTCGAATCCACTCATCCTCAGTAAAAGCTTTATCTTCTCGGTGAATAAATAATACTAAATCAGCATCTTGCTCAATACTACCGCTTTCACGCAAATCAGATAATTGAGGTCTATGGGAGGATCTTTGTTCTACAGCTCTACTTAATTGCGAAACTGCAATTAAAGGAACATTGATATCTCTAGCAAGAAGTTTTAATGACCTAGTTATATCACTAACTTCTTGTACTCTATTATCAGATCGATAATTAGTTCCCCTAATTAATTGGAGATAATCAACAATTAAGAAATCCAGATTAACTTTACTTGATAAAGATTTTGCTTTAATTCTCATTTCATTGATTGTATGTAAGGGAGTATCATCTATATAAATTGACAATTCAGATAATTTGCCTACAGCATCGATAACCAAAGCTTCCTGATTAGCGTCTATATCTCCCAAACGCAGCGTATGAGCGTTCACTCCAGACTCTGAGGCAATCATACGAATTGCAAGTTGTTCTCTGCTCATTTCTAAGCTAAATATTCCAACATTGAATCCTTTACTTGCAACATTAACAGCCATATTACTAGCTAAAGTGCTTTTACCAAAACTTGGTCTAGAAGCTAAAACTAACATATCGGACCCTTGTAAGCCACCAAGTAAAGTATCTAATTCATCAAATCCGGATGATAGTTGTTCAGAAGTTTTTTCTGCAGAATCACCCGAAGGAATATCTTCGAGAAATTTATCTAAAATATCCCGCATACTCAAAAAAGCAGTTTCACTAAGACTCGGGCGAATTTGTAAAAGCAAATTTTGTGCTTTAGAAAAAGAATCTTCTAAATCTACTGTGTCAGAATATCCAATTGAAACTATTTCAGATCCAGCTTCTATTAATTTTCTCATAGTTGCAGATCTAATAACGATATCTGCAAAATGTTCAACATGCAAAGAAGTAGGAACGGTCGCTATCAATTGATTTAAATATGCTTGACCTCCAACTTCATCTAATCTATTTTTAATTCGTAAATCATTAGCAACTGTTATTTGATTTATTACATCTCCACGATTATACAAATCAAGAAATGAGTCAAAACAAAAACGATTTTTACCTCCATAAAAATCATTTGAATTCAATTTAGAAGATATTAAAGAAAAAGAATCACCATCAATTAATATTGAACCTAAAACAGCTTCTTCTGCAGCTATATCATGAGGAGGTAATCGATCAGTGTACATGGTATCCCGATTTTTTTTATTCTTCTATTTCTGCTATAACTATTATTGTAGCCTTAACATCTGAAGGGAATTTAAGATCAATATTATAAGTACCTGGAGTCTTAATAGACTCATCTAGACGTACATACCTTCGTTCTACTTTAGCTCCTGTTTCATTAAAAATGGATTCAATTATTTGTGGAATTGCAATAGCTCCATAATAGTCTCCTGTTTCGGTAACTCTACCAGCAATATGCAATTCTATCCCATTAATTTTTTCAGCAACAGATTCAATTTCAGCAAAATAAATTTTTCGTTTTTCTGAAGCATTCTTTTTAATTTTTTCTATCCTTTTTAATGCTTCTGGGGTAGACATTACTGCAATTTTCTTAGGTATTAAATAATTTCGTGCAAATCCATTTTTTACTTCTTTAATTTCTCCACCTAAAGCCACACCTTCAACATCTTCTAAAAATAGTACTTTCATATTTGAACTCCATTCAGTGAAATAAGATCTTATAACAAAAACAATTTTTATATCATTATTGTATCAAAACAGTCTAAGATTTAGTACTCTAATGATAGATTACTAAATAGTTAATCCTTCTCTCCAAACATTCTTAATGTTATTTAAATTTACTTCAAAATCTTTATTCTTTATAGTTTTACCAAAAGTAACTCCTAAAACCTGATAAGGAACTTTAGAATCCTGTGTCAGTTTTACTACATCCTCAAATTTTTCTTTAGTCACTGAAACAATAATACGTGATTGTTTTTCTCCAAACAAAGCTGCCAAAACATTACCTTTGATATTAACATCCAATTTAATTCCTATCATATTAGATAAACAACTCTCCACTATAGCAACTAATAATCCTCCATCAGAACAATCATGAGCAGATTCTATCAATTGATTGCGAATAAGTTTTCGACAAATATTTTGTACGGCTTCTTCTAATTTTAAAGATACTATTTGTCTTCCAAATAAATTACCTTGGAAAATGGAAATTATTTCACTTCCTGCTAAATCTGAAGATTTACCATAAACCTGATCACCAAGTAATAAAACAACATGATCTTCAGATTGAAATCCTTGTGTAATAACTGTATTTACATTATCAATTAAACCAACAGCAGTTATTACAGGAGTTGGTAATATTGGGATTCCTTCAGTTTCATTATATAAACTAACATTTCCACTAATAACAGGAATTTTAAACATTCTACAAGCCGTTGAAATCCCTTCTACAGACTGTTGAATTTGGTAAGCAACTTCTTTCTTATCTGGAGAACCAAAATTAAGGCAATCAGTAATTCCCAAAGGTTCTGCACCAACACAAGAAATATTTCTACATGCCTCTGCTACAGCAATTGCGCCTCCATAAAATGGGTCTAAATAGGAATATCTAGGATTACTGTCAGTACTCACTGCGATTCCTATTTGCTCTCCTTTAATTCTTGTAACACTAGCATCACTGCCTGGAGGAATTACTGTATTATTTTTAACCTGACTATCATATTGTAAAAAAACAGGTTCTCTAGAAGACAAATTTGGTGAAGAAAATAATCTTATTAATATCTGCTCAATATTTAAATTTCTATCAAACAAAGAGGAAATATTATCTTTTGAAATTTTTTCGTATATTTTATTTGGTTTAGAATTTAATTTATATGTAGGGCTTTTGCCAAATTCATTTATAGGAACATCAACAACTATATGAGAATTTTTTCTTATAACACATCTATTAGAATCCGTTACTTTACCAATAACAGCCGATTCAATACCCACTTTTTTAAAGAATGTTTTTAATTTAGAAACATTTTGAGGATTAACACTCGCAACCATACGTTCTTGAGATTCAGCTAACATTAACTCATAAGCAGTTAGTTCAGATTCTCGAGTATGGATTGCGTCTAAATTCAAATCCACACCTAATCCACTATCTTTTCCCATTTCAGTAATCGCACTACTCAAACCAGCGGCTCCAAGATCTTGTAATCCATCAATTAATTTATTTTCACCAAATGATATACAAGCATCAATTAATAATTTTTCTAAAAATGGATCCGCAACTTGAACAGCAGACCTCATTTCTGTTTCACCTTCAAAAGTATTAGAAGCTAAAACAGATGCCCCATGTAACCCATCTCTTCCTGTACGTGCCCCAAACAATACAATATCGTTTCCCGACTTACCTAAAGTTGCTTGAAAGATATTTTTCGAACGAACAATTCCTAAACAAAAAGCATTTACTAAAGGATTATTTTGATAAGAATTATCAAAAGAGAGTTCTCCTCCAACATTAGGAACTCCAATACAATTTCCATACCAAGAAATTCCACTCACTACTCCTTGAAAAAGAAATTTTGTTTTTTCAGAATTCAAGTTTCCAAATCTCAGAGAATTAGTTAAAATTAATGGTTCCGCTCCCATCGCTAGAATATCTCTAACAATACCCCCAACTCCAGTAGCGGCACCTTGAAAAGGTTCTATTGCTGAAGGATGATTATGTGATTCAATTTTAAATACAACAGCATTACCATTGCCTATATCTAAAGCTCCAGCATTTTCAGTTCCTTGTTCTATTAAAGTACGAGGACTTTTTGAAGGAAATGTTTTTAATAAATTTCGTGTGTGCTTATATGAACAATGTTCACTCCACAATACACCAAACATACCAAGCTCAACTTCTGATGGAATTCTTCCCAATCTTTTTTTTATATCATTAAATTCTTTAAGAGGTAAAGATATATTTGTTAAAATTTCTTTTAAATTTTTCATAACAATTAAAAATAGCTTCTCATAGAATGTTTAAATTTCGACTGTTTGTGATTGAACGAAAAATTAAATTTCCATCAGTCCCACCCAATAAATCTTCGCAAGCTCTTTCTGGATGTGGCATCATTCCCAAAACATTTTTCTGTTCATTCATCACTCCGGCAATATTAAAAACAGAACCATTAGGATTGTCATTTTCATTCAATACGCCATCTTTAGAACAATATTGAAAAACTATCTGGTCATTGGCTGATAGCTTTTTAAATTCTTGTTTATCAATAAAATAATTTCCTTCAGCATGTGAAATAGGTATTTTGATAATTTGTCCTGGCTTAAATTCATTTGTAAAACGAGAATTTGTATTACATACTTTCAAATTAATCCATTGAGAACGATATTCTAAATGAGCATTTCGCATTAATGACCCTGGTAATAATCCACTTTCACAAAGAATTTGAAATCCATTACATATGCCAATAACTAAACCGCCATCTTTAGCAAATTTCCTTACTTTTTCCATTATAGGAGATGTACTAGCGATTGCTCCCGCTCTCAAATAATCTCCATAAGAAAAACCACCTGGAATAACAAGGCAATCATAATTATTAATGTTTCGAGAATGTTCGGTAATAATCGTAGCTTGATGCCCAATTTTTTCTATTGCATAAACACAATCCCCTTCACTCCATGTACCAGGAAAAACAATAATACCGAAATGCATAACAATACTAATCCAAATTTAAATTTAATAATTTAGTTAATTTTAGTCTTGTTGTTCACTAAGAAAAGAAACAACGAGTTCACTAACTTTCTTTCCATCTGCCCGACCCCTAACTACAGGCATAAGTTTTTTCATTAAAATACCCATTTTAGACTTATCTGTAGCATCAATTTCTTTAGCAACATTAGAAATAATTTCTTTAATTTCATTATCAGTAAAAGGAGTGGGAAGATAAGATTCTAAGATTTTTAATTCAGCGGTTTCTTGATTAACAAGATCGTCTCTTCCTCCAAGTTTAAATCCTTCAATACTTTCTTTCCTTTGTTTAGCTTGTTTGGCTACAATATTAAGAATTTCTTCTTCTTTTAGTTCATCTTTCTTTTCTTTTTCAGCATAAGTAATAGCAGAACTAAGCAATCTAAGAGTAGAAACCAAAACTTTATCACGATTCTTCATTGCTGTTTTTAAATCAAGAAATAATTGTTCTTTAAAGGAACCCAAAAAAACCTCAATCAATGAAGATACTAATAATAATCATTACCACGAGAACTTTTCTTGCGTTTTACCGCTTCTTTCTTTTTTCTCTTTATACTTGGAGGTTCAAAATGGGCTCTTTTTCTAATTTCAGATAAAATAACATCTTGTTGGACTTTCTTAGAAAAACGTTTCAATAAATTATCGAAATTTTCTCCTCTACCTTGTATTACTTGAGCCAATGTATATCACCTCTATAATTTTAATGACTGCATCCACAACCGCCACCACCGCCACCACAGCCACCACCGCCATTGCCACCACAACCACAAGCACTTTGAGGATACTTTGGATTTGTTATAACAAATCCAGAACCATGAAGATCATCTTTATAATCTATAGTTGCTTCTTCTAAATATGGCAAACTTTGTTGATCCATATAAAGAGTACAACCTGAAAGATCAAGGACTTCGTCATCTCCTTTGGAATTATCTTCTTTCATAGTCAACATATATCGAATACTTTCACCTTCAAGCATTGCAATAACTCGAACACCTTGATTATTGTCTCCTTGATTTTCAATAATTTCTTTCAATTTTTTCGTAGCTAGTTCAGAAACTTCTAACATTAAACACCCCTGAAAAGGAAATTGTGAACGAGAATGATTATAACATTCTAATTTTTTTATAGTCAAACAAATATAGTATAAAAAAAAATAAAATTAACTTTATTTGGTTATTTACAATGCTTCAGCAAGTAATTCGATTAAATGTTTAGCTTTTTTCCCTGTAAAATGTTCGATTTGATGTCTACAAGACATTCCAGTAACAGCTACTTCAAAATCATTATTTTGCATTTGATTATTAATATTCTGTGAAAAAATTGATTTTGAAATATCATAATGTTCTTTTTCATACCCAAAAGAACCTGCCATCCCACAACATCCTCCATCAATTAATTGAACTTTATATCCTGAAGGGATCGATAAAGCATCCACTGATTTTTTTGTTCCCATCAATGCTTTTTGGTGACAATGAACGTGAAATAAAATATTTTTGTCTAATTCTTTAAATAAATTGGCATGCTTACTTAAATTGATTGTTTCTAAAATAAATTCATCTATCAATTTCACTTTAGTACTTACCTCTAAAGCATAATTTTTCAAATCTTGTCCGACAATATCCGGATATTCATCTCTATAAGAAAGTATACAACTTGGTTCACAACCAATAATTGGATAATTTGAATCAATATATGATTTTAAATTTAAAATGTTTGCTCTAGCTAAATGTTTAGCTTTATTCAATTTTCCTTTTGAAAACAACGGGCGTCCACAACATTCTATATTTGACAATAGAATCTTATATCCCATTTTTTCCAATAGCTTCACTGTAGCTTTTCCAATTTCAGGATGATTATAATTCATAAAAGTATCGACAAGTAAAACAACTGTTTCTGATTGAGAATTAATGTTAGTTAATTTTCTCGAGTGAAACCATTGTTTAAAAGTTGTATCCGCTAACTTAGGCAAAGAACGTTTATCACTAATTGAAAGAAAATATCTTAATAAAAACTTTACGACTTTAGATTGAAGAAAGAAATTCATTAGAAAAGGGAAATAAGAACCAAATTTATTTAAATTATGTATTTCGCTAAATATTAAATTTCTAATATTAAATTTATTTTCAAAACGGTCTAAAAACTCCATTTTAAAACGAGTCATATCAACGCCTGTCGCACATTCATTTTTGCACGCTTTACATTCTATACAAAGATCTAAAGAATCTTTCACTCTATCAATAACAACTTTATCAATATCTATTTTCCCTGAAGTCATAGCTCTGAGAAGATTAGCTCGACCTCTTGTTGAATGTTCTTCATCACGAGTAATTTGATAGGATGGACACATACTTCCATTACTTTTACGACACACTCCCATACCATTACACATTGCTACCGCTTTACCAAAACTTCCGTGGTCTGAATAATCAAAAGAAGTATCAGTAAAAAATATGCTTTTCTTAGTATCCCATCGTAAATTTTTTGTTAATCCTGGAGTTTCTATAATTTTCCCTGGATTAAAAAGATTATCTGGGTCAAAAGATTTTTTTATACTTAAAAATGCATTATAAATATCCTCTCCAAAAATTTTTTTATTCCAAACTCCTCTAACAATTCCATCTCCATGCTCTCCACTAACAGCACCACCATACTTTAAAACAAGATCCACAATTTCAGCAGAAATTTTTTCCATTTTTTTTAGATCTGTATTTTTATGAATATCTATCATTGGTCTAATATGAAGACATCCAACGCTAGCATGTCCATAATAACCAGCTGTAGTCCCATGGGAATTCACTATTTCATTAAATTCAGAAACAAATTCACCCAATCTTTCAACTGGGACAGCAGTATCTTCTACAAAAGGAATAGGTTTTCTATCTCCTTTCACGGCCATTAATAACCCCAATCCCGCTTTTCTAACTTCCCAAACATTCATTTGTTCCAATTCATCATCAATAATCAAAACAGAAGACGAAATTCTCTTTTTTTCAATTCTGTATTTGAATTGCTGAAGTTTGTTTAAAATATCATTTTTTGTTTCTCCAAAAAACTCAACAATCAATAATGCTCCAGGTTCTCCCGTAACAAAATTTAATCTACTACTATATCCAGGAGCTAATTTACATTGAATTAATATATTACGATCAATTAATTCAATAGCAGAAGGTCTTTCTTCAACAACAAATTGAGAAGCCTCAGATGCTTGTGTAACAGTTTCAAACTGTAATATTGCCATTCCCTTATATTTTGGCAATGATTCAAGATTAACTTTAGCACTTCCAATAATAGCTAAAGTTCCTTCAGAACCAACTAATAAATTAGATAACGACATGTCATCTGACTTATCTAGTAATAAATCAAGATTATATCCACTCACTCTTCGCATTATTTTGGGAAATCTTTTCTCGATTAAATGCTGATTATTTTTAACTATAGCTTTTAAATCTTTTTCTATATTAATAGAAAGTTGATTTTCTTTATTATTAAAATTATCACGTGAGGTTCGATATTGAGAACCATCAGACAAAACAGTATTAAGTTCGATAATATGATCACTAGTTTTCCCAAATAAAATTGAATGTGACCCACAAGAATTATTACCTATAGCTCCCCCTACACAAGCTCTATTTGATGTACTAGGATCAGGAGTAAAAAAAAGACCATTTTTTTTAATTAAATTATTGAAATCATCGATAACTATTCCAGGTTCAACTTCAGCAATTTTTTCTTCGGGAATAACATTAATAAGTTTATTCATAAATTTACTCATATCAATAACTAATCCGTTATTCACAGTTTGACCAGCTAAACTAGTTCCACCCCCCCTAGGAACTACTGAAATGCCTTCAAGTTTTGCTATATTAATAACGTTAGATATATCATCGATATTTCTTGGGAAAACAACCCCTAAAGGTAACATTTGATAAATACTAGCATCTGTACTAAATAAAATCCGAGTGCCAATATCACACTTTATTTCACCAGAAATTTTATTTTCAATTTTTTTTATTAATTTCGTACTAATAGAATTCATTAAAAAATTTACATATCAATCATTTTCACTAAACTTTACCCAAGTAATAATATTTAGTAAAGTGATCTACTATATTAGTTATTCAAATCTTATTTTCTCTGAGAATTCAAAAATAGCAAAAAACACATTAATGCATACACACCATCACAACAAATTTAAGTTTTGTTCTTCTTGTGGCAACACATTAAAAATGAACAAAAATAACATTGCTATATCCTTTATTTGTAACAACTGTAACAAAGAATTTTTCTTAGATCCGAAAATTGCAGTCGCTACTGTTCTAGAAAAAAATAATAGAATACTTTTTGTTAAACGAGCAATTGAACCATCTATAGGATTATGGAGTCTTCCCGGAGGTTATGTAAACCAAGGAGAAAGGGTTGAAAATGCAGCTGCTAGAGAAGTATTTGAAGAAATAGGAGCTCATATCAGAATAGAATCTCTTCTTGGTATATTTTCAGAAACCAATAATCCAGTAATTGTAATAGGATATTTAGGAAAATTTATCACTAAAAATATATGGGCAAAAAGCGAAATTTCAGCAATAAAATTTTTCAAACCTTTTCAATTGCCACCTCTTGCATTTCAAAGAGATCGGATTATTTTAGCTTCATTTCTTCAGTTAAAAAATAAATAAAACTCTAGTTTTAATCTATATTTAGGATCTAAAACTGTTAGATCATTTTCGACGTGCTTCTGTTCCTGATAATTTTTCAATGAATTGAACTATCGCAGAATGATCACTATCAGCATTACCATCATTTATTAGCGCGGTTATCATTTGTTGCACTATACCCGTTAATGGAACAGCTACTCCTAATTCTTTAGAAGTCAATAATGCATTATGAAGATCTTTTTGATGTAATCGGATTCTAAAACCAGGCTTAAAATTTCCATCTAATACCATAGGCCCTTTCGCTTCTAAAACAGCACTGCCAGCTAAACCACCACGAACTGCTTCGAAAACTACTGCAGGGTCAACTCCTGCCTTTGCTGCTAACACTAAAGCTTCGCTCATTCCAGCAATATTAACAGCAACCATAATTTGATTTGCTAATTTTGTTATGTTTCCAGCGCCTATCTCTCCGGTTAAAACAACACTCTTCCCCAAAACCTCTAGCATTGGAATATGTTTGTCAAAAGTTTCCTTATTTCCACCAACCATTATTGCTAAAGTTCCAGATATAGCTCCTGGCTCTCCACCGCTTACTGGAGCATCAAGTAAATCGACTCCTTTCTTTTGACATTCCTCATATACATTTTTAGAAACAAGAGGACTGATTGAACTCATATCAATAATTACAGATCCTGATTGTGCTCCTTCTAAAACACCATTGGGACCTAATACTACTTTTTCAACATCTGGTCCATCAGGTAACATAGTAATAATAGTAGTTGTTTTTTGAGAAACATCTTTTGGAGATTCTCCTGCTTCAGCTCCTTCAGAAACAACTTCTTCAAGGGCTTCTCCCACAATATCATATGCAACAACTTCATATCCTGCTTTAAGTAGATTTTTTGCCATAGGTTTACCCATGATCCCTAATCCAACAAATCCTAATTTTCCTTTAGCCATTTTACATTCCTCCTATTACATTATTTAATTGATTTTATAGAATCTAAATAAGATTTAACTCCATTTATAAATAAATTACTTACTCCTGTAACTATCCAAGAATATCCAATATCAGTCCATTTTTTATAAGCAGCAGCATCTCTAGTTATTGTGCCAGCTGCAATTCCTTTTTCAACAACTTTTTTGCCATAAATTTCTAAAACCTCCAAAACTTTAGGATGTTCTGGTTGTCCAATCACTCCTAAACTAGCTGATAAATCAGAAGGCCCAAAAAAAACACAATCTATGCCTGGAACATTAAGAATATCGTCAAAATTATCAATTGCCTCTGTGGTCTCAATTTGAATTGCTACAAATGTTTCTTTGTTAGAAAAATCAGCATGTTCGGCTAATCCTCCAGGAAATAAACCATAATCAGAAGATCTAGCACCGGCTAATCCTCGTTTGCCTAAAGGAGGATATTTAACAGAATCTACAACAATTTTTGCTTCTTCTGCAGTATTTACCATTGGCATTAAAACTCCTTGGCAACCTGCATCTAAATATTTTTGAATAACTTGTGGATGAATTTCACCAATACGTGTTACAGTAGGCAAATCACGTAATTCAGCAGCTCTAAAAAGTTGTTCTGCAACTTGAGGAGTAACTGCAGAATGCTCAGCATCTATAATAATAAAATCTAATCCCGCTATCCCAGATAATTCGATTAATGATTCATGATGTATATTAGAAAAAGCGCCAATGCAAATTTCCCCATTTTTCAATCTAGTTTTCAAATTATTTTTTTTCATTTATTAAACCCGTATTTTAAAATATTTCATTAAACGAATAATTATTGAAATTGAATTTAATTTGTTCATAAATTCAACTCCTTATTTATTGCATTCAACTTAGTTCAATCTACTAAACATGGTCCATTGAGTCAACTTATTATATATTATTTCAATTACAGATTATATTAAATAATTTCACTTAGTCTGTGTTAAAATAATTCGTCGAAATCATAAAACATATTAATAATAAAAACACTTTAGAAAAAACAAATATGAACATACACGAATATCAAGCTAAAGAACTACTTAAAAATAATAATTTATCCATTCCCAATGGATTTTTAATACAACAAAAAGAAGAAATTCCTAATACTATCAAAAAATTAAAAAATAAAGCTGTCATCAAAGCTCAAATACATGCAGGTGGTCGATGTAAAGTTGGAGGTGTAAAAATAATCAATTCTCTGCAAGAAGCAAACGAAATTGCGGAAAATATGTTAGGAAAGAATCTAAGCACAAATCAAACTGACCAAAAAGGCGTTCCGGTTAATTCATTATTAATAGAAGAACTAATAAATATTAAACGAGAAATATACTTTAGCATCATAATGGACCCTTCAAATAAAACTCCTACAATCATTACAAGTCCCGAAGGAGGAATGGAAATCGAAGAATTAGCACAAAAAGCTTCTGAAAAATTATTCTTTGAACCAGTTGACCCTCTATTAGGACTACAATCATTCCAAATACGTCAATTAGGCATCAAACTTCAATTATCTAAAAATGAATTTGCAAATTTCTCAAGAGCATTAAAAAATTTATTCAATGTTATTGTATAATACGATTGTTCTCTTTTAGAAATCAATCCTTTAGTAATAACTGCCAATGATGATTTTGTGTGTTTAGACGCAAAAATAATTCTCGAAGATGATGCTTTATTCCGTCACCCAGAATTGAGCAGCTTGAATGACCCTAGTCAAACTGAACCATTAGAAAACAGTGCTTCAAAATATGGCATAGCTTATGTGATATTATCTGGGACAGTAGGATGTTTAGTTAATGGAGCTGGCTTAGCCATGGCTACTATGGATATTATCCAATCAAGTGGAGCAAAACCTGCTAATTTTTTGGATGTGGGGGGAGGAGCATCAGAAGAAAAAGTCAAAGAAGCATTTAAAATCATTTTGACTGACAAATCTGTCAAAATAATATTTGTAAATATTTTCGGAGGCATTTTAAGGTGTGATATAGTTGCTCGAGGAATTATTATGGCTACAAAAGA
>CAZDRU010000011.1:0-25308 GCA_964508175.1 uncultured Dehalococcoidia bacterium
CATATCTGACACCTACAATAATTTGCCATTATTTAATAAAAAATAACTACCTTATCAATTAAAAAACTTTGGGTGTACATATTCTCTATAACTTTCAATAAGCAAATTAAAAACATTCAAAGCAACTTCATGATTTGGAACTAAAGCATCTATATCTAAAGACTTTATAGCTAATTCTCGATCACCTGTCAATGCAGCATCTGCGACCATGATCTGTTCTCTCGCAATTCTATCAACTTCAACACGAATTTTTTCTGGTAATAACTTAGTTTGTATCCGGTACAATTTTCCTGCGATTACTTGTGCCGGCAATTCCAAATTCGCTTCATCAAACACACCTGGCACAGCTCCATAATTAGAAATATTCACATGAATAAAACAATCCCCATGAGTAAGTAAAGCAGCCATTAAGTCAGCAATTTTTTCTCGACTTTTAGTCAACTGTAATGGCGTATTCAAATTCACTTTACGTTTCAGTTCTTCAACAATATTACCAGAGCTTTGCATATGCAGAAGGTTAGAAGGCACACGTTCGTTAATCTCTGCTTTTTCTCGTCTTGTTATTTCACCTGGCTCTATCGGAAAACCCCAATCTGCCCCCCAATTATTTTCTTTAGTGTTATACCAGGGTAAAAACTCTGCTGGATGTCGAGGATTGTTGATCGTAAACACTCCAAATCTATCCAACATATCTTTCATTAGAGGATAAGCATCATAAAAAACACTCGGTACTTTATCCCAATTACCATCATAGATTTTATCGCCAAGCTTAAAATGGTCAGCAAACAGAAAATGATTATTGCCAGCTGCAACTACTTTAATATCTTGAATTGGGATACCAGTTGTATTTGATAAAATTTGTTCAGTATCCATAACTCCATGACAGATACCAATAACCGGCACTTTAGTCGCCTTAGTAAGAGCAGCACATATTGGATTCATTGGATTGCTTAACTGAATAATCGTTGCATCTTTATGGCCAACTTTTTCAAGAAGTTTCGCAAGATGTACCAACACTGGTATATTTCGAAGCCCTCTCATTAATCCACCTGGTCCGATCGTATCACCCACTGATTGATAAATCCCAAATTCGTGAGGAATACGAACATCTTTAGTCCAAGAATCATCTCCTCCTACATGAATTGAAGTTAAAATAAAACGTGCATTTGTTACTGCTTCTTTAGCATTTGTTGTAGCTTTAACTTCAATCTTTAAACCTAGTTGTTTTACAGCTTTTGCAACTAAACGTTCGACAAGAACCAATCTTTCAGGATTAATGTCATAAAGTATCAAAGACTTCAAAGGCAGATTTCGTTGGAGTAAAATATCAATAGCCATAGTTGGACCCCAAACAGTACTCCCAGCTCCTACCAATGTCACTGTAAATAATTCATTCATACAACTAAAATCCCACTTTGAAATGATTTTTTCTTGATTTTCAAATCGTGAAAATATATCTTATATTAAGGGATTAAGTCTTTCAAATTCATATAGTCGAGAATGTACTACCTAAGATGCCCAAATATTTTACTAAAAAACATAAAATAATAAATGATTAAATTAAATCAAACATATATAAACAACATGATTGTTCACGCTAAAGATACAACTCCGAATGAATGTTGTGGCATAATCGCATCAAAAAATGGCATATTAAAAAAATTATATAAAATAACTAATAGTGCTCAAAGTCCCTTTCGATATATTATGGATACAAAAGAATTCTATAATGCATATAAAGAAATAGACGAAAATGGTTGGGATATTTTTGCACTATATCATTCACACACACACACAGAAGCATATCCATCGCAAACTGATATTCGTTTAGCAACTTGGCCTGATTCATACTACATTATAATATCTTTACAAATCCCTAAAGAACCTAAAATTCGAGGATTTAACATATTAGAAGATGGAAAAGTTATTGAACAAACTATTGATATTACTAGTTAGACCATTTTAATTAAATTAAAGATGCTATTTCATTTCCCATTTGTTCTGTAGTAATAACCTGTTCATTATCTCTCGCTATATCTGAAGTTCTTAATCCAGATTCAAGTACTTTATTAACCGCTAATTCGACTGCTGCTGCTTCCTCAGTCAAGCCTAAAGAGTATCGTAAGAGAAATGCAGCACTTAAAATTGCAGCTATTGGATTGGCTATTCCTTTCCCTGCAATATCGGGAGCGGTACCATGAATCGGTTCATACAACCCCAAAGTAGTTCGACCTTCAATAGGAATTTCCTTAACACTAACAGATGGTAACATTCCCATTGATGCAGATAAAACAGATGCTTCGTCTGTTAATATATCTCCAAACATATTCTCAGCAACAATGACATCAAATTTCGAAGGTTTTTGTATTAATTCCATAGCACATGCATCTACTAAAATATGTTCTAGAGCTATATCAGGATAATTTTCTGCAACTTTCTTAACAACATCTCGCCATAAACGAGATGTTTGTAACACATTTGCTTTATCAACAGAAGTAAGTTTTTTCTTCCTAGTTTGTGCAAGTTCAAATGCCAATGTAACAACTCTTTCTACTTCTTGTTCGCTATAGCGTAAAGTGTCTACCCCTTTCTCTCCAGTTTTAGTAGTATACCTTCGTTTAGGTTTTGCAAAATATAATCCACCAGTTAATTCTCGAATAACAATAAAGTCAACATTAGCTAATATTTCTGGTTTAACAACACTTTTATCTATAAGAGAATCATAAATCCTAATTGGACGTATATTAGCAAATAATCCTAGTTCTTTTCTCAAAGTTAAAATAGAATCTTCTGGACGCATATCTATCGTCGGATCATCCCATTTAGGGCCACCAACCGCACCAAACAAAATTGCATCACTATCCAAGGCTTTATTAAGAGTATCACTCTTTAAAGGTTTCCCATATTTATCAATAGCAGCCCCACCTACTATATCTTTTTCTATTGTAAATGAACGATTATGTTTCTTCGAAACAGCTGTTAAGATTTTTAATGATTGATCTGTTACTTCAACACCTATCCCATCACCAGGTAATACTAATATTTTTCCATCCATTACTCTACACCCTCATTTAATTTTTCTAACGTAAATGGAATTAATCCACCAGAATTTAATAATTCCATCATAAAAGGCTCGAATGCCTTAAACTGAAAACTTGCTGATTTAGTTATATTCGTCACGGTTCCTTTTATTAAATCAACCTCAAGTTTGTCATTAACTTCAGTTATATCAACAATCTCAGGACATTCTAAAACAGGTAAACCTCGATTAATTGAGTTGCGGAAAAAAATCCTTGCAAAACTTTTTGCAATAATACATGAAATTCCTGAAGCTTTAATAGCAATAGGAGCATGTTCACGAGAAGAACCACAGCCAAAATTGACACCCGCAACCATAACGTCTCCTGATTTTACTTTATTAACAAACTCTGGGTCCGCTACTTCCATACAATGTGATGCTAAAAATTTTTCATCAGTACTAATTAAATATCTAGCCGGAATAATTTGATCTGTATCTACATGATCTCCAAACTTATGTGCTTCTCCTGTAATAGCTCCCACTTTTAATTCTCCTTTATCCTTTATAAAATTATATCAATATATTAAATTCTACATCTCTAATCTAATAGCATCAACTTGTAAAGTTCTGATATTTAGTCTTAAATTAATTTAATATATTGATATTCTTTAAATAAAATATGAACTTATATACTAAAATATTTCGTCCTTTATTATTTACACTTCCACCAGAAAGTGCTCATTTATTAACTGAATTTCTCTTATCTCACTTTCCTCAATCTACTAAAATATTCCACAACAAAAAAACCTTAGATAGCAAAAAAACTCTAGGAAGAATCTCTATAAATAATCCTCTTGGTTTAGCTGCTGGGTTCGATAAAAACTGCACAATGTTGAAAGCACTCGAAAATTTAGGATTTGGTTATTTAGTTGGAGGAACCATTGTTAAAAATCCACAACCTGGAAATCCTAAGCCACGTATAATTCGAAAAACAAATCAATCTTCTTTGATTAATTCATTAGGATTTCCTAGCTCAGGATTAAATAAAGTAATCAATAATCTTGAAAAACAACTCCCTCTAACAGTACCTCTTTTTCTAAGTATTTCCGGGAAAACCATAAACGAATTTGAAGAATGTTTTAAACAATTAATACCGTATAGTAAAGCCATTGAATTAAACATTAGTTCCCCAAATAGCCCGAATTTAGAAAATTTTTTACATATAGACAAGTTTGAAAATTTAGTTTATAAACTCCGAACAATTTCTGAACATCCAATTTTCTTCAAGATCCAATCATATCCAGATCATAAACAAAAAGATATATTCAAGTTAATTGATATTGCAAAAAAATATAATCTTGATGGAATAACAGCTATTAATTCCATTCCTCAAAAAGAACAAGCATTATCTATGGGAAAGGGAGGATTGAGCGGAAAACCATTATCAAACATTATGTTAAAAATTATTAAAGATATAAGAAATTATGTTGGTAAAAATTTCGTTATTAATGCATGTGGAGGAATAATGAATTCAACTATTGCAAAAAATGCCCTTGAAGAAGGAGCATCAACTATCCAAGCATATACTGGATTTGTCTATAAAGGCCCAAATTTTGCTAATGAAATCAATAGAGATTTTGTAAATTAAGATCCTTTCATTGCTGATAAAACAGAATCTGCAGAAATTATTTCTTCTGGATGTGTTATTCTTCCAGTAATTGCAGTAGCTGCAGCTACTGAAGGATTCGATAAAAATACTTCTCCTTCTGGATGTCCCATCCTACCCGGGAAATTTCTATTGCTTGTACTTAAACATTTTTCACCTTTAGCAACAACTCCCATAAAACCACCTAAACATGGACCACAAGTAGGAGTACTAAAAACACAATTTGCTTCATTAAATATTTCAGCCAATCCTTCCTTGAGACAAGCCCTATATACCTCCATAGTAGCAGGTATAACAATACATCTAACCCAAGGTGATACTTTATGACCTTTTAAAATACTCGCTGCTTCTCTAAGATCTTCAAGTCGAGCATTAGTACAACTACCAATAAAAACTTGATCAACTGAAATATTTTTCGATACAGCTTCACTAATAGGTTTTGTATTATCTGGGCTAAAAGGGAAAGCAATTTGTGGCTCTAAATCTGAAACATCCCATTCAAAAGTCTTTTCATATACAGCATCATCATCAGCAGTAAATACTTCCCATGGTCGTTTAGCTTTAGGAGTTACATATTGATTAACAGTTTCATCAAAAGGAATAATACCATTCTTTCCTCCAGCTTCAGCAACCATATTACACATAGTAAATCGAGCATCCATAGACAAAGTATTTATTACTTCTCCTTCAAATTGCATCGTAGAATAAGTAGCACCGTCGGTACCAATCTGGCCTATTGTATAAAGAATTAGATCTTTCGATCGAATCCATGGACCTATTTTTCCATGATAAATAAATCTGAGTGTAGAAGGAACTTTCATCCAAATCTCTCCGGTAGCCATCCCAACAGCAATATCAGTAGATCCCATACCACAAGTAAATGCAGTCAAAGCACCCGGAGTAGGTGTATGTGAATCTGCACCAATATAAACATCACCCGGAACAACTAAACCTTCTTGAGGAAGAAGAATATGTTCAATTCCTCCATGACCTTCATCAAAAAAAAGAATCCCTTGTTCTCTGGCAAAATCTCTACTAGTTTTTGCTTGAGCTCCAGCTTCTATATCTTTATTTGGAACAAAATGAGATAAAACAATTGCTACTCGTTTAGGATCAAAAACTTTGTTTAATCCCAATTTATTAAATTCACGAATTGCAATAGGAGCAGTAACATCATTGGCCATAACCATATCAACTTTTACATTAACCAAATCTCCAGCATTTACACTAGATTTACCACAATGTTTAGCTAAAATCTTTTCCGACAAAGTCATTCCCATAAATTACTCCAAATAATTATTTCTATTTTTTTAACTTACTATATTCTCTATAGTACATAACCTATTAATTGCTGCTAAATATGCAAGAGCACTAGCTTCAACTATATCAGTTGAAGTTCCTCGACCACTATAAACATTATCATCTTTTTCTAAACGAACAGTTACATCACCAAGAGAATCAAGCCCTTCAGTGATAGATTCAACTTTATAATCAACAAGTTTTACTTCTATTCCTACTGCTTGACGAATAGCCTTACAAACAGCATCTACTGGGCCAGTTCCTTCAGCACTTTCAATTGTTTTTTCTCCAGTTTTGCTTTCAAGTGTAATCTTTGCAACGGGAGTCGAATTTATTCCTCCATCGAACGTAAGATCAACAAGTTTAAAATGAACTTCCTCAACTGCAATACGTTTTTCTTCTGCCATTAAAGCTTCTAAATCTCTGTCAGTAACTTCTCGTTTTTTATCAGCGAGATTTTTAAAAGAAGTAAATATTCTATTTAATTCTTCTTGTTCTAAAACATAACCTAATTCTTGCAATCTAGATTTTAATCCAGAACGGCCACTCAATTTTCCTAAAACTAATGAACTTCCAGGCCAGCCAACATCAACTGGGTCAATTAACTCATATGTAGTACGTTCCTTTAATAATCCATCTTGATGTATTCCAGAAGCATGTCTAAATGCATTTCCTCCAACTATAGCTTTATTAAGTTGAACATTAAATCCAGTAAGACGACTTACTAATCTACTCGTAGGATATAATTGTTTTGTATCAATATTAACCTGGACTCCAAAATGATCTTCGCGAGCTTTCAAAGCAACAATTATCTCTTCTAATGCTGCATTGCCAGCACGTTCACCAATACCATTAATACATCCTTCAACTTGACGTGCCCCTGCTTCTACAGCAGCTAAACTATTTGAACTAGATAAACCTAAATCATTATGGCAATGTACACTAATCGTAACATCATCAATGCCTTCAACTTTATTTTTAATATTGCCTATCAGTTCTGAAAATTGCGATGGGATAGCATAACCAACAGTATCAGCAATATTAACAGTAGTTGCTCCGGCTCTAATAACTTCTTCAAGCATTAAAAATAAAAAGTCAGTTCCGGTTCTTGTTGCATCCATTGGAGAAAATTCAACATTGCTACAATATTTTTTTGCTCTTTTAACCATATCGACAGCCATTTCAACAACCTGTTCTCTATTTCTTCGAAGTTGATGAAGAATATGAATATCAGAGCTAGATATAAATACATGAATTCGTGGATTTACAGCATTTTTTATAGCATTCCATCCTTGATCTATATCATCAGGATTCGCCCGAGCTAAGGAAGCTATTTCACAATTTTTAATCGTTTCTGCAATCGATTGAACTGCATCAAAATCTCCAGGAGAACTTGCAGCAAAACCTGCTTCAATTACATCAACTTTTAAAATTTCTAATTGCTTAGCAATTTCTAATTTTTCATCTTTAGTTAAACCTGCTCCAGCAGATTGTTCTCCATCACGTAAAGTAGTATCAAATATCTTTACTTTATCTTTTTGAACATTCATTTTTTTATACCTAGAATTACGTTATGCTTATTTATTTTTGAGAATCCAACCATGGCATCATTTTACGAAGATCCTTTCCAACTTCCTCTATACGATGAACATTCTCATCCTTCCTAAATTCTAAAAACTTATTACGCCCTTCTTCATTTTCATTAATCCATTCTGAAGCAAATGTTCCGTCTTGAATTTGGTCTAATACTTTTTTCATATTATCTTTAACATGATCATCTATAACAACTTTTCCTCGAGTATAATCCCCATATTCAGCTGTATCACTAACTGAATATCGCATATAACCAAGACCACCTTGCTGAATCAAATCAACAATTAATTTTAGTTCATGTAAACATTCAAAATATGCCAATTGTGGATCATATCCAGCATCAACTAAAGTATCGAATGCAGCTTTAATTAAACTAGTTACTCCTCCACACAAAACACTTTGTTCTCCAAAAAGATCTGTTTCTGTTTCGTCACGAAAAGTCGTCTCTAAAACACCTGCTTGAGTAGAACCTATTCCTTGAGCATATGCCAAAGCTAATTTCTGTGCCCTTTTTGAATAATCCTGATGTACAGCTACTAAAGCTGGAACTCCAATTTTATCAACAAACATTTCTCTCATCCTATGACCAGGAGCTTTAGGAGCAACCATAGCTATATCAACATCAGACGGAGGAACAATTTGGCGATAATGAATAACAAATCCATGAGCAAATAAAATCATCTTTCCTTTTGACAAATGAGGAGCAATATATTGATTGTATATTTTCGCTTGAAGATGATCGGGAGTAAGCATCATGATTAAATCACTTTTTTGGGTAACTTCACTCACTGTAGCCACTTCTAAACCATCTGCTTCTGCTTTAGCCCAACTTTTACTTCCTTCATATAAACCAACAATAACTTTGAAGCCATTATCATGAAGATTTAAAGCATGAGCATGTCCTTGACTTCCATAGCCAATAATACCAATTACTTGGTCTTTCAAAAGACTACTATCAACATCTTTATCATAAAATATTTTCGCCATAAATTACCTCTTTTAAATATAGTACATTGAGATGAAAAGAAATCTTTAATTATGACTTTTCATGAAGTCCTCTCAACATCGCCACTCTTCCAGTCCTCATTATTTCCTTAATACCAAAAGGTTTTAAAAGAGAACATAATGACTCAATTTTGTCTTCTTCACCAGTAACTTCAACAATAATTGAATTAGAACTTACATCAACAATATTTGCTCTGAAAATTTCGACTAATTGCATTATTTCTGCGCGATTACCTTTAGTCGTTGCAACTTTAATAATTGCAAGTTCTCTAGCTACTATCTTATTGTCTTCAAGTTCTGAAACAGTAATTACATCAATCAAACTATTAAGTTGTTTTGTAACTTGATCAATAGTAAATTCATCACCTTCAACTACAAAGGTCATACGAGAATAGCCAATTTTTTCGCTATGACCAACAGCTAAACTTGCTATATTAAAACCACGTCTTCTAAACATACTAGCAATACGATTTAAAACGCCAGGTTTATCTTCTACTAATGCAACAATAGTACGATTCACAATTTATTTCCTTTTTATTTTCTCTTCTAAATTAGCTGGTTCTTCTATTAATTCTTTAACGCTTTGTCCAGAAGGTATCATTGGATAAACATTTTCTTCATCCTGAACCATAAAATCTAAAATGACAGGTCCATCCGTTTCGTTAGCTTGTTCTATCGCAGGAACAACTTGGTTTTTCTCAGTTACACGAATACCAAGCATTCCATAAGCTTCAGCTAATTTCACAAAATCTGGGTTATTCTGATATGCAACCCCTGAATATCTTTTCTCATAAAATATTTCTTGCCACTGACGAACCATTCCTAAATAATTATTATTGAAAATAGCGTATTTAACAGCAACTTTATTTTCCATGGCAGTTGCCAATTCACACATAGTCATTTGAAATCCACCATCTCCAGCTATTGACCAAACTTGTCTGTCAGGTGCAGCTATTTTAGCTCCAATTGCAGCTGGAACCTCATATCCCATAGCCCCTAAACCACCAGATGTTAACCATTGATTCGGACCATCAAATTGATAATATTGTGCAGCCCACATTTGATGTTGTCCAACTCCAGTACAAACAATTGCTTTTCCTTCAGTAATTGTACTTAATTCTCTCATAATAAATTGTGGCAACAATTTTTCAGTATTTCTAATACGTAAAGATGGATGTTCTCTGCGAAGTTGTTCTATTCTTTCAACCCAATTAGGTCGAGATTGTCCTTTAAGAAGAGGTAATAATACTCGCAATACTTTTTTAACATCCCCAATTATGCCAACATTCGTTTTTACATTTTTACCAATTTCAGAAGGATCTATATCAATATGAATTACTTTAGAATTTGGAGAAAAATCACTAATCCTACCAGTAACTCGATCATCAAAACGCATACCTAAAGAAATTAATAAATCAGCTTCGTAAATCGCTTTACTAGCATAAGCTACACCATGCATTCCAGGCATACCTACATTAAGAAAATGTTTTGTGGGAAAACTACTCAAACCTAACAAAGTAGTAATAACTGGGATTTCAGCTTTCTCCGCTAATTCTCTTAACTCATCATAAGCTCGTGATATTATTGCGCCATGACCGGCTAAAATCAAAGGACGCTTGGCTTCTTTAATAAGTTTAACCGCTTTCTTAATTTGAACTAAATCTGCTTCAAGATTAACTGTATAACCAGGCAAACTAATTTCATCTGGATAAAAAAATTCGGCCTCTGCAGTTAAAACATCTTTAGGAATATCAACCAACACAGGTCCAGGACGACCAGTATTTGCGATATGAAAAGCTTCTTTAATAATACGTGGAATATCTTTAGTTTCCATAACTAAAAAATTATGTTTTGTAACGGGCAAAGTAACTCCAGTAACATCTGTTTCCTGGAAAAAATCTTTTCCTATGCCTTCTCTAGGAACTTGTCCTGTAATTGCTACTATTGGGACAGAATCCATTTGAGAACTAGCTATACCAGTAACTAAATTAGTAGCTCCAGGGCCTGAAGTCGCCGTGCAAACTCCAACATTACCAGTAACTCTAGCATACCCATCAGCGGCCATAGCAGCTCCTTCTTCATGACGACATAATATATGTCTTAGTTGAGTATACTCAGCTAATGCATCATACAATGGCAAAGTTGCTCCGCCGGGAATACCGAATATAGTATCAACCCCTTCTCTAAGGAGACTTTCGCAAACCATTTGACTTCCTGTTAGTTTCATATTTCCCCCTTTGCTCATATTTTCTTAAAACAGAAAATTTTAAGCAAACAAAAAAGATCCGTTCCTTCGCTCACATTGTAAAATACGAACAGAAGTTTACGAACGGATTATTAATATAAAAAATATACCTAAAGTATTCATTTTAGCTTAGCAAAATCAACACTTTAGTGTCAACCAAAAAACGAATATAAATCACTCTTATTTTATTACTTAAAATAAAATCAAGAATTTATCCAGAAGAAGGACCTCCATCAAGACCTGATTCACTCATTTTATATGGGTCTAAAATAGAATCAAGTTCCACATCACTTAAAGATGTTCTTCTTTTTGCTACTTCCTTGATAGATTCTCCAGTAGATGAAGCTTCTTTCGCTATTTTAGCAGCGTGATCATAGCCAATAACAGGGGCTAAAGCAGTGCATATAGCTAATCCTTTTTCTACTTGATTCGGACCTTGTTTAGTTGCTTCTAAGTTTTTCACACACATTTCAGAAAAATTATTTATTGCAGTGCTTAAAATTGTGATTGATTCAACTAAATTATATCCAGCAACAGGCATCATTGTATTTAATTCAAAATTGCCTCCTTGCCCACTCAACATTATAGTTAAATCATTACCTAAAACCTGTGCTACTACTTGTAATAAAGATTCAGATATAACAGGATTTACTTTCCCAGGCATAATTGAACTACCAGGTTGTACTTCTGGCAATAAAATTTCTCCTATTCCAGCTCTCGGGCCAGATCCCATCCATCTAATATCGTTTGCAATTTTATAAAGACTAACTGCAACAGTTCTAATAGAACCACATGCTTGAACAAGTACATCAATTGTATTTTGAGCATGAAAATGATTGCCTGATTCAGAAATATTACTTTCCAATACTTTAGAAAGTTCTGAACAAACAAGTTTCGCAAATTCAGGATGAGTATTAACTCCAGTACCAACAGCTGTTCCACCAAGGGGCACTATCGCTAATTCTTCTATAGCATGATTTAAACGATGAATCCCATTTTGAATTTGACCACTATACCCCAAAAATTCCTGTCCAAGTCGTATAGGAGTTGCATCTTGCAAATGAGTTCTTCCTGTTTTTATAATCTCCCAAAATTCTTTGGATTTCTTATTGAGTTCCTCTTGGAGTAATTGCATTGAAGGAATTAATTTTTCTTTAATCAAAATCAGTGCTGTAACTTGTATGACTGTTGGAATTACATCATTAGATGACTGTCCAAAATTCACATGATCGTTCGGATGAACTCTAATATTTTTATTCGATTTAATAAATGAATTAGCAAGATTAGCTATTACTTCATTAGCATTCATATTAGTACTAGTGCCAGAACCAGTATGAAAAACATCTACAACAAAATGTTTATCTACTTTACCTTGTTCAACTTGTTCAGCAGCACGGATTATAGCTTTAGATATTACCGGGTCAAGTAAATTAAGTGAACTATTCACCTTAGCAGCTTCTTTTTTTAATAAACCAATACATCGAATAAATTCTCGTTGAAATCTTAAATTACTTACCGGGAAGTTTTTTACTGCACGCATAGTAGAAGCTCCATACAAAGCATCAGCTGGAACTTTCATTTCACCCATTGAATCTTTTTCTATACGAAATTCTCTTTCATTCATTCTTTTCCTCCTGATTATTAACAGTCTATTCAAATAATGTTATTAAGACAAAATAATCGGGTTAATTTTTTTTACAATCACAGAACCTAATAAAATACAAAAACAAATAATACCACACAGATAAAATATAGAAATAATTCCCATCGAATCTGCTAATTGCCCACTAACGATCGGCCCACTTAACATTCCTAAAGCATAAATTGCCTGAAAAATCCCTATAGAAGTAGCATGTTGTTTTTGAGGAATTTGTCTTATACTTAAAGCCATAAATATAGTCATCAAAAATCCTCGACCAATACCTATTCCTATCTGTAATAAACCAAAGATAAATAAATTAGAATTTAATGGCAATAAAAACATTGATATTCCCATAAAAATCGCTCCTATATAAACCCATCGGCCATAACTCCACTTTTCAGAATATTTTATTAAAATCAAAGCAGAAATTCCTGAAAAAGCTAAACTTAACATAGTCAAAACACCTAATATCCCTTCACTAGCTCCAATTTCTTTTGCATATAATGGAGAAAATCCGAATATTGTGGCATGAGTAACAAATTGCAAAAACAATCCCATTACACAAGCATAAATAAGACTGCCATCCGATAATATGTGAAAAAAATTAACATTAACATCTTGATTATTAGGAACAACAGATACTTCCTTAGAAGTAAAAAAAACTAAAACAGCTATCATACTAATGAAACCAGCGAAAACAAATACTACCTGAAATCCTAATTGTTGAGCCATAAAACCACCAATTAAAGTAGCAACAACAATGCCACTATGATTGATAAATGTTGCTATACTAATAGCTTGAATTTTAAGTGCATTTGGGAAATAAGAACTAAGATATATAGAAAAAATACCCCAAGTTGCAGCACCTATTCCAGTAATTGTTCTTCCTATAAAAAGATGTGTGAAATTTTTTGACAAACTCATCCAAATCACTCCAATAAAAATTGAAATTAATCCGAAAATAATCCACAATTTCTTTTTATTAGCACGGTCATAACTAATTCCAAATGGAATTCGAAAAAGAAGTTGTGCGATCGCATAAGACCCTAATATCAATCCAACATAACTATTACTCCCAGACACTTGTTTTGCAAAAATTGGGAGAATAGGAACGAAAAGATACAGAGCAATCCAATAGAAAAAAGTGACAATAGAAAAAATAAATATTTCTTTTTTATATTTTGAAGGAATTAACAGTTAAATACTCAAGCAATTTAATTTATCGAATTAAATAATAGTGATTAATCATTCATTCTATTAAGAACGGTTTGTAAAACCCCACCATTTCTGAAATAAACTAATTCTATTTCAGTATCTAAACGAACATCAACCATAAATGACTTAGTTTTATTTTCACTGATCATCTTTATCGATAATTGAGAATTAGGTTTAGAAATATTAGCAAAAGAGCGAAGATCAAAAATAGTATCATTTGTAATATTTAAAGATTGAGCATTTTGTCCTTTCTGAAATTGCAAAGGCAAAATACCCATTCCAATTAAATTATTACGATGTATTCTCTCAAAACTTTCAGCTAAAACTACACGAACACCTAATAAAAGAGGCCCTTTAGCTGCCCAATCTCTCGAACTCCCACAACCATATTCTTTACCAGCAATTACTAATAATGGAACATTATCATTTTTATAACGTTCAGAAGCTTCAAATATTCGCAAAAGTTCTCCAGAAGGATAATGAATAGTAAAATCTCCTTCTTTATCAGGAACCATTAGATTCCTCATTCTAACATTAGCAAACGTTCCCCTCATCATTACTTCATGATTTCCCCTTCTCGCACCAAAAGTATTAAAATTAACTGGATTAACTCCTAGTTTCTTTAAATATTGGCCAGCAGGCCCATCTTCTCTAATAGCTCCTGCCGGAGAAATGTGATCTGTGGTAATTGAATCTCCCAAAATCGCTAAAGCTCTAAAAGCAGTTAAATCTAATGAATCAAAATCATTAGTAGAATTTAAACTAAAAAAGGGAACTTTTCGAATATAATTTGAGTTTTTATCCCATTCAAATAATTCATTTTCATTCGCATTAAGCGTTCTCCATTCTTCATCTCCAAGAGAAACATTTTTATAACGCTCAGAAAAAAATTCCTGTTTAACAGACGTTTTAATTTTTGCAATTATTTCTTCCCGAGAAGGCCAAATATCCTTAAGAAAAACAGGTGTGCCATTTTGATCAAATCCCATAGGATCATTAGTTAAATTCACATTAATATTTCCTGCGATTGCATATGCTACCACGAGCATTGGTGAAGCAAGATAATTTGCTTGAATTTCCGAATGTATTCTACCTTCAAAATTACGATTTCCGCTCAAAACTGCAGCAACCACCAGATCTTTTTCTTTAATAATTTTCGAAACTTCTGATAATAAAGGCCCACTATTTCCTATACAAGTAGTACAGCCAAACCCAACAAGACTAAAACCAAGTTGTTCTAAATACCCAATCAAATTAGCTTCTTCTAAATAATCCATAACAACTTGAGATCCGGGAGCCAAGCTTGTTTTAACCCAAGATTTTGTTGCTAACCCTTTCTCAATTGCATTTTTAGCTAATAAACCAGCACCTATCATCACATAAGGGTTTGACGTATTTGTACAACTTGTAATTGCAGAAATAACAACAGCGCCATGATCTATGTCTTGAATAGTAGAACTAGAATCTAAAAATGATTTTTGTTCTTCAAAAGACCTTGATTTAGATTCAGCAAATGATTGGAAAGTTGATGGAACCTTTGCAAGATTAACTCGATCTTGTGGACGCTTGGGACCAGCCATGCTTGGTTCAACTACAGTAAGATCTATTTCTATTACCTTCGAAAATTCTTTTTCTTCTGAATTTTTCTCTCTAAACATATTTTGTTTTTGAGAATATTCTTTAATAAGTGCTAACTGTTCTCTAGTTCTTCCTGTTAAAGAAGCGTATTCCAAAGTACGATCATCCACAGGAAATAACGCACAAGTTGCCCCATATTCTGGACACATATTTGATATGGTAGCTCGATCTGGTAAATTTAATGAATCTAATCCATCTCCAAAAAATTCAACAAATGAGCCAACAACATTTTCTTTTCTCAAAATATTCGTAACAAATAAAACAATATCTGTAGCAGTAACATTGAAATCAGGCTTTCCATATAGTTTTACTCCTATAACTTCTGGAATTGCCATATAATAAGGTTGTCCTAAAAGCACTGCTTCTGCTTCAATTCCTCCAACTCCCCAAGCAAGAACTCCAAGTCCATTAATCATTGTAGTATGGGAATCAGTACCAATTAAGGTATCTGGGAAAATGCAATTTTTATCATAAAATTTCCTTACATCTACTAACGGAGATAAATATTCAAGATTCACTTGATGAACTATTCCAGTTCCAGGAGGAACAACTCTAAAATTTTTCAAAGATTTCTGCGCCCATTTTATCAATTTATATCTTTCTTCATTACGTTTATATTCTAATTTTTTATTTAAATTAAATGCTTGTGAATCTGCATGATGATCAACTTGCACTGAATGATCTACGACCAAATCTACTGGAATTTGAGGATTAATAATTGTAGGATTTATTCCTTCTTTAGCAACTGCATTACGCATTGCAGCAATATCAACCAAAGCTGGGATACCTGTAAAATCTTGCATTAATACTCTGCTCGGCATAAAAGGAATTTCGAATGTCCCATCGCTAAAAGAAATATATTTAGATAATTTGTTACAATATTTTTCCAAAGATTCCATATCCCTACAATGACGCAAAACATTTTCAAGAAGAATAAGGATCGATATAGGCAAAGATTTTGTTTCAATACCTAATAGTTCACTTAATTTACTCATACTAAAAAAATATTGTTTCGAATCAAAAAGATCAAAAGAATATTCTTGAATTTTATTCATATAAATTTTCCTATTTTGTTAATGTTTTACCAAATTCCAAGAATTCTAGTAATTTTATACTTCGATCACCTTATTTTCAACGAATCCTATATGATCTAATCCTATAGTAACAATATCACCGGCTTCCAAAGGCCCACCTCCAACTAGTCCACCAGTATATAAAATACTAACTTCTGGTGGATCGTCATGATCAGATGTCCATTTTGCTAATTCAGAAGGAGTTCTACGAAACAAAGTTTCCGCATCATTTTCACTAATAATTTTGCCGTTTCTATTAACTGAACATGTTAATTTCATTGAGTTAGGTGCCTCAATAGATTCTGTAGTAGCAATACAAGGACCAAGCGAAGCACAGTGTTTGAACACTTTACTTGCTGCAGACCACCACATTGATTCACCTAAAAGTCCTCCTGCAACTTCATTGCCAGTACTAAATCCCACTAAATTCCCTCTAAATAGTACTAAAACAACTTCCCCTTCAGCACTAGTTGTTGGTATGTCTCCTCTGATTCCAACATCATCAAAAGGACCTACAACACGTTGTGACGATCCTTTATAAATCATAGGAGGACGTGCACTATTGTATAATGACTGAACTTGTTCAGGTAATTGAGCAATTGCCTCAGGAGTAAAAACAAAATTACCTGGCCCTGCAGCCCACATTTCATCTGGTTCAACAGGAGCAATTAATCTTGGATAACAACCAGGTTTTCGAGAATTCTCAATCAAGTCTTCCAATTCAAAAACTTGTCCATTATCATTGCCCGATAATATACCGTTTGCTATTTGATCAATACTTAAGCCACTAATAAAAGAAGCTTTAAGTAAATCTCTAAAATCTTTAACTTCTGTATTAAGTAAAGTTAAGTTATTAAGTTTACCTTCCTTCGAAGTTTTAACTAATACATGCGAATTTCCATGCTCATCTTTTAATCGGTAGTACCACATATTTTTTTCTCCTTTTTAATTATTTCTTGAACTTCTTTGTCTCGGATTTACTTTAAATTCCGTATTATTTATGTTTGGTGAAGAAACTATTAATTGAAATTCTCTCGGTGGAATATTTGTCATTCTAAACAATCCTTGAATAGTTAAAATATCTGTATCCATTGGAAGTAAAAATATTTCTTCTCCTTTTAATTCTTCATCAGTTTTAAAAAAAAGATTTTGTTCAGAATAATCAACAAAAAACCAAGATGTATATTGTTCATCATCAATTGCGTTTAATACCCCATTCTCGATAGAAAAACTTAAGAAATTAGTTCCTTGATTTTTAATTATATAACTCAAGGTTACATATTCCATGCCAGCAGGAGCAGTACAAATAATTTCTAATTTTGGACATTGTATTTCGGTAGAAGTCGTCAATGATGTAAATTCTAAATTAAGTTTTGAATCACGCGTATCTAGATAAAATGGCTGACTAAGAGCAAGTCGTTTTAAATTAAAAGAAGGAGCTACACTAAAAAATGAAAGAACGAAAGCTAAAAACGTCAGCGAAACAACAATACTCAAACAAGCATAAATGGGAATCATAATAGTTCTATCTTTCATATATTTCAGATAAAACAAATTAATGAATGCAAATATTTTCATACTAAAATTACGCATAACTCATTCTCTCATACAGATCGAAATTAATCACTCAAAGTCTACCATAATGATCCTATGAATCTAAAGTGTTAAATTCTATAACTAATTAAGGTAAAATAAACAAACAAATAATACTGAAACTCAAAACAGGAAAAAACTATGCATATAGAATCATTAAAAACTTTCCTAATAGGAAAATGGTGCCTATTAGAAATACAAACAAATACTGGATTAATAGGTATTGGAGAAGGTGGAGTACACGGATTCCCTCAAAGTGTAAAAGCCACATTAGATTCACTAGAAAAATTTTTAGTGGGGAAAAATCCAATGGAAATTGAACATATCTGGCAAACAATATACAGATTTGCCCATTTCAGAGGAGCTGTGATAACTAGTGCGATAAGTGCAATAGACATTGCTTTATGGGATATAAAAGCAAAATATTTCCAAGTTCCAATCTATGAATTAATTGGAGGTAAAACAAGAAATAAAACCAGACTTTATATGCATATTAACGGAGAAACAATCGATGACCTTTGTAATGATGCAAAAAACGCCATAGCGAAAGGATTTACCGCTGTTCGATTTGAAACTACCCCTGACGAATATTATAACCTTAACGTTGATGATAAATTAACACAAAGTGCCGAACGAGGAGCCGCAGTAAGAGAAACTGTAGGAAATGACATAGACGTTTGTGTAGAAATTCACAGAAGATTTTCAATACCAGAAACCGTAACTTTTGCAAACATGATTCAACAATATCGACCATTTTTTCTTGAAGACCCTATCATTCCAGATAGCCTAGAATCTATGGCTTCTCTAGTTAATAGAATAAATATCCCAGTAGCAACTGGAGAAAGATTTCATACGATTTATGAATTTAGAGAATTACTCCAAATGAGAGGAGCAGATTATATTCGTCCAGATTTATGTCTCGCTGGCGGCATAACAAACTGTAAAAAAATAGCTGCAATTGCTGAATCTTTTAATATTGGAGTTATACCTCACAATCCGCTTAGTCCAATAAGCACTGCAGCTTGTGTTCAATTAGACGCATCTATACCAAATTTTATATTACAAGAATATACAGGAGAAGCTGAACCTCCAAAAAACAAAATGGTAAAGGCTCCTTTGGTTCTTGAAAATGGATATTTAATAGTGCCAGAAACACCAGGATTGGGTATCGAATTAAACAAAGAATATTTATTAAAACACGAATCTGACCCTCCAGAGATTACTACACCAATGGCTCCAGATGGTTCAGTAGCAGATTGGTAAAAACTTGATAATTAACAACAGTACATATAATAATAAAACACCTGCATTTATAAAACTATAAACTAAGGAGAACTATAAATAATGATAACCGTAAAAAATGGCGTACCTGATCCTAAAGTTAAAGAAGCTGTAATATTCCCGTTTGACAATGTAAGTTTCCCTTATAGTACAGGCTTAAAACTTACGTTAATCCAAGGAAAAACACCGGGGACTGCAAATCCTATTGTTTTAAGAGAAGGACCTGATGGAAGCCCAGATAGCCGTCAAGTACGTTTTTATGGAACTATTATTCCTATAGATGGCGAACTAAGAATGTGGTATTTGGCTACCGCTAAAGAGGACACAACGGGTCAACGAATATGTTATGCAACAAGTAAAGATGGAATTAACTGGGAAAAACCAAATTTAGGTTTAGTTGAATACAACGGAAATAAAAACAATAATCTCGTTGAAATGAAAGGAAAAAATCCAGACCCAGGAAACGCAGAAACTAATGCATTACCTGTTTTATATGATCCCGAAGATCCAGATCCTAACAGACGATTTAAACTTGGAATGGAAGCCGGTCGATATGGCAATAATTTTGCTGTAGCATTTAGTCCTGACGGATTACGATGGACTGAATATGAAGGTAATCCTGTTGCTCCTCCTATGGAACATACTGGATTAATTAAATTCAACGGTTGTTATTACGTAAATGCCCAAGACGAATTTGGTTCACATGGTTCACAACATGGACGTTCTCGCAAACTTGTTACTTTTGCATCCTACGATTTTATAAACTGGACTCAAGCTTCTTGTTTAGGACTTCGACGAGATCCAATTGAACCTAACCCTACATATAGTGAATGGAATGTACAGGAAGAGGTCCACTTAGGTGCAGGTTTATGGGATCGAGGTAACGTCATACTAGGCATATATGATATTTGGCATGGAACTCCTACAGGAGACAGAAAAGATATAACAATGGATCTCGGATTAGTTGTTACTAATGATGTTTTACATGTGAGAGAGCCTGTTCCTGATTTTAAAATAGTTCCAGCTTACGAAGAATCTGAGCAGGATAAATCATCAGGTGTAACTCTTAGTCATGGACAAGGCATGGCTAATGTTGGAGATAAAACATTTTTATGGTACGAACTTTGGGGTGGTGGAAATGGAATACGATTAGCATCATGGGAACGAGATAGAATAGGTTATTTCCAAATATTCAAACCTGATTTTGTACTATGTCCTTTACCAGAACCTCATGCAATTACATGTCCAATCGAAACTGACAATAATAAAAATGAAATCACGGTAAATGTTGATGGATTATCAGAACATTGTTCGATTATAGTAGAACTGTTAGATGAACGATTTCAACCAATTCCAGGTTACTCTGGGAATGATTGTATTCCATTATCAAAATCTGGATTAAAAGAAACAATCACCTGGAAAAACCACAAAGATACAAGCCGCATAAACGGAGCTTTTCGAATGAAAGTGAGTTTCTCTGGCATTCGTCCAGAAGATGCAAAACTATATGCTTTATATGTTAGTTAATTAGTTAAATATTAAAAAAAATTGATAATGATGATATATATCGGTTTAATCGATATTATCATCATAAACAATACGTTGACCTGAAGGTTTAACAGGAGCATTCTTAATTTCAGGAACCGAATGTTCAACTTCTTTAATTCTATTTAAAAGGCGTGCTTTAAGTTTATCTGCTATACCTCTATGTGATTCAAATCCTACTAAATTTGCTAATTCATATGGATCAGATTCTAAATCATATAAATGTGTTTCTTCATACATATCTGCTGCTGAATTTAGATTACCATCAATACCAGGAGCTATCACTACGTATTTCCATTGATTTGTTCTAATCACTCGTCCTACTTCAGATTCACTTATCTGTATAAATGCCTCTTTAGGCCAATTACTGTTTTCTCCTCTTAACAAAGATAAAACAGAGTGGCCTTCAAGTTCAGATGGAATCTTTATATTAGCTGCATCAAGAAGTGTAGGAACCATATCTATAGTCGTTACTGGTTCTTCTATTCTATGACCTCCAAAAAATCCTGGTCCTGTAAATGCAGTTGGAACCCTAATAGAACTTTCATGTGGAGAACGATTGTGTTGTGAATTTCTAGTCTGAAAATGACAACCATGGTCTGAAGTATAAAGAATAATAGTATCTTCAGTTAAATCTAAACTTTTTAAAGCATCCTGTAATCGACCTAATGCTTCATCTAAACGCTTAACCTCTCCATAATATCCACCTAAATGTTGAGGTGCTGTGCCTTTTAAACTTTGTAAATCAGGAGGCATCCATTTACCTGTATATCGTTCCCTATATCCATCAGGAGCACCATACGCATCAACGTGATTTTGATAATGTGGTTCAATATATGATACAAATAAAAAGAATGGATCTTCTTTTCTTTCATCAATAAATCGAATAGCTGCATCTGTCAATGCATCTACTCTATATCCTGGCAAATCCACTGGGTTATTTTCTCTATCATATAAAGTAGTCTTATATGATTCTGATGTAAATTCCAATACATTTGATGCTAACCAATACTCATATCCTTCTTTATGTTCAATAGGAACTGGTCCATGATTATCAGGATTGGTGCCAGGATGTCCTGTTGATGTTCCATTCCAACCAGATAAATGCCATTTTCCAATATATCCAGTCTTATAACCATCATCCTGGAAATAACCACCAAGTCTCTTAAATTTAGGATCTAAAACTATAGTATTCATAAAGACCCCATTAGTAGTGGGATATAATCCTGTCTGAAGAGCAGATCGTGCTGGAGCACATACAGCTTGACATGTAACTCCATTAACAATATGAGTTCCTCTTGTAGCCATCGAATCAAAATTTGGCATTAACCCTTCAGGATTTCCATGTAATCCTGAAGTATCCCATCTTTGTTGATCTGTAAAAAATACTATGACATTTGGTCTCTTATTACTCATCTTGAAACAATCCTTTTATATAAAAAGCATTCTAAATATATAGTATTAATCGATATTATCATCATAGACAATATGTTGCCCTGAAGGTTTAACAGGAGCATTCTTAATTTCAGGAACCGAATGTTCAACTTCTTTAATTCTATTTAAAAGACGTGCTTTGAGTTTATCTGCTACGCCTCTATGTGATTCAAATCCTACTAGATTTGCTAATTCATATGGGTCAGATTCTAAATCATACAAATACGTTTCTTCATACATATCTGCTGCTGGGTTTGAAGCTCCATTAATACCTGGGGCTACTACTCCATATTTCCACTTATTTGTTCTAATTGCCCGTCCTACTTGAGATTCACTTATCTGTATAAATGCCTCTTTAGGCCAATTACTCTTTTCTCCTTTTAACAAAGGTAAAACAGAGTGGCCTTCAAGTTCAGATGGAATCTTTATATTAGCTGCATCAAGCAAAGTAGGAACCATATCTATAGTCGTTACTGGCTCTTCTATTCTATGACCTCCAAAAAATCCTGGTCCTGTAAATGCAGTTGGTATCCTAATAGAACTTTCATGCGGAGAACGTTTATATTCAGAGTTTCTCGTTTTAAAATGACAACCATGGTCTGAAGTATAAAGAATAATAGTATCTTCAGTTAAATTTAAACTTTTTAAGGCATCTTGCAATCGACCTAGTGATTCATCTAAACGTTTAACCATTCCATAATATCCACCTAAATGTTGAGGTGCTGTGCCTTTTAAAGTTTGCAAATCAGGAGGCATCCATTTGCCTGTATATTCCTCCCTATATCCATCAGGGGCAACATAATCATCAACTTGATTCTGATGATGTGGTTCAATATATGATACAAATAAAAAGAATGGATCTTCTTTCCTTTCATCAATAAATCGAATAGCTGCATCTGTTAATACATCTACTCTATATCCTGGTAAATTTACCGTGTTATTTTCTCTATCATATAAAGTAGTGTTATATGCTTCTGATGTGAATTCTAATGTATTAGATCCTAACCAATACTCATATCCTTCTTTCTGTTCAATAGGAACTGGTCCAGGATCATCAATATTGTGTTCAGATAAATGCCATTTTCCAATATATCCAGTCTTATAACCATCATCCTGAAAATAACTACCAAGTCTTTTGAATTTAGTATCTAAAATAACAGTATTCATAAAGACCCCATTAGTAGTGGGATATAATCCTGTCTGAAGAACTGAACGTGCTGGAGCACATACTGGTTGACACGTAACTGCATTAACAATATGAGTTCCTCTTGTAGCCATCGAATCAAAATTTGGCATTAACCCTTCAGGATTTCCATGTAATCCTGAAGTATCCCATCTTTGTTGATCTGTAAAAAATACTATGACATTTGGTCTCTTATTACTCATACTGAAACAATCCTCTCATATAAAAAAATTTACAATTAGTATAATAAGCCTGCGATATAAATATCATAGCATTATATTTTAAATAAAATAAAATCCCTAATAAATAGTTACTTTAATTATATAGTTCTTACTATAAAATGGTATAAAATAGAAAAATGACATATTTTATACCCTGGTTACAATTAATCGTTGCTGCAATAATCATCTTATTTTCATCGAAGTATTTAGCTAAATCAGCTGATGTCATAGCTGAAAAAACAGGATTAGGCAGATCTTTTGTAGGAGTTGTGTTATTGGCAACCGCAACTTCCTTACCAGAATTAGGAACTGGAATTAATGCTGTTGCTAATTTAAATGCTCCCAACCTTGCAGCAGGAGATGTTTTCGGAAGTAATATATTTAACCTTTTAATTATCGTAGTGTTAGATATATATTGGCGAAATGGCACTTTCCTTGGTTCGGTTTATAACAATACATGGGTAATTGCAGTCTTAAGTATTTTTATAATAAGTATTGCTGTAATAGCACTATGGAATCCTCTGCAAATAAACATTGGAATTGCTCATATGGGCTTATTATCCTACGTAATAGTTATATTCTTTATAATATGCATGTTTACGCTTTATCGACAAGGTAAAAATTCTCAAGAAAGCCATGAAGATTCACCGGATCAAGACGAAAGTTATACATTAAAAAAGAGTTTTATTGTCTATGGTGTCAGTGCATCGATAATTATAATCAGTGCAATATTCTTATCTAGAGCAGGAGAAGAAATCGCTGAAATCATGCACTGGGGTGAAAGTTTTGTTGGAACTCAACTACTTGCATTAAGCACCTCTTTACCAGAATTAGCTACATCGATAGCAGCTGTTAGACTAAGAGCTCCTGAATTGGCAATAACAAATCTTCTTGGAAGTAACTTGTTTAATACTGGAATAGTATTATTTGCAGACGATCTATTTTATACAGATGGATCAATTTGGAATGCTTTGTCAAGCGCTCATATTGTTAATGCAGGTATAGCTATAATAATGACTTGTATAGTACTTACTACAATACTGTTCAAACCAAAACGCAAATTATTAAAATATTTCGGAGTAGAATCTGTTTTATTAGTTGCTTGTTATTTAATTGCAACAATTTACACTTTCCAAAATCCATAACTAGATTAAACTCTACTAATAAAAAATTTATACGGATAAAAGATTAATTCCATTTTTTTTGCAATTAATTCCTGAATTATCAAAATGCACTTCTGTATTCTCAAACGAAATTCTTAATCCATTCTCTTTAGATTTAACATCTATACCAGGTAATTGTTCTATTTCATTTGATTTCCCTACCTGTATCACTGTCAATAATAATTGTTTTGCTACAGTATTATTAAAATTACACGTAAGGTGCCATTGATCTGGAAAGTTATACCACAATCTTGTTTTTGGCAATTCTGGTGCTATTGGGAATTTGCCAGTTTGTTCCATCTCAACTTTGCCCGGATACAAAAACGAAAGTTTAGCTCCTGCTTTACCATTTCGTATAATAGCTTCTTGTTTCCCTTCAACTATCTCAAATGCTTTCTCTGCATGCCACATTAATTGCATTGGCAACGCTTTCTTTACTTCAATATCATCAATAATAATAAATACATTAGGTCGTGCAAATAATATGTGTCGC
>CAZDRU010000012.1:0-10292 GCA_964508175.1 uncultured Dehalococcoidia bacterium
AGTTAATATATCTTCGATTGCTTGATTAGTTGGATTACCTAATGCTTCTGCTTATGTTTCAGCTAAACATGCTATTATAGGTCTAACGAAGACAGCAGCTTTAGAGTATGCACAATCAGGTATATCTATAAATGCAATTTCTCCCGGTTGGACTAGAACTGATTTGATAAAGCATAAAATCGCTAATAAAGAACAGGAAAAAATACTAGCAGACAGACATCCGATTGGACGTTTATGTGAACCAGATGAAATTGCTGAAACTGGTGTTTGGCTATGTACGAAAGCTCCCCGTTCGATAACAGGGACTGGTATTCCCGTCGAGGGTGGGTTTCGCGCAAAATAATATTAAGTTTAGTTATATAGACCTTAATAATCATTACATATAATTAAATGAACTTATTTTGGACCATGGGCTCCAATACCTATTGTTTGTTATATTTCTGCAGTTCTGCTTGGTCCACTAATAATATTTATTGAAGAATTTTTTTGAATATCTGGTAGTTTTAAGAATAATTCTTCAAGCTTATTTATTATTAATTTAGGGGGTATTATTACTATATGGGTTGTTGGGAGTAATGAAACCATTTTACTTTTATTAGATCCTGGAATGATTGCTATTGAACCTGTTTCTGCGATGGCAAAATCTGCGCTGCTGATCCCAATATCTGCTTTTGAACAAAAGTTTTTAATTTTTTCAGATGTTAAAGGTTTTTTATTAAAGATTATTGTTTCCTTATAATTATTTGATTCTAAATATTTACTAATATCTAATTTATTTATTATTTCTTCATTGGTCCTAACAATATTTTTTGCTTTTGTTTTTATTAATATTTTTTCAATTAGTGTAAGAACATTATTTGAAGATTGAGCTTGATGGATTGACCAATTTTGCTTTTTTGCCGTTTCAATAAATTTGTTTATTATTGTTTGTTCAGTTTGGATTTCAATAGATTTCTTTTTTTCAGGAATTGGCGTTGTATTTCTATCATTCCCTAGTATTTTTTGTATTTTAGAAATAAAATTTGTTTCTGTTGTTCGAGATTGTTTTTTGGAAATCATTGTTTTGTTTTCTTTAATTCACTTTCCCATAAAGTGTGAAAGGATTTTTTTGCTATAGGCATTAAATTTTTTGTTCGAGTCCAAGTAGAAAATATTGGGAAAGGAATTTTTGAAATAGTATTGTTTTTTACAAAAGGGAATTGAATAATTTTCCCTATATTATGAGCGATGGATAAACGAGTTTTATTTTTCATTAATTGCCAGAACATTTCAGATGCGAACTTTTCTATCAAATTTGGTATATTTTGTTTTGGATTATCTTCTTTAATTTTACTTCTGAGGTGTAGCAGCATATGAGGGATATTGATTTTGACTGGGCACACATCTTTACATGCTCCACAAAGACTTGATGCATTAGGGAGATCCGCAGCTTTTTCTAGGCCGACCATTACAGGACTGACGATTGAACCTATTGGCCCTGGATATACCCAGCCATAGGAATGTCCCCCTACTGTTTTGTAAACTGGACATATGTTAAGACAAGCGCCACAACGGATGCAATTTAGAGCTTCCTTTAATTGTTCATCTGCAAGTAATTTTGAACGACCATTATCGACTATGATTACATGACGTTCTTCAGGCTCTTCGATTGAATCAGCGGTTTTAGGTCCGTTTATAAGAGACACATAACTAGTTAACCTTTGTCCTGTAGCAGCTCTAGGCAACAGGTGTAAAAAATCAGCTAAATGATTTATTGAAGGAATAACTTTTTCCATTCCTGCAATAGCTATGTGTACTTTTGGAAGAGTTGTACACATTCTTCCGTTGCCTTCGTTAGTTACAAGTGCGATTGTGCCAGTATCTGCTATCAAAAAATTTGCTCCAGTTATTCCGATATCTGCATTTAGAAATTTATTACGTAGTTTTTTTCTTGCAAAGTCAGCTAATTTGGGGATTTCTAGGATTTTTTTACTACCAAGTTTTTCTTGGAATAGATTTGACACATCCTCTTTTGTTTTATGCATAGCAGGAGCAATAATATGGAAAGGAGTTTCGTCAGCTAATTGAATAATATATTCTCCGAGATCAGTTTCAACTGTTTCGGTCCCAATATCAGATAATGCGTTATTTAATCCGGTTTCTTCAGATATCATTGATTTACTTTTTATAATGAGTTGTGCTTTATGTTTTTTAACAATGTCACAAACAATATTATTTACTTCACTTGCATTATCAGCAAAATGAATGATGCTTTTGTTTTTCCGGACATTTGATGCAAATTGACTTAGGTATTTATCAAGATTTTGAATTGTATGTGTTTTAATTATTTTGCCTCTTTCTCGTAAGTCATTCCAATTAGTTTTCCCAAATTCGTTTATTGCTTCAGTTCTAGCGTGATCGAAATGTGCCATTACACTGGTTAGTGTATTTTGTAATTTTGAATTTTTTATAGCTTCTTTTGAGGCTTTTTTAAATTTTGTAGTTTCAATTTTTGACATCGATATTTTTTTATTCTTCTCCGGCTAAAATTTGTGCGATATGTAAAGGTTTGATATCTTTTTTTTGTTTTTTGAGAGCTCCACCAATATGCATTAAGCAACTCATATCACAAGAAGTAATAATTTTTGTTTTAGAAGTTTTGATAGCTTCTATTTTTTCAGACAACATTTTTTCAGAAATTTCTGGATATTTTATAGAGAAAGTTCCTCCAAATCCACAACAATTCTGTGAATTTTTAATTGGAACGAGGGTTATATTAGTTATTTTTTTTAATAATTCGATCGGTTCTTCTTGAATTCCAAGTTCTCTCATTGAATGACAGGATGGATGGTAGGCGATTTTCTTTTGTTTATTATTCATCAGTGAACTAGGAATTTGTAGTTTGTGTTTTGTTAAAAATTCTGTGAATTCGAAAGTTTTATTCGCAAGATTTAAAGCATCTTTATACATATTAGGATCATTTTTAAATAAGTCTGGATAAAAATTTCTAATCATTGCTGTACAAGAACCAGAAGGTATGACTACTGAATTACTGTTTTTAAATAAATTAATAGTATTTTCTGCCATTAATTTTGCTTTTTTAGTGAATCCGGAATTAAAGAGTGGTTGTCCACAACAAGTTTGTTCAAAAGGAAAATCGATTGAATAGCCTGTTTTACGTAAAATTTTTGTTACAGCTAATCCGACTTCTGGAACTAATTGATCGATAATACATGTTACAAACAGAGAAGTTTTTTTCATTTTATATAATTGGCCAATATCTAGTTTTATTTTTTTATATTTGTTTAGTAAATTAAAACAAATTAAAGTAAAAGTCTACTATTTTAATTTGTTTTAATTTTTATTAGGTTATTATTTAGTTTAACTGAAAATAGAAAATGAATAATTCAAATTTTATTATTGTTAGTCATCGTGGATATTCTAGTAAATGTCCAGAAAATACTTTTGCTTCTTTTGATTTATCGATGCAGAACGGATTCAACCATATAGAGTTTGATTTGCAATTGACTAAAGATGGAATTCCAATAGTGATACATGATGATTCCATTGATAGAACTACTAATGGCACCGGATTAGTTAAAGATTTTACCTATAAGGAACTTGCAAAATTTGATGCAGGTTCGTCGTTTAAGCTTCAAGGAAAATTATTACCTAAGGAAATAATTCCACGTTTTGATCTTATGCTTCAAAAATATGCAAAAAAAGCACATCTTTATATTGAATTAAAATCTTCAGAATTTGAATTAGTAGATATTGTTTCAAAATTATTGAAGGAAAGAGACATATTAAAATTCGCTTCTAATGAACCTTGGAAAATTCCGGGTATAACTATTATTTCATTTGATAAAACATTGTTGGAATACTCAAAAAATATACTTCCTACAATTAGACATGGATTTTTAGTATTTAATCCCAATTTGGAAAGTATTAGATTTGCAAATGCTATTGGTTGTTATGCAGTATTACCCTATTATCAGAATATTACAAAAGAATTTATTGAAGAATGTAATGAACATAATTTATTTGTTGGTTCTTGGGGGTTTTCAAATATCAAACAGGTTATTGAAGTTGTTTCTCTTGGCGTCCAAGCGGTAACAGTAAATTGGCCGCTTGAAGTACATCGATTATTAAAGAAAACATTTGATTGGCATAGAGATTTTTAATTTTTTGCTATTGCAGTTTTTTTCCCTGCTTCTATATCCACTTTTCTAAGTAGTAATGTGCCAGCTATTATTAAAATGAGTATTGCTAATATTCCAATACGTTGATCCATTAACCCTGCCATTGCTCCATATATTAGAGGACCGAAGACGGCTGAAGCTCTTCCTACTAAACCAAAGAATCCAAAAAATTCTCCACTATGTTTTTTTGGAGTCATTACAGAAAATATACTTCTTGCTAAGGCTTGACTTCCTCCCATGAAAATTCCAACAAATATTCCTAAAATAAGCCATTGCATACTTATATTAATGCCAAGAGGTTTCCATAAATATGATCTTATTGTATTAGGCCACCATTTTAGAGGGCCCGAAATATTTGCTGGATGATAATTGCTGATGATTGTTGTTTTTAAAGGACCTTCATTAATGGATATTGAGAAACGAGATTGCAAATTAGCTTCTTGGATGAAATTTTTCGTGGCATTTGCTGAATAATGTGTTCCGATTGAGATGTTTTCATATTTTGTGAAATCTCCTTTTAATTGTCCCCAAGATTTGTCTAATTTAGAATCTGAAAGTTCTGGTGTTTTTGTAAAAACATATATGTTAGTTGTTGGGTTGTATTCTAGTTGATAGTCAAAATTTTCGTGAGAACCTGGTTTTAGTGGAGCAAATCCTATTGCTAAGACAATTATCATAATCCATCCCACTAAACATATTTGCAAAGCTGTATTAGCGCCAAGTTTTTTGGCTAATTTTTCAAACATTATTGATCCTGCAGCTGCGACAAATTGAATGATGATTATTGAATACATGAGTGTTGTAATAGTTATTCCTAAAACTTCAGGACCAAAAGCCCCTGATATTGTAATAACAGTTTGAATTCCATCATTAAATAAAAGATAAGCTATTAAAAATATTCCGAGCATTTTAAAAGTTCTCAAGTTACGTAGTGTCTTAATTATTTGGGAAAATGCAGTTTTTGTTGCATTTAAAATGTTGATTGTTTCTGTATTAGTACTTTTAGGTTCTGGAAGTTTTAGAATGCTATATAGTCCAAAGCCAAACCACCAAAATCCAACAGAAGCTATGCATAGTCTTACAATAAGATCGTATTCTGGGGTGTTCTGATAAATCATTATTATGATTAAATGAACAACTAATAATAATCCACCTCCAAGATATCCATAAGCAAATCCTCTACAACTAATTTGGTCATGATATTCTGGTTCAGCCAGATTAGGTAATAAAGAGTTATACCATACTGTTGCACCGCCAAATCCTATAGTAGCAATAATGAAACATCCTATTAAAAACACTAGAGGATTAGAGGTATAAGCTGAGAAAAAGGCTAATATAGTAAAGAAACTCCCTCCAATTGTGTATATGGTTAGAAGGCGTTTTTTTAGATGTCTTTGATCAGAAATCACTCCTAATATTGGGCTTGACAAAGCAACGATGGCTGTTGAAAAAGCAACTGCAAAACTCCACAGTGTACTTCCTGTCATATTTAATCCTAAGAATGTTGTTGATTCTCCTACGGTGCTTTTGAATATTGCTATAATGTAGGGAGGTAAGATAGCAACCATTAAGCTTGTAGCAAAAGCTGAATTTGCCCAATCATACATACACCATGAGTGAATTTGCTTCTTTTGTACTTTTGTAAGATTAGTTTCGGTTTTTTGTTGAGTCATTGTTTATGTTCTATTTCCCAATTCTTTAAGAGGATACTCTTATTTTTCATCATTGGCTAGTTGTTATTAATATTTAGCATTCTATTAATCATTAAATCAAGAAAATTGACAGCATATTAGAATTTCACTCATAATGGCTTTTCAATTTGAATTGTTAATGAGGTTTTAATATGGTAAATAAAGATTTTAATCAGGAAACAACAAAAGTTAATTCTAGACTTTTATGGGAACCTATTCCTCCTTTTGATGTAGGAACTACTAGACAGTTATTATTTGATGATTTTTTGATTTCACGAGGGGACCGTTTTAATTGGGATCAACTTCCTTATGGTATATCTTTCCAATTAGGGAAAGTAAACAAAGAAAAAATTATTTTGAAAACAGAAAATAATGAAGAGGGGATTGCTTGGTTTTGTGTTCAGAAAGAGAATTCTCAATTTAAAATGTGGTATATGTCTGGCGGAAAAGTCAGGCATGCGATTTCAAATGATGGAAGGGAATGGGTAAAAGAAACAGTTGGTTTATATGAATATAATAACTCAAAAAAAAATAATATTGTTTTTGATGGAGGTTTTAATTCTAGTGGAACCGAATTTGGTAATGTTTTTAAAGATTCTAATGCTCATCCTGGGGAAGAGTATAAAATGGTATATGCTGACTGGCATACGAGCGAAAGTTCGAAATTACCAGAATATTCACCTACAAATGGAACTTTAAGAGGAGCTTCTTCCCCAGATGGCTTAAATTGGACTAGATATGCAGAAAATTTCATTGGACATTATACAGATTCTCAAAATACAGGACATTGGAATCCTACCTTGGGTAAATATATAATTTATCATCGTTCTTTTGCCCGTCATGGTTTTCTGAATGCTGGGCCAGTTAATATTAGAGGAGCAGAAGGGGATTCATATCCTGGCTTTGGCAGAGCTGTTGGTCGTATGGAATCGTATGATTTTCGTATTTGGTCAGAATCTAAACTTGCATTAGATACTGATATTGAAGATGGGCTCAATACTGATATTTATACAAATTCTTATAGTCGTCATCCTGCGAACGTAAATGTTCATTATATGTTTCCTGCTATGTATCGGCATTATGAAGGTACTTTTGAAATACAAGTTGCTGTAAGTAGAGACGATATTAATTGGGTTAGACCATCGAGAGATATTTTCATTCCCCTTGGCAAAAAGGACGAATTTGATTCATATATCATTTCTGTTTCTCCTGGTTTCGTAGAATTGGATAAAGATACTTGGGCTCTTTATTATCGTGCTGGAAATTCTCCCCATGGAGGAGGTAAACCAGTAGATTTAGGTTATACCCCAGAAGGAGTTGGTTCATATGTTACGTTCAAACGTGACAGGATTTTAGGAATTCAAGGGCAGAAACAAGGAGGACATTTTGTTACTAGGCCTTTGAAATTTGATGGCAAACAATTATTTATTAATGCAGTCCCAACTTCTCTTGACGGTTCTCAATCATCGAATGATAGTTCAGAAATTTTAGTGCAAATTGTTGATCCTCATACTGCTAAACCATTACCTGGATATACGTTTAAAGAATGTCAACCTATTAGAGAAGATGGATTGGATATGGCTGTAAAATGGAATGGGAATTCAATAATAGGGCCTGAAGTTTCAAGAAAATTTATTGCTTTACATTTTAAAATTCGTTCAATGGAGATTTATTCTTTCCAATTTGCTTAATACTAAACTTTTTGCAGATCAAATGAGGAGGTAACAAATGGTGAAAATTAGAACAAATAATATTCTTGCTAAAAATAAACAAGGTAAAAAAGGACTTGGCCTTGCACTGACTTATCCTTGTGCAGAGGCTATAGAATTAATAGGAATGTTAGGTGGGTTTGATTTTGTAAATTTAGATGGTGAACATGGTTTATTTTCTCCAAAGGCAGTAGATGAAATGACTCGTATTGCAGATGGGTACGGACTTACAACGATTGCAAGAGTGGCTAATAGAGAAGCTTCATCTGTTAATTTATTTTTGGATAGAGGTATTATGGGTATTCAGGGGCCACATGTCGAAACTGCAGCTGAAGCGAAAGCGTTAGTAGATGCTTGTCGATTTGCACCGGATGGCCAAAGAAGTTGGGGTGGTGGACGTGGAACATTTTATAATGAATCTGTACTTATTGATCAACCTGGTTTATTGCGCAAAGAGTTTATGGTGAATAGTAATAACGAAATGTTAGTGATGTGTCAACTTGAAAGTGCTAAAGCCTTTGAAAACTTAGAGGAAATTCTTTTAGTTGATGGTATTGATGCTTTTGCTTGGGGAACGAATGATCTCGCATTATCTATGGGGTATCCAGGAGATCCTGAAAACCCTACAGTACAAAAAGCCCAAAATGCCATTGGTGAAAGAATTCATGCAGCTGGAAAACTACTTACATCCGATATAATGGAGCCTATGTCTTTAATTGAGACAATAGTTGAACGAGCAAAGCAATTTCTTTTAGATAATCAATAAATTAATATCTGTGATTTTAATTTATTGATATGAATTTTTTTATAGGTAATTTTATTTTACAAATTGGGTGAGTAACATTAATTAATTTAGGAGATATTTATGAAACCTGTTTATGCAAGAAATTCTATCAATCAATATCAAGTATTACTTGAACAAGAATTTGATAATATTTTAGTGCGTTATCTTATGGATGAAGAAGGCCGAGTAGCAATGCTTATGATTCCAGTGAATTTAAGAAATGATGTGAATTTAGATAAGGCCATTGGATTAGATTCTATAGTTGATATTCAATTTCAAGGATATCCATATGCTTCAGGTTGGGGTGTTGGAAGAACTGAAAGACATGGTTCTAGACCAACTACTAAAAAAAGTGATTATTTTGATCCAGATGAGATCCATTTATTTTTTTATAAATCACATGAAGTTATTAAAAATAGTCTTTCAATTAAGATAAAAACAATTTTAGTTAATAATTTAGGATTTGAAATTGAACATATTCTTTCTTGGCATTATGGTGAACAGGCAGTAGAAGTTAATACGATTTTTTCAAATTGTTCTAATAAACCAATTACGATTGAAATGATTTCGTCTTTCGTTTTAGGAGGCATTACTCCTTTTTGTGAAGGAGTAGCTTCTGATACTTTAAATTTACATCGGATTCGAAGTTCATGGAGCGCTGAAGGACGTCATGTTAAACATAGTATTGAAGATATGCATTTGGAAAGATCTTGGTTGGGAATAAGTAAACAAGTTGAACGTTTTGGTCAAATTGGAACTATGCCAGTTAGAGGATATTTCCCTTTTATTGCAGTTGAAGATCAAAAGAAAGAAGTTTTTTGGGGTGCTCAACTTGCGTGGGCTGGTTCGTGGCAAATGGAAGCATTAAGAATTGATGATGCTTTAAGTATTTCTGGAGGACATGCAGATCGAGAATTCGGTCATTGGACTAAAACTGTACAACCTGGAGAAAAATTTGTAAGTCCAAGAGCAATTTTAAGTACAGTGCAAGGAAATATAGATGATTTGGCTCAGAGTCTTGTTTCAGTACAAAAGAAGTATGTTCCAAATGCTCCTTCTTATGAAAATGAATTGCCAATTATATTTAATGAATTTTGTTCAACTTGGGGGGACCCAACCGCGGATAAAATAAAAAAAATGGCAGATTCGTTAAAAGGAAAAGGCATAGATTATTTGGTTATTGATGCTGGTTGGTATAGTGAGCCTGATGAAGGATGGGGTGCTGGGAAAGGGGATTGGTTGCCTAATTTAAAACGATTTCCAAATGGTTTAAAAGAAGTTTTTGATTATATTAAGAAGCACAAGATGGTTCCTGGTTTATGGTTTGAATTCGAGAATTGTCATCCTGGAGCAAGGAATTATGATAAGAAATCTAATTTATTGCAAAAAGATGGAGAAATTCTTACTGTAGGTACTAATAGGTTTTTAGATATGAGAAAACCTTCAGTTCACAAATTTTTAAATGAAAGGGTTATTCAATTACTATCTGATATTGAGGCTGGTTATATAAAAATTGATTACAACAATACAACAGGTATTGGAGTTGATGGAGCCGAATCATTAGGAGAAGGACTACGACAACATATAGAAGGAGTATATACATTTTTAGATAAGTTACGTGAAAAATGTCCTGATCTTGTTATAGAAAATTGTTCTTCTGGAGGACATAGATTGGAGCCATCAATGTTTGAAAAAACAAATATGTCATCCTTTTCCGATGCACATGAAACATTATCAATTCATATAATAGCTGCAAATTTACATAGAGTAATGTTACCCAGACAAAATCAAGTTTGGTCTGTCTTGCGTCCAGAAGATAATTTATAGAGATTTGCTTATATTTTATATTCTACTTTTCTTGGTAGAATGTGCATTTCAGGAGATGTAGATTCTTTAACTGTTTTACAATGGCAAAGAGTTGATGATT
>CAZDRU010000013.1:0-4896 GCA_964508175.1 uncultured Dehalococcoidia bacterium
AAAGGTGTTCGAAAAGAATTAAAAAAGGATTATCGATCTGGGTTGATAGGATTGAGAGAATATCAAGAACAATCATTTTTTGAGTCGGAAATAACAGAACAACAGATACATTCTATTGTTTCTAGAGATGCTATATTAAGAGGAGGATTTGTTGAGTTGTGGCAATATTGCAAAACTCAATCAGTGCCTATGGCAATTGTTACACATGGTTTACATACTTACGTTACTCCTTTATTGAGTAAATTTGGGTTAGAAACCGTTCCTATTTATGGAGTGGAAACGCAATTTTTTGATAGAGGAATCGATTTTTTTTATAAATATTCTAGCGATACTTGTTTCGCATGGGGTAATTGTAAATGTTTAGTCTTGGAAAAATATAGAACAATTTCTAATTATATTATTTATGTAGGAGACGGAAAATCTGATTTCTGTCCAGCTAAAAAAGCTGATTTAGTTTTTGCGAAAGATGCATTATATGAACATCTTAAAAATGAGGGAATTAGTTGTATTCCGTTCGATAATTTTGAAATTGTTAAGACTACTTTGATGAAATTACTTGGAGAAGTAGAAAAAGTTCAATAGGAGGTCTTAGTGTGATAGATAGATATACTCGTAAAGAAATGAAAAATATTTGGTCAGAAGACACAAAATATAAGTTCTGGTTGGATATTGAGCTTGCTGTTTGTGAAGCTTGGGCTGAAGAAGGTGTCATTCCATTATCAGATATAAAAAAATTAAAAAAAGCGAAGTTAGAGAAAAAAAATATTACTGAAGCTTTTAATACTACTAAACATGATATGACAGCTTTTTTATTAGCTGCTGGGAAAAATCTAGGAGATGAAAGTCGGTGGTTACATTTAGGATTAACTTCCAGTGATGTTATGGATACAGCTTTTAGTCTTCAAATAGTTTCTGCGATTGATTTAATACACAAAGATTTAGAGAAAATAATTGAAGTTTTAGGACAAAAAGCTTTGGAATATAAAGATACTCCAATTATAGGACGTACTCATGGAATACATGCTGAACCTACTACTTTTGGATTGAAATTATTAATTTGGCACGAAGAAATGCAAAGAAATTTAACAAGATTAAATTTAGCTAAAAAAGATATTCAAGTTGGAAAAATATCAGGAGCTGTTGGCACACATGCTACTATTCCTCCTTCAATAGAAGATAAGGTTTGCAAAAAATTGTCTTTAGAGGTAGCTAAAGTTAGTAGTCAAATTTTACAAAGGGACAGACATGCTGCTTGTTTGTCTGTCCTTGGAGTGATTGCATCTTCGTTAGAGAAATTTGCTACAGAATTAAGAAGTTTACAAAGAACTGATATAGGAGAAGTAGAAGAACATTTTGGAGAAGGACAAACAGGATCTTCATCTATGCCTCATAAAAAAAACCCAGAACTTTCTGAAAGAATTTGTGGTTTGGCTAGAGTAATTCGAGCAAATGTTATTCCTGGTTTAGAAAATGTTGCGTTGTGGCACGAAAGAGATATCAGTCATTCTTCTGTTGAACGGATTATATTTCCTGATTCTTTTATTGCTCTTGATTATATATTGAATATATTTTTGACTGTAATTACAGAATTGAAAGTAAACAAAGAGAATATGCTTAATAATATGGAAAAAACAAAAGGGTTAATTTATAGCCAAAGATTATTATTACAATTAGTAGAAAAAGGATTATCTCGACAAAAAGCCTATTCAATAGTCCAGCAAAATGCTTTAAAATCATTAAATAACAAATTAAATTTTAAAGACTTAATTTTAAAGGATAAACAAGTTTCTCAAGTGATTTCTGCAGAAGAACTTGATGATATTTTTGATTATTCTTATTATTATAGATATGTTGATCACTCATTTAAAAGAGTAGGATTACTTTAAAGGAATGGAAATATGAATGTAATTACTAAAACAGATTTTCCAGGATTAAAATATAGAGGAAAAGTTAGAGATACTTACCAACTTGATGACAAACATCTTTTAATGATAGCTACAGATCGAATATCTGTTTTTGATGTTGTTTTATCCCAAGATATTCCTAATAAAGGGATTATTTTGGCTTCTTTGTCAGAATTTTGGTTTGATAAAACTTCTCATATTATTCCTAATCATTTAGTTGCCATGGGCAATGATGATAAAGCTTTGACTGTTGATTATCCATTAATGAAAATGTTGTCGGAAAATCATAAGAGAAGATCGATGATTATAAAAGAAGCTAATCGTATTGATGTAGAATGTATTATTCGAGGTTATATTACTGGTTCTGCATGGGCAGAATATAGTAAGACCGGAACAGTTAATGGTGAAAAAATTGTTTCTGGTTTGAAACAAGGAGATAAATTCCCAGAACCATTATTTACTCCTACTACTAAAGCAGAAGTAGGACATGATGAAAATATGTCGAAAAAAGAAGTACAAGATTTAGTAGGAACTGAATTAGCAACTCAACTTGAAGAGGTAAGTAGGAAAATATATGATTATGCACATACATTTTGTTTAGAACGAGGCATTATATTAGCTGATACGAAACTTGAATTTGGATTATTAAATAATGAATTAATTTTAATTGATGAAATACTTACTCCAGATTCTAGTAGATTTTGGGATAGAGATTTACATGTTCCAGGTCAACCAGCTTTGGATTTTGACAAACAATTTGTTCGAGATTACGTGCTTTCGGTGAAATGGGATAAAGAACCACCAGCTCCTGAATTACCGGAAACTATTATTTCAAAAACATTAGAGAGATATTTAAAAGCGTATAATATTCTGACCGGAAAAGAATTACTATTTTCAAAAGAGGGGAAATAATGCCACAGTCACGAAAACGACAAAAACCAAAAAGTGTAGACAGAACTCAGGGTACCGATAAAAGAATGTTGGATGTTACTAATCAAAATAATGCAAAAAGATGGATTTTAACAGCTGTAAGTTTAGTAATTGCTATATTAGTAATCGCAGGATTTGGAATACAATCTTTTGCATCATTCTCTGTTGGTTCGAACAAAAAGTCTAGTGGAGCTCAAGTTGGCGATCATTGGCATGCGAAACTTGACGTTGTTCTTTGTGATTTTGTGCCTACTATTCCTCCATCACCAGGAGATGTCCATTCTCATGGCGATGGTTTAATTCATATTCATCCTGCAAGTGTTGATACATCAGGAGATAACGCTAATTTAGGTACTTTTTTTGATAGTGCTGGAATGAAAGTTATGAGTGATTCTATTTTAGTGAGAGGTGAAGATATTTTAAAAAATGGAGATAAATGTTCTGAGGAAGGGTCTCCAGGAAAATTTGAATTAAAAATAAATGGAACAGATTATACTTTGAAAGATTTTAGATCCTATCTCCCTCAGGATACAGATCAAATTTCGTTGGTATTTAAATAGATATAATGGATTTTGAGGTTAATATTATAGTAGCTCTCAAGAAAACTGTTAATGACCCACAGGGCAGTACAGTAACTAGTTCATTAAAAACGCTTGGGTTTGCTGACATTATGTCAACTAGAATAGGTAAGTATATTACTTTATATCTTAAGGCAGATTCTAAAGAAGCGGCTGAAAAGCAAACTGTTCAAATGTGTGAAAAATTATTATCAAATCCTGTTTTAGAATCGTATACTGTGAATGTTAAAAAGAAAACGAAATAAATAATCTTCATTACGATTAGATACATATCGCTCAGTGTTTTAGTTGATTGTCCAGTGACGGAACAGAGGTTTAACTTTTTCAGGCAAATTATTGAATACATCATTAGGTATTAACTCTTGTTCGGGTTCTTTGCCTCCAACCTCATGAACCATACGATTGCGTATGTCAGAACCTGGCATAAGTGTGTCCAAATTAAGCCACCATGGAGCAAATCTCACTGCTACTCCTACTCTCGGTTTAATTCCAAAATTTGTAGCGGTTGCATGCCACAATCTACTATCAAAGAATAAGACGCTTCCTGGATCACCGGTTGCATGCATTTCAGTTGGATACGGAGCCAAAGGTTCAATTCCCATTTCGCCTGTTGGATTATTGTTTGAACGGTGACTTCCAGGGACTATTAAAGTTCCACCTGTTTCGGTTGAGAACGGTGACAGCATCCATATTGTTGTTAGATGTGTTACTGCATCATGGTACGGGGCTTGAATGTGCCCTGCATTTTTTTGATTGAACGGCCAGTCAGAGTGCCAGATTCCACGTTCATTTCCTGGATTGTTGATTATCGCTGTAGTGAATGAAACTTTGAAATGTTTTCCAAGAAAAGCTTCGACTACTTTTAAAACTCCCTCATGACCGAGATAAGGCGCCAAACTTTGGTCTTTTGCCATTAGCCCTTTTGCAGAATCCACTCCTTGTCGTTTTGTTCCTATAGGGATACTGGTCATTTCAATGTTCTTTCTAACCGAATCTACTTCGTCTGAAGGAATTATTCCGGGTTCGACATGCCACCCATCGATATGTAAGTGTAAAAGGATGTTTTCTATGTCCATTTTGATTCCCTCCTCGATATCGTCATTACAATTAGTAATCAATTAACGAGAAATATAAATTTCGGGGGTTCCCTCTCTGAAGTAAATTTTATCCGTAATAAAAACAATTGTTGCGGAAAAATTTTAAACCAAATTGACTAGTTTTACTCTTTTATACCTGTAATACAACTTTCGCATATTGATTGTGGTATTATTTTCCATTTCATAAGATATTTAAATACGAAACAACCTGCACAGAATCCCACTATGGATTCTAACATTGCAAATATAACTAAAATCGTTAACGTGATCTGAAATGCTAATATTAAATCAAGCAAAAGCATGATAAAAGCAGTTGTTGAAAAAATCAATCCAATAGTTTGTGCAAAGCGCTTGGGAGGTCCTGCTACCAATTTAGTAGGGTTACCT
>CAZDRU010000014.1:0-35281 GCA_964508175.1 uncultured Dehalococcoidia bacterium
TTAAAAATTTATTATTAGATAAAGAGGGTAGAGCTACGATTAATCCTATAATCATAGCAAGGATTATTGAAACCACTGAAATATAGATTGTAGTAGTTATTCCGCTAATTAAGAATTTGATATTAGTCAATCCATCAATATTATTTACAACTCCTATTTGGTTTCCTTCTTCATCAAAGGCTTTTAATCCCATTCCATTTTTTGCCTATTCTTGTTCAGATAAATTATTCGAATCTGGATTCATTGAATACCAAATATTATTTTTTGAGCTACCTCTAAATTTCACTAAACCTAAATCTGGCTTTTCCCAATTAATTCCATCTCTACTTTCTGCATAACAATATCCACCTTTATCTTCACTTCCTTTCGAACGATTATTCATTGCAAAATACCACATTCGAATTAATCCATCTGGTTCCTGAATGACACTACCCCATGCCTGAACACGTCCACACTCCCACTCCTTATCTGCAATTAAAACAGGTGTCTTGTGTTTTTCTGGTTTATTTATTACTCGAAGTAAATTTGTATAATGCTGTATTTCATAATCATCTACAAAAAGATGTAAATTTTTGTCGTTAAACACGTTATTAATTCTCCTTTAATCATATTATTGTCGTTGCCTAATAAATTCTAATATTTCCATCATAACTTTACAATCAACTTCATTATATTTAATAATCGATTTCATTAAAGGAATATCTTTCAATTTTTTGCCTTCTTTTCTAGCTAATTCTTCACAGGCAAACGCACCAGTCATAGCACCTAGTCCGTCTAAAGATGATTCTTCCCAGAGTGTATTAATATGGCCATAATTAAACAAAGCATTTGCATAATCTTTCAAATTAAATCCGACCATATTTCCTTTTACAACCATAGGTTCTTTTTTCACAACTTGGTTCAAAAGATCAAACCATTCTAAATTAGGCCATTTATTATCTTTATGTCTATTTCTTGCCGAATTAAAAGCAGTATCAAAACTACCTCTTTCAGCATTTGACCAATGATATATTTTAGGCTCTGAATTAAAATGATGTTTTTTTCTAACTTCATTCATATATGAAAACCATTCTTCAATAATTGTGTTTTCTGCTATTTCATTTAATCTGTCAGCTATAAAACATCTCCACTTCCAGATCCCATCTTCAATATAGCCACATCCAATCATAAAAATCATATCAACTCCGCCAGAAAAAGGGAGATTAGAAAAATCATCAGCAATATCTGTAACATTTTCAAAATCTACGAAAAACTCAACCATTTCTTTTTTAGGCTTATATTTGATTACTTTTTCAGGCAAAACGGACAATTTTTCTTTTTTATTATTTATTTGCATAATTAAATTAAACGTATTTTTACGATCTTCGTTTGTAATGCCTAAATTATCAGCTGTACAAAGAGGAGAACGAAACGAAGTAATTCCTTTTTCTATCGCCCTTTCTCTACCTTGTACTCCAACCTGCCAAAGTAATGTAAGTTCTCCTGTTGTTTTTGCAATTTCTTTTTTAGCATTGCTCCACGGAAAATCCATTTTATTCGTCATGTTTGGACGCAATTCAGGAACTGTTGGCATAGGTAATACATCCCATTCTTTTCCAGAAGCTCTCAATTTCCTAACCCAACTAGATGCATCATGTAATAATTCTTCAATAGATATTCCCCATGAAGAAACATGATCATATTTAACCAAACCTAGTCGATCTATCGCGTTATTATTACGAATTACCAAAGAATCTGCTTTATAAGAAGTTTTCCTTCCTAACAAATACCCAAAAGGAATTTCTTGTTGTTGAAGATTAGCCAAAATCTTCATATAAAAATACACTTGAAGAATATAATACAAAGAATTACCTTTTGATTGAGACACACGACCATTACGATTAAGCAATAAAGTACTGTATTTTATGTCTATAACTCTGTAATGCCATTTAGAAGAATTTAGCCCAGGCGCTCCTCTATTAAGAGTGTCGTCAGGGCATATAGATGGGAAAATTTCTCCCAACACATCGCTCCGAACTAATAAATCTGGACTTCCATACAATTTATTATCAATATCTCTCAAAAATCCTTGATAGATAGCAGGTTTTCCTTGAAACATTGCTTCAAGAGTATTATTGAAATCACTAATCTTATCCCCAGATGAACTTTTTTCTATATAGGTTATATCAACTTTAGTATTTAATACCTCAATAATAGCTTCTTCAAATTTTTTCCCTTTCGCTAATATAAACTGATTAAAATTAATATCAGGATCAAAACCTGGCAAATGATCATCTCTAATAAATCCTTTAGATTCGCCATAACGTCCTAACCAATCTAAAATACAATCTTTAGTTATATAATTACGTAAAGAAGAAGGACTAACCCAATTTGCCCAATCAGAAATATTTGGTTGTTTAAACAATAATTTTTATTCTCTTTTTTTCATCTTTGATTCTATTTAGACTTCAAGTTTCTTCTTCGTCTAATAATCCAATATAACAAAGCAAGAATAACGATCCAAACAGGAGAGAAAACTCCTAAAATAATTAATAAATTAACAATAGATTGTCCAAATTTTGCTAATCCACGAAGAGCTGATTTAATAATTTCGATTGGTTGCCAACCAGAATCAACGATTTCTACAGGCATAGAAACAGGCATAACCGTAACATTAATCAATGAAGTAGAAGTAGTTTTATCTAAATAATTTATGCGACCTTGCAATTGTTCAATTTGAGATCTAACAATTGTTAATTCTTTTTGCACTGATAAAATATCTTTTATTGTTTCGGTCCGTTCCATTAATCTCAGATATTGTTTCTCTGTATTCTTAAGATTACCAAGCCGGGCCTGCAAATCAATATATTCTTCAGTTACGTCTCGAGAATTCCAATTTTCTGAAACAATTTTTTCGCCAAGAAGTTTAATATCAGATAAAACAGTGGCAAGTCTCTCTGAAGGGATTCTAATAGAAACATATCCTTGAAAATCATATTCATTATCAATTAGATTAGAATTTACAACATACCCAAAATTTTCTTTTGCTATGTCTTTAATTTTTTCAATTTCTTTTTGAACATCTCGAACTTTCAATGACAGATTAACATTATGAACAATCATTCTATCGGCAAGTAATGAATAAGAACTTTGAGTTCCTCCTTCTTCGTAAGAATTATCAGAGGCAATTTTCATAGAAGCTTCTGTAACAAATATGTCTTGAGATTGAGCCATTCGTTGTCCTTTTTCAGAAACAGGCATTAATTTCCTCTCATCTCCTTCACCAGAACAACTTAAAAAAATAACAGCTGATAAAAAAACTAATATATTTAACGAGAATATTTTTATAAAATGAATGCTTTTCATTATTCACCAAACCTTTCTTCAAGATAATTAAAAACGAATGTTAAATATTTTCCCTTATCATAATCATAAGCACCTCCATGATCGCATCCGCCAATTATTAATGATTTACTTTTTTCAGGCATATTTTGTTGAATTCTTTCTGCGTGTCCTATCGGAACTCGTTCAGAATCTTTGCAATGAATTAATGCTATAGGAAATTTAATATTACTTACGAAACGTTGAGGACTAACTCCTAAAAGGTCAACTCCTTTAAACCATCGTGCACCCAAAATTAAACCTGGCTTCAATAACGAAACTCCAAATGGAGGCAATGATGTTCTCGCAGAAACTTCCTGTTCCATCAACTCAGGAATACTTGCGAAAGAACTATCTGCGATTACGGCAACTACTGAAGGATCATCTCCTGAAAGAATAACGATAGCTCCCCCCAAACTAATCCCTATCAACCCAATTGATTTGGTTTTTTTATCTTTCATTAGAAAATCTATTGCGCCTTGAACATCTCGTCTTTCGTGTTGTCCTGCACCCATAGGAACAATATCCGATTCACCATGACCTCGAAGATCGAAAGTAAAAACATTATATCCTGCACTATATAAATCATACACAAATTCCATTCTTGTATCTTTTGTTCCATCCAGCCCATGAACCCATATAATAGTATTTTTATCTTTAGAATTTTCTTGTGGAATCCACCACCCACTAAGAGAAATATGTTTTTCCCCCCTAGGAACAAAGCTTATTTCTTCAAAAACTAATCCATATTTTAAGGGAGTAATCTCAATATCGTTACGTTCAGCTTTCAATGATTCATTTACTATATACCAAGAAATAAGCATATAAAGAGCAATAAAACTCATAAAAACTATCATTATATTTCTAAATATAAGCATAATATTTAATCTTAAATTAGTATTATATGAATGATTAAGAGCCAAATCCATAGTGAATTTAAAGTAATAAGGATTGAAAACTCATTTCATAAACAAACCTAAAAATGTTATAGTAACCCTAAATCTAACTTATTAAACAATAATTATGAATAAATATACTCAAAAAATTTCAGAAAATATGCAAAATCAATTGCGAGAATATGTAAAAACGCAAACAAAACGACAAGGGTTTGTAGAAGCAGAAGACTTAGAAGGATTGGAAACAAGTGTAAACCCTCAAAACCTTGATTTGAATGAAGGCTTTACCCTTGATGATTTAATTAAAACCTTTAAATTATCTATGGTTACTGAATCCTTAACCGATCAATATGCAGTAGTTCATCTAGAAGGAGCAAAAAAATATAATGCTGATTGGTTTCATGACTATATCGCAGGATTTTGGGTTCCTGATGAATTAGGCCATATGGAACCACACAAAAAAGTTTTGATTAATCTCGGATTATATGAAGAAGATTTAGATAGAGAGTTAAAATATGCTGCGGAACAAACTTCATATCCTCCAAAACACCGAGGAGGCATTCTACCAGTTCAACTTACCACTTATGGAATGATACAAGAATGTGTTACTGATTATTGGTATAAATTGCAAGCAAATATTTTCCCAATTAAATCAAAAGCCAGAAAAGCTATACTGAAAGTAAAAGGTAGGGAAGCTTTACACACATTTCAATTCCGGAATTTAACCGCTTTTCAACTTGAAGACGACCCAGGATTACTTGAACCATTTCTTGAAACTGTTTGTAATTTCGAAATGCCTGGAAACCATATACCTAATGTCAAAGAATATGAACATAAAGCTGTTGAGTGGATTCCATATATGAATGGCTCTGTATTTGAACAACTTAAACGAATTATAAGAAATCTTTATAAAACATTAGAAGACCCCTTACAATTTGGAAAACTTATGCTTAAATATGCAGATAGTCGAGAAATGCAAATAATAAGTTCTCTTCCTAATTCATATGTTTTGAAAGTTGCCAATGCACTCAAATGGTCTCATGGAATTGTAGGAGAAGTAATTCTTGAACAAGTTGGCCTTTCCAATTTGGCACCTGCCTATGGAGGCATGTATGGGAAATTCCGCAATCCTATTAAAAGATGGATTAATGCGAAATTTAATCTTCGAAATTATTTTAATATGGAAACTAATTCCCCAGCTACTAATTAATCAAAGATTTTTTCACTTAATTATCCTTCTTTAAATATTCATCTCTTTTTTTTAGCCCAAAATTCACTTAAATAAGCAGGATATGTTCCTAGAAAAGTTTTTTTACTAATTGGGTCTGGCTTCCTAAATATAGGCAAGCGTTTAATAAAATGTAATACTGCTGCTATACGTAAAATTCTAGGTAATATTAAAAGAGCGTTAACAGGGTATCTCAAAAATAATAAAAATAATGCTTTGTTAGAAATTGACTTAGGATTACCAATTAATCTTGCAGAAAACCATTTCTCATTCTCTTTAAAAATTTCAATACTTACATCAAAAATATTTTTCTTCATAGATATTTCAAAATTGTAAACACCTTTCATATCATTCATCGGGGATACATGAAATTCTTTTTTATGAGTAAATTGCAATTTATTTTTAGTTATATATTTCCCATTCGTTAATATATATATATGTCCTTCTCCAAATGTATTATTAACTTCAACGATAATATATTGAGGATTGAAACTTTCTTTTGAATAACAAAAATAAAAACTAACCGGATTGAAAGTATGTCCAAAAACACGCGGAGTAGTAAACAACTTAACTCTATCAAATAAATCTTTATATCCTTCCTTTTTAAGCCAATAAACTAATTTTTCTCTTATAGTTCCATTAGTAAGTCCCAAATAATCTCTATCGTACAAAGAAAAAAGTCGAAATTTATTGTGGCCAAAAAAGTTAAATTTATTATCTAATAAATCCAGTTCACTAAGATCAAATCCAAAAAAATAATGTCTATATTTAAAAGAATGCTTAATAGGAATAAATCGAGAATGTATTAACTCACCTATGTAAATACTTGATTTCATGTTTGTTTTTTTAATAAATTAACTACTTCTAATCCAGAATTAATTCCATCTTCATGAAACCCGTAACCTAAATAACTACCGCAAAAATAAGTTTGATTGACTCCATTAATTTCACGAATTTTTTCCCAACTATTTAAACTATGAAAATTATATAAAGGATGTTCATATACAGTCTCAAATAATATATTTTGGGAATTAATTTTCTCTATTGGATTTAAAGTAATGAAATAATTTGTTTTTGTGTTTAATTTTTGTAATAAATTCATAAAATAAGTTGTTTGAATAGAAAAATTTGCATCATCTTTATATAGTTTACGAGCATTCCAAGACGCCCAACCACGCTTATTACTAGGCATAAAATAAGGATCTGAATGTAATACAATTTTATTCTTACTATATTTCCATGCTTCAAGAGCTTCTCTTTCTTCTTTTGAAGATTGAACAAAAAGTTTCAAAGCTTGATCCGCATGTGTAGCTACTACCACTATGTCAAATTCTTCTGTAAAGGAATGTTTTGTACTTACAATGTTTATTTTTTCATTTTCTCTAAATATTTTGTCAATAAACATTCCACTTCTAATTTTACCCCTAAATTGATCTGTCATTTTCTTTATATATTCCTGAGATCCTCCAAGAATGGAAAACCATTGAGGTCTAGTAATTTGAGGAGAAAGTAAATCATATTTCAAAAAAAAATTAATATAAAATTCCGCAGGAAATTGTCGAATTTGTTCAAATGAACAAGACCATAAAGTTGCTCCTATGGGGAAAAAATAATCCCTAATAACATTAAAGGGAATCTTTTGCTTTTTAAAATATTCTGCAAGTGTTAAGCCCTTAAGAACGCCTGTTTTTAAATCAATCGACATCTTTTTAGAATATCTATATACATTAAACAAAAATTTATAATGGTTAAAAGAAAAAATATTTTTTCTTTTAGCAAATAAACCGTTAGCACTTTTACCTGAATATTGAACATGATCATCTATGGATTCATATCCAAAAGACATATTACTGTTTGTTATTTTTACTTTCAGATCTTGAATTAAAGCCCAAAAATTCTTGAATCGATTTTCATTAAATACTATAAATCCCGTATCAATGCCTAACCCTGCATCTTTTCCTTTGGAAACTCTATATGTAGAAGCATGTCCCCCCAAATAAGCATTCTTCTCGAAAATAGTTATATCAAACAAATCTTGAAGATAATAAGCAACGGTTAATCCAGATATACCAGCTCCTATAACGGCAATTTTCTTCATAATCGATCTCTTTTAATCAATTTATAATGAGCAACAAACCATTCTTTACCTTCTTTATATCCAAATAATTCTGAACAAATAAGAAAAAACATTTTCCATAAACCAAACATTCTTTCTTGTTTATCTTTTCCATAATGATCTGTTAATTTTTCTATAATTACAGATTTATTAGCATAAAAATTTTTAAGCCAAATATCAATTGTTTTCTTATAATGTAATCCAGATATTCTCCACTGTTTTTCTACAATAAAAGAAGTGTCCATTTTTGAGAAAATATCTTCCGCAGGCATCATTCCTTCTGAAAAAAAATATTGTGCAATCCAATTTTTATCAGAAGCGAATCTATATGGATGGTTTTTATGAACAAACATATGTATAAATAATTTCCCATTATTTTCCAACCAAGTATTTATTCGTTTTAACATTAACGGCAAATTATATAAATGTTCAAACATTTCAATAGAAATAATCCGGTCAAATAATTCCCTTGGTTCAAAAGTATCAATATTTGTTTTTATAACACGAAGATTTTTTAGTCCTTTTTTAGATGCTTGATAATTAATATATTCTTCTTGTGATTCTGAATTTGTTACTGATTGAACAAAATTTTGTGGAAATTTACTAGCAATAAATAACGAAAATGATCCCCAACCACAGCCTAAATCAAGTATTGAATGACCATTTTGTATTTCTGCTCTCTCTAAATACAAATTTAACATTGTTTCTTCAGCAACAGATAAAGAATTGGTATTCAAATTCCAATACCCAGAACTATACTTCATATAACTTCCAAGTATGTTTTGAAAAAAGTCCGTATTAACTTCATAATGTTGTAGATTTGCAATGTCTGAATCCAAAACAATCGGAGCATTTGTCATTTCTGTTAAAAATTTATCATATCTATGTTTTCTTGCAAAAGCTCCACCTTTTTTTAAATCACGTGATTTCTTGAATAAAAAACCTTTAATGAAAATTCTTAATAAAGAGTCTGGCAATAAGATAAATATTTTCAAGAATTGTCGTAATTGAAAATCCAAATACTGATAGTAAAATGAATTAAATTTAGCAAAAATACTCATGTAAATTTACAAGAAAATTATCTGTTTATTTATCAAATTGAAGCATAAGGAGTTAATGGCAAATTTTTATTGCCTATTCTTGTAATAACTAACTGTACATCGTTGATCCATCTTGTAGAAAAAGCTGCTTCACAAGAACTAAGATAATAATTCCACATCCTAATAAAATTTTGATCAAAACCAAGAGTTTTAACTTGATCTAAATTAGCATTAAAATTCTTTCGCCATTCATAAAGAGTTCTAGCATAATGAACTCCAATATTTTCTAAATGTTCAATATGCAAACTTGAAAATTTAGTCATTGCACTTGACATAATATTTACAGAAGGAAGCAAACCTCCGGGGAAAATATATTTTCTAATAAAATCAAAACTTTTCCTATACCCTTCATATCGTTGATCTGGAATAGTTATAACTTGAAGAACCATTAATCCATCTTGCTTTAATAAAGTATTACATTTCTTAAAAAATGTTTTTATTCCAGCATGCCCAACAGCTTCAAGCATTTCAATCGAAACAATTCTGTCAAATTGTCCTTGAATATTTCGATAATCCTGAAAAACAATATCCACCCGATCTTGAACTCGTGCCTCAATACAACGTTGTCTAGCTAATTCATATTGTTCTTTTGAAATAGTTACTGCAGTAACTTTACACCCTGTTTTTTTCACTGCTTCTATGGCAAAAGTACCCCATCCACATCCAATTTCTAAAACATGATCACTCTCAGAAATTTTTGCCTTATCAATTAATTTATGCACTTTCTGAATTTGTGATTTTTCAAGTGAATCATCTGGATGTTCAAACACTCCACAGGAATACATCATTGTAGGATCTAAAAAGAGAGAAAACATTTTATTACTCAAATCATAATGACGTGCTATGTTTTTTTTACTATTCGATATAGTATTAATTCGAGATAATTTATATAAACTATGAACAATTGTTTTCAAAAAAGCTATTCCTTGAAATTTAGTCTGAATATCAGAATTCATCTTATTCAAAAGAAACAATTTAATCAGATTTGTTAAATTATCTGTTTCCCACTTCCCTTGCATAAATGCTTCTGCAAAAGCTATATCACCACCCAATGCCAAATCAAAAAATACTGATTCTGAATGAATTTTAAGAGTTGCATTTGGACCTAATCCAACTCCGCCAAATTTCATTTTTTTACCATTGGGAAATTGCATGGTTAAAACACCATGTTGTAACCTCGAAAGTTGTTTAAGTATTTGATTAAGAACAATCCGAGAAATCATATAATCTCCTTGACCATATACTACATTAAAAAATAATAATTTAAATACTTCTCTAATATTATATTCAATAAATCAAAGAAAAGAAAAAGGAAACATCTTTATATTTAATAATTTTTTTGACTTAGTAAATATATATATAGTTAATCCAATTGACTACGCGTTGTAAGCTCTTGAGGTAAAAGACTATTGTATATAAAAGAAGTAGCTGGTGTATCTATGCCTAATTCTTTACCTAATCGCACTATACATCCAATAACTGCGTCTAATTCTGACGGCCTTTTTGCCATGATGTCATTTGCTACAGATGTCATATGTCCATCCGCCATAGTATCTATAAGATTCATAGTATTTTGAACTATTTCATCAGGAAGATTAACACCCTGCATTTTTGCAACGGCAGCAGCTTCACTTAGTAAAATTTCCGTCATCTTACGTGTTTCAGGAATGCTGCGCCAAACTTCAGTAGTAACACGCGTTACTGTACCCATAGAACTCATTATTGACATTAAAAAGAATTTAGCCCACATAGCAGCATGAATATCGTCTGGCATTCTCACTGACAATCCTGCTTGTTTAAATAGTTGACCTAAATGCTTAATTCTTTGATTGGATTGTCCCTCCATTTCTCCAATTTGTACATTTGGGTCCAAATCAACTGTATGTCTAAGATGTCCAGGGTTTACTATAAAACAACGAACGATAGCAAGGCCAATAACCACATGTTCTGCCCCTATAATTGATGCCACTTTTGAAGGAGTATCCACTCCATTCTGTAAAGTAATTACTGCAGTATTTGTATCAAGCATAGGCTTTAAAGCATGTGTAACTTCAGGAATTTGCCACGCTTTAACTCCTAATAATATAGCGTCTACTTTTCCAGCTTGACTTGGATTGTCTGTCGCAATTTGAGGATGTGCAATAAAATTCCCTTTTGGACTTTCTATTTTCAGACCTTTTTCTTGAATAACAGCTAAATGTTCACCACGAGCTATAATTATTAATTCTTCACCTATTTCATTAAGTCGGGCTCCTAAATAACCGCCAATGCCTCCTGCACCAAAAACTGCTATACGCATATTAATCTATACCTCATTTAAAAAATGTTTTAGATAGTATACTCCTTCAATCTAGATCTGCGCATCTTATTAAAATATACTATTCAAATGAAGACACTACTTACCTTAGACGCATCATTACAAAATAAAACAAAAATCAATCCTAATCTTTTCAGCGGATTTGTAGAACACCTTGGCAAAGGGGTATATGATGGAATTTGGGTAGGAAAAAACTCATCAATCGATAACATATCAGGAATTCGAACAGATACTATAGAAGCAATTAAAGAAGTAGAAATACCTTTAATTAGATGGCCTGGTGGATGCTTTGCAGACACTACTTATCACTGGAAAGACGGTATAGGCCCAAGAAAACAACGGCCAATCACGTTTAACAGGGCTTCAGGAGAAGTAGAATCAAATCAATTTGGAACAGAAGAATTTTTAGAGTTTTGCCGATTAATTAATGCACAACCTTTATTGTCTGTAAACGTAGGGTCAGGTTCTCCTCAAGAAGCAAGTGAATGGGTAGAATACTGCAATATAAAAGACAAAACTACTTTAAGTCAACTTAGAAAATTTCCAGACCCATATAATGTTGAATACTGGGGCATTGGAAATGAAGTGTGGGGATGTGGAGGCAATATGACTCCAGAATATTATGCAAATCTTTACAAACGATTTGTCAAATACATGAGAAAAACTAACACGGCCGGACTAAAAATAAAAATGTTGGCCTGCGGATCAACTGAAAACAACTTTGAATGGAATTATAAATTTTTTGAAGCAATGCGAGGAACACCTCCTCATATTTCAATCGATTATCTTGGATTACATGTATACTCAGGAAAAGGTTTGCACGGGATACAAAAAGATGACAATGATTACTATTCATTAATTCAAGACACACAATTACTGAAAACTATTCTAGAACAAGCTTGTAATTTAGCCAGAGAATACAGCACCGATGAAAAACCCACAGAAATTGCCCTTGATGAATGGGGAACTCAATTATACGAATGTGCTCAAAATCAAGATTTTTCACAGCCAAATACAATAAGAGATGCTATTTTCACTTGTTTTGCATTCCATCAATTTTTCCCATTATCTGAACGATTATCAATGACAAACATGGCACAAATGATCAACGTTGGACAAAGTCTCCTTGTTACAAAAAACAAACACTTGATTAAAACTCCAACTTATCATGTTTACAAAATGTTAAAACCTCACAGAAATGGTAATTATATTAAATCGAATCTAAAAAATTGCCCAGAATTATCTCTCTCAAAAACAAATTCAATTCCTTCTATTTCTGTATCCGCCAGTTACAATCAAACAACAAAAAAAATGTTTTGTTCGATTGTTAATTTAGATCTATACAAAAAACAAGAAGTGAAAATTGATATAAAAAATATGCCGTCAGCTAAAATGGTTAAAAAAACGATATTATCTGGTAAAACTATTAATGAATTAAATTCTTTCGATTTTCCAAATTCCGTTACTCCAAAAAACGAAATTGCGAATACATCAAGCCTTGAATCAATCGAAATACCTAAACATAGTATTGTAACTTTTCTTATAGAAACAAAATAAGCGCAATAATTAGTCAATAACCATCATCAAATATCCTTGCAAACATGCAACCAATTACCTATCATGTTTTAAACTAATTTTAAAATTAGTTTAAAAAGACACATTAGACCAAGGCTAAAATATACGTTTTGGAGGTACTTTACTATGAGTACAAGAGGTACAGGATTAACTTTATCCATAGGAATATTAGCTGCAATTGTAGGATACATTTTGTGGCAAGTCACAGTAGGGTTTAATACTAAAGCAGATGATATTGCAACTATTTTACAAAATAGTGCATCTGGTTCTACTAGTATACAAATTGCTTTAATACTTATTGCGGTTGGATTAGTAGTTCACGCCGCTGGATTGATCAACACACGAGGGACAGCTGCTAGCACTAGTGAAACTCTGGGTATTATTTGTATTATTTCAGCAATTGTAATGTGGATCGCTACTAGTGGTCTCGGTGCAGCTTTAGCTGAAATGGGCGAAAAATATGTTGCAGCCAGTGCTGGTGCTGCTGCTGGAGATGCTGCATCCGTTGCAGCAGTTGGAGGCATGCAGATCGCTGCAGGATTTATACAAGCAACAAGCGTAGCTTCAGGCAACATTGGTGCCTTATTAGCAGGAATAGGTTGGTTGTTTATAGGTATTGCATATCTAAGAAAAGGCGCTCCGTTAGCTCTATTAGGATGGCTGTCAGTAGTTCAAGGATTAATTCTAATTGTATCAATCCTTATTATTAGCACAGCAGTAAGCGTAGATACTGCACAACAAATCAATGGAATTGGTTTCCTACTTATCACCGTTTGGTCAGTGATGAGAGGCATTCAGTTAATTAATTCGAAATAATACTAACTTAGCTATTTATTCAGACTACGCTTTAGACTGATTTTGAGAATTATTTTAAAGCGTAGTCTAAAAAAATATACATTTTGGAGGTATTTTCATTATGAATTTACGAAATACAACAGCATGGCTTTTAATTCTTGGTCCAATATTGCTGATTATTGGTGGTTTGGTTTTTGGCCCAGGAATTAACTCTGTAGACGAATGGAAAGATACTGGGACTTTATTAAAAGCTTTAGGCGAGAATACTAGTTTGCAAGGTTTAAGCGCAATAGTAACTAGTTTAGGAATCATTGTTATTCTAATGGCTTTTATAGGAATGAAAGATTCTATGAAAGATAATAGTGAATGCTATATGTGGTCTGGCATACTTCTAGTCTTACTCTCTATACCTGCCCAAATAGCAGAACAAGGATTACACGCAGGAGCAGCCGAAGTAGCTGCATTACCTGGTGGAGCAGGAATGGCAACTGGAGCAACATTGATTGCAGCAGCACATGGCATTGGAGCCATTTCAACAGTAATCTTTTTCATTGGAATAGCTATTATTGGAATAGCTATATTAATTCAGAAAAACTATTTAGCCGTATCTGCACTAAACATTATTGTTGGAATTGCATTCATGGCAACAGGTATTCTAGGAGTTATCGGTATTGCTGGGATAGAATATGTTAGCCAGTTAACGTGGATTGCTTGGATAATATTCATGGCAACAACTTTATTAACTGGTATCTTTACACTTGTTTTCAATAAAAAATAGCTATAAAAAACAGCATTTTGGGGTATTATAAAACCTTTTTTTCTGTCTTGCGAATGAGCCCTACAAGTAAATAAATTAAGGGAGTATCACTAATTGCAAATATTACTTTGAGAATAAAATTTGTCATTATCATACTCAACAAAACATTATTTTCATAAATACCCCAAAATGCAATTAACACAAAAATTATCGAATCAATTCCTTGGGAAACAATCGTAGACGCATTATTTCGAAACCAAAGATGCTTTCCTTTCGTCATTTTTTTCCAAAAATGAAAAACGTAAATATCATGATGTTGACTTACTAAATAAGCAATCATAGAAGCAATCATTATTCTAGGAGCAGCTCCTAATATTTCTTGAAAAGCAGGTTGTCCACTCCATATATCTGCTGGTTGAATCTTTACGGCGATAAAAACTAAAAATATAACAAAAAGATTAATCAGAAAAGCAGATCGAATGACATTTTTTGCTGTATTTTTCCCAAAAACTTCACTGATGGTATCACTTAGTAAAAATGTAATTGGATACGCAATAATACCTACATCAACAACCCAACTACCTAAAGAAACAATTTTCACAGATAAAATATTGGCTATTACCAACATTGCAATAAATGTCATAGAAAGAATAAGTAACGTCATTCTTTTATTCCCAAATTCCAAAAACCTTTTCTGCTGTTTTTCCTACTAGCCATTCAATTTCTTTTTCATTAATATCGGAAACATGTTCAGTCAACAATTCTAAACCTTGTTGATATCCACATTGTTGAACTATAAAAGGGAAATCTGTTCCCCACATGAGATTTTCTACTCCAAAATTTTGAATTAATGGTTTAATCCATCTTCCAACATCAGAATACGGCCATTCTTCCTGTGAAGAAACTGGCCAACCAGAAATCTTTATATACAGATTAGAAAATTTTGATAAACCCATCAATTTATCAAAATTTTCATTAGGAATATCAGTCAATTGAGTACCTGCACAACGACCAAAATGATCTATAATAAATTTTGCTTTTGGGAAATCCATCAGAAGAATTTCAATCTCTTTAAAATAATCAGGATTAATCAAAAATCCAGCAGCAATATCAAATTCAATGCATACTTCTAATACGTTGCGTACTATTTCATTATTTAATAAATTATTAGGAATCAAAGAAGGGTTAATTCTTACGCCCCTGTATCCTTGAGCTACAAGATTACGAAGCATTTCCGGACTTTTAGAATCAGAAAGATCTACTAAACACATTCCTTTAAATAATTTTGGATATTGTTCTAATATGAAATTCAAATATCGGTGGTCAAAACGATAACAAATTGGTTGAACTATCAGAGCTCCAGCAACTTGATTTTCAGACATCAATTTTTGCAAATACTGAGCACTGCCTTTTACGGCCAATAAATTTGTTCTTTCTTGATCAAAGCCCCAATTGTTTTTTTCATCTGCCCAAACATGAACATGCGAATCAATAATCTTCATTATTTATAATAGTACTAGTTTTAATCGCAATGTCTACATCTCATGTTTTCTAAATCAAAAATTTCTTCTTCCTCCGCTTCTTCTATCGCATAATCCAAAAGAATTCGTAAAGCTTTTGATTCATCCGGAAGTTCGAATTTTTCGACTATATTGGCTAACCAGTCCAATTGGTCTACTTCAATCTCAACACTAATATTTTCTTTCTTCTTAGCCATGAATATCTACCTATACAAGGTCAATAATTTTTACTGTTTTACTTGCTCCAAATTTTCTAGAGCAAGAATACTCTGTCGATCTTTTTCAAGAACAACTTTTAATCGCTTTGTTGCATCATTTTTACTGTCTTCTTTCTTTTCGAATATTTTTTTAAGACTACCGGAAACTTGCCCTAATTTATTCTGACTTGTATCTTGTACAGTTTTTAATAAAGACTGCATGCTATTTTTAGCTGGATTTTTAGCAGATGTTAAAATTTTTACAAGTTCATCGACCGGGATATTTTGAGCCTTACGTAAAAAATCCTTAGTAAACTCTACACTTTTATTATTTGTTTTCGATAATACATCAGTTACATATTTAAGTTGTTTATCACTCGACTTAGTAATAAATTTCTTCATGTTTTTAATATATTCTCGAGCTTCAAGCCGGACTGCCGATTCGTGTGATTTTTCTGATCCATGAGAAGATGCCATTATCAACCTCCATATTAAGAATTGGGACTTGCTGACCTTCTATACGAGCAGCAATGCGTCTAAAAGATTCCGCAGATTTTGATTTCGTATTATGTACAATAGGAACGCCTCTATTGGTTGAAATCACAATATTTTCGTCTTCTGGAATTACTCCAAGCAATTCAACTGATAACAATCCTAAAATGTCTTCAGTGTTCATCATATCGCCCTGTTTTACCATTTTAGGACGGACTCGGTTTAAAATAACTTCTGGCTTAGGTTTTCCATTTGCTTCAACAAATCCAATTACTCTATCTGCATCACGAATTGCAGCTACTTCTGGAGTTGTAACAACAATTGCTTTATCTGCAGCAAACAAAGCATTTCGAAACCCTTGCTCTATGCCAGCAGGAGAATCAATAAAAATATAATCATATTCTGATTTAACTTGATCGCAAAATTCCTGCATTTGTTCGGCTGTTATATCGTCTTTATCTCTTGTTTGAGCAGCAGGAATTAAATGTAGATTATCAATATTTTTATCACGAATTGCCGCTTGTTTAGGTTCGCAATCTCCTTCAATAGCTTGAACTAAATCATAAACTATTCTATTTTCAAGCCCTGTAATCACATCTAAATTTCGAAGACCTATATCCGCATCTATCATGAGAACATTTCGTCCTTTCAATGCCAATGCAGTCGCAACATTTGCAGTAGTTGTAGTCTTGCCAACCCCTCCCTTTCCAGAATTAATAACATATACTTGAGCTACCATTGTTACCTCCTACTATTAATAAATCATCAACTAAAAAGTAATAATTTCTAAATTAACGGCTTAGACCGAACTTATCGTTCTGTCCGCAAAAAATCGATTTCGCGATATATAAAATCGCTACTCAAAATTAAATGAAAGAGAACATCAATGCATTCTCTTCTAGATCGGATTTAGACTAACAAACATAATTGCATTTTTTCAACATAATTTTAATCTTTTTTAAAATTATTTTAAGAAAATGAACAATTTAGAAATAAAATCGCTAATCTTTTTCAAAAATTAGTTTCAATTTGAGCCTACGATAATCAAAAATTTTTTGGAGATCATTAAAAACTGCCAATTTATTTACTAATGATCCTCCTAAAACTTTATACTCGAGCTTATCTCGAACTAAACAACCACCATCCATTGGTTCAAATAAATGTTCATGATTCCAAAATAAAAATGGTCCTCTTATTTGCTGATCAACAAATTTAAATGGAGGATCCCAATCATTAATTAAACTTGTCCACCACATCGGAATTCCCCTTAAAGATAATTTGTAATTTATTTTTGTACCACATTCCATAACAATTGGACGAGGAGTGATTACTTTAAACTTTAAAAATGAAGGAGTAAGTAATTCTAGATTAAAAGCATCTGAAAAAAACGGGAAAATATTTTCACGAGGCTTTGGTAACCATAAAGAAGTTTCAAGTGTTTGTTTTTTGATTATAATAACCATAAATAAATATATATAGTATAGTAAAAGCAATTTCAATGAACTACAAAAATAAAATTCTATTAGATAATCGATTTTTCAAAATCGTTACAACTATTATTGTTTTAATCACAATTTGTTCCTGTTCTTCTGTTGAACCAGCCAAAGAAAAAACAACTGCGCACAAAACAACGCAAAATTTAAACACAACAATAATTGATCAACAAATAATTTTAACAGTAGAAGAAGGATCTTCTGCTAACTATAAAATAAAAGAACAATTAGCCAATCTAGACTTGCCAAATTATGCAATCGGAGAAACAAAATCACTTACAGGAAAAATTGTTTTCAATAAAGATGGGAAAATAGCTAATAGCTCTATATTAGAAATAGATCTGAGGACCTTAAAAAGTGATAAAAATCGACGAGATCGATATTTGAAAAAAAATAGTCTTCAATCTGACACGTTTCCAAAAGCAGAATTTAAACCACAAAATCTTGAAGGATTACCTTGGCCTCTCCCAACAAGTGGGAAATATTCAGGCACATTATCAGGAATAATGTCTTTACATGGAAAAACAAAACCTCTTACATGGATTATTAATGTAGAATTCATGGACTCCAAAGTAATAGGCGATGCTACAACGTCCTTCTTGTTTAGTGACTTTGACATTCAAAAACCACGAGTCGCAATTGTTCTTAGCGTAGAAGACAATATTACTCTAGAAGTTAATTTACTAGGCCTTATAAATTCTCCTTAAATTCTATTAACCATTTAAAATTTTTTGAAGTCTTATATGCCTGTAGTAATTAGATAGTATTATTTAGGAATTATCCAAATTAAATTTGCAACATCTAATCCAAAGACAGATTCAAGGCCAGAACACGCAATTGTAATAGTGTGTGCAGACTTATTCATTAATTTTACGATTCCTGTTTGACCAGGTCTTACATTATTATCAACAAGATATTTAAGTAGAGCTTCATCGTCTACGGGAATTCTATCAACAATAAAAGAAACAGGGTCATTAACAGCGGTTAATTTAATTGCTTTTTTATTTATTACATAATTGCTCCCTGGAATTGGATATCCATAAGGAGAAATTGAAGGATTGCCTAATTTTGCCACAATTTTTGCTTCAAGATAATGGGAAATTGCATGTTCTAATAAATGAGCTTCTCGATGAGCTCTATACAATTCAACTCCAAATAAATCTACCACCAATCTTTCTGCAAGCCGATGTCTTCTAACTACTGTTTCAGCGTTACTAAAACCTGCTTTAGTAAATGTTATTTTTTTGGATTTTAATTCAATTTTAATAAATCCTTCTTTTTCCATTCGCCTAATCATAGCACCAACAGAAGGAAGAGATGTTCCTAATCCTTCTGCTCTAGGCAAAGATTTTAAATGATTAGCCAACAAAGTTAATGTAACGATTTCTCCTTCTTCATCTAAACGAAATATAGAAAGAAGATAATTTTCCATGGCCATAGAAAGACGTGTTTCTTTATCCATTTTTTATTTTCCTCCTAATGCGAAAGATTTAATATTCTATTATATTAACAGTCCAATATTGCCCGTCAAACATTTTGTTCTCTGAATCCATCTTTACTGTCTATTTTGGGATAAGCGATAAAGGGCCTATTATTAATTTGCATTAAGTTTACTTTATCATGCAAATTAAAATTTGCCTCTTGTTTTTCCCTTACTCGTATAACTATCCCTGTTTCAATTGATTGGATTGTAATCATTGCATGTGTCCCTAAAAATTCATGTGCAATAATTTTAAACTTACCATTTGGGTCATAAGATATTTGAAAATTTTCGGGCCTAATTAATATTTGGACTTTTTCATTTTCTGAGATATCTTTAATTAAAAAGTTGCAAACAAAATCACCGATCAATGTATGTACATAGTCATTCTTAACTATTCCGTCCAAAAATTGACAATTAACTACAAGTTTAGCAATTTCAATGTCTGAAGGAACATTGTACACCGTTAAAGGGTTATCTATTTGAGTTATTTTCCCATTAATCATAATCGCTACTCTATGAGAAACAGAAAATGCTTCTTCCCTATCATGGGTAACTAATATAGTGGAAATTGAATTTTCTCGAATTATTTTTTGAAGATCTGTCAATATATCACTTCTAGTAAGTGCATCTAAATTACTAAACGGTTCATCAAATAATATAATCGCAGGATTTGGAGCAAGTGCTCTTGCTAAAGCAATTCTTTGTTGTTGTCCTCCAGAAAGCTGATGTGGATATCTATCTTCGAAGCCAGATAATTTAACTAAGTCTAATACTTCTTTTAATCTCATTGTTTTTTCATTTTTATTAAAATTTTGCAAACCAAACATAATATTTGCAGCAACATTCAAATGAGGAAACAACGAATAATCCTGAAAAACCATTCCAATATTTCTTTTTTCTGGCAAAATATGTATTTTTTTAGAAGAAAGACATCTTTCATTTAAAAAAATTTGGCCTTTGTCGACTGTTTCTAGGCCTGCAATTAATCGTAGTAAAGTCGTTTTCCCACAACCACTTGGCCCAAACACAGATAAAATTTCTCCCTGGTTAAGACTAAAAGAAACCGAATCTAAAGCAATTATATTGCTATAGTCCTTAGAAACATTATCACATTGTAAAATATCCGCCATTAGCTTAAAAGTCGATTATTTCCTTTTAATAAGAAGCTTAAAGGCAATATTGTAATAATTATCAACATCAAAGCGGGTGCTGCGGCTTGAGCAAAAAATGCTTCAGATGAAGCCGACCAAACAGCCATACTTAAAGTTTTCATGCCTATAGGCCCAAGAATTAAGGTTGCTGGCAATTCTTTCATTGTTAACAAAAAAACCATCGCCGCACTCATTAAAAACCCAGATTTCATTAAAGGTAAAATGATTTTAACCATAACTCCTAAATAATTATGCTTCAGAAGATGTCCAGATTCTATAATAATAGGATTAATTTGTAAAAGGGATGAACGAATTGTACCTAAGGCAACGGGAAAAAACAAAATTATATATGCAATAATCAATAAATATTTTGTTTGGTATAAAAAGAAACCATACTGTATGCCAAAAAATACCAATGAAATCCCTACTACAATGCCAGGCAACGCATATCCGGTAAAACTAATTGGTTCTAAAAATTTATTAATAAACATTTTATGCCTAACTAATACAATGCCCATACAAAAAGATAACGCAATCGTAATTCCAGCAGTAATTAGAGATAAAAAAATTGAATTATAAGTCGCTTCCCATAATAACAATACCGGCTCTCCGAAAGATATTCCTCTAACAAACCAAAAAATTAACACACCAACAGGCAGAAATAAAGCTAATCCAACAATAGAAATAACAAAAATTACCATTGGAATCTGCCATATGCCTAATTTTATGAAGCTGCTTTCACGAGCAGATCCTCTTCCAACTCGATAATATTTTTGGTTTCCTCGTGTCTTATATTCTAAAACAATAATAAGAATCGCAGTTAAAACTAATGCGAAAGATAAAATAGCACTTGCACTTCGTTCAACAACAGATTCATATTGTTGATAAATTATCCAGGTAAAAGTATTGTATTTCATTAATGAAACAACTCCAAAATCACTTAAAACATAGAGAGCAACTAATAAAGAACCTGTAATAATTGCAGGTCTTAACTGAGGAAAAATTACATTAATAAATCTGCTAAAAAAATTATGTCCCAAGGAACGAGCTATATCTTCCCCTGAAGAATCAACATTAATTAACGCACTTCGTATAGTAAGGAATAAATAAGGATAAGTTAACAAGACTAATACTAAAGTTGCGCCAAATAATCCATATATTTCTGGAATTTTTTCTATATCAAAAAGAATTTCAAGTAATTTCTGCAATAATCCTTTAGGACTTAATACAGAATCAAACAAAAACGCACCAACAAAACTCGGAATAACTAATGGCAATGTAACTAAAATCGTCCACATTTTTTTTAACACTAAATTAGTTCTTACCGTTATCCAGGCAAGTGGCATAGCAATCAAAAAAGAAAAAAAAGTCACTGTGAACATCAATAAAAAAGAACGCTTAAAAATTTCAAAAGTCCTAAAACTAAACAATAGATTCCAGTCATTAGAAGATGCTTCCATCCCTCTTATAACAAGATGAAGAACAGGAAGAACCATAATAAAAACTATAAGAAACAGTAAAACGAAAATATACAAGGGAGGCCTGCCATATTTTCGTTTTAGTGTTTCAACAAAAAAAGTTTTTGTCGCTTGATTCATTGTTGATCAAAGATTGTTTAACCCTTAATTTAAAATACCTAAACTCCTAAGTAGTTCCTGAGTTCCTTTCAAATCATCCAATGAAGCCATATCTATAGATGGTTTATTAATTGAGTCTATTGGCACTAATAAAGGATTAGCTTTAACTCCTTCAACTAATGGATATTCATAGGTTTGCCCGGTAAAATATTGTTGCGCAACTGGAGATAACATAAAGTTCAGGAATTTCTTCGCATTTTCTTCATTTTTTGAAGTATTTAATATCCCTGCTCCAGCAACAAGTATAACACTTCCAACTCCCCCTGAACTCAAATGATGATTTCTTGCACCAAACCCCTCGCCTTGCTCTGCAATGAACCTATGCAAATAATAATGGTTCACAAAACCAACATCTATTTCTCCCGCCCCTGCTGCAGCTACTGTCGGAGTATTTTTAGGATAAATTTTCGGCTCATTCGCTTGGATTCCTTCTAACCATTTACGAGTTCTTTCTTCTCCCCATTCTACGAGCATAGCTGTGACCATTGCCTGAAAAGATCCATTAGTTGGAGGCCATCCAATTCGACCTTTCCATTTAGGGTCAGTAAATCCCTCTATTGTTGCTGGAAGATTTTCAGGTGAAACATTTTTTGTATTATAAACAACAGTTCTTGCTCGGCCAGATAAACCTATCCATTTTGATTCTTTAGACTGTGCCCAAGAAGGTACTTTCTCTAACAAATCGGAATCTAAAGATTTTAACATTCCTGCTTTCGCTGTTACACCGAGTCCACCTGGATCTTGTGCAAAAAATATATCGGCAGGAGATTTACTTCCTTCCTCTAACAAGGTAGCTGCTATTGCTCCTGTTTTTCCATATTTAGCCTGAACATCGATCCCAGTAACTTCAGCAAATTGTTTAACTATAGGACCTACTAATGTTTCACTGCGTCCAACATAAATTACTAATTTCCCAGGATCTTTACTTACTTCTTTTTCTACTACTACTTCTTTAATAATTGTTTCTGGTGTAGGTGTGGCACAAGCTACTAAAGCTAATAATGCGCCTCCCATTACAGAAACAGCTACAAAATATTTACTTAAAACAAGCCTCCACGAACTCATATAAGCCTCCGTTAATTAAAATAATAAGTATATACTAATAAAAAAAATTATATTAGTCAATATTATTTAATTTGCATTGACTTCTAAAATTAGGCAATAAAGACAAATTAATATTATAAAAAATGAAGTTTTCGTTAAAACTTTGACAAATCTTTAAAATATTTCGTAACATTATATTCTCAAGACATTCTCAATTGAATTGTTTTATAATAGTCAAATTGATTATAAAAAAAGAAACAAACAAGGAGTGGATTTTTAATGGGAATTATATCTGCTAAAAATATAACAAAGATTTATAAAGCAAGCACTTTTGAAGTTAATGCATTGGCAGGGGTTGATTTAGAAGTCGAAGAAGGAGAAATGATTGCGATAATGGGACCTAGCGGATGCGGTAAAACCACTTTATTAAATTGTTTATCCAGTATTGACTCTGTTACCAGCGGAAGTATTCAAATAAACAACACAGAACTTTCAGCAATGACTGATAATGCTTTAAGTGAATTCCGAGCACAATCTATGGGATTTATCTTTCAAACTTACAATTTGCTTCCAGTTCTCAATGCACAAGAAAACGTTGAATTACCACTTCTTGTCTCCGGAACGTCTAGTTCAAAAGCAAGAAGAGCCGCAAGAGAAGCATTAGATCTTGTAGGACTAATAGATTGGGCGAACCATAAACCTACAGAACTCTCAGGAGGCCAACAACAACGAGTTACTGTAGCACGTGCATTAGTAAACAAGCCAGCAATAGTTTGGGCTGATGAACCAACAGGAAATTTAGATAGCGGCACAGAAAGAGAAATAATGGATCTTTTGTGCAGACTTAACAAAGAAAACAATCAAACTTTTGTGGTTGTTACCCACTCGGATTACGTGGGAGGAAGAACTCAAAAAATTGTCAAAATGAAAGACGGAAAAATTCTCTAAATAGGCAAAATTATTTAAATGCAATCATTATTTGGAATACCTACTGCAACATTGGCATTATGGCTCGCAATACTTGCGGGAGCTTCGATACTGTCAGTTTTGCTATTGGGATTTCTCCAAAAAATCCTAGTTAAACTCAGCTTAAGAAATATTCCAAGACGAACAGCGCAAAGCATACTAATAATTATTGGATTAATGTTAAGCACAACCATTATTGCTGCTTCTCTTGGAATAGGAGATACAGTAAACCACTCGATAAAAATGACTGTTTTTAATTCTCTGGGCAAAACAGATGAAACAATAACAGCTAGGCAACTTTCAATTTATGGAACAAGTGACTATCTTCCGGAAGAAACATGGTCCAAACTTTCAGACAGAGCTTTAACATACGATAAAATTGATGGATTGATGCCAGCAATAAAGAAGACTTTTCCCGTTACTAATATTAGAACAAATCGTTCAGAAACAAGAATGGCAATCTCGGCTTATGATCCAAGCAAAGAAACCAATTTTGGGCCAATTGTAAATTGTTTCTCTCGCTATCTTAAAGAAGAATCAGACTATGAATGTTTGGACGCAGGAGACAATCCAGAAAGCTATCGAGGATGGGAAGCACTTTCAAATAATATATCTCTGAACAGTCTAAAAGGTCGCGAAATCTTTTTAAATCAAGATGCAGCTAAAAAACTTGATGCGAGAGAGGGAGACGTCCTGAATATCTATACTGGCGGCAAAAAAACTAACCTTACAGTTAAACATGTAGTGAAAAATGGAGGACTTGCAGGCGGCGGAGATTCACGTCCTGGAATAATAATTAAATTAGATTCTTTTCAATCTATTTTAGATGCCCCTAATAAAATCACTCATATCTTAATATCAAATAAAGGCGATGCAATTGATGGACTGAAGCTTTCTAACGAAGTAACTACGCTAGTCAGAAATCTTTTTGTTGATAATGAAAAAGCACAAAATATGTTTGAACAGGTCCAATCTAATAATACAGCAATAAGCATGCTCGAACAAAAAGCAAATGACAATCTAGAAACTGACAAAGACTTTAAAAACAAACTTAATTCGTTCATTAATTTATTAAAAAACAAGTCTTTTAATAAAGAAGCTATTTCGATTCTTTCAGACGAAACTTTCATCTTTCAAATATCAAGTATTTTGAAAGACCCTGCAGAATTTGGAGAAAATTATATTAAAGATATTTCCTGCCCGGGCAACATAAAGTGCTCTTACTATGAAAATCGGGACTCTCTCAATGATTTAGCAAATTCAATCCTTGCACTTTCTCCTCAACTTAGTAAAGTAAAAATTGATGAATCAAAGGCAAACGGAATTAAATTAGCAGAAACAATAGGACAAAGCATTACATCAATTTTTACTATTTTCGGATCTTTTTCCATTATAGTAGGTTTGCTCTTAATTTTTCTTGTTTTCGTTCTTCTTGCAGCAGCAAGATCAACAGAAATGGGAATGTCTCGTGCCCTTGGATTAAAACGCCTTGATCTAATTAAACTATTTTCTTATGAAGGTACTGCTTATGCAGTTGGGGCAGCTATAATTGGAACTATCATAGGAATCGGAATTAGCTTTATACTAGTAAAGAGCCTTCAAAGTATTTTATCAACTGAGGATTTTTCTATTGTTCCTTATTTTTCTGTAACTTCGATTACTATTGCTTTTTGTGCTGGACTTCTTTTAACGTTATTAACAGTTATTCTCTCTTCATATAGAGTAAGTAAATTAAATATTGTTGTTGCTATAAGAGGACTATCGGAAGAAATGGTCCAGAGCATTCCTGTGACCTTTAAAGAAAGGTTAATTGAATTTAGTAAATCGTTAATATATCCTTACTATCATTTTTCAACAAACACCTTTAAGTCTATCCTCAATATTTTACTTGCCCCGTTTAAAATAATAGTGCTCTGGCCTAAAAATATTTTAGTCTCTTTGCTTCAAATTATAGGCGCAATATTATCTAAGTGGTGGATAAGTCCTTTTATAGGAATTCTCCTTATTTACCTAGGAATAGTCTTTTCCAACTATGCTTTATTTGTTATAGGCGCAAGCATTGTACTTATAGGATTGGGCTTATTCCTTAGATGGATACTTCCAAAACGAACTAAATTAAATAAAGAAAAGATAACTCGAATAGTATATTCATTCCAAGGATTAACTCTTGTGATTTTCTGGTCTTTGCCTTTTGATGCATTTGAATTTGTGACCGGAGAGCTAAGTGCAGGCCCCGAAGTATTTATACTTGGAGGAATAGGCGTTATAGTTTCAGCCGTTTGGCTAATTATGGCTAACACTGTGATATTAGAATATATTATTACGGGAATCATTGGTTCATTTGCTGGATTAAAAGCAATATTAAAAACCGCAATAGCGTATCCAATGTCTTCAAAATTCAGAACAGGCATAACACTTGGAATGTTTGCTATTGTAGTTTTTAACTTAATCATATTCGCAGTTTTAAATAATCTTCAAGATATTAGATCTCTTGAACCAAATCGTATAACTGGAGGGTTTGATATATCTGCAGACATAAACCCCGAACTTCCAATAGCAAATTTTGAAGAAGAACTTAAAGCTAATTCACTGCTTTTATCAATGAACGACTTTAATTCATATAGTAGAACAGTTTCACTGCCAGGAAAAGCAAGAGAAAAAAATGAAAAAGGGAAATTTAAAAATATTTCAATAAAATCAGTAGATTCGACCTATTTGAAAGAAAATTTATTTCAAATAACTCATTATGATCCCCAATACGGAACTTCTTCTAAAGAAATCTGGAACGCTCTTGAAAAAGATAAATCACTTGCCATTTTAAATGGCTCAAGCTTTGCTACAGATGATCCATTCGGAACAGGAAGCTCCGATTTTGAAACAACTTCTATGAAACTTAGCGATCCAGCAGAAATACAGGCATTCGACATAGAACTTCAAACAACAATAGGAAAATCTCCCGTAATAAACACTAGAAAAGTAATTGGCATTTTAGACACACAGGCAGACTCTCTTTCCTGGGGAGGTCAATCTGCAACTTTGATCACTCATTATGACTTCGTAAAAGAAGTTGCTCCATTTGAAATTCCATACACCAACTACTTTTTCAAAGTATCTGGCGAAAAAAATGCTGAAAAAATAGTCCCATTACTAGAAACTACTTTTATAAGAAACAGTTTAAAAGCAATTGACATAAAAACTCAAATCATACAAAGTCAAGCACAACAAGATTCTTTCACTCAGCTCTTTCAAGCTTTTGCTGGATTAGGATTAATCGTAGGCATTGCTGCCATTGGAGTAATTTCACTAAGAGGAGTGGTTGAAAGAAGAAAACATATTGGAATGATGAAAGCAATAGGGTTTAAATCACACTTAATTCAATTCCAATTTTTATTCGAATCAGCATTTGTAACTTTCTTGGGAACAATTATTGGTGTTATTTTTGGAATTATTACATCCGTAAACATATATAATGAGATATCAAAAGAAGTTCAAGGATTACAATTTTCAATACCTTGGGGAGAAGTCGCAATAATAATTTCCCTCGTAATTATTTCGGCAATTCTTACAACAATATTGCCAGCAAGACAAGCGAGCAAAATACTCCCAGCAGATGCCTTAAGATTCGAATAATCAAGAAAAAAATGTTACTATTTCATTTAAATAGGATTTTTTTATGAAATTAAATTATTTTACTGTTCTCTTGCCAATTGCATGCATCATTATTATAGGGATAATAATGGTAGGCCTCGGTGCAATATTCACAATACTAGGCAAAACAGGTACTATTTATCTTGGAATTGCAATTATTCTTGTAACGGCTTTAATAGGATTTCTTTTAAACAAAAAATTTTCTAATTAACAAAGTATATTAATCATCAAAGATTCCAGACTCCCCTAGAATCATCTGAAACCCAATTTGTTCCTGCTCCATCCATGGGTTTATATTTCAAAATTTTCTTCGTTTTATTTAAATCCCAAATTAACAACTTATTATCAGACATTCCATAGAATACGGAAAATTCTAACTCTTTCGAAGCAGCAATTGCTTTTTTGAATAATTGAACACAATCCCTGTGACTAAGCCAAAGAGCAAGAGCAGCTGCAGAAAACGTAGGATCATCTGGGTCCATAACCCACCCAATTCTTAAGCAAATAACTGAAAGATCGTATTTGTCATAATAATAACTACCTAATGATTCTCCAAATGCTTTACTGACTCCATAAAGATTTCCAGGCCTTAATGCTTCTGTAGTCAAAGGTTCAATTGGATGTTTAATTTTCTCCAAATTCTCATGATATATATGTTTATAAGGATCTATTTTTTCAGGATACATTCCGACTGTATGATTTGAACTTGCAAAAATAACTCGTTTAATCTTCGCAAGCCTAGCTGCTTCAAAAATGTTAAATGTCCCTTCTATATTGTTTTTTAAAATCTCGCTCCAAGGAGCAACTGGACTTGGATTTGCCGCAAGATGAATAACGCAGTCTTTTCCTTGCATCGCATTAACAACATCTTTTAAGTTTGCTAAATTGCCTTGAATACACCTATTTTCAGGCAATGAATATTCTTTAAGCTCTTTGGATTGAATTCTTTTGGTTTTGTTAAACGATCTATCAAAACCCCAAACAGAATAATTCTCTTCCAAGTTTTTACACAAAAGAGTCCCAATTAAACCATTAGACCCTGTGATTAAAATTTTGTTTAACGAATTAGATTTACTCATGTTTTATTACTTCTTTATGCAATTTAGTTAAAATTTCCATATTTTTTTCTATATCAAAAGAATCAACTTTATATTCGGCTTTTCCTGAAAAGCCGTCCACTGCTCCAAGATCTACTGATTGTTTAATTCTCTGAGTTTCAGTTTCGATATCAGGCAATAAATTTTTCCCAAACAACAATGATAGAGCAGCGATAATTCCCCAAGCCCCCCAATTAGAAACACTAGAAATGACCAAGTGCTTTGTTGGCGTTATCGTAGGATAATCAGGCAGTTGTTTCGCAATCTTAATTTTTTCATGAAATTTCCCCATGCCTATTTCATTTCCTCCGTCTCCCACTCCTACAGTATTTGAATGATTGCTAAATAATAAATCCATTTTTGCAGTATATGCAGAAATATCTTTACTTCGCATATTTCGGTAAATACCATCTTTAGACATTCCACATCTTTCAATAGAAACAATTACATCAGGCATATATTGGTCAATTATATTCTTTGCAAAACGATCACTTTCTTCGTTATTCATAATTGGAAACTCGACAACTTCTTGCCCGTTAATCAATCCCTTTATAATATTTACTGTATATTTATCGGTTGCATATGTTACTTTTTTGCCCATGTTTAATAAGGATTCTCCTAAAGAGACAGTTGCAGGAGGCCCATCTGTTTCTGGTTTTTCCGCTGATAAAATATAAAACCCAGTAACTAGCAAAACAGATTGTGCTTTATGTAATGCCTGAGCAGCAACATCACAAAAATTTAATGGCAAAGAATCTCTCAATTGAGATATTCCTCGTTGATCGTTTTCTAAAATTATATCTTCTATCATTATAGAGAAGCTCCTTAAAAAGTTGATTTTGTTGGCACCAAAATTAACTTGCCTGACATGGCAAAAAAGTTGTTTAGCAAGTTACGTTTTTTCCTTCACTGCCGAACACTGCAAGTCGAGATTCTTTGTTAGTTCGAGGAGTATCAACAGGAATATAGTGAAACTGTAATGCTCGCCGACGAAAAGAAGTTTTATTTGCAGGGGTTCCATGCTGCATTAAACCGTCAAAAAATAAAAGCCCTCCTGGATTTAACGGGATCATTACATCTCGAGTTAAATCTACTTGATCGTCACAAATCTGCCAATCTCGTTTTTTAAAATGAACCACAGGTCCTTCTTTATGAGTTCGAGGCTTTACGTGCATACAACCATTCTCTGGCATAGCCTTATCTAAAGCAATCCAGCAACCAACAATCGGAGTTCCCATAGGCAGATTAAAAAAAGCATGATCTTGGTGCCATGGCTTTTCCCTCCCAATTTTTGCAGGTTTACTTAGGGCCTGATCTGTAAATAATTCCGGCTTGGCATTTATCAATTTGGATACAACAGCAAGAAATTTCGAATCTTCTGCCAAAGCTTTAAGACGAGGTTCATAATCAACAAAAAATTGGATTTTACGTACTGCATTTCTCCTTTCTTCAAGCGGAATAGTATTCAATGAATTTCTCATAGATCCTTCAAATTGTATAAGGTTTTTTTCGGGAGCTAAAGCTACTGCTTTTGTAAATTCAGGACTCTTTCCATCAATAAGATCCATCATTCCATTACGTGCAGCTTTGATTTTTTCTAAAACAAATGCATTTTGTATAACTAAAAATCCGTTATCTCTATAATAAGCAACATGTTCATCTGTAACACTATCCAATGAACTAATTCCTGTTGCTACATTATCATACCGATAAAGATTCTCGTTATATTTACTAGCAGAAAATTCATCAAACACTAGATTTTCTGTCTTTGTTGTTTTCAATTGTTCATCCGATAAAACTCAAATTTATATAGTTCGTAAGTATCTGCCTGCAGCCTACCAGTAGAAACAATGAGTGTCAATAGACTCACGCTTCAAAAAATCCACCTTAAAAAACAGAGAGAGAGTTAATATAAAATTTATCGCCATATGATTCAATAAATTTTGCATTTACTACTAAAGGTTTTACCATGAAAACAAAATTTTGGCTTTCTTCAAAAACGTATTTTCTCTTTTGGTATAGTTTCTTATGCCCTTCATAAGAAACTATGGGGTCGATCAAAAGCCCTTGGCTTTTACTTTCAAGTCTTTTTAAAATTGTTGTAGCTACAACATCATTCATTGAAATAAATTCTTCTATAACTAAATGTCCTGAATTGTGCGAAGCTAAAGCATACCCGTCTTCACACTGAACAGAAACTTCATCTTCATATCTTCCATTCCACTTCTGAAAATCTATAAAATCGCTTGGTCGAATCACAAATCCAGTAAAGTTTTTTACAAACTCTTTAAAAAGAACGTTTGCTTTCGTAATATCAATTGAAGAAAGATCGTTCATGTTTCCCGTTTTTGTTTTAGAAAATTTAAAAACTTTTGGAAAGCCCTGAAAAGAATTGATTTCTTCATATCCTAGTTTTTTATAAAGATTATACGAAATTAATCCTTTCGAAGTTGAAAGAAAACAAAAGCGACATCCCATTTCAACAAAATATTCGTGGGCTTTTTCCATAAGCGTTGAACAAATTCCCTTTCCCCAGTAATCAGGATTCGTTACAACACACCAAACTCCTCCAACCAATTCATTTCCCATTATTGTTTTTGTTGGTATTTGCATCAATCCAACAAAACCCACCAATTTATTATCAATTAACGCGCAAATTCCACCAGGTCCACCAGAAAACCTATAATCTAATTCTCTCCGCAAATCAAATGTTTTATAATTTAATGCTTGACGAAACCCTAAATATTGTAAAACTGAAAATTGTTCTTTCGTTTCTAATTCCGAATAATACTTTATTTCCATGATAATTTTTTAATTAAAAAGCAGCTTTACTTAAATCAGAAAGATCGGTTATAAACATATGTCCAGGAGCATGTGAAATCATCAAATTAGGCTTACTCGTTAATGCAACCTGTTGTGGGGTTACGCCGCAAGCCCAAAACACAGGGATCTCTCCCGATTTAAACGTTACAGCATCTCCATAATCCGGAGATGCTAAATCTTTAATCCCAATTGCCGCAGGATCTCCAATATGAACTGGAGCTCCATGAACAGAAGGAAATCTACTTGTAATTTGAACTGTCTTAACAATGTTAGAGTGATGAACGGGCCGCATACTAACCACTTCCTTGCCCCTGAAAATCCCTGCTGGCTTCGTATCTCTATTCGTAATATACATTGACACGTTTTTATTTTCCTCAATATGCCTTAATGGAATGCCTGATCTTAAAAGCTCAGATTCGAAAGTAAAACTACATCCTATCAAAAAAGAAACAAAGTCATTTTGCCAATATGGAAGAATGTTTGTCTGCTCCTCAACAAAGCGTCCATTTTTAAAAATTCTATATCGTGGCAAATCTGTTCTGAGATCAGAATCCGGAGCAGTTTCTCGTGCTTCGAACTTGCCAGCCTCTATAACTTCGATTAAAGGACAAGGAGCTGGGTTTCTTGAACAAAAAAGAAGAAAGTCAAAGGCTAAGCTTTCTGGCAAAATAACAAGATTGGTCTGAAGAAAACCAGGCGCTATACCACTTGTAGGAAAATCATATTTATTTTGCCTAATTAATTCTCGAACTTCTTTTGGAATTGACGGGGGGTTTTTCACAATATCTCCTATAATAAAATTTTTTCAACTTAAATATTTCTACCACGCAGTCCATCCTCCATCCACAAATAAACTTGTTCCTGTAATAAAACTTGCTTGTTCTGAAGCTAAAAACATTATACCTCCAACGATCTCTTCAGGTTGAGCAAAACGTTTTAAAGGAGTTCTGTCTTTAATGAGTTTTAAAACTTCTTTGTTTTCAAAATGTGTAGCAGTAAGAGGCGTTTCTGTAAACCCCGGACATATTGAATTAACTCTTATTTTTTTATCAGCCCACTCAAGCGCCATTGCTTTAGAAAGTTGAATTACTGCGCCTTTTGACGCACAATACGCTGCTCTTCCAGGCAATGCCGTCGATCCTAATATTGAAGATATATTTATAATACTTCCGCCATTTGCTTTTTCCATGATTTTTGCAGCCTCTTTAGAACACAAAAAAACGCTTGTTAAATTAACTTTTAACACTCTTTCAAAATGTTCTTTTGAAAGAGATAAAACTTCTGTCCGACTAGCAATTCCGGCACAACAAACAAGAACATCAATCGTGCCAAATTTCTTAACTGCTAATTTCATAATAGAATTAACTTCTGTTTCAACGGTAGCATCCATCTCAAACAAAGCTGTTTTTTCTTTCTTTTTAGAAAAAAGCTTTCTCTTAGAGGTTTTTTGAATAGCCTCGCGATCAAGATCTCCAACAACAACATTAGCAGAAGATTTAAGAAATGTTTCTGACAAAGTCAGGCCAATCCCAGAGGCTCCTCCAATAACAACAGCTGTTTTCCCTGAAAAATCAAACTTTACCATGCCATCCACCCTCCATCTACAAATAAGCTTGAACCCGTAACAAATTTTGAATTATCAGAAGCAAGAAAAACTACAGCTCCTATCATTTCTTCTGGATCTGCCATTCTTTTCATGGGAGTTAAGTTTGTAATCAATTCCAACGTTTCTTTACTTTCCCACAATTTTCTTGTTAATTCTGTTTTCGCAAACCCAGGACATAATGCATTTACCCTGATTCCTTGTTCTGCCCATTCTAACGCCATTGTTTTTGTTAATTGAACTACTCCCCCCTTAGACGCATCGTAAGCGGGGCGGCCAGGAAACGAAACATGTCCCATTATCGAAGCAATATTTATAATGCTCCCAGAACCCTGCCCTAACATATGCCTTGCAACAGATTTACAGCAAAGGAAAGTGCCTGTTAAATTTACCGAAATTACTTTTTCAAATTCTTCTAAATTTATTTCCATTGTTGGCTTTCTTACGGTAATCCCGGCACCACATACCAGAACATCTATACTTCCTAATTCCCTAATAGCAGTTTCCGTCATATGATCAACTTGGGATTCATTGCTAACATCTGTTAAGATTCGAATGTTTTTCTTTCCTTGAAAATATCTATCGTATACGTTTTTTAAATTTTCTTCATTTGCGTCTACAACAGCGACATTAGCTCCGCTATCAACAAGTCCTCTTGCAATTGCAAGGCCAAGTCCCGAAGCAGCTCCCGTTACTACTGCTGTTTTATTTTTAAGAAGATTGTCATTCATTATCATTTATCCGCTGACTAAAAACTTATTTTTATTTTACATTAATTTCTTTCATTATGGTTAAGTTTTTATAACCCACATTTAATGTAAATTTTTTAAATAATTTGATAAGTTGCATATATAAATATTATGGAGTACTCTGTTCAAAAATAGTACGAAGGATAAGGTTTTGAAACCAAAAAAACAACTGCTGCCTACTATCAGGCCAAGATCTCACAGTGTTAATCTTCTGGAATACACTAGTGATCGTCTGATGGCAACTTGGTTTACTGGATCTCGGGAGGGTTCAGAAGATCAAGTAGCCGTGTCTTCTACGCTTGATCCGTTAAAAAAGAAATGGTCAGATCCAACTGTTATACTTTCCCAATTTGACTACGACGGCGATCGTTGGGTTCCTGAACAAACTTGCCCTATTGAAACGGGGGAAGGGGAAACCATGATATACACTTGGGCTAATCCGCTAAGCAGTTTCAGGCTTTTTGATCGTAAGGATGGCAAAGTTAGTGGAGAGGCTGGATCTAACAGTATCTCTAGCACCATCACGTATGGGAAAGCTTGGGGTAGAGATCTCCCTGAATGTCGTCCATTTCGCTTTCGATTAAAAAATGATCGAGCTGTTGATATTGAATGTATATCTGGACAGCATGGGTTACCTGAGCGCGGCATTGTGTTTCAAGGACAACCTGTATTGCGCGATGTTAAATTGGGTCCCGCGGGCGGCTGGCTTATTCCATATCATACTGAACGTGATCCTTTGTGGATGCACAGTCGATTTTTATCTGTTGAAGGAGACGGAATAACTAGCACAGTAAACAATATTGATTTGTTCGAAAATCCTGGATGTCTAGAGCCAGCACTGGCGCAATTTCCAGATGGACGATGGTTGTGCTATATGCGTTACGGTGGTTCTGGAGGGTTTATTTGGCGTTCCGAATCATTGGACGGTGGATGTACTTTTTCTAAGCCCGTTCTTACCAATTTGCGCAATCCTCACAGCGGGATTGATATAGCGGTTGGGCACAGTGGCCGCCTTTTAATACTTTACAATGATAGTCATCAACTCCGAACCCCATTGACATTGGGGATATCAGAAGACGAAGGAATTACTTTCAAAACTAACGACATTGATACAGGTGCTGGTGAGTTCAGTTATCCTAAGCTGCACCAATCTAATGACGGAATATGGCGAGCAATGTATACCTACCAAAGGGAATGTATTGCAGAAGTATGTTTTGAAGAGGAATGGCTATTA
>CAZDRU010000015.1:0-44276 GCA_964508175.1 uncultured Dehalococcoidia bacterium
CAACAACTTATGGGATAACACTATTATTGTTTTTACTTCTGATCATGGTGAATTATTAGGTAGTCATAAATTAACAGGGAAAAATTTACTATTTGAAGAATCTGTTAAAGTTCCTTTCTTATTAAAAAACGTCAATCAAACTACTTCCAAAAGAATAAAAACTCCCGTAAGTCTTGTTGACCTAACTCCTACTCTCCTTGATCTTTTAAACCAACCAGTTAATGATGATTTTGAGGGTCAAAGTTTAACTCCTATCATGGAAAATGAAAATAAACATAGTAATAAACGAGATGTCTTCATAGAATGGACTGGTAGTAACTTTGTTGTTTCTGACGTCATATTTGGGCATGCTAATCCAAAAGATACTAATAAACAAAATACCAAGGTTATTCCCTGGTATATAGCTGAATTTACAAAAAATCCTGAAGCTTCTGAATCACTAACTGATACTACAAGAACGGTTATCACTCCTGACGGATGGAAATTAACTCTTAGTCTTCGTGGAGATCATGAACTTTATAACTTAGTTGATGACCCATCTGAAACAACTAACCTCATAAAACAAAAACGTGCTTCTGATAAAATAATAAAATCCCTGAAAGAAAAAATATTTGCCTGGCAAAAACGAACGAACGATAAAGTAATCTTTTTAAATTGAAAAAATACAAAAATGAATAATAAAACTGCTCTAATTCATACAGTTAATGGAACAATTGAAGCTGATTATAGTGGAGTTATTTCAACTCACGAACATTTATTATTAGACTTTCGATGTGTATTTCAAAAACCTATTTCTAAAGATAATTCAAAAGCCAATGAGAAAATCACTCTGCATAATTTAGGTTGGATACGTCAAAATTGGGCTAACAATTTCGACAATTTACTATTAGATGACAAACTCTTAGCGATTAATGAACTTAATTTATTTAAAAAATATGGAGGAAAAACAATAGTAGATGTCACTCCCATTGGGCTTGGCAGAGATCCAACAATTTTAAAAGAAATTTCTGAAAAAACAGGTATTAATATAGTAATGGGGTCTTCTTACTACATAGAAAAAGTACATCCCAATCATATAAAAGAAAGTTCTGTTCAAACAATACAAAATGATATTACAAAAGAATTTTATCATGGGGTAGGACAAACAAAAATAATGCCGGGAATTATAGGAGAAATAGGATGCTCATGGCCTTGGACAAAAGAAGAACAAAAAATTGTTCATGCTTCAGCACTAGCTCAAAAAGAAACCGGAGCACCGTTAATGATTCATCCTGGTAGACATAACTCCGCTCCAATGGAAATATTAAATTTCTTGCAAAAATTAAATATACAAATGGATAAAGTAATAATGGCTCATATAGAAAGAACTATTGTTGAAGAAGAAGAATTAAAAAGAGTTGCAGCAACAGGATGTTATTTAGAATACGATTTATTTGGACATGAAAATTCGTTTTATCCACTAGATCCCAAAACACCGATGCCTAACGATTTTCAACGATTAACTCAAATACAAAAACTTATTGATTTAGGACATTTAAACCAAATTTTAATTGCTCAAGATATTTGTAGTAAACATCGACTTACTCAATATGGAGGACATGGCTATCATCATATTATTCAAAATATAATACCAAGAATGCGATTAATGAACTTCACTGCTAAAACAATTAAAACGATAACTATTAACAATCCAATTAATATTTTACAATTCTAAATTGTTGACATTTATACCATATGATTTATATAATCCTAGGACTATTTATCAAATAATCTTGAAATAATCAAAAAAGGAAATATTTGTAAATGCTTACTTTTATAATTAGAAGATTGGCAATATCAGTTATAACGATGTTTTTCATTATGATTGTTAGCTGGATTCTAATTCAATTACCCCCTGGTGATTACGTAACTGCTTATGTAGAGAAACTGATGAACCAATCTGGAATAATGTTAACTCCAGAAGAAGAAGAAAACCTGCGAATCTATTATGGAGTTGATGAACCACAAGTTGTCCAATTTTTCAAATGGGTAGGACGTTTGTTACGTGGAGATCTAGGTACTTCTTTCGGATATCAACGGCCTATTAAAGAACTCATTTTGGAACGTATTCCAGGCACTGTGGGAGTAACAGCTATGGTCATTTTGTTTGTATGGACTATGGGACTGCCCATTGGGGTTTATTCGGCTTTAAACCAAAGAAGTGTGGGGGATTATTTCTGGACCTTCGTAGGCTTCCTAGGATTAGCTACGCCTGATTTCCTTCTAGCTTTAATAATGATATATCTATTTTATCTCCAAACCGGAACAGTACTTGGAGGATTTTTCTCTGTTGACTATGTTGATGCACCTTGGAGCATGGCGAAATTCTGGGATTTAATGAAGCATATTTGGATCGCTGCAGTTGTTCTAGGAACATCTGGAACAGCAGGATTAATACGTGTAACAAGAAATAATATGCTAGATGAACTTTATAAACCTTATGTTGTAACTGCACACTCAAAAGGATTATCCTACTGGCGTGCAGTGATGAAATATCCTTTCAGAATTGCTTTTATACCTTTCGCAAGCGGTATTGGAGGATTATTAGCATCATTAATGTCAGGAAGCGTAATTGTATCAATAGTTATGGATTTGAGAACTGTTGGACCACTACTTTATAATGCAATTATCCAAGAAGATATGTTTATGGCAGCAAGTATAATAATGCTCCTTTCATATCTTAGCATTGTTGGAGTTTTAATTTCTGATCTAATTCTTGCCTGGGTTGACCCTCGAATTAGGCTGGAAGCGGATATAGAAGCATAAAAATAGTATTAATAAATTTTTTAGGATTAATTATTAAAATGGAGGCAAAAGTTGGCATCAGATGAAGAAAAACAAAATAACCAACCAATGACTCAAAGTGAAATTGATTCGTCAGCTGATGCTGATTTTGAAGTAGCATCTCAATGGCGTTTAATGTGGTGGCGTTTTAAAAAACACACCCCAGCTATGATTAGTGGTATTTTAATTTTATTTTTGTATTTTGTTGCAATACATGCTGATTTTTTAGCTACTAGTAGTCCTACTAAAAGCTCAAAAGATTATATTTATCTTCCTCCACAATCAGTAAAATGGTTCCAAGACGGGAAATTTTCACCACATACATATGCTATTGAAGGGTCTAGAAATATGTCAACCTTTCTTATTGAGTATGCACCTAAAAAAGATGCAGATGGGAATATTGAAACAATACCTCTTCAATTTTTCACAAGAGGATATTGTTATAAATACCTTGGATTCATAAGAAGTGACATCCATCTATTAGGCATTGATTTAGAAAAGTATAAACCTGCAGAATTCCGGCAAATTCCAGATACTACTTGTGGGTACGAAATAGGTAATTATTCAAGAATCGGTCTTTTTACATGGGGAAGTGATAAACTTGGTCGAGATTTATTTTCTAGGATGATAGTAGCTACAAGAATTTCAATGTCAATTGGACTTCTTGGAGTAGCAATCACTCTAGTATTAGGAATTGTTATTGGTGGCATCTCTGGTTACTATGGAGGTATAGCAGATATTATCATTCAACGTTTGATTGAATTTTTAAATGCGATACCTACATTGCCTCTATGGATGGCATTAGGAGCAGCATTACCATTAAATTGGCCTATATATCGAATATATTTTGCTCTGGTTGTAATACTTTCATTACTCGGTTGGACAGGCATGGCTCGTGTAGTTAGATCTAAATTCCTGTCATTAAGAGAAGAAGATTACGTTATGGCAGCAAGATTAGTAGGTGCTTCAGAATGGAGAGTAATGTTCAGACATATGCTTCCTGGATTTATGAGTTATATTATTGCTTCCACAACACTTTCAATACCAGGAATGATTATAGGAGAAACTTCACTTAGTTTCCTTGGATTAGGATTACGTCCTCCTGCAATAAGCTGGGGAGTATTACTCCAAGCAGCTCAAAACATTCAAACTATAGGTTTGTACCCTTGGCTAATGATGCCAGCTATAGCAGTCACTGTTGCTGTATTAGTATTTAATTTCTTTGGAGATGGGTGGCGAGATGCTGCAGATCCGTATGGGAAATAGAGGAGAATAACTTAATGGCTGACAAACCAATTTTATCAATAAAAGATTTAAAAATTTATTTTAATACAGATGAAGGTGTAGTAAGAGCTGTTGACGGTATTTCTTTTGATGTTCTACCCGGACAAACTGTAGGCATTATAGGAGAAAGTGGTTGTGGCAAAAGTACGGTAGGAAAATCACTCCTTAGAATATTAGATCAAAATGGTCAAATAGTTAATGGGTCAATAACTCTTAATCGTCCACGTCCTAATGGAGACCCTGAAGTTATAGATATTGCTAATATAAATCCAAGAGGAGAAGATATTAGAAAAATACGTGGCGAAGATATAGCATTAATATTCCAAGAACCAATGAGTGCATTTAGCCCTGTACATACAATAGGCAATCAAATGAGGGAAATGATAACATTACACCAAAAAGTTACTAGAGACGAAGCAACGGATTTGGCTGTAGAACTTTTAAATAAAGTTGGAGTTCCTCGACCAAGACAAAGAATGGAAGGATATGTTTGGCAACTCTCTGGGGGACTTCGTCAACGAACAATGATTGCTATGGCGATCTCTAATAATCCTAAAATACTTATATGTGATGAGCCAACAACATCTCTAGATGTAACAACTCAAGGACAAATATTAGATCTCCTTCGAACTTTGCAAGAAGAGACAGGAATGGCCATGATATTTATTACTCATAATCTTGGAGTAATAGCGGAAATGGCAGACTCCGTTAATGTATTATATTTAGGAAGAAATGTTGAGTCTGGGACTATTGACGATATATTCCACAGACCACAGCACCCTTATACAAAAGCCTTATTACAATCAATACCTTCTATAAGTGGTTCAGGTAAAGAAAGATTACCAGCTATAGCTGGTTCGATACCTCATGTATTTAATAGGCCTCCTGGGTGTCCTTTTAATAACAGATGTTCAGAAGTTATTAAAGGAACTTGTGATGAATACGAACCAGTATTTCAACCTATAGGAAAAACAAAACAACACGTAAGTTGTTTCCTGCACCATAATGTAAGCAAATAAGAAAGGAAAGGTTACCAATGGTTCAACAAAAAGAAAATATTTTAGAAGTAAAAAATCTTAAAAAATTCTTTCCAATTCAACGTGGATTTTTAAAAACAGTTGTAGGACATGTAAGAGCAGTTGACGATATTTCTTTCGCTATTAAATCGGGAGAAACATTTGGTCTCGTTGGAGAAAGTGGTTGTGGCAAAACAACACTCAGTCGACTAATATTAAAAGCCTATAATCCAACTAGTGGTGAAATTAATTTTCAAACAGCAAACGAAGGTACTGTTGATGTGGGGAAAGCTACTAACCGAACAATGCGAACTTTACGGAAAGAAATGCAAATGATTTTCCAAGATCCTTTCACATCATTAAATCCAAGAATGACACTACTTAATATTGTTGGAGAACCTATGGTAGTCAACGGTATAGGTTCTATTACAGAACGCAGAGATAGAGTTGGTGAATTATTAAAGGTTGTAGGATTACGACCTGAATATATGAATAGATTTCCTCATGCTTTTAGTGGCGGAGAACGACAAAGAATCGGAATTGCTCGAGCTCTTGCTCTTAATCCAAGACTAGTAGTAGCGGATGAGCCTGTATCATCGTTAGATGTATCTGTTCAAGCACAGGTTTTAAACCTATTAATGGAGCTTCAAGAAGAACTAAAATTGACTTATATTTTCGTAGCTCATGATTTAAGCGTAGTTAGACATATTGCAGATACAGTCGCAGTAATGTATGTAGGGAAAATGGCTGAAACCGGACCAACTGAAGAAATATTTGAATCCCCTAAACATCCTTACAGTGCAGCATTATTATCTGCCGTACCAATACCTGACCCAAGAGTAAAAACAAGTAGGGAACCATTAAAAGGAGAAGTTGCAAATCCAGCTAGCCCTCCAAGTGGTTGTTATTTTCAACCAAGATGTGCTTACGCGACTGAAATTTGTAGGACAACAACTCCAAAAATTGAAAAAGTATCAGCAACAAGAACAGTTAGTTGTCACAGATGGAAAGAACTAGAACTAAGTGGTATTGGTGGAACACAAGGTTCAAAAAACGGGAAAAAATAAAACCAAAATTTAATATCTGTTATTCTTTTTTAGTTCTATTAATCGTTAATTGTTATCCAATCAAGGGATTCCGCTGACTTATATGCAGCCAAAATTACTTTCGAATAGTGTTTTGCTTCTTTAATTCCTATAGAAGGTCTTATATTTTTTTCTATACAATCAATAAATTTCGATACATCTGAAAAGCGAAATTCGTCTACTAATGAAACCCATCTGTTTTTACTATATTTTGGAGCTCCTCCACCAAACATACCCATAGGGTCAGAAGGATTTTCTTCGGGAGCAATAAAATATGGTTCTGTATTATAAATTTCTATTCTAGGATTCATCGGATCAAAAATTTCAGAACCTTTAGAACCAATAACTGTTAGTCTTCTCCTTCCTCCATCAGGATGACTCATCCAACCATATCTTCCTGCAGTCACACTTCCAGTAAGACCATTATCAAATTGAAACATCAAAGCACCAAAATCCTCAACTCCAGTTTTTACATGATGAGAGAAAAAATAATTACCTGTTAACGCTAAAACTTTTTTAATGTTTGATCCCATTACCCAAGAGGCTAATCCAATTGGATACCATCCGATATCAAATAACTCTGCTTTTGCTTCAACAAATGTATAACGCTTGATATTACTTTTTTCTTGTCTAATCACTCCAGGTAAAATAGTGCCACCTTTACCTTTTGCAAAAAGTTCATCAACATGAATTGAACGTATATCACCTAAATTTCCGCTTTGAATGGCAGTTTTTGCTTGCTGGGCCCAACTACTGTCTACTCTACTCAATTGAACACTAACAACTACTCCTGATTTGTTGACTGCATCTGCAATAACATCAATATCTTCTTCTGATTGACCAAGAGGTTTATCAAGATATAGGTGTTTTTTATATTGTGCACAAAGAGGTATTATTTTAGCTCTTCTTTCAACTTCACAACACACACTTACAATATCAACATCCTTTCTCTCTAATGCTTTTTCTATATGGTCTATATAAGGTATATTAAGTTCAGCTGCTAATTCTATATTAAGTTTCTTTCTTCTATCATCAATATTAATATCATCAGTAACAGCAATTAATTCACATCTATCGTCATTCAAAAATTCAACAGCATGTCCTGACTGATGACTACCTTTCCCAGAAACAAGTAATATTCCATATTTACCCATTATTTCTGTTCCTCACTCATAGCTGTATTCAATAAATCAAGATTACAATCATCAAAATACATCGTACCTTTAGAACCTATAACCGTTAAATCAATTTTATTAGGATATTCAAATTCCATTAAAGATATAGTTAATAAAGCGCCTTGTCCTTTTTTAGTTTTTAATAAAATAGTTTGTTCCTCGGGATTAACCTCACTAATGATTTCATGTAATTCAACTTCTTCAGGACTTGTTACAAACCAAAGTTCTATAATAGACAATAAAGAAGATTTAATTTCATTTATTTGAGCTTTCTTTGCCAGATCTACTATTACAATACATCGAACAAAGTTAGGTTCACCTATTTTATTATCCTTAATTAAACTTTCTACTTTAAAAGATAATTGTTTTAAAATTTGAAAAATATCCATTGAATTCTCACATTAAATAAATCGATTAGCTATTCAGTTGAGTTTAAAATCCTTAAACTCTCTTGTCAACAAAAATTTAAGCTTTAAAAGATTCATGACAAGGCTTAATAATGTTGAATAAATAATATGTTAACCAGTATACTCAATATTAAATAAAATTATTAAACAAATATCATGAAAATCGGAATACTTAATATAACAAGTTATACGGGCTTAGAATTATTTAGAATGCTTAGTAAGCATCCTAAAGTAGAAATAGTCTCAGTAACTGGCAGAAGTGGAATAGGCCAGTCACTCAGTACTTACTTGCCTAACAAAACACTAACTGATTTAAAAATTACCTCTAAAATTGACGAAAATGTAGATTTAATATTTTCATGTCTTCCTCATAAAACAAGCGCCGAAACATTATATGACTTTATCTCAAAAGATATTCGAATAATTGACTTAAGTGCAGATTTTCGAATAAAAAATCCTAACATATATGAAAAATGGTATGAGACAATTCATCCATACCCTAAAGTACTTGAATCCGCAATTTATGGACTCTCAGAAATTAATAGAAGTAAAATTAAAACTGCTCAATTGGTAGCTAATCCTGGTTGTTATCCTACAAGTGCAATTTTACCTTTATTCCCCGTTATATCAAATAATATAGTTGACGAAAATATTTCAATAATTATAGATAGCAAATCAGGGGTTTCAGGTAGTGGGAGAACTCCGACATTATTAAATAATTTCTCAGAAATTAATGAAAATTTAATTCCATATTCATTAGAAGGACATAGACATTTACCTGAAATAGAACAAGAAATCAATCAAAACAAGACAAATATATCAGTAACATTTGTCCCACAAGTAGTACCTATTACTCGAGGAATCATCAGTTGTTGTTACATAACTCTAAAAAAAGAATTAACTTTAAAGTCAACTGAAGAAAACCAAATTTTAGTTGTCGAGATCTTAGAAAAATTTTATAAAAATGACCCATTTATAACAATAACTAGTACTCCTCCTAAAATAAAAGATGTACAAGGAACAAATTCTTGTTTAATCTATCCCAAAGTTGATAATAGAACAGGAATGTTAATTTTAATTAGTGCTATAGATAATTTAATTAAGGGTGCATCAGGGCAAGCAATACAAAATATGAACATAATGTTTGAATTTGATGAAAAATTAGCCCTTAACAATATCCCTATTTATCCATAAGTTGATTTATAATAATTTTATGCCCCCATCGTCTAGAGGCCTAGGACACGGGCCCTTCAAGCCCGCGACCGGGGTTCGAATCCCCGTGGGGGCACCAAGTAAAATAAAAAAGTTTTGAAATATATCTTATGGGGAAACATTTATTATCTTCACTACAATTTCCTGTCTGTGCAGGAGGTATACTTGTTAAAGTAATGAATAAATCAATTCAACAAGTTTTGCTTTGCAAAAAAAATAGCCCATTACTAATATCTTTACCGAAAGGACATCCAAATTCAAACGAAACATTATTTGAAACAGCTAGTAGAGAAGTTATGGAAGAAACAGGCTATAAAACAAAAATACACTGCTTGATAGAACGAATCAATTATTCTTTTTATGACTTAAAAACCACTACTATAAATTATAAGACAGTCTACTTTTTCCTAATGACTCCAACAACAAACATACCAAAACCTCATGATAAAGAATTTGATGAAATTTTTTGGGTTGATATTATAAAAGCAAAAAAACTTTTATCACACAATAATGAAATTAACATAATAAACAAAACAATAAAAAAAATTAAACAATGTCAATTAGTACAAATTTAATAATACTTAAACCTAAAGAATTCAAACATCTTAAAAACGACTATTCTTGGAGAAAAGATAAAGAATTAAGTCAATTAGATGCCGTGGAACCTATAGAGATGTCTTTTGATGAATTTCAACGAATGAACGATCCTCAAAATAAAAATTTTAATTTTTTCTTTAAATCATATAACTTTGCAATCGAAACAATAGAAGAAATTCATATTGGTAATTGTATGGCTTACAATATCAAACCTCTTTTTAGAGAAGCTGAACTTGGAATAATGATAGGTAATAAAAATTATTGGAATAAAAATTTCGGTAAACAAGCAATGAATAAACTTATTACATTTATGTTCAATAAAACAAAAATAGAACATCTTTATCTACATACCTTAACCTCAAATATTCGTGCTCAAAAATGTTTTGAAAACGTAGGGTTTAAAAAAACCAACGAAGTAAAAAGAATAAATGGTTTATTTTTCCGAATGGACTTAACTAAACAACATTGGAGCAAACTAAACAGTCAATCCAAATAATTATTACTTGAAGGACAATCATTTTTGAGAATACACGAACCACAAAGTGGTTTCTGTGCTTTACAAATTTTCCTACCATGTTGAATCAAATAAACATGAAAACGAAAAATTTCTTTTCTTAGAACTAAATTCTCTAAAATATCGTGAGCAGACTGAAAAGATGCTTTATTGGGAATTAATCCCAACCTAGAAGCAACTCTATATATATGGGTATCAACAGGCATCGCTGGTCTGCCAAACGAAAAACAAAGTATTACAGCTGCTGATTTAGGGCCAATGCCTGGCAGTTTTTTCAACCAATCTTTAGCATTTTCCAAAGGAATATCAGCTAAAAATGATAAATCCAGATTCCCTCTTAAATGAATGATAGTTTGTAAGACCTTTTGTATTCTGGCAGATTTTATAGCAGCTAATCCTCCAATTTTAATACACTTTTCTATAATAGTTCTATCAGCTTCAACTAATGATTCCATGTTTCTAAAAACTGACGTTAAGTTTTTAAATGCCCTTTCAGAATTTTTATCAGAAGTATTTTGAGAAAGAATTGTATACACTAATTCAGGTAAAGGATCTAATCGTGGCTTCCAAGCAACCTCTCCAAATTTTAAAGAAAGTTTATCTAATATTATCGTTGCTAAAGATTTCATAAATTATAATTATTATCAATAAAAATTATTTAATAAATGGTATGATAATAATGCTGAAAAAAGCAAGAAATTAAGGAAATTTCATTAGCTTGGAAAATACAAATTTAAAACAATCAATAAAAGACACAATTTCAAAATATTCAAATAACTATATTGAAATTAGAATCGAAGAAACACAAACAAATACCCTTCGATATACTGGCAAAAAACTTGACGAGATCCATAAAAACAACTCTGTCGGTGGTTGTATTCGAGCGTTATCAAAAAATGGTTGGGGATTTTCAAGTTTCAATAATTTAAATAATTTACAATCTAAAACAGCAGAAGCTATAAATATGGCTAACACTATCAAAGGGAAACCAATTTTATATCTCCCAAATGAAAAATTCTCAGACACCGTTAAACTAAACGTAAAAAAAGATCCTCGGAACATATCTATTGTTCAAAAGAAAACATTACTGGACGAATATATAGACTGCATATGGGAACATACTGCAATTACTAGCTCTAATCTTAGATATACCGATATGTATAAATATAAAATATTTGCTAATTCCGAAGGTAGTTATATAGAACAAGAACGAATTGATGTAACTTTGGGAGCAAGTGTTATAGCCAAAAAAGACGAAGATGTCCAACAATCAACAATAAGTATTGGTTCATTGGGGGATTTCTCCATAGTTGAAAATCTACATTCAGAAATGAAAGAGCTTTGTAATAAAGCAATCTCATTTTTAACTGCACCAAAAATTAAACCTGGAGAATATAGTGTTATTTTAGATCCAATATTAGCTGGAGTATTTGTACACGAAGCATTCGGACATCTTTCGGAAGCAGATCACGTTTATGAAAACGAACAACTTAAAGAAATAATGCAACTTGGAAAACAATTTGGGCCAAATGAGCTTAATATTGTTGATGGAGCATATATACCCGACCTACGAGGAAGTTACAAATATGATGATGAGGGAGTTTTAAGTACAAAAACTTATCTAATGAAAAATGGAATACTTACAGGAAGGCTCCATTCTAGAGAAACAGCTGGAAATATGAATGAAAAACTCACCGGAAATGCGCGAGCTATAAATACTAATTTCCCACCAATAGTACGAATGACAAATACATATATTGAACCAAGTAAATATACCTTTGACGAACTACTAAATGGAATAGATGAGGGGATATATGCCAAAAATTGGTATGGTGGTATGACTAGCATGGAACAATTTACATTCTCTGCAGGAGAAGCATACATGATCAAAAACGGCAAAATTACTAATTTAATTAGACCTGTAATGTTATCAGGCAATCTTTTTTCTACATTAAAAAACATCCGTGGCATTGGGAATGATATAGATATGAATCAAGGTGGTGGTTGTGGAAAAGGAGGACAAATACCATTACCAGTATCCAATGGAAGTCCTCATATATTAATAGATAAGTGTTTAATAAGTGGATAATTTCAAACAATTAGATTCAACGATTCAGTTGTTGAATGACAAATTAGATCATTGGGAATTATTTTTAATAGAAAGCAATTCTCAACCAATTAAATATGAAGCAAATATTCTAAAAGAAGCACAAAAAAAAGAATCTTCAGGAATAGCATTACGAATCATAAATAAAGGTAATATTGGGTTGGCTTCTGCTCGAGGTAAAATAAATATAGATACCTTATTAAATAACGCAATAGAATCTTCATTAATTGGACAAAAAGCCCTATTTGAATTTCCAAAATCTCAAAATTATAAAAATATTATTACCTCCAATAATAATATTAAAACAATGGATTTGGATAATTTGATTAGTATTGGAAACAACATTCTTAAAAAATTATCTCCATTAGATAAAAAAATGCTTTTAGATATTGGAATATCAAAATCTGAAATAAAAACAAAAATTATAAATTCAACCGGTTTAAATACAACAAGTTACAAAAATTCACTATCATTATCTGCTCATGGCAATAAAACTGAAAAAGATGATATGTTATTTATATGGGATGGACAAAGTCATATGACACATACTCCACAAATTCAAAATCTTATAAAAAATTTCTCTTGGAAATTCAAACACTCGGAAAATATTGCTACACTTACACCAGGAGAAATGCCTGTAATATTCACTCCTGAGGCAGTCTCTTCAATTTTTTTAGAACCTCTAAGCCTAGGATTAAACGGGAAATACATCAATGAAAAATCATCTCCTTTAACGACTTTCTTAGGAGAAAAAAGACTAGATTCTAAATTCACACTAATTGATAATCCATGTATATCAAAAATAACAGGAAACGAAATCATGGACGATGAAGGAATAGCAACTAAACCAATAAACTTAATTAAAAATGGAGTCATAGAATCATTCTTATTTGATCTTCAATCAGCAGGACAAGCTAAAACAATAACAACTGGAAATGCACATAGAAGTTTAACTACTTTGCCTTCTCCTTCAATAACATTACCTTGCATTGAAAAAGGGTCAACAAGTTTAAACGAGATGATCAATGATATTGAAAATGGTCTTTATATAGATGGAGTTCTTGGTGCAGGACAAAGTAATACACTCGGAGGAGAAATAAACGCCAATGTATTGCTAGGATTTAAAATAACAAAAGGCAAATTGAATGGCCGAGTTAAAAACACATTAATATCTGGAAACATCTACAAAATGCTTAGAAATATTGCCGCTATAGAAAACAAAACTAAATTAATATATGGCTCTGCAAATATCCCTCACATCTACATCAAAAACGTATCAATTGCAACAAAACCTGCATAATTATTCTTCGATTCTACATACCCAACCTGAAACTGCATCACAATAATATAAATATCCTTCCCATATAGAAAGACCATGAGGTTCTGGGTCTGATTTTCGAATAAAGATTTCTTTCAAAACATTTCCTGTATTAATATCATATTGAACAATAACTCTATCAAGAACATGACAAGCCCATATATAATTCCCATCTAAAGCTATTCCATGAACTCGTTCATATTTAACAGAAAAACGATGCAAAATCTTAAAAGGATTTATTTGCACTTGTAAAATCGACTGTTCACCTGGTATTGCAATCCAAATTCGGTTATTTTCATATTCTAATCCATGAAATCCAAAACTAAGTAATTCATTATATTTATAACTATAAACAGTCTTTCCTGTACTATGATTTACACCAAGTAACCAAACCCCAATGTGATCACTTGAACGTCGAATTCGGTCTCTAGGACCTCCATTATTAGAGATCCATATCATATTATCACTTATGGTTATACCACTACTGTTACCAGATTCAGTAACAAATTCCTTCAATATATTTCCAGAAAAATCAACTAAAAATACTTCATCGGTACATTGGTCAACAATCCAAAAACCTTCTTTACAACACTGTAATCCATTAGGAAAAGGAGCATTTCCTAAGCCAGATGAAGTAATATCGATAGATCTGTCTGTTTTTGGAGCAATGAAAAGCTTTTCTACATTCATTCAATATTCCTTAAAAAATTTTTGTTAGCAAGAAAGACTAAAAAAAGCTAAAATAAGTCTAACATAAAAATCAAGGGTATAAATATAAATGGCTAACGTACGAATTTTATACTGGAAAGAAATCCCAGTACAAATTGAAACTCAAGATGAAATTGAAAAAATTTCTACTCCACTTGAACCCAAATTTCAAGAAGCTGTCGATGCAATTGCTATGTTTGATAAAAGTTATGGAACTGACGAATATCTTGATGCATGGGAATGGGGTAACTCCTATGAATTAAAAGGTTCTGCGAAAAAAGTTTCAGAAACTGTCGCAACAAAATATAATTCCGCATTTCCAACAAATATAATTGCACTTATACGAGATGCTCATAAAGCAGGAACAAGAAAAACTCAACCAGGCGCAATCGACCATTGGATGAAAACCTAATGAATATTACTCAATCCCCTTCTTTCTTAGATTTTTTACATTCATCTCCTTACGTATTATCGGATGGAGCAACAGGAAGTTATCTCCAACAACACGGATTAGAACCTGGAGATAGTCCAGAACGAATGAACCTTAGTTCTCCTCAAATAATAACTACAATGGCAAAAGAATATTTTGATGCAGGGTCAAACATGGTTTTAACTAACAGCTTTGGTGGAAATAAATTCATGTTAAAAAAATATAAACTATTAGATCAACTTGAGGAAATCAATATGCAAGCTGCTGGATTAGCAAAATCCGTAGCATCAAAAAATCAATGGGTAGTGGGATCAATCGGACCTACTGGAGAATTTCTAGAACCGTTAGGTCCTTGTTCTGAAACAGAAATGTATGAAGCATTTGCACAACAATCTATCGCTCTAAAAAATGGAGGGGCAGATGCTATATTATTCGAAACTATGACTGATTTAAATGAAATTCAAATTGGTATTAACGCAGCAAAAGATAATACAGATTTGCCAGTTTTAGCAACTATGACATTTGACAAAGGACCTAGAGGGTATTTCACAATGATGGGAATTAGTCCTGTTGAAGCTGCAAAAAAACTTAGTGAAACTAGAGTTGATGTAATAGGTTCAAATTGTGGTAATGGCATCGAACAAATGGTCATTATAGCTAAGATATTAAGAAAAGAAACAACAAAAGATATTTTGATACACTCAAATGCAGGTATGCCAATAATACAAAATGGGAAAACAGTATATCCAGAATCACCTGCTTTTATGGCAAAGCATTTTATCGAACTTGTTCAAAACAATATTAAAATTATTGGAGGCTGTTGTGGAACAACTCCAAAACACATATCATATTTAAAAGACATCCTTTCACAAACGTAATGGAGAGACAAATATAATGGAAACTATAAAAACCGTAAATCAAACACTTTCTGAATATGGATATTGCCTTAGTCTTATCCCTATGGACCCAAATTTCCATAATATGTCTGTTTCATTATATTTAAAAAACAAAATATTCACTATTACAACATTTTGCAGAGAAAAAGGCTATGAGAAAAGAATTAAAGAGATTGCGAATCAATTAGTTGTTTTAGCCGGCATGGAACAATTGAATAATACAGGAAATCAGTTAACTTTTCCTGATAAATTAATCCCTTTAAGTGCATTAAATTTTGCCTTTAAATTAGCTGTAGAAAAACCTTTTGATTTTAAGTTGTCAGAAGGAAATATCCAAGTTAAAGATACTAAAAGTCCTTTAACTATTATTGCAAATGCATTAAAGGATGGAAATAATTGGAAATATGAAATAACAGCAGACGGAGAAGCAAAAAACTCCACAATGCGAATTAGAGCTATCATCCTTGGATTAACAAAATTTGCAAATATGCAAAAAATTGATCATGCTTCATGTCGCTTTGAAAGTGGTAAGCGACATGACAAAATTGTGCGTTTAATTTTACCGTATGCAAGAAATATCAGTGCGGTAAGTGAGAGTCTAGAAGCAGATGCTATGCGAGGTCAACTTACAACAGAAACTTTAGGATTTTCACAAGTCTAAGGAGATAATATGCCATTAATAGAAACCATGTCACCAAAAACTCGTGTTTTAAATGCTCTCGCAGGAAAAGAAGTAGATCGTACTCCAGTATCAAACCCTACTAATGTAGCTACTGTAGAATTAATGGATTTAGTTAAAGCACCATTTCCAGAAGCAAATCGCGATCCAGAATTAAATGCACGTTTAGCAGCAACTGGATACACAGAACTAGGATTTGATAGTATTATGCCAGTATTTTCTATTATTCAAGAATCTTCAGCTCTTGGATGTGAAATACAATGGGAAGTAAAAGATAACTGGCCAACTGTAAGAATGTACAAACCTGTTTGGAATGAACCAGATGACATAAACATCCCAAAAGATTTCTGGGAACATCAAGATATTAAGGCAGTATTAAAATCACTTGAAATTCTTCAAAAAACCTATGGGAAAGAAGTTGCTATAATCGGAAAAGCAATGGGGCCGTGGACCCTTGCTTATCATGTATTTGGAGTAGAAAAATTTCTACTTATGAGTATAGATGACCCAGAAAAAACTAAACTATGTTTAGATAAATTAAAAGAAATTTCAGTAGCTTTTTCATTAGCTCAAATAGAATCGGGAGCAGATGCATTAACCTTCCCTGATCATGCAACAGGAGATCTAGTTAGTGGAGAATATTACAAAAGATTCTTACTCGAATTACATCAAGAAATGGAAGAAAGAATCCCATGTCCTATAATTTTGCATATATGTGGAAATACCCTTGATCGTCTCGATTATATAGCTCAAACAGGCATGGATGCATTTCATATAGATTCAAAAAATGATCCTCATGAAGCAATGAAAATAGCCAACAAGCGAATTCGACTAGTTGGCAATCTAAATAATCCCGAATTACTTTATTCCAAAGAACCTGAAGACATCCGTAAAGTAGTATTTAATTGTTTAGATGCTGGAATGAATTTAATCGCTCCAGAATGTGCTATACCATTGGCTACAAAACTACAAAATTTAACTGAAATACCTAAAGCAGTAAAAGATTGGCACAAAAATAATGCAAATAATTAATTCTGCAATAGATTTTATAATTGTTGGGGAAAATATTCATGCCACCCGAATAGTATTAAGAAATGGCAAACGTTCAATTACTTTAGATAATGGAGAGGAAGTTGTTCTCTTCAAAGATAAAAATAATACATCACATCAACTGACGATCCCAGAATCTTACAAAAAACGACAGCCATATAAAGACGGTCATATCAAACATTTCATGATTGCTGTAGAAAAAGCAATGACTAATGATTCTAAAGAGGCTTCAGAAGGTTCTCTCTATATTGAATCTGAAATAATTAGACAAGAACGAAAAGGAGCCAAATACATAGATCTCAATATTGACGAAATATCTCATAAGAAAGATATTCAAATAAAAGCAATGGAATGGTTGGTTACATTTGCAGAAACAATAGCATCTGTCCCACTTAGTATAGATTCTTCAAATCCAGAAATTATCGAAGCTGGACTAAAAAAACATAATCTAAAAACTTCTCCAATGATCAATTCAGCTGCTCTCGAAAGAATTGACATTTTAGATATAGTAAAAAAATATAAAACCAAAGTTATTATCACCGCAGCAGGTTCAGATGGCATGCCTACTAATTCAAAAGAACGAATTGAAAATAGCAAATTAATGTTAAGTGAATGTAATAAAAGAAATATACCTCTTTCAGATATATATATTGACCCTCTTGTCTTCCCGATCTCAGTAGACAAATCTTATGGATTACACTATCTTGATACAGTCAAAGCATTACGTAAAGAATTCGGTAAAAATCTACATATTACAGGGGGATTAAGTAACGTATCTTTTGGTTTGCCAAAAAGAAAATTAATTAATGACTCCTTTATCAGATTAGGCATCGAATATGGAATCGATTCTGGAATAATCGACCCTATTCAAAGCAATATCGAACAAATCCTTGAATTAGATATTAAAAAACCTAATGTAAATTTCGCAATAAAAATGTTATTAGGAGAAGACGAATTTTGCATAAACTACATAACTGCATTTCGTAATGGCAACTTATAAATTCATCTAATATTTGACAAAGTCATAAGGTTTTATGAATAATTATTATATAAAAAACAAAAACTAAGGACCTAAATCTATGACGATTGTCAATCTTAAATTAAAAGAAGAATTAAAACATATAGCGAAACCGGAAGAATTGAAACATATTTCTGAAATGTTAGAAAATATCGATCCATTGATGCAAGATATAGCATATGGATTGATAATTGGCGATCAAAATACCGTAGGAACACTCACAAAAGAAGCTCTAGATAAAGGATATGAAGCTAATACAGTACTTGATGATGGATTGATATCAGGAATGGCAGTAGTAGGAATAAAATTTAGAGATAACATAATTTTTGTTCCAGAAGTACTCATTGCTGCTAGAGCTATGAAAGCAGGAATGACTTATATAGAACCGATTTTATCTGCTTCTGATATACCACCACTTGGAATTGTAATCATGGGAACCGTAAAAGGGGATCTTCACGATATTGGGAAAAATCTATGTATTATGATGCTAAGAGGAGCTGGATTTGTTGTACACGATTTAGGAGTTGATACAAAACCCGACGAATTTATTGACGCAATTGTAGAAAATGAAGCAAAATTAGTTGGCATGTCAGCATTATTAACGACTACAATGCCAAATATGGGAAGAACCATAGAAGCTTTCGAAGAAGCAGGAATAAGAGAAGAAATCAAAGTAATGGTAGGCGGAGCTCCAGTAACTCCAGACTTTGCAGATGAAATGGGAGCAGATGGTTACGGAAAAGATGCAATAGCTTGTGTTGAAAAAGCTAAAGAATTATTAAATATTAAAAAAGCATAATTCAAAAAAACTCAATATTACTTGGTTCAAGTTTAGGGAGGAACTAACCTTGTTTAATCGACCAAGAACACTTGAAATACTTTATATCATCTCAAAAAAAATCCTTGATCTTTTTTCTCCTCTATTAAAAAAAAGACTACTAACTGAAAAAATTTTCGTAGCGACTGAAAAAGTAAGTAAGGGTTTATTATTTAATTGCCAAATGTGTGGTCAATGCATATTACATTCAACAGGCATGATTTGTCCTATGAATTGCCCAAAAAACTTACGTAACGGTCCATGTGGAGGTGTACGTAATAATGGAAATTGTGAAATAAAACCAGAAATGCGTTGTGTTTGGTTAAAAGCTTGGAATGAATCTCAAAAGATGAAAGTATTTAACAAAGAAATACTAACGATTCAAAAACCACTAGATCGTAGACTTCAAAATACATCCGCTTGGTTAAATGAAATAAACACATCTTCTAAATAGTATTAATAATGGAAAACATTTCAACATTACAAAATCGTCTTAATAAAGGTTTATTTGTAATAACAACCGAAGTATCCTCTCCGGACTCAAGTGATAATAAAACTCTTAACAAACGATTGTCATTTCTATCAAAATATTCAGACGCAATCAATGCAACAGATGCTTCTGGAGCACATTGCCATATGTCTAGTGTTGCGGTTTGTGCCTTGATGGTACAACAAAAAATTGAACCTATTTTACAAATTTCTTGTAGAGATCGAAATCGCATAGCAATTCAAGGAGATATCTTAGGAGCAAATGCTTTAGGCATAAAAAACATCTTATGCTTAACTGGAGATGGAGTTCAAACAGGAGATCATCCAGAAGCAAAACCTGTATTTGACTTAGATTCCATTTCGTTACTTGAAACTGCTTCTACACTCAAAAACAAAGGAACGTTTTTAAGTGGAAGGAAATTAGAAAAGTCTCCAAATATTTTTCTAGGTGCAGCAGCAAATCCATTTGTTCCTCCTTTTGAATTTCGAGTCTTTCGGCTTCAGAAAAAAATAGCAGCAGGATGTCAATTTATTCAAACTCAATATTGTTTTGATATCCAAAGATTCAAAACGTTCATGCATCAAGCTTATAACCTTGGCTTAACTGAAAAATGTTCCATTTTAGTAGGAGTAGGCCCATTACGCTCAGGTAGAGTAGCCGAATGGATGTCTAAAAATGTTCCAGGTGTAGTTATCCCAGAAAAAATCATTCAAAATCTAAAAAAAACTCCTAAAGAACAACAAAAAACAGAAGGGAAAAAAATTTGTATCGAATTAATTAATGAAATACAAGATATTCAAGGAGTAAGTGGAATACATATCATGGCATATTTGCTGGAAGAATTAGTCCCAGAAATAATTGAAGAAAGCGCATTACCTAACGAGATTAAAAACAGAAATAATCAATAATTTGTTAATTATTCGTTATTTTCATATTGAATAAACTATACTAGTTAACAAAACTTTAACTTATAGCTTTATATTATATATTTGATAATATTTAATATCTGAGTAACTACATTGAAAAACAATAAAAGAAAACTTGAATCTAGTTTGAAAAATCTATGGGAAATCTATAAAGACATAGCTAACACTGCGACGGAAATATCAAAATCTCGATGTCCTTATAAAAATGCAAAAGATCACTGTACTGCAAATTTTGGATGTCGTAATCAGTATAAAAATACTTCCGAACCAAAACAATTACCAATCTGTATTGGCAGTGACAAACTTAACTATAAAGATGCATGGCTTAACTAAAAAATTCCCTAATAATTAAACATCATGTCTTATATTCAGTTTGGAAACAAAAAAACAAAATTAAATCCTAGTAATTCTATATTTAGCCACGCAGATGAATTAAATGTAAAAATACCTACATCTTGCGGTAGAAACGGACGTTGTCATGAATGTGTTGTTGAAATTAAAAAAGGAATTGAAAACCTCACAGAACGTACTAACCCAGAAGGGTTTCTTAAAGATAATTTTAGATTAGCTTGTCAGGTAAAACCTCGAAATACTATTAGTGAAATAGAATTCTCATTACTAAAAAGACAAGCAAAAATTCTCACAGATTTTGAAAATAAAGACTTTGAAATTATCCCACGAATTTACAAACAAAATGATATGGTCTACGCAGATTCAACTCCTATAGATAAATACGAAGGTTCAATTATAGGAATTGCAATTGACATAGGAACAACAACGGTAACTTACAATATAGTCAATTTAGAATCTGGAGAAATACTCTACACTGGATCATTTGAAAACCCTCAAAAATTTGGTGGCAGTGATATCATGAACCGTATTTCGTATGATGGCACAAAATTTAAAGGAGAACTACAAAATGCAATAATTGCAGGAATAAATTATGAAATAAGAAACTCTTGCAAAAATTTAAAAATACGACGTAAACATATTTATGAACTATTGGTAGTAGGTAATTCTACAATGCGTGATATTTTCTTTGGTATCGATGTGCAATCAATAGGACAAAAACCTTACAAATCAATTATCGAAGAAGAATTTATAAAAGGATCAAGAAATACTACTGCATTAAATACCACTGCTAAGAATTTAGGTTTACAAATATCTGGAAAAGGATTGGTATATGGTATCCCACTAATTAGTAGCCATATAGGAGCTGACGTAGCTGCTGATTTAATCGCAACTAACATGGACAGAAATGCAAAAGATGTAAATATGCTTATAGATATTGGAACAAATACAGAAGTTGTTATTGGAAATCAAAATAAAATGTTTGCTGCTTCTTGTCCTGCAGGACCAGCTTTTGAAGGTGGAGAAATTCGATTTGGTATGCCTGGTTATGATGGAGCAATAGAATCAATGTCAATAACAAAAGATCTATCAATAAATTATTCAACAATTAACAATAAACCTGTTATTGGGATTTGTGGTTCAGGCTTGATAGATTTACTTGCAGAACTTAGAAACGCAAAACATCTTAATCATTTAGGAGCTTTTGCTGACAACTCTTATGAATTCATACTTGATAAACAAAAAAACATATCAATAAATCGACAAGAAATTAGTTCTTTAGCTCAAGCTAAATCAGCAAATTATTGTGGCCAATTTATTACTGCACAAAAATTTGGAATAAAATTCTCTAAGATTAATGAAATATTTCTTTCAGGAGCATTTGCAAACTATATTAATATAGAAAATGCAAAACAAATTGGGTTTATTCCGAACGTGAAAGAAAATCACTTCACAAAAATAGGTAATGCTTCGTTGTTAGGAGCAACTATTTTACTATTATCAACAAAAAGACGAAATTCATTAGATGATTTAATTAAAAATATTCAACACATTGAATTAGAGACTCAAGCTGATTTTTTTGAAACTTTTGTCGACGGTTGTATGTTTAAACCTATGCAAGAAATCAATGAAAATCATTAGACAATAAACGGCATTAATTTCTTTGTAAAATTAAATTAAATTCAAGTTGGGATAATAAACTACCTTTTCTAATTACTGCTACAGTATATTCAACAACCATTCGTGCAAATCCAGGATATTTTAGTATTCCATTTCCAACACGCACGATAATATTATCATCTTCAAATTCCAATTCTAAAAGCCACTGATCTTCAGAAACTAGTTCGAGATTAATAGTCTTGCCTGTTAAGCTTTGAATCTTTTTTTGTATTTCACTAATAAATGATTTCTCTTCCATGATTCTCTTCAAAAATATGCTATTTCTTAACTGATATCTTGCAACAATTTTTTTTGTTCGTCTAAAGTAGCTTGATATTGAGATTCAAATTGCATACGAACTTTATTCCATTCTTGCCCAAATTGTGGCATTGCTTCAACATTAAGAGGCATATCTGGTTGGATATTACCTTGTCCTTGTTGCTGTAAAGTTTCACGTACAGTAGATTCGAATCTTGTTTTAAATTGCTCATAAACTTCTTTTAATTTATCTTGTCTATATGACAACAAGCTAGAAACAATATAATTAATTCTCTCAAGAATTTCTTTTAATGATGGATTATTAGGAATAGTTTGCTCTAATCCTTCAATAGATTTAGTTATTCTTTTCATTTGTGCTTCATCTTCGGGCAAAACAATATTATTAATTAGCACTTGTTTAATTCCTTCTATGACTAAATATCTAGTTTCTTCATCACATGTCTCGACGAATTCTGTTAAATTACCTTCACCATTAAGGAATTCAGATGCTTTTTTTCGTCCTTTCGGTTCCCAAGAAAATCGCAACTTATCCTCTGACGTAGCATCTCCTAACGAAGTTACTCTTTCCATCGCACGCTCAAAAGCATTTTTCATTTTATCCATTTCATCCTCCTAATTTACTAGTTAAAAAAAAACTAATAAATTGGTCGTCTTCATATTTTTACATTTATGAATATCTTATCTCAATGAATTCACTAAGATTTTTTTGTTAATTTTGCTATCAAAAGCCATAAAAACAAAGGAATACTCCAAAATAAAGAACCCGCCATTCCTAATAAAAGAAATTGCCATATAGGTTCATTTCCTGTCCCTCCAAATAATGGTCCCAGCATCGGGAATATCATAGTTAGAATTCCCGAAGGAATAAGAAATAAAAGAAATTTAAATTTTATGAATTTTAAACAAAATCGTATAAAACCAAATAAAATTACAATCATAATTAAGACTGTAATTATAAGTTCCCATATGTCTAATTCTTTATCTAGACTAAATAGTTTGATTAGGAATGGAAAGATAAGTCCATCTACTGTACCTACCATAATCGAACCAAAAAAAAGTACTAAAAATCGATTTTCTTTCATATATTCCTCTTAAATTAAGCTATCCAAGGATTTATAAAATAAATTGTATCTCTTTAATTATAAACGATGCAAATAACAAAAAAGAAAATCCACATGTTACAATACAGAGTAGGGATATTCATGAATAATATTAAAAAATATAAAGTCTTAATAACAGATTATGCATGGCCAAACCTAGATATTGAAAATTCAATTCTAAGTAACATTGCAGAAATCATTGTTGCACCTGACACAAACACAGATACATTAAAAAAATTAGTTTCTAACGTTGATGTAATAATGTTTAATTGGGCAGAAATTCCTGAACATGTCATCCGTGAAGCAAAACAATGTATTCAATTATCACGGTTTGGTGTTGGAATTGATAATATCCCAGTAAAATTGGCTACTGAATTAGGAATGTTAGTAACTAATATTCCTGATTATTGTGTAGATGAAGTAACAGATCAAGCAATGGCTCTTATTTTATCCTTAAACCGTCAAATTCTCTATTTCTCAAAACAAACTAATATTAATCTCAATTCACCAGTTTCAAGATTAAGAAACCAAACATTAGGATTATTAGGATTTGGAAGACAAGGAAGTCTGATGGCTAAAAAAGGACGTTCTTTTGGAATGAATATAATTACGTTCGATCCATTTATTCCAGACAGTGTACTAAAAACTGAGAAAGTAGACCGAGTTGAATTTGATGAATTATTATCTAACTCTGATTTTTTATCAATACATACTCCATTAAACGAAGACACTAAAGGATTACTTGGACTAAATGAATTCAAAAAAATGAAGCCAACATCTTATATTGTTAACGTCGCAAGAGGTGGAATTATCCAAACAAACGCAATTACAGAAGCCTTAAAAGAAAATATTATAGCTGGAGCTGGATTAGACGTAACTGAACCAGAACCACTTCCGGATGATCATCCTTTACGAACATTAAAAAATGCTATCCTTACTCCACATACTGCATTTTTTTCACAAGAATCATTGCAAGAACTCTCACGAAGAACAGCGCAACAAGTGAAAGACGTATTAGAAGGTAAATTACCAGAAAACTTGAGAAACCCTGAAGTTTTAAACAATAGCAGAAAATCGTTCTCAAATTGAAAATATAATTCAAGTGAACTATGTCGAATCAACTTATTTTTGAATCAAGTCCCTATCTTCAACAACATGCAAATAATCCTGTTCACTGGTTTACATGGAGTGAAGAAGCATTTAATAAAGCAATTGAAGAAAAAAAACCTGTATTTCTAAGTATTGGATATTCTTCGTGTCATTGGTGTCATGTAATGGAAAAAGAATCTTTCGAAAATAAAGAAATTGCTGAAATCATGAACACTCATTTTATTAATATAAAAGTCGATCGAGAAGAAAGACCTGATATAGATTCTATTTATATGCAAGCTGTTCAAGCAATGTCCGGACAAGGAGGGTGGCCTTTAAGTGTATTTCTAACTCCTACAAAAAAACCTTTTTATGGAGGAACATATTTCCCTCCAGAGGACAGAAATGGGATGCCAAGTTTTCCAAGAGTACTATTAACTGTTTCAAAAACATTTAAAGAAAAACAATCAGAATTGGAAGGTCATGCAGAAACAATAACTACACAATTAGAAAAAAGTTTATTAACAGTAGCTAAAGATTCTGTTATCTCAAGCGAATTAATTACTAGAGCAACAAAAATAATCGAAGAAAATTTTGATTCTGAATATGGAGGGTTTTCAAAAGCTCCAAAATTCCCACAAGTTATGATAATTGAATTTCTACTTCAATTATATGCAATCTCTAAGAATAAAAAAGCATTATCAATGGCAACTATAACCCTAGAGAAAATGGCGAAAGGAGGAATTTTTGATCAAATTGGAGGAGGCTTTCACAGATATTCGACAGATGACAAATGGCTCATACCTCATTTTGAAAAAATGCTCTATGATAACGCTTTATTAATACCTGCATATTTACATGCTTTTCAAATAACAAAAAAACCACTTTTCAAAAATACTGCAATTAACACTATTGAATATATCATCGAAGAAATGACGGACTCTAATGGTGGATTTTATTCTGCTGAAGATGCCGATTCTGAAGGAGAAGAAGGAACTTATTATCTATGGACGATAGATGAAATTAAAGAAATTTTAGACACAAATAAAACTGATTTATTTGCAGACTACTTTGGAATAACTAAAACAGGAAATTTTGAAGGGAAAAACATATTACATGTGCCAAAAAATTCAAAAGACTTTGAAGAAATATCTCCTGAAACAAACACGGCTATAAATTCAGCAAAAACGATATTACAAAAAAGAAGAAAAACAAGACCAAGACCATTTAAAGATAAGAAAATTATTTGTTCCTGGAACGGAATGATGATTAAAGCAATGGCAGAAGCAGGGAAAGTATTCAAAAATCAAAAATATATCGAATATGCAGAAAAAGCTGCTACTTTCATACTAAATAATTTATATGAAAATAATCGCCTTCACAGAACGCATATTGATGGAAAAACAAAACTAAAAGCTTATCTTGAAGATTATGCATATTTAATTGATGGATTACTTGCTCTTCATAGTTCAACTCTAGAACCTAAATGGTTAGAAATAAGCTTAAATCTTACTAATGAGATGATTGATTTATATTGGAACCAAAACCAAGAAATATTTTATGATACAGGAATAGATCATGAAAAATTAATTGTAAGACCAAGAGATATATTTGATACTGCGATTCCATGTGGAAATTCAAAAGCAATTGAAATCTTACAAATATTAAGTAACATCACAGAAAATCAAGAATATAAGAAAATATCTAAACACACAATTGAATCGATGGGATCTTGGATAACAGAACATCCTCTTGGATTTTCACAATGGCTTATCAATTTACTGAAATTAGTAAATGTTAATAAACAACTTACGTTATTAATTAAAAACCCCAAAATAACAAATCAAATAATCACTGAATTAAATCTATTTGATCCATTATTAACAATATTTGGCAAAAATTCTTTCGAACAATCACCTATAGATTCATTAGAAACGATGGAAGGTAAACATAGCAAAGAAAATGAAATAACTGCGTTTTTATGCGTAAATAAAACGTGTTCTGAACCGCTCACTTCTATAGAATCAATTAAGGAAATATTAAAAGAACAAAATTAATTTGCGAAATATTTAGGTTTGAAATTTAATAACTTACAAAATTGATCAGATAGATTTTCTTTAACTTTCTGAATACTAATTGCATAACCTAATTCTTGTTGCATAGAAGTCGTAACAGGTAAATCATCTCCACATACGATAAGATTTTCAAAATACTTTAAGTCTACATTTACATTCAGAGAAAAACCATGATAACTAATACCTCTGCTAATTTTTATTCCAATTGAACCAATTTTTTTATTATTAATCCAAACTCCTGTCTTTTTAGGAATGGTTATAGCATCAATTCCAAAATCTTTTAAAGTTTGAATCATTAGGATTTCAAGTGAACGAACATAATTCCTTACTTCCATATTACTAATTTTAATAATTGGGTAGCCAATAATTTGACCAGGTCCATGATAAGTAGTCTGGCCTCCACGATCAGCGTGAACTACTTCCACTCCTTGATCTATAAAATTTGTTTTAGAAATTTTTAAATCGTTTTCATCTCCTGATCTGCCAACAGAAATTACATGAGGGTGTTCAAGTAAAATTAATGTAGGAGGAGAATTTTCCTTCTTCATAGATTGAACTAAAGAAAGTTGCAATTTATAAGCATCATTAAAAGAAACGATTCCTGCATCTACAATATTACAAATCAAAGAATCAGACAATTCAAAAAACCTTCGTTGCAATCATAATAAAATTCAAGATTTATTATGATTAATTAACCACCATTCTATTGAATCACAAAGTGCTAAACAACTTGCATCAATAATATTTGTTGAGGCTCCAACTGTGTGCCAATTTGAGTTCCCGTCTGTAGATTCAATTAACACTCGAACTACAGCAGAAGTGCCAATAGCTTGCTCCACAACTCTAACTTTATAATCAACTAAAGAAACTTGCTCCAATTCTGGATAAGAAGTAATTAATCCTTTTCTAATAGCAGAATCTAAAGCATTTACAGGGCCTGCTCCTTCAGCTGCTGTATGAAACACTTTAGAATTAACTTCAACTTTCACGGTTGCTTCTGACAACAAAAGGTCGGTTACTCCCATAGACTTTCTTCGTCCTTGTTCAACAATAACCATATAATCTAATAAATCAAATGGGCTTTTATAATCTTTCAATTTTTTTCTAACAAATAATTCGACCGATGCTTCTGCACCTTCATATTGAAATCCCTTATTTTCTTTCTCTTTTATTTCTGTCAAAATATTTTTAATTTCTTCATCTGTAAAAACATCTTTTAATCCAAAGGACTTAAGTAAATGCATAATATTACTTCTTCCAGCAAGTTCAGACACTAAAATCTTATTACTATTTCCAACAAGTTCTGGGTCTATGTGTTGATAACTAGTTTGATTACGAGCAACAGCAGAAGCATGTAATCCAGCTTTATGAGTAAAAGCACTAGTTCCAACAAAAGGTTGATTATTATATTGAGGTTTATTGGCTATTTCACTTACATACACTGAAATTTCACGAAGTAATTTTAATTGTTTATCAGAAACAACTTTTTCTTCAACTTTTAAATTCAAATTAGCAATTACAGAAAGAATATTGGCATTACCACATCTTTCGCCATATCCATTAATACATCCTTGGACTTGAAATGCTCCCGCGTTTAATGCAGCTAAAGAAGCTCCAACTGCAACATCTGAATCATTATGACAATGAATACCAATAGGAACTTTCACTTTCGATTTAACATCTTTGACAATACTTTCAACTTCATTGATTAAAGTTCCTCCGTTCGTATCACAAAGAATTAAACGTGAAGCCCCTGCATTTTGAGCAAGTAATAAACATTTCACTGCATACACAGGGTCATCTTTATAACCATCAAAAAAATGTTCTGCATCAAAAAAAACTTCTCTTCCTGCTTCAATAAGATACTTCACTGAATCTGTAATCATCTCGAAATTAACACTTTCTTCTATTCTTAAAGTTTCAATAACTTGAGATTTTGAGCTTTTCCCAACGAGAGTGATAACAGATGTTTGACTATCTAATAAATTATTAAGTACAGGATCTTCTTTAGCAGGTAAATTAGGCCTTTTTGTCATACCAAATGAAGTAAGAATCGAATTATTCAACTTAATAGATTTTGCCGCAAGAAAAAATTCATTATCTTTAGGATTAGCTCCAGGCCAACCTCCTTCAATATAATGAACTCCAAGTTCATCAAGTTTTTTCATTATCTTTAATTTATCTTCAACAGAAAATGAAATCCCTTCTTGTTGAGAGCCATCTCTTAAGGTTGTATCGTATAATTCAAATTTTGTCATATTTCACATATCAAATAGATTTATCATAGCTAAAAAATAATCACTATAACTTACAAGCTATCAAATATACCACAGGTTGGCAATAGATAGAAAAAGTAATCATAATAAATATATTCAGAGAAAAATAATGATTTAATTATTTTTTACTAATAAATCGATTCGGCTTCGCCATTTTTTCAAAAAATGCCCAAAATTTTTGTGACTAAGAGCTTCTCGTTCATTTATTCCTAATGATTCCCATTCACGATGAATATATCTAATAATATTTTTATTCTTCACCGCTAAAACCTGATAACCGGAATCTTTCGTTTGAAAACTAAAATCTATGTCTAGGTTTCTATAAAATCGAAATACTTCCCGCATAAATCCTGTTTTCAAAATCATTTCACGTCTTATTGCCATAAAATAAGATTGAATTACATCAGCATATCCAGCATTAATCTCTTTATGAAAATGATTCATATCTTCTGTTACTAATCCCCATGGACCTAATAATCCAATAGTAGGTTTTTGTAAAAGCAATCCAACATAATCATAAATATCTTTTTTCAATTCGACTGAAGTATCAATAAGAATTACAATTTCGCCTAAAGCTGTTCTTAAACCTATATTTTTTGCTGCAGCATCTCCTATTCGATAAGCAGTAGTTTTAAGAGTAAATTCATAAGAATTAGAGTTTTCTGCCAACCATTTTTTAATTATTTGGTCACTCCCATTATCTACAACAATTACTTGAATATCATTCCTATTATGGTATTTAAATATTGATGACAAACAACGTTGTAAATCATTCAAATGACCTGAAACAATCAATATAAATGTCAATTGCTTGCTTGTTTTCTTTTTAAGAAAATTAGGCACATCCTGTGATGCAGTAATGAAGTGATTTTGGTTAGAAAATTCAAATTGAGTTTTTTTTCTTACACTTGAATTGGAAATAGAATCATATACTTTATATCCAATTTGATCTATTTTATTACGTAAAGCATCCGATTCTTTAAATAATTGTTCCTTTCTATATTTATTTCTTGTATTTTGTGTTGATTTTATATTCGAAGGTAATATATATAAATCATTTGAATCTAGATTTAAGCCTAAAACCTTGTCAAATTCTTGGACTAAATATAATTTCTCTGATGAATCAAGTTTAGAGCGTAACATTTTCCACAATACCCCTAATCCAATAGGCAACTTTAAATCAAATAATACAGATTTCCAAAATTGTTCTTGGAATCTCTTTCCTTGGTCACTCATTACACCAGAAAAATCGGAAGTGTTTTTTAATTGATAAACAATATCTTTTAATTTTGTCAACGCCTGTTCATTAGATTTCAAAGTATTGAATGAAAAATTCATTCGTTTCCTATAATGAGTAGTCAAACACATATACCTAAAACTTAATGGATGAAATCCTTTTGCTTGAAGGTCTGATAATGTAAAAACATTACCTAATGATTTAGACATTTTGACTCCATCACAAAGTAAATGTTGTCCATGCATCCACGCATGCACAACTTGTTTATTCAGCAAACCATTACTCTGGGCAATTTCTGCTTCATGATGAGGGAAAATATTGTCTACTCCTCCTGTATGAAGATCTATATCAGTTCCAAGGTATTTAATTGACATTGCTGAGCATTCAATATGCCAGCCAGGAAATCCATCTCCCCACGGACTTGTCCATTTTAATGTGCGTCCTTCTTCAGCTTTCTTCCATAAAGCAAAATCAGTAGGATTTTTTTTAAGAGGATCAATCGCCCCTCTAATACCTTCTTCTAGATTGATAGTAATGTTTTTTGATAAACTGCCATATTTTTTAAAACTATCCACTTCAAAATAGACATTTCCTTCAACATGATAAGCATATCCAGATTCAATAAGAAGTTTTATCATCTTTATCATTTCTTGAACATGTTCACTTGCTTTAGGAAATTGATTAGCTTTTTTAATATTAAGCAATTCTTCATCGGTCATGAATCTACTTGTATAATATTCAGCTATTTCATTTGGAGATAATCCTTTTTTCAAAGCTTCTAAAATAACTTTATCTCCTCCAGTCTCTAACATTTCCTGACGCATATGTCCAACATCAGTTATATTTTTAACATGGAATACTTTAAATTCTTGAAATTCAAGAACCCTTTTAACAAAATCAGCCATTAAATAGGTTCTTAAATTTCCAATATGAGGATCTCGATAAACAGTTGGGCCACAACTATAGATAGATACTGTTTTTTCTTTTCCGATTCTCCAGGGAATGGGTATTAAAGATTTTGTTAGAGAATCAAATAACTTAAATTTATAACTCAAATTAATCCCGTTCAATAGAATTTTTTCTAATTAAAGATTCTACTATCTTAATACATTTTACATAAAAGAAAAAAAATCCTCTCTTTATTGATGATATTTTTTGAAAAAAATAACGATATGAATTAACATAATCTACACAAAAAAAAATAGGGCCGAGCTGGGTAATCGCTGTAATTGTTACAATAACAGAGGAAAGTCCGGGCTCCTTGAGATAAGGCGCTGGGTAACTCCCAGGATTTAAATCTTTTTAGGTTTGAATACGGAAAGTGGCACAGAAACAATACCGCTTCTGAAAAGAGGTAAGGGTGAAAACGTGAGGTAAGAGCTCACGATTTTAATATGTGAATATTAAAATGGCTAAACCCCTCCTGGAGCAAGGCTAAATAGGGAAATATTGCAAAATAGCAACAAGCATCTCACTTGTATTTCCGGGTAAGCTGCTCGAGGCTTTTGGTAACAAAAGTCCCAGATAAATGATTACCGTCATAATAGATAAATTTATTATGATACAGAACCCGGCTTATAAGCTCGGTCCTTCTCTATTTTACATTGTCATATGAAAACAAATATACATAATTTAATAAAAAAAGGGATCTCAACCAAAACTATTGGGAAAAGAATTCTCTACTTCAAAGAAATTGATTCAACGATGTCTTACGCTAAACAAAAAATTGAAGAAAAATACCCAGAAGGCACAGTTATTATTGCAGAACAACAAACCAAAGGTCGCGGAAGACTTGGAAAAGAATGGATATCCTTAAAAGACAATTTATTATTCTCAATTCTAACCACAATGCAAATCAACAAAGCTGCATATCTTTCAATAATTGCTTCGATATCAATAGTGAGAGCATTAAAAAAAACTATTGGAATAACCACTACATTAAAATGGCCAAATGACATCCTTATACAGAATACAAAAATTGGAGGAATCCTTATTGAAGGTTATTTAAATAATGCGATTAACTGGAATATAATTGGAATTGGATTAAATACAAATAATTCACCTAATTTAAAAACCCAAATCCCTGCCAATAATCTAAAAACAATTACTGGGAATCAAATAAATAATAGTTTAATATTCAGTTCAATTTTACATGAATTAGATTCTTTATATACAGAATTAAAAAATGGGATTATTCCGATCGAAGAATGGAAAAATAACTTATCAACTCTTGGAAAAAAAATTATTGTAAACAATGAAAAAGAAAAATTAGAGGGCATTGCAAAAGATGTTGATAAAGATGGACAGTTAATTATCCTAACAAATGATGGAAGGAAAATTAAAATCCATTCAGATGAAATTATTCACCAAGATCTTGGGTTGACTTAATATCATCTACTCTACGCACTCCTAGTCTGAAACCTTCAGTACTAATAACAATCACTTTTTCTCCTTTAACTAAATCAATGCCATCCTGACTAAAAGCTCGCCAATACTCTCCATCTACTTCTACTTTGCCTCTTTTTCTTATTTTAGAAGCTACAAATCCAATTTTACCTATCGGCATTAATCCACTTTGACGACCAGTATCCATTACATTAGTACGCCACATAAGAAAAATTAAAAATAATATTACGAGTATAACTATCGAAATAACAACCCAAATCAAAACTAAAAAAAACGAACTCACTAACAATTTCTCCTTAGTTAATATTATTGGTCAGAATTATCAGGTGAAATGGAATTATCGACCCTACGAACTGCTAATCTCAAACCTTCTGCTCTAATAATAACTACTTTATCTCCTCTACCCAAGTCAACACCATCTTCACTAAATGCATTCCAATATTCGCCATCCACTTCAATTTTACCATTACTTTTTATTGCAGAAACAGCGAATCCAATTTTACCTATCATGGCTCCACCTTGCTTACCAGTATTCATAACATTAGTATGCCATATAAGAAAAATTAAGCCTGCCATTGTAATAGAAACTAGACCAGATACACTCCAAAGAAACCAGTGATTAACAAGTTGCATTTTTACTTCTCCATCCCATAACATAAACGTCCCTAACAAAAAGGAAACAATTCCACCAATACCCAAAACTCCGAATCCACTAACAAATAATTCAGTTATCAATAAACCAAATCCTAAGAAAAGAAGAATAACTCCAACCCAGTTCCCTTCGAGAGTCCCTACTCCATATAATCCTAATAACAAACACAAACCCCCAACAATTCCAGGAAGTAAGGACCCTGGACTAGAAAATTCAAGGAAAATCCCCATACTTCCTAAGCTTAATAATAGAAAAGCTAAATTGGGATTAGTTAAGAGAAATAATAATTGCTCAGCAAATGTCATATTTTTGGGAATAAAAATCGCAGAATTAATAGATAATGTCTTGCTTACTCCATCACGAACATTTATTGTTCGTCCATCAACTTTGATTTTCAAACTATCAAAATCTTCGGCTATCATATCAATAACATTTTTTTCTAAAGCTTCTTGAGCTCCCAATGATTTCGCTAATCGAACAGCAGAATTTGCAGCCCATTCACCATTTCTGTTTCTATTATTAGCTAAATCTCTAATATATTCAGCAGCATCATTTGTAACTTTATCTTTTAAAGTACCTTCAATTTCCTGACCTTGACTCGAAACTGGACTTGCGGCACCAATTGAACTGCCAGGAGCCATAACACTTAAATGTGAAGCCATTGCAATAAATATACCCGCTGAAGCTGCTCTACCTCCAGGAACCACATAATTAATAACAGGAACATGGCTATCTAAAATCCCCTTAACAATTTCACGCATAGAAGTATCTAATCCTCCTGGTGTATCCATTTTAATAAATACTGCTTCAGCGTTGCTTTCATTAGCGTCATTCAAAACTCTCATAACATATTTAGACATAGGAGGCGTTATTGGTCCTTCTAAATTAACTATCAAAACACTATTACTATAATCTTTTGCCAATATTATTTGATGTATTCCTATAAAAATAATGAATAAGGACAAAAAAACCAGTAAATATCTCCTAATTTTTTTGTAATTACTACGATGTTTGATTATCTGAAGTGTGTACATGATGTAAAATTGTAATTAGTTAATAGTAATAGGTCAATTGAAAATTAAGAATTACAAAATGAAACAAACAAATAAACAATTAATAAAAGAAAATTATAAAATAGAATCATTCATACTAAATAATTTTGTAACAGAACAAATCGGGCAAATTTTCACTCTTAATAATTATAAATTTCTCGAAGTACCACTAATAGAAGATTCGATTATTTTTGAAACTAAATCGAGTGGAGAATTACTATCTCATACTTATAATTTTGAATCACCGGATGGAAGAAAAGTGACAGTGAGACCAGAATTTACTTCTTCGATTATTCAATCACTTATAAATAAAAAAATTACTTCTCCTCAAAGATTTTACTATAGTGGACCTATACTAAGACGAGACGAATTTGGCAAACAAAACCAATTTAATCAAATTGGATGTGAATTATTGGGCAAAAGTTCTTTAAATGCAGACATGGAAATTCTTAATCTATCAATAACTACTCTCGAAGAATTAGGATTAAAAAACCTTGAAATTGTACTTAACGACAGTCAAATAATTAACAATTTAATTAAAGAAATAAAACTGCCAAATACAACAAAAAAGTTTCTTATAGAAAAAATTTCTTCCTATACAAACGAAAAACAACTAGAAACTATATATAAAAATTCAGATTTTACAAATACAACAAAAAGCATGAAGAACGAAAATTCAGAAAGAATATCACAATATCTTTCTAAAAGAAATAAAAATGAAATTAAAAAATATCTTTCAAAACTTCCCTTAGGTTCACGAACACCAGATGAAATAAGTGAAAGATTTTTTGAAAAAAATAATACAAGCAATAAAAATATTTATCAAAAAATTATCAATATTTACGAAGATTTAAGCTCTTTAGGGAAAATACCATTAAAATCTTTAACCTCAGTAAATAAAATTTTTAATCAATATAAACTTACTAATAACTCTCTTGATTATTTAAATTCCTTAGGGAAAATAATCAAAACATTTGATTCAAAATTTGATGTATTCATAAATTTCGATTTGATAACAGGAATAAATTATTATGATCAGTTGATTTTTACAATCAATGATCCATCTAGTAATGTTTGCATTGGAAGTGGAGGAAGATATAACTCTCTCGCTACAAATTTAGGAAGTACAACTCAAATAAATGCTTGTGGTTTTGCGTATAACATTGATTTAATATCAAAATTACTAACAAATAATAAATTAAACAATATTAAAACAAAAGAACCTATTTTAATCGCAGCTAAAAATGAAGATTCATTGAAATCCATGTATAGTATTGGAGAAGAATTAAAAAAAACAGGAAGTATAATCGAGATATATCTTGATACATTTAAAATAGAAGCCATAAAGAAATATGCACAGGATAAAAATATTACTCAAGGCTTGATAGTATCAAAAAATAAAAAAGTTACTCATTATGATTTTAAAAAATGACATTAAATCAAAATTACGTTTGTCAATTCCTAGTGATGGAGCATTATATGTTCCTACAATGGACTTTTTAAGTTCATGTGGATTAAAAGTAGAACGCACTAACGAAAGACAATATACTGCAAGATTAATTGAACCGTGTGAAGCAACAGTTATATTTCAAAGAGCAACAGATATAACTAGAGGAATAGAAAATGGAACGAGTGATCTTGGCATAACTGGATTTGATAAATATTTAGAAAATAAATCACTAGATATACCAACTATACCCTTAATTCAATCTCTAAATTATGGGAAATGCAGTTTAGTATTAGCCGTACCAATTGGATGGATTGAGACAGAAAATCTATCGGATCTCAGAGAAATTTCAATTCAACTAGCAAAGAAAAATAAAACATTAAGAATAGCGACCAAATATCAACGATTAGTTGAAAATTATCTTAGAAAAAATAAAATTATAAATTTCACTCTAATACAATCAAGTGGAGGACTTGAAGGAGCTCCTTCTGCTGGATATGCAGATATGATAGCAGATATACGTTCAAGTGGAACAACTTTAACACAAAATAATTTAAAAGAACTCTCGGACGGCACTATTCTTACATCTGAAGCGTGTATTGTTGCAAACACATTAACGATTAATGACCCGAATAAACTCTTAGCCACAAGAATAATTCTCGAATTATTAGAAGCATACTTATCAGGCATTAAATACTACCATTTAACAGCAAATATTAATGGAAAAACTGAAACTGAAATTATTAATAAGCTTAGTTCTAAATCAGACTTAATGGGAATAAGAGGACCTTCAGTATCAACTGTGTATACAGCAACTAATACTAATTTATTTTCAATAAATCTGATTATAAAACATGAATCACTCTTAGCGACCGTAGACCACATTAGAAAATGTGGTGGAATGGATATTGCATGCTCTCAAGTCAACTATCTTTTCGAAAATCAATCGAAAAGCTATGGAACTTTAACTAAAGAAATAAATAAAAAATAGAGAAATAACAGGCAATGCCTAATCTACCTTTTCATATCGATATTGCTATAAATTTAGCAACAAAACATAATTCTAGTATTGGAGAGACGTTACTCCCCAAATTAGTATTTGGTGCTACATGTCCAGATATTAAAGCAATAATAAAATACACTCGAAAACAAACTCATTTTTCAGAATTAAATGTTGAATATGTTGGACAAGGAGTAGAACATTTGTTTAAACAACATCCAAATTTACTTCAACAAGCAAAAATAAATTTAAACTTAAAATCCTTTTTAATTGGATACATAAGTCATATTATTTCCGATGAAATTTGGATTACTGAAATGTATTTCAGAATCTTTAATAGGAATGATTCCAATAACGAAAACAACATGAAAATGAACATCATGGATCGAGCTATACAATTAGATATGGATCAAAAAATATTTAATCAATTAAAAAAAAATAAAATCCCCCAAATACTGAAAAACACACATGAACAGTTAGAATTACCATTTTTAACAAATAAAGATCTACATGAATGGGAATTATGGCTCAGTCAATTTTTAACAAATCCTTTTTCATGGGATAGGTTGTTTTTTTTCGTAAAGCGAATGTATAGTAAATCAACCGAAGAAAAAAAGGCCAACGAATTTGTAGAAAATTTATTAGCAAACAAAAAAAAATTCAAAGTAGATTTAAAAAAAATAATACCTGACAATAAAATAAGAACATACAAAAACAACGTAATTAAAAAATCAATCGAAATAACTGAGAGGTATTTAAATGCCAATTAGATATGTAGAAGGAATAAAACAAGCAAGAATATCGATAAAAACCATTAATCCACTAGAAGCAATCGATTTAAATCAAACAACTTCTAGTAAGCAAATATATGAATCAGTAACCAAGATACTCCAAGAAACAAAATTACATGGAGACTCTGCTGTAAAAAAATATTCTAAAACTTTTGACAAAGTAGATTTAAAATCACTTAAAGTAACAAAAAAAACTATCGAAAATGCATATAAATCTATTCCCAAAACCGTTATTTCAGCCTTAGAAATTGCAAGTGATAGAATACGTAATTATCACAAAAAAACAATGCCTCCAATAAAAATTTCCGCAGGAAAAGATATTACGGTCATTAATAACCCATTAGAACATGTTGGATTATATGCACCAGGAGGTAAAGCAGCTTATCCATCAACCGTTTTAATGATCGGCATACCTGCTCAGGTAGCAGGAGTAAAAAACTTAGTTTTATGTACCCCTCCATCAAACAATGGAAACCCTGAAGATAGTACATTAGTAGCAGCAGATATTATTGGAATAACAAATATCTATAAAATAGGAGGAGTACAAGCAATAGGAGCAATGGCATTTGGAACTGAAACTATACCAAAAGTCGATAAAATATGTGGTCCAGGTAATATGTTTGTTACAATCGCAAAAAAAGAAGTAATAGGCACTGTTGACATTGATGGAATATTTGGACCAACGGAAACTGTAATCATAGCAGATGAAACAACAAACCCTACTATTTGCGCAGCTGATCTTATTGCTCAAGCAGAACATGATGAACTTGCTTCTCCAATATTGCTTACAACTTCACGTTCACTTGCAGAAAATGTAAAAAAAGAATTAGCTAAACAAATAACAAATCTTAAAAAACAAACAATTATAGAAAAATCACTAGAAAATCAAGGGTTGATTGCTTTAGTACAAAATGTTTCCGAAGCTATTACACTCGCGAATGAAATTGCTCCAGAACATTTATGTTTACTTGTTAAAACTCCAGAAATATACTTAAATAAGATTAAAAATGCTGGAGGAATTTTTGTTGGAGAATATAGCCCAGAAGTTCTTGGAGATTACATTGCTGGCCCAAGTCATGTAATGCCAACTGGGGGAACTGCTCGTTATCGTTCTTGCCTTGGAGTCTATGATTTTATTAAAAGCACTCCGATTGTAAAAATTACAAGATCTGGATATCAAGATCTTGCTAAAACTGCAGAAATAATAGCAAATGCTGAAGGATTAACTGCACATGCTTCAGCTCTTTCCATTAGAAAAATACTTAAGAAATGAAAAATCAAATACTAAAAAAAATTAATAAATTCCTTATTGACTTAGATGGATATCAAGGTATAGATCCTTTAGAAGTTTTAGCAAAAAAATCTGGGATTACAGAAGAAAACATTATTCGATTAAATGGGAATGAAAATTTATATGGACCTTCTCCAAAAACATTAGAAAAATTATCTGCTTTTAAAAATTATAATTTTTATCCAGATCCACAACAAAGAATCTTAAGAAAGGCTTTATCTGGTTATATAAATATCTCAGAAGATTGTATTGTTGCGGGTAATGGTTGTGATGAATTAATAGAATTGATAATAAGAATGTTTTTGAAAAAAAACAAATATGTTATGCAATTTCCCCCAACTTTTGGAATGTATTCATTTTCCGTTAAAGCCTATGGAGGAAAAATATTAAATATCCCTCGACGTGATAATTTTAAAATAGACTTTACTAAAATTTCTAAAAATTCTATAGATAATCTATGTTTAATATTCGTTGCTTCTCCTAATAATCCTACAGGGAATTTAATATCTCTTGATGAATTAAAAAAACTTCTATCTCTAAATGTACCAGTAGTTATTGATGAAACATATTATGAATTTGCAGGTGAAACTATAGTTCCTTTGATAAAAGAATTTGAAAATCTGATAGTTTTAAGAACTTTTAGTAAATGGGCTGGATTAGCTGGCCTACGTCTTGGATTTGCGATATTGAACCCTAATCTTGCAAAAATAATGATGAAATTAAAATCACCATACAATATTAACGTTGCGGCACAAGAAGCAGTCTTAACTTCATTAGATGATTTAGACATATTAATGAATAGAATTAAAAAAATCACACTCGAAAGAGAACGAATAACGAAAGAATTAAATAAAATTAAAGAAATAACGCCTTACCCATCGAAAGCTAATTTCATTTTTTGTAAAATAGAAAATAAACTTGCAACATTCATCACAACGGAATTAGCCAAAAGAGGTATTTTCATCAGGCATTTCAATTCACCTGATATTGAAAATTTTATTCGTATAAGCTTAGGAATGGAAACTCATAATAATTTATTAATTCAAAATTTAAAAGAAATTCTTGAGGTGAAAAATCATGAAAATAATTAGAAAAGCATCTGCAACAAGAAAAACAAAAGAAACTGATATAAAAATCACAATGAACCTTGATGGTTCTGGAACAGCTAAAATAGATACTGGAATAGGTATACTTGATCATTTAATTAGCCAAATTTCAAAACATGGACTTATTGATATCGATTTAACAACAAAAGGAGACCTTGAAACTGGGTTTCATCATACGATAGAAGATACAGGAGCATTATTAGGCAGCACATTAAAGAAATGTGTTGGTGACGGAATAGGAATTAATAGAATGAGTAACGTTATAATCCCTCTTGATGAAACTCTTGTACTTGTTGCTATAGATATCAGTGGACGAGGTTATGCAACAATAGATTTAACTCTTTCAGATTTTAAAATTAATAACCTTGAAGGAGATCTCATTCGACATTTCTTAGAAAAATTTGCTACTGCTGCTAGCATTTGCTTACATATCAGAATACTATCTGGGATAAATGAACATCATCAAGCTGAAGCTACATTTAAAGGATTAGGCAAAGCACTTAAAACCGCATTGGAAATCGATCCAAGACAAAAAAATATCCCAAGTACAAAAGGCAAATTATTATAAAAAGTTAAGTGACTAGGAACTTATTAGATATTAAAATAAATGTTGAAAATAAATACTCTATTAGAGCCTACTAAAGGATTGGCATTCTGCTTTGTAGTAGGAAGCTCCATTTTTTTACTTAACAAAATATTTACAAATATTCCCTTTGATACTCTATTGTTTGCGTTAATAGCAGGAATTCTATTTCGAAATATTTTCAACAAATCAAAATGGCACATTAAAGGTGCTAAATATGCAAACAAACAAATACTTGAATTCTCTGTGATGATATTAGGAGCAACTATTTTCCTTCCTAATATCATCACTAATGGCATTGGACTTTTCTTATTAATCCTGTCAGGAATTACTGGCAGTATGTTAATAGCATACTGTGTTGGACATTTGTTACTTGGATTAAATAAAAAACTGGCTACTCTTATAGGGGTTGGTAATTCTATATGTGGTAATTCTGCTATAGCAGTAATTGCTCCTATAATAGGAGCAACCGCAACCGATATAGGAGCTGTAATTGGAATAAGTGCAATACTAGGCACAACTCAAATTCTTCTTTTACCAATACTTGCAAAAACCCTTGGATTAAGTGACTATCATTATGGAATAGTCGCAGGAATGGCTGTATATGCTGTAGCACAAGTCTATGCAGCATCTGCAACCATTAGTACAACATCTGCATCAGTAGCAACTTTGGTCAAGTTATCTAGAGTTATGCTTTTGGGTCCATTAGTAATAATTATAAAATTAATCGGAAGTATTGGAACAATAAAAACTTACAAATACGCTTCTACATCTATAAATCTCAACACCTTAAAATCCATTCCAATACTAAATTACATACCATGGTTTGTAATAGGATTCATCATCTTATCAACTTTAAGATCTACTGATTTAATTTCAGAAGAAATTGGAAGACAGATACTTCAAGTATCAAAATATTTGTTTGTAGTTTCAATGGTTGGTATTGGACTAGATGTAAATATTCGTGATGTATTAAAAGTAGGACCAAAAGTTGCTTTAACAATTTTCTCTATTTTGATGTTTCTGATAATCATCAGTTTATTAGCAGGACAAATTTTAACTGTCTAATGATTTTCCTAAAAGCTTACCTCTCAAAAATGAGTTAAGAAAGTATATATTGAGATTTAATACATACTTTAATGCTATAAAAAATTCAGACTCGATTGTGCTCAAAGTTAAATGTTTCTCTATAACATCTTGTACAAAACTTTACACATTTAAATATTTATGTTAGTTTAAATTTAGTCAACTTTTCATATTTCCAAGTTGGTTAAGCATTAAAAATGGATATATTAACAACACAAAAAATGTCTATTATGAACAACACTGGTTGTTGTTGTTGTACTCGCTTACATAATGTTTGTGAGGTAACACTTATCTAATTTTATAATTTACATTTAATATTCAAAAAAAAAAGACCTCACAATCGTTGGGGTCTTTTTTTTTATTACCTAACCATTTTATTTGAAGAAATTAAAAGTTGACGAAATTTAAATTTAATACTATAGGAGAATTAACATAATGAGCGAATATAAAAAGAGGATGAAAATACATTTTAAATCTTTATCGGTATTTATATTAGTCTTGACGGCGGTCTTTGTTACAGCACTTGGATGTGCAAGCACTGAAGAATCAACGAGTACCACTGAAAAATCAACGAGTACCGCAGTATCGGACACAGGATCTGACCAGCCTTCCTTTGAAGTTTGGGCGGTTGATCAGTCGAGCACTGCTGAATATGGAACTGGTGGACTCATCTACATATGGGACGGGTCTGACATATCTACTAACGCTAGCGAGGCGACTCCAGAGATCATCGATTTGGCAAAGGCAGCGGTCGCGGCCGGTTGCGATGCTCCCAAGAAGCCACACATGATACTTGCAAACCATACAAGTCCCAAGGCTAGCCACGTCGTTCTAGCAAATGTAGGTTCTGGAGACACATTTTTCATAAACATTGAGAGCCGTACTATCGTTGGCTGCGTCAACACAATAGATGGTTTCAATGGAGCAGGTGGAACAGCAAATTCCCACGCCTCCGTTGCATCTCCTGATAATAGCATTGCTATCGTGGCGAATATTGGAGCTAAAGATCAGTCCGGTTTCCTACATAAGATTCAGACTGACTACACTAATGATGATTACAAATTGGTGGAGACGTTGGCATTAGACCAGTTCTCCTTTTATTTAGGAACTTCAGTGGTGAGACCTATTTGCCATGAGTTTACTGAAGACAGTAAGTTCGCCTACGTAACTCTAGCTGGTGGTGGTGTACTAGTGATCGATGTCGGATCTTCAGATGGAACAACACCTATGAGTCTCGCGACGGTCTATCACTCTGACACCGTTCCAGGTATCGGCTGCGGGGCAACTCGTCTCGACGATGGCATCATAATGACCAATGGGGAGAGCGGAGCTAAAGGTGGAGATGATTTCCTGTATATCTTTAATACAAATGGAAGAGATATTGGACAATTCCCAGGTCCGGTGCAAATTGAACTTCCGGGTGAGGACACCCATGGGGCAGTTACCTGTACTGATCAAGACGGCAAATTATTTGCAGTAACCAGCATGCGCGTAAGTAATGACGTCAATTTCGTAGACCTCCAATCCAATACGGTCGTGGCGACACAGTCGATGTCCACGTCTTTCAGCAAGGATCCAAAGCCTGACGTGGCAGACATCGTGGGTAACAAAATGTTCATTGCGTTGAGAGGAGCTAAACCTCTATCGGCTATCGGCGCCCTTGAGTTCGCTGGTAGAACTCCAGGTGTGGCTGTTCTCACGATCAACGATGATTGCAAGGGATTCAGTTGGGACTCGAAGGATCTTGCCTCAATGGATGACTCTCGCAGACTAGTTGATGGAATTTTCCCTGGGCAGCAAATCTCAGCCGCTGATCCACACGGTCTCGAGGTAATATTCAGATAAAATTTTAAAAGGTCGAACTACCGTCTCACAGGTCGGAATCAGATCTGTGAGACGGTAACACCAAACAAAACTTAAGTGGTGATCGACCGAATGGGATTATTATGGCAACTTCAACTCAAAATACATCACAAATTTTTAAGATAAACAGGAATATCAACGATGAATACAATCAATAATGTGTTTAGTTTTCCAAATCCAGTAAACGAATTCTCAGCTAGGTTTGTTGCAGGAATGATTGCAATTTTGACAATTGCAACAATTTTAACTCAAAATGAATTCGTCGCAGGATTCTTATTGTACGGATTTCTCGCAAGAGTCGCGACTGGTCCAACTTTAAGTCCCATGGGCCTGCTTGCAACGAGAGTAATTGTGCCTGCATTAGGAAACCCAACTAAATTG
>CAZDRU010000016.1:0-8013 GCA_964508175.1 uncultured Dehalococcoidia bacterium
ACCGGTACTAATTGGTCGAGGATTTGGCTCATGCTATTTAAGTCAATATGCTTTATTTATTATCGTCTTGGTTCTATATTCTATCGGAGCGCGGGGTGGAGCAGCGGCAGCTCGTCGGGCTCATAACCCGAAGGTCGCAGGTTCGAGTCCTGCCCCCGCTACCAAACACTTTCTTATACATGTTTTTCATTCTATTTTGTTGTAATTTGTTTTAGTTTATAAATAATTAAAGTATCATAGATGCTTAAATAAAATTGCTCTATTTTATTCAAAACTTATTTTAAACTCAAACAAGGAAAAAAAATAAAATGAAAAACCGAATTCTTAGTGGAAAATGGGACGGTTTTTATCCAGGTGATTGGGTAAGACCTCGAAATAATCTAGGAACTTGGATCCCTTTAATAGATACTGCAGAAATTTTAGCAGGCAATAGAAGTGTTTCACGTAAAGGCATCTATAACTTATACGATGCTCCTATAGGAATCGCACTTAAAATCGAAGAAGCATTAAAAGCTCCAATAATGTTTGAAAAAAAACCAGATTGGGAAACCGATTATATTAGTCCTTCATCTATATGGAAAGAAAATGAACAATATCATATGTTGTACAGCGTCGATGGGGAAATGGCCTATGCAATCAGTAAAGATTGTTATCATTGGACTAGACCTGAACTAGGAGAAGTTGAACATAACGGATCAAGAAAAAACAACTTCCTAGCAAACGCACCTCATGGGCAAATTTTTGAAGATCCATCGGCCCCTCCAGAAGAACGTTATAAATCTATGGAAGCAGAAGGTCATTGGTACGATCCAGACACTTGGGAACGTTTGGAGGATGCAGATGATGAAAATCCAGGAAAAGAAGCTGCTAAACGATGGGCTGCTATGCAATATGAAGGACCAAATTACAAAGGACCTAAAGTAGTACTACGTGGATGGTTAGTCGGATGGACTTCTCCAAATAGACTACATGGCTGGAAGCGCATCGAAAAACCACTAGCTGATTACTCCGTCAACGGAGGAATCTCCGCTCGATATGAACCAGAAAGCCAGTCTTATTTTGCCTATATGCAACGACAAGGTTTTCCTCCAATAGATCCTAAAGGAATTGGAACTGGTATTCAAGAAACCGAAATAGTACGTAGGACTAATGGATTTTCTAGAACTAAAAACTTTCGCCATTGGCCACCACCTAAACTAATAATGCATCCCGATTCTCAAGACGACCTAGACATTTCTTTCTACAGCCATAATTATTTCCCTTATCCAGGTCATACAGACATTCACTGTATGACGACATCTATATTCCACCAAACAACAGGACAAAAAGATGTACAAATAGCCTTTAGTCGAGATGGTCTCTTTTGGTATCGACCTGAACGTAAAGCAATCATACCTCTTGGGTCTGTAGGTAGTGGCGAAGAAGGGATGATTGGAAGCTGGAATGGAGGCCTTATAAAACTCCCAGATAATCATTGGGGCGTTGCGTACACAGGAACATCAATACTACATAACATAGAAAAACCAGCTAAAACACAATTGTTCCCGGAAAGACAGCCTGGAAAAATGGGGTGGGCTTTATGGGAACCATACCGTTTCTGTGGGATAGAAGCAATCACTGAAGGACAATTCACAATTCCTACCATATATCGTCACAACAAAGAATTACGTCTGAATTACCGCTGCAAGCCAGGAGGTTGGATAAGTATAGAATTACTACATATAGTTCCATCAATGTTCCACGGAGATATCGAGCCTCTTACTAACTTCACATTTGAAAACTGTGACCGATTAACAGGTAACTCTCTTAACAAAACAGTTACCTGGAATGGCAAAAGTAATATTTCAGAAATTGGCAAGACAGTAGCTATAAGATTAAAGATGTTTCAAGCAAAAGTATTTGCTTATCAAATTTAATATAAAAATGTTTTCGAAGCAGGTGCTGACCCTCATCGTTATGGATATACTTATACATCTTAATTTAATTTTATTATATACTTACGGATAATTATGAAAACATTACAAAAACTCAGTAAAAACCAATTGGATTTTTTTGACACTTTTGGATATTTAGCTTTTCCAGAAATGCTTCGTGACTGCATAGACAAAATAATTTCAGCTTTCGAATCTGTATGGACTAATTCAGGGAGAACCCATGACGGAATTAAGAGATCTGCATTAGTCCCATTCCCCGATCAAAACGAATACCTGAGTTCCTTGTTAGACGATCAGCGAATACATGATATAGCATCAAGCATATGTGGCGAAGATTTTAACTATTATAGTGGCGATGGTAACTACTATGTTGGCAATACTAATTGGCATTCAGATGGATATAACAGACGACCTGTAAAATCAATAAAAATAGCATTTTATCTTGACCCTGTCACAAAAAACTCCGGTGCCCTAAGAGTAATTCCAGGTAGCCATAAAAGAAAAGATGCTTTTGCGCATTCACTACAATCTCATCTTACTTCTACAGAAAACACGCCATCTTTATTTGGAACAACTGGCGATAAAATCCCAGCAGTTGCGCTTGAAAGTAAACCTGGAGATATACTTGTATTTAATCATAATATATTACATTCTTCTTGGGGTGGTTCAGATAGAAGAAGAATGTTCACTATGAATTTCTCAGAAAGATATCCTGAACACGAAATAAGTAATTTAAAAGATTTGCTCTCAAGAGAAGCAAGATTTTTTATAGACCGTATGCATGGTCCTGCAATGATTAAAACTGCGACACCTGAACGAATGCATCACCTGCAACAAGTTCGTGAAAACGACACTCATATGGGGAATATAGTTAAAGAATTAAAAAAATCCAATAAAACCCCATCTAATAATTAGGTAATAATCTATGTATACTGATGACGATTACAAAGATAAATTAACCCCTGAACAATTTCAAGTGACAAGAAAAAAAGCAACTGAACCTGCATTTACCGGGAAATTATTATACGTACATGAAGATGGAATATTTTACTGTATTTGTTGTGAAAATCCCTTGTTTTCTTCAAATACAAAATATGATTCTGGATCAGGGTGGCCAAGCTTTTGGCAACCCATCGACGAATCCTCAATTAAAAATATCGAAGATTTATCACATGGCATGATTCGCATTGAAATTGTATGTTCGTCTTGTAATGCACATCTAGGTCATTTATTCAATGACGGACCTCAACCTACAGGAATGCGTTATTGTATAAATTCCGCATCACTAAACTTCAAAAAACAAACACCTGGCAAATAATCAATATTAAGAATAAAGGAATAAAATTATGAAAATTGCATTTGGAGCAGCAGGCTTACGAACACTCGATTATAAATTCTCATGGCATTCAGATAACCCAGCACCTGATTCATTAACAAAAGAATTACTAGAATGGGTGAAAAAAACTGGATTTGATGGATTTGAAATGGAAGATCACTGGGTCGATTTTTACTCATTTTCCCCAAATGAATTAAAAAACTATAAAAAACTAGTCGATTCTACAGGATTTGACATACCTTGTCTAAAAGTACCTGGCAAAAATGTAACAGCCCCAAAATGTAGAGAAACCAATGCTAAAAAATTACTGAAATCCATTGACATAGCTGATGCTTTAGGAGCACGAATGATATCAGTAAATTTAGCACTTGATTTGACTTCCTTATACGGTATTCCTCAAACGGAATTAAGCGGAAGACCAAAATCCCCATCTGGAAGTAAAGATGCAACTGACGAAGATTGGGAACGAACCGCAAATGCATTGCGCAAAACCGCACTACGTGGCAAAGAGATAGGCGTTGACGTTGTTATAGAAGTTCATCATTGTAGTGTAGCTGATGGTGCTCGTTCAACAATAAAATTACTTGATCTAATCGGAGAACCAAATGTTACTGCGAATCCAGATCTAGGGAATATTTTTTGGTTATATGACGTTCCTGATGAACCATATGATGAAGCTATTGAATTATTAGCTCCTTATGCTGGAGACTGGTGGCACTGTAAAAATCCTACTAGAATATATATACCAGAACTTCAACGATCAGTATTTATAGGAGGAACTCTAGAACGTGGTGAAATAAATTATAGATATGCTATAAATGTTATGAAACAAGCTGGATTTGATGGATATATTCTTATTGAAGGTGGAGGACTGTCAGATATTTATCGGGCAGCACAACTAAATTTAGAATATATAAAAAGTTTACTGAAAGATTTAGAAATTAACTAAAAAAGAGTTACTAATAAAGATTCTATTTCTTGAATATTAGTAAAGGCTTCAAATTTTCCTGCTATATATCCTGAATCATCAATAACAAATGTCCATTCAATGCTAGGTAAATTCCATTCTAAAACAATTGGGGAAACGCGTGCTTTTTTAATATCAAATTGCATCTCATGAGGATTATCATAAAACTCCACATGAATAAAATAGGCTTGAGATTTATATTTATTTTTCAATTTTTGCAGTACTTCCACTTGAGGGCCACAAACAGGATTTATGCAAAATCCAGGACTAGCAAAAACAACTACAATAGGCTTATTACCAGCTAAAGCATCTTTTATATTAATCTCATATAATTCACGATCTTTAATACTTCCTGATGTAAGTTGATCTATAGATTCAACATTATTAATAATTTTATTCATACTCTCATAAGATTTAACTCCAATATTAGGAGAACTAGAAACTGCATTAACATCAAAAATTAATTGCACATTTTCTAATTCATATTTATCATTTTCAACGCTTACATCTATTTTCCATTTTCCTGGCTTATCAAAATCCAATTCTGTTACATATGATCCTTTTGTACCATAAGGCCAAGAATAAAATTTTGCAGTAACTACATCTTTAATTTGTGGCTCTGCTTGAGAAGAAGGATAAAAACTAGAAAATAAAGTAACAAATTCATTAGGAATAAATCCATCCTTGTTAACTATTCCAAAAACAAAACGATTCGTACCAACAGCAAGATCTTCAGTAGCTAAAACAATTTGATATCCACTAGGAGATAATGATCCCCAATGAGCTTTCTTAAATCCTACAATTGGTTCTGAATCAGAACTTGTTGGAATTTGTGAACAAGCAAGAAACAATATTGCAACAAGACAAATAGAAAACAATTTAAATTGAGTAGTTATATTTAACACAACAATCTCACTTTAGTTGTTTTTACGGAGAAAATCTTTCTGAACCAAAAGTAAAAGCAAACAAAGAAAATTCAACTGAATTTGAACTTAGTTTTAATTCATGTGATTCTAATGATTGTAAATTTATTAGTTGATACATTTTTGATTCATTAACCAACACGTAACTATTATTTTTCTCATCAAACTCAATATCGAAACCTGCATTAGTAGAATTGAGAGGTAATCCATCCATTGTAATATATACTTTATAATTTTTTTCTCCTAATTGACCCATAACTGCATTTACACTAGTTGCAGAAAATTTAATAGCAATATAATCATCCAATCTTTCTGTATGTCTTGCATGTTTAATATATTCCTGATGGTTATTCCATAAACCATGTAAATAAAGAAAATTATTTACATGAAAATCTCGATCTTCGTATAAAACATCTTTATTAGAACCTTGAAAATATTCTGATTGAACAATATATGGAGGAATCCCCATATATTGAATACTTCCATAATTACGATCAACTCCTGTATATAATTCTCTTGTTAATTCTAATTCAGAATTATTAGATATTGGTTCAAATAATTCATCTTGATAACTAGGAATATTAATCTCTTCTATATTAACTCCCGAGAGATCAAATCCAGCACTTATAAGTAATTCTCGTATTTTCTCTTCTGTTTCTAGATATGCACCTTCTCCATAATGAGAATATTGAGTATGTCCATTTTTATCAATTAAATATTTTGCAGGCCATGCAAAATTATCAAATGCATTCCACGTTCCACGTTTATTGTCCATTGCAATTGGATATTCAAGTCCATGTCTTTTAATAGCTTTTTGAACATTTTCTATGTCTTTTTCAAATTCAAATTCGTAAGCATGAACACCAAGAACAACAAGTCCATAATCCTTATATTTATTATGCCAATGTATTAGATAAGGGTATGTTCGAATACAATTAACGCAAGTATAAGTAAAAAAATCTACCAGCACTACTTTGCCTTTCATATCCTCAATAGTAAAAGGAGAAGAATTAATCCATCCTGTAATATCAACTAATTCAGGATTAATTGGATTTACAATATCTAACTTACTAAGATCAAAATCCTGTGCTAATTTATTAGAATTATTTGTCGTTTGTGAACAAGCAATAAAAAAAGCACATAAAATAATCAATATAAACGTTAATTTATAAAATATTAAAACAATTTTACGACTCAACCGTAAAGAAATTCTACTCATTTGTTCATAAATTCAACAAACACAATAAAAGTATTTGTTTTACTCTGTCTCTACTACTAAAGCAGAATGTATTTCAAGACGTGCTAGTTCAGCGGTCAAAATACCTTCTTTCCAATTCCATTGAAAATCAGTCTCTTCTGATGGCTGTAAAGAAACCTTGTAAGGTTTCTTTGGAATCCTTAATCGAACCACAACAGGTCCTACTGGAGGAACCTGTTCAACTAGTATATTGTACGGCGATATAGGAGGATCAACAGAACGATTAACCAAATGAACCAAAATCTTATTACCAAAAGTTCTCAGGGTAATAACTACTTTTGTAGGTGCTTCTATTTCCACCATTGGAGTTTCCCACATTTCACAAAATAGCTGTTTTAGTAATCTACGAATTCGTTGATAGCGAGTAAGATAGTATGAATCAAAAATTGGACCATGTATTGTAGCAACACTACCATGTCCTATTTTATTCAAGGTAATAGCTGCTGTTTCTAAAACATTATGTGTTACATCATATCCATCAAGTAATGGTGTCCATAATTGTGCTCCCTTTAGTTTTACTGGTTGCCAAGGTTCAAACAGATTCGTAACTTCTCCGTCTACACTTAAGAAATGATTATTATAATAATAGTCATACCCTGCAGGCGTATCTTTCTCTGTTATGCCAAGTAGATTCCCTTCAGCTTTGACTCCCGCTAAAGAACTCAGTATTGGATGTCGTGAAACTTGAATACCACTCAATACCAATTTGCCACCACCTTCTACATAACTAGAAAGAGCTTCGGCTACTTTATCAGATAACTGATCTTGTTCAGGGATCACTGCCAAGCCGTACTCCGTTAATTTATTTACGAAATCAGTTTCATTTTGAATATCAACATGAAAACCAGAATCTAATAAAGAATTCATTGCTCCTTCAACTGGATGAGGCCTACTAGTTTGTGGAGTATCCTCTAATCCATATAAAGGTTGATTATTTGCATAAGCATAAGTCGAACCATGCAACACTACTGTCTGCGGAATAGATTTGCTTCCTTTTGAAAGATTTTTTCTGTCTCTAACGAACTGTGATACTTCAGTAGCTATTTCATGTTGCCAATCTACCAATCGACCATCACGCTGTGGATTAATATAAAGATTAAAAGCTCCCCCATTAGCAATCACTTCTGCCGCTTCTTGACAAAGATGAGGTACTGTTTTAGCTTCATACGGATAAGGAGGTTGACAAGGAGGTTGATTTCTAGTTTTCATCCAAGCCATTAAATCCCATGAAATCCCACGACTATCAAGAAATTTAGCTTCACTAGGAGCTCCTTCAACACCACTAAAATCCCCACTAAGAAAATCTACTGGAACAGTTACATCGTCTGGATGTCTCATCGAATACATCCAATTAGAACAAACTAAGCAATCTGGCTTACGATCATGAACAGCTTTAACATACTTACTCACATATTCGTCATAAGACTTACGTTGAAATGCAAGCCATTCATCCCAGCCTGGGTCTTGAGCATTACATGGTGGTTTCGAAATATCTAACTTATATTTAGAATCAAAAGCAGAAATACAACGGATACAATAACATGGTTTTGTTGCCCAAATATCTCCATCAACCCAAAAACCATCAACGTCATAAT
>CAZDRU010000017.1:0-6851 GCA_964508175.1 uncultured Dehalococcoidia bacterium
CTTTCATCCCCTCCACAGCTCGTTCATAATACTTCTTATCTCCTTCTACTTTATACAAAAATGCACAAAACGGAATCGTCTGCATAAGAATTCTAAGTGGAGTCATCATTCTTTCATGTTCATCAAAATGTTTAGTGTCTTTAGGATATCTAATGTCCCATATAGGTCCATCTGGAATATACAAATTTTCTGGTAAAACAATACGAGGCATTTCAGTTGCTAACAATTCGTCAGCTTTTGATTTTATCTGTCGATAAGGCTTACTAAATGGAGGTTCGTCTTTCTTCCCCCGAAGTTGGTTCAATAAATCTCCAGTAAAGTAAATTCGTGGATGCTCTTTTGATATACCCGCAATGACTGCTTCGATTTTTGAAGCGCTTATATTACCCATAATAATACTCCTGAAAATATGTTTATTTATTGTTTATTGTTATTAGTGGAGGATTAATATAATTTTGATATTTTTCTACTACTTTTGCTTCTTCTGTAGTACCAGCATGTATATAAACTCTGTGTTTAAAAATTAACGAATTACCTTTCTTAAGATTGTATCCAGTTTTAGGAAGTTCTGGGTTAAAACAATGCGTTGAAAAAGGATTAGAAGTAAGCAACCCATAATTACGAGCATGCCATCTAACTGGATGATTATAATTTTCGTCATAATCAAACAAAGTAACACCAACCATTTTCCCATCTACAACTCCTGAATAATCACACCAATGTGCTTGTTTACCCCATATTTCATCTTCATTTATTCCTCCAGCAGAATTTTCCATTCTCCCAGAATTTGCTACACCTTCAGGACTCATGATATCCATAGAAGTAGCAACACGAAGTGAAATCATGCCTATTTCTTTATCATCTTCAAAAAACACATCTTCTTTTGTTGCATGTAAATATAAATCAATATCTAAAATTCTTGAAGAACCTATATTAAAAAATTTCATTTCACGAGTTTCTTCAAGTACAATTTTCGTTTTACTTGGATCGGTCCAATTAGAATGATGCACAATATGTCCAAAAACCGAACCTGATTCTATTTTTGAAAATTTCTTATGATCTGTATAGCCACAATTTTCACCTTCAGTCCAATTGTTAACACCATTTACTGCTCCATTGCCTGAAAATATTCCTCGGTGATGTTGATGATCGTCTGTTTCTCCTTCTACCTGTTCCATAGGAAAAGCTCTAGTTACTGATTTACCAAATGGGCCAATAACAGGATGAAAATAAGGTCTATGAATAGACCCTCCAAAATAATAACTTGTTAAGTACGATTCGCCTATACTAACATCAATTTTTTCTTTCGATTTTTTCACTAAGACCTGTGAAAATTCTGATTTAGTATTGCTTGCTAATAATTTATATTCTTTAATAGAATTTTTTTCAATTCCAGGCTCAATCCATGTAATTTTAGTTTTTTCTGTATCGGTTGTTTCTCTCTGACATGGTATTTGAATTCCACTATTCAAATCAATGAGAAATAAATTGCCCTTTGGAGGATTATCTACCACAGTACTCAATGGAACCTGTTGACAATCATGGCTTAAAGTTTTGACTGATATACTAATATTTTTTGAAGGCATATTGATTCCTTTTATTTAAATTGTTTGATTATATTAAAATTATTTCTCAAATTAAGCAAAATAATGATTAAACCAGGCTAATTAGTTGGAATATTTATTTTTTTACCACTACCTATAGATAAATATGCAGCATACGAAGTAGATACAACATCCCAACCAAGAAAACTACCTGACAAAGGATCTCTATTTTCAACAACTGCTTCAACAAAATCTTGCATTTCATTTGGGAAACCATTCATCCAATCTTCGTCAGGATTTGTATATTGCCAACCAGCAGTCGTTTCTACTTTTTCTCTGATATATTCCCCAGAAAAACTGGTTTCATCAGGAGCATATGCTAAAACAGCATCATTTGGGTTAATATTAATTTTTATTGTTGCTTTAGTTCCAAAGACAGTAAGCTGATTTTGGATTCCACCTAATACAGTATCTGCTCCCATTATTTGTGCAACACTACCGTCATCAAATCCTACAATCATAGTGCCCCAATCTTCAGAATCTTTCCAACCCGTACGAATATAATGATCAGAATCACTGGTAAACGCAACTGATTCGGTAAGATTTGCACTAGCTGCAACAACCCATGAAGGACGAATTTCTTTGCCAAATTTACGAAGACCCTCTTGATATTTTAAATAAAGTGCTCCACCTAACAAATGGCATCCTTTATTATATAAACTGCCACCTCCACTTGTTTTCCAATCCATAGCATATTTTGAATGTGTTCCACTATGTGATTCTTCGCCAATCATACGCAATATTGAAGAATTCGAAGTTTCTAACAATCTTTTTGCTTTTTGCACACCAGGAGCATACACCCAATTCTCCGCATACATTATTTTAAAACCCGAAGCTTTCTCCGTTGATATCATTCTATTTGCACTTGCTAAAGCTTCTTCTAAATTTTTTGCCCATCCATCTTCTCGTTTACTTGGAGGAATAAATGCTCCAGTAAAAGGTTTTTCTATTACAACATGTTTTCCTGCATTAAGCACTTTTATAACAAATTCTTCATGAAAAGCATTAGGAACACAAACATCTACTAAATCAACGTTTGTATCATTTAATAAATCATCTAACGATTCATAAGTCTTTTCGAATCCATGTTCTTTAGCAAATGCTTTTGCCTTATCAATATTACGACTATAATTCCCTACAAATTGCAGAGGAACTCCATGTACTCGTTTATAATTTTCTATATGAAATGTCGATGCAAATCCAGTCCCTATCATAGCCAAACCAACACCTTTTTGTACTTTATTATTCATAAAAAAACCTTCCCTATATATTTATTTTAATTTGACCTCAGTCAAAAACTCTTCTATATCTGTCTTAGTTGGCATAGATTCTTGTGAACCTAATTTAGAAACTGCAAGTGCCCCCGCTACATTTGCATAATAAATTGCATCTTTTAATTCAGAACCTTGAGAAAGATAGACTGCAAGTGTTGCATTAAAAGCATCTCCTGCAGATACCGTATCAACAACTTGGACATTAAACGGAGGATAATATACATGATCTGTTGGAGTAGTTAACAAGCAACCTAATTCCCCAAGCGTGATAATAACATTAAGAAAACCCATTGAAATGAGTTGTTGTCCAGCAATTTTAGCTTCTTCAACTGTTTCTGCTTTGACTCCAGTAAGTAATTCAGTTTCTTGTTGATTAGGAGTTATTATATCAATGTTTTTACAAATATCTTGACTATATTTCAACACAGGTGCTGGGTCCCATATAATAAATTTATCTTCAAATTTAGCCCTTGATATTACAAATTCTGTAACATCTATTGGAATCTCATTTTGCAAAAGAAAATAATCACTATTAGCAGTAAATTCTGGCAATTTTTCTAAATCGGATGATTCCCAAGAATAATTAGCTCCAGGAGCTACATAAATATAGTTTTCTGCTGCTTCATCAAGAAGAATTGTAGCAATTCCCGTAGTATTACGAGAATCAACAATTATATGATCAGTATTAACTTCATGCTCATTAAGATTAGCGAGCAAAGATTTTCCATAAGCATCTTTTCCAACTCGCCCTAAAAAATACACTTCTGCTCCTAATTTTGCCGCTCCAACAGCCTGATTAGCACCTTTGCCTCCACAACTTGAATTAAATTCACAAGGTAAAACAGTTTCACCTGGTGAACTAAGATGAGGCACTTTGATTTTTAAATCCATATTAATACTGCCAATAACAGCTATTTTAGATTTTATTTCTGAATTTAAATTATTCATACTTATATTCGTTACTTTATTCCAGAAAAGAATTCTGGTTTTCCTTTAATATCTGTATTAATTTTGAATACTGCTCCAGCAGGATTATCTTGAATAGGATCTTCCAAACCCGCACTTGTTACATAAATTGTTTTATAATCCACTCCGCCAAAAATTAAACTAGTAACATCTTTTGTGGGGAATTTTATCTGCTGAACCATTTCTCCATTAGGAGAATACCTGACAATCAAAGAAGTGTGAGCTAAAGCAGTCCAAACATATCCTTCTGCATCAACTGTTAATCCATCTGGAACTCCTTCTTTTTTATCAAATTTAAGAAACACTCTTCTATTATTAACATTTCCAGTATCTATATCGTAATCAAAAACATAAATCTCACCTGTGATGGAATCCGTATAATACATAAGGTCAAGATTATTATTAAATCCTATTCCATTTGAAACACCTATTCCATCAGCAATTAAATGAATAGTCCCATTGGTATCTAATCTATAAAAGCGACCATCATAAGCATTTTCTGATGTTTGCATAGTTCCACAAAATACCCTTCCTCTAGGGTCGGCTATAACATCATTAAATCTAGTTTTTCTTTCTTCAGGAATTTCATCAAGAATATATCTCATACTGCCATTATCTAAAATAGCAATAGCACCTTTATCCATAAACAAGACTAAAGAATCATCTTCCTGTAAAGTAAAACCTCCTACAGGCCTACCTCTATATAAAGTACTAAATTTACCAGTATTTTCTTGATACGAATATATAAATCCTTCTTTGTGTCGAATATGTGGTATATCACACCACAAAAGACTGTTTTCTTTTTTATACCAAAGAGGATTTTCCCCAACATCAGTATCTATATTAACGATAATTTCAGGTGTCATAATCGAATCCTCCATTTATTCATCTTCAATTAATAAACGTTCTTCTTCTGTCAAATGAACAAGAGCAGCACTTTTTCTTCTCCCTTCAGGACTAGCTAAACCTTCACGAGGAATTGATTCAACAATGGCTTTTTCTAATTTTTCTGGGATTATTTCAACGCCTAAACCTGGTTTATCCCCAAGCACAATAAATCCATCTTCAATAAAATTATCTGACTTCAATATTTTTTCTCGCCCTCCTTCTACTACCTCCATCATATTATGATTTGGTAAAACAGCAGCTAGATGAGCACTAATATTAGCAGGAATATTCATAACAGATACTGGCAATTCAAAAGCATATGCAAGATTAGCAACTTGTAATGCTCCTGTTATACCACTAGTCATAGCTCCTATCTGTAAAATATCAGCTGCATGATTATCAATTAAAGGCATAAATTCACTAGCATCATTAAGATTTTCACCTGTTGCAACAGAAGCATTTATCGCTTCTGAAACTCTTCGCAACCCAACATAATCCCATCTTCTTGCCGGTTCTTCACACCAAAATAATTCAAACTCTTTCTCAATCGCTTTTATATGAGTAATAGCCTGTTTAGGAGTCCAATATTCATTAGAATCAATCATCAAAAAAGGCTTTTTCCCAGATGTTTCCAATGCTTTTTTCATAATACCAAGCCTAACTATATCTCGTTCTCTATCAAGACCTACTTTGAGCTTGCCTGCATTAACTCCTCGTTTTGCAAGTGAAAGATAAAATGACTCAAGTTCTGTATCCGAAAGTAAAATACCAAGATCACTAGCATAAGCCTTTACACGGCGATTAGATGCTCCCAGTGTTTTCCATAATGGCTCATTATTAATTTTTGCTTTAAGATCCCAAAGTGCAATATCTATAGCTGAAACAGCACTACTTGAAGCAGCACGATTTCCTCTTTTAAATACATAATCCATCATTATTTTCCATAACCCAACAACTCCCCTTGGATCTTTACCAATAATTAAAGAACTAAGTACATTTATTAATGGTTCACTATCAGGAGTTGAAAGAGGATTAATACCTGTAATCCCTTCATCAGTATCTATATAAATAATCATTCCAGAAAAAAGCTTTCTTCCTCGTCTTGCATTTGCATCAGATAAAACTCGATCGGTTTCATAAACATAGTTAACAGACCTAACACCTGTAATTTTCATAATAACTCCTTAAACTATTACATTTCGTACATTTTATCAGATTTATAACTAAATAAATTTCGATTTGAAGTAATTTTTTTATGTAGTATCATTGGCAAATAGATTACTAATAATAAAAGATGGAGATAAAAATGGATTACAAACCTATCGCTCTAAAAAACTACTACAATACAACTCCTGCAGAATTAATTAAAAATGATATGAACTTTCCTACAGGACCTCAAATATTTGGGGGCATTCCGTTTTTAATTGGGAATAAAAATACAACAAAAACTACTCCTTCCTTTATTAAACTCACTCCAGAAAGTAAGCAAATTACTATAAATATAAAAGAAAAAGTTCAGACAATAATTTTTGCTCATTACTTATTAGATAGTGAGTATGCTAAAAATGGCACTCTAGGAATTGAAGCTGCAAAATATCAATTCAAAAATAGTAGCAAAACTATCAATCAATCCATCAGAGAAAGATACGAAATTCAAACTCCTGAATCGAATTCCTCAAATATTGCATGGAGTCAAAATCCTCATCCAATATTACCAAAAAGATATTCTGGTGCATGGTCTAACGCCGGACACAGACAAACAGAAGATGCTACTGTAAATGGAGGCGATCTAAGTGAAGAAAAAAATAGGAGTTGGTGGATAGTTCCATCAAATCGTGAATATTGTTTATGGGTATGGAAAAATCCAGAACCTGAAAAAATCATCGAATCTATATCATTTATTCCAACTAATCTTGAAATTTTAATAGGAGGAATAACACTTGGATACGTAGATGAAATACCATTTACTCGCACAGGCAAACTCCCTCTAATAATTGAAACTAATGATGAAAATAACCCTGAAAATAATAAAGATTTTGATGTTGAAGTAGATAGAGGTATGGCAACATACACACACAGATTACCTGGCGAATCTGATAAACAATTTTTGAAAGCAAAA
>CAZDRU010000018.1:0-27614 GCA_964508175.1 uncultured Dehalococcoidia bacterium
GTTTTTGAAGATTTATTTAAATAGATGAACTATCTATCTTTAAGTTGCAACTTATAATGAGGCTTACTTTACATAATGTCGATTTCGTTCTTTATAGTAGTATCTAACGAGGTATCTTTTTAGCTCTATCTTCTTCAAGTGTTTTGTCTAATTTTCCTTTGCCAAGGATTTCAGCTAATTGTGAATGATACAGTACATTTATGGATTTTCTTGGATTTTTAGATTTATTAGGTAAAGAGCCATGAATAACGAGAGGATTTAATAAATAAGACTCTCCAGCTTTCGCATTTAAATTTATTTTTCCAGGGATAATATTTGCTAATGATTGAGATCGTTCTCCTAATTTTTTATAATGAGTTTCGTATTCTTCACTTTTTGTTAACTTGTTGTCTATCATTTGTTGAATATCTATTTCAGGAATTCCTACTAACTGACTACCTGGAATAATTTGAAGACCTCCATTATTTTCGTCTGCATCATTAAAACTAGTCCATATAGTGTAATACGGTTTTGTTGTGGTAGGAAACCCTATACCTGCATCTTGATGCCAGCCTAGAGGAGAACCATCGAAAGCTGGTTTTAATAATCCTTGTGCACGTTGTATCGCTAAAGGTTCTCCGATTAATTGATCCAGTATAGATAATGCATTTGTGTTACATACAAGATCATTCCAGATGATATCATCAAATTGTAGATCTTGGATTTTTCTATAGGAATCTGAAGGGATATCAAAAAAACCAACTGGTTGACCTTCTAATTGAAAGGTTAATTTTGGGTTTCTAATTTTCCCATGAGTTAAGTCAACTAATCTTTTATATATTCTTTTAGATGTTGATTCTGTAATTATTCTGCCTAAGAAAAGATAGCCATTTGTTTCAAGTTGTTCAATTTGTTTTTTTGATAACATTTTAAAGTTTCCTATATTTTTATTATGTTGATGTTGAATTTAGTATTTAACTGAATGTGGAATTTCCCAGTTTGTTTTTAGAAGATATTGTAAGCCTTGATCGTATTCGTTCTCAATAGTATTTAAAGAAATATTTCTATATTCAAATTCTAATGATATATCTCCTTTATAAGCAACGCGATCGAGAGCTTGAGAAAGTAATTTGAAATCTGTAGTTCCTTTACCTGGAGTTAGTTCTAATTGTTGTTTCCTGTCTGCTGTGTCCGGTCCCATAGAGTCTCTAAGATGTACATGCCATAGACGATCCCCTAATGCATTTAAATATTCATCTATATCATATTTAATAATGCCCCAGTGACTACTATCTAGTAAGACTCCTACGTTTTCACTAGATAATCTATTCACGACCCATAATACGTTTTCAATTTGAGGCATGATTGAATATAAATGAGGTGCTTCAATCAGCATTTTTATGCCTAATTTTGAAGCGATTTCTCCTACACGATCGAAGGCTTTGATAGCATTTGATAATTGAAACTCCTGATCACTCCGAACATTTCGTTCACCAAAAGGCATAGTCATCATAGGTATTCCAACTTCTACTAGATGCGGTAATTTTCGTTCCCAATCTCTCACAAAGTTATCAATTTCATCTTCTTTCCAAGCTTGAAAATGACGAGGGGAATAGTTTAGACAGATAGGTTCTAAGTTTAAGTTTTGTAACAGTCTATATAATTCTTTAGGGGTTGGATTGCCAAAATTAAAATGTGAACAATATTGAACAAAACTAGCTATTTCAATTCTTTGAAATCCTCTTTCTTTCATTTTTGGCAGAGCTTCATAAAGTGTATAGTGAGACCAGCCAAGTGATGAAATCGCTGTAATTTTAGCCATAGAGTATTTCTCTTCCAATAGTTCTTGTCTCCCCAACTTCTACTCTTAGGTCTTTGTAGATCTCAGCTGAAAAATGTCCCCGTTTTAAAATTTGAGTTTTATCAGATTCTTTGAGTGGTCCATATCCAATGATTTCAGTATTAAGAGGCATATATATTACATTTACAGCTCTTCTGCCACGGTTTGATTTATTTGGCAAAGAGCCATGAATCATTATAGGATTTAATAAATAGGATTCTCCTGCTTTAGCTTCTAATGTTACATCTTTAGATTGCATTTTATCGGCAAATTTTCTACATCTTTCGTTAACTGTTGATTGATCAGATTGAGGTGTTCCTATAGAGTGGCTTCCTCGAATAATTTGGAGGGTTCCATTATCTTTATCTGCGTCATCAAAAGTAGTCCAAATAGTATGATATCCATTTTGCGGTATAGGCCATGGAATCCCTGCATCTTGATGCCAACCTAATGGAGAACCATCAAATGCAGGTTTTAACAAGATCATTGAACGATAGATTCCTATAGGAGGTTCTAATAATTGATGCATAATGGATAATGCTTTTTCATTATAAACTAGATGTTTTGACATAATATCATCGTCATTAAGAGGGCCTAATTTTCTATAAGAATTTGAAGGGCCCTCGAATCCATTTTTTTCTCGCAGAGGATTGTTTTCTTTAAATAATTTAGGTTCTATTTGATAATGTATGTTGGGGTTTTTAATGTTTCCTTGAGTTAAATCATCTATTCTATTTTGTATTGATTTAACTGCTTTTGTTTCCATAATTTGTCCAAGGAAAAGATATCCATCTTTGCGGAATTGAGCTAATTCAGATTTTGATAACATTTTAAAACTCCTCTATGCTAATTTATTCATTTTTTACCAAAGTTTTTGTTAAGTCAATAATGTTTTGATAAATGTCTGGTTGTAATGGTCCTTTTGCTACTGCTTTGATATTTTCTTTTAAGTGTTGAATGTTTGTTGTTCCAACAATTGTCGTATGAATATTGGGATTTGATATAGCAAATCTTAATAAAAATCCAGTAGGAGTGTCGTCTGGGTCACGCAATTCGTCAAGATTAGCTTCTTCATAAACTTTCCATGAATTAATAGCAGATTGTTCTTCTATTGGTTTTGTTAGCATATTTGAGTTAAGTAGTTTTTTTTCTGATTCTCCTAGAGCTACTCCTCCCCTAATAATCGTGCCAAATCCACGACGATTGCATGAGGAAATCGAATCTTCATGTTTTCTGTCTAAAGTTGAATAAGGAATTTGAAATGTGTCAAAATCATTCCAATTGATATAAGATTTAATGTCAGGAAGAGTTGTTGAAATTCCAATGAATCTGGTTAATCCTTTTTCTTTTAATTTCAAAAGTGTTTCGAGAAGATATCCGTCAATACACTCTCTAATGGGAGGATTGTGTAGTTGTAATAAATCAACATAATCTGTTTTTAACTTTGATAAACTTTGGGTAATATTTTTTTCAATTTGCTTACTATTCCAAACATGTTTTGATTGTTCTTGCGTTATAGGGCAACCACATTTAGTAGCAATATAAAATTCATTCCGTCTATGAGATATTGATTTTCCTATTAGCGTTTCACTATTTGCATAATCAGGAGAGGTGTCAATAAAATTGATGCCATTGTCTAATAAGGTATTAAATAAATTATTCGCTTCTGGTTCACTCAAATCTATAGGTCTTTTTGTATCACGTGAACGTAATGCTGCTCCTAGAGACAGTTTAGTAATGTTTAATTTAGTTTTACCTAATAAAGATTTTAGAATTGACATAATAATTATTTTTTTGCATATTTTTTTACATAATACTAGTGTATTTTATAAGTAGCAAATATATTACTATTTACTAATAGATATTAAAAAAATGAAGATATTAAATTTCATGCAATATTCTGGCCTTAATGTATTTTCTTTAAGGGAATATAGATATTTTTGGATTGCAGCTGCTACTTCAAATATTGGTTATTGGAGTTTAACTTATGGACGTATGTGGCTTATGCATGATCTTACTGATAGTCCTGTTTGGGTTGGAGCGGTTGCTACGGTAGCTCAAGCTCCAGTTTTTTTATTTTCAGTATGGGGTGGAGTTTTTGCTGATCGAGTTAATCGTCTGAAAGTAGTTAGAATTACTCGAACATTATTTGGTGTTTTAGCTTTAATTATGGTGGCTTTAATTTATTTTAATTTGATTCAACCTTGGCATATTTTGGCTATTTCATTAGGGACAGGACTGTTATTTTCAGTTGATCTTCCGTCTAGAATAGCAATGATGCCTTCTATCGTTAATAAAAAACAATTACCGAGTGCAATTGCTTTATATTCTGTTGTTTTTGGTGGTTCACAAATTATCGGTCCTTCAATTTTAAGCGCTACTGTTCAAAATATAGGAATGGATGGGTTCTTTTTGATGATAGCCATTAGTTATTTTGCTACTACTGTTGTTTTATTAAAAATGGATCTTAAATTACATGAACCTTCTGGGAAACGATTAAATCCGTTTAATGAATTACTTGCTGGCTTTAGGTATTTTAAAGGAGAAAAAACGTTATACGGTATTATTTTGATTGGTGTATTTGGTGGTATTGTTGGTTCGAGTTATGAAACATTACTTCCCAAGTTTACTGGAATTATTTTTAGTGGCAATGTGACTGATTATAGTAAATTGCTCGTATATACAGGGATAGGAGGTTTACTTGGGACTTTGATAATTTTACTTTTAGGCAAGAGAGGATTTACAGTTCAGTTAGCTTTTATTGGTGGATTGATATCTGGTTTATCTATTTTATTAATTGGAAGTTCTGCATTGATATGGTTAATATTTTTGGGTTGTGTCATTTTAGGAGCCAGTCGTACAATTTCTAGCTCTATGTTACAGACTTTATATCAAACACTTGCTAAAGATGAATATAGAGGACGAGCAATGAGTATTTATCAGTTGACTTGGTCTGTGAGTGCTTTAGGGGGAATTCTTATGGGATATATAGGAAAAACTTATGGAATTATTGAAACATTGAATTTATCAGGGCTTATCGTCATTGGAGTTTATATAGTTGGAGCTGTATTCTTTTTTAAAATACTTTTGTTAGGTTATCAAAAAATAATGAAATAGTTAATATGAAAAATGATGTAAATATAAAGATATATGGAACTGACTGGTGCTCAGATTGTACTAGAGCGAAAACTTTCTTAGATAAATATCAAGTCGAATATAATTGGTTTAATATTGAATTAGATAAAGAACTTCAGGATTATGTACGTGAAATGAATAATGGTAAACAAATAGTACCTACAATTGTTTTTGATGATGGAACGGTACTTGTAGAACCTACTAATGCAGAACTTGCAGAAAAACTTGAGATAAATTAAGTATTTTTATAATGAATTAATTTCAATTGTATTTAGTCTTTCTTTAATGAGATTATTAGATAAAGAATAAGTTTGAGGTCCTTTTGATTCTATACAAAAGGAAGCACATGTTGTCCCAAATTTACTTGCATCTATTAGTGATTGATTGCGAGATAATTGATCAATAAGTCCAGATCTAAAAGCATCTCCTGCTCCGGTAGGATCTTCAATTTTTATATTCGAACATGCTCCAATTTTGATTATATTGGATTGATTAGAGTCTTTTGCATTTAATATGATCCGTGAACCTTTTTTACCTAGTGTAATGATTATATTTTCAGTTAATTGACTTATCTCGATTTCAGAATTAGATAAAATATTCTTTATTAATCCAAATTCATATTCGTTGCTTATTAGTATATTCGAGCCAGTTATTGCTTCTAGCAAATTATTTTTATTCCATAATGGAAGAGATTGTCCTGGATCAAAAATATAAGGGATTTGATGGGTTTTATATAAATTTGCAAGTGATAGCATATCGTTTACATTTCCTGCGCTTATGATAGCGATTGTTTTAGTGTTTTGATTAGAATTTAATTTAAAATTTTTTATAGAAGTCTCTAGCATTGCTCCTGCGTAAAAAAAGGTTATTTGATTCGAAAGACTGTCTGTTAGAATATAGGCTCCTGCTGTTTTGTCTGTATCCACTATATTAATTTTACTGATATCGATTTCTAATTTCGAAAGGTTTTTTAGATATTCATGTCCGTCCGAACCTATACTAGCGATAATAGTGGGTTTATGACCTAATTTAGCTAGTCCATAACTTATATTTCCAGCTGTCCCTCCAAAATATTCGTTCAACGTTTTTGCAGTGAAACTAAGATTTAAGTTTGAAAGTTGATCAGGCAAAATATTTTTTTTAAATTGATCTTCAAATTGCATTATTCTATCTATTGCTAAAGATCCGTTAACTAAAATATTCATCATATAGTTCCTTTGGTTGTTTTATTTAAGTCACAAACACTATTTTGAACTTTATATTAATAAGTAATAAATTGTAGATTGTGAATCCGTTAGTGTCAAAAAGATTCAATTTATTAGTATAATAATCAGTAATAAATTTGTATTATGAATAAATTTCCTCGTCAATCTAAATATGGTTCATATCGTCCTGTTATTACTAGCAGAAATGGAATGGTATGCTCTGGTCATTTTCTTGCTTCTCAAGCAGGAGCAAAAATATTGAATGATGGTGGTAATGCTGTTGATGCAGCACTTGCAATAGGAGCTAGTCTAAATGTTGTTGAACCAGCTTCCTCTGGGATTGGGGGAGATGGGTATCTTATGGTTTATTGGGCAAAAACAGGGGAAATAAGTGTTATTAATGGGACAGGATCTGCCCCAAACAATGTATCCTCATATTATGAATCAAATTCTATTCCAATGGAGGGTCCTCTTAGTATTTCAGTACCAGGTTTAGTTTATGGTTGGCAATTAGCATATGAAAAGTATTGTTCACTTTCTTTAGAATCTATTTTTGAACCTGCTATAGACCAAGCTGAAAATGGATTTCCGATTACAGAATTATTAGCTAATGAGATTTTAGGAAATGAATATTTACGTAAAGTTAATACATCGAAGGCTGTTTTCACTTTAGACGGTTTGCCATTGAAGACGGAAAATGTTTTATTACAGAAAAATTTAGCAAAAACATTTATTCGTTTGAGTAAAAAAGGATTGCTTGATTTTTATAATGGCGAAATAGGAAGTCAAATAATATCTTTTATTAAAAGTAATAAAGGTTGTTTGACTGAAGAAGATTTTCAAAATCATACTAGTAGTATTCAATCTCCTATTCGTACTAGATATAAAGATTTTGAGGTATATGAAGCACCTCCTAATTCGAGTGGACATGTATTATTACAAGAATTAAATATTCTTGAAAACTTTGATCTTTCTCCTTATAAATGGGATTCGCAAGAAACGATTCATTTAATGGTTGAAGCTAAAAGATTAGCCTTTTCTGATAGAGAAAAATATTTGGGAGATCCTAATTTTATTAAAGTTCCAATCGATAGATTATTAAGCAAGGAATATGCAAAATCACAAGCAGCAAAAATTGATCTTGATTCTATACTATCTAATTCTGAATTAAATAATTCATTGTATTCTAAACAAGATTCAGTAGGAGATACTACTTGTTATTGTGTTGTTGATAAAGAAGGGAATGCAGTTTGTGCGTTACAGAGTTTACAGAGTGGATTTGGTTCGGGATTAATAGCTGGAGAAACAGGTGTTTTATTGAATAATAGAATGACTTATTGGCATCTTGATAAGGGTCATCCAAATTATTTGGAGAGTAATAAAAAAGTTCGACATACAATGAATCCTTTTATGGCAACTACAGTTCAAAATAACAATAAACCATCATTAGTATTTTTAGGAGGAACTCCTGGTGCTGATACTCAAGTTCAAACTAATTTGCAACTTCTTACAAATTTAATTGATTTTAAAATGAATGTAGCTGAGGCGGTTGAAGCTCCTAGATGGAGACATATACAAAATGTGATGGAATCTGTTATTGATTCAAGAGATATTCAAACTAATGAAATAAGAATGGAAAAGCGATTTTCTCAAAACGTTATTGATGATTTGACCCAAAAAGGACATCAAGTTTCAGTTATTGGCCCATGGGATGCAATGGGAAGTGCGATGCTTATCAAAATAGATTCACATGGTTCATATTTTGGTGCAGCTGATCCGAGAAGAGATGGATATGCGATTGGCACATGAAAATAAAGATAGTGTGATTTCTGATGCTATTCTTTCTTTTAAAATGAGAAATTCTTTACAGGAAATTATTTACAATATGCATCCTGAAGAAAAAAAATTATCTTTATTCTCTTTTGAAGATAAATCAAGAACTTTTTGGCATTATATTCCTATAGATAGAGTTGGTTTATCTATAGAAAAAACAAGCAGAAAAACAATTAATCGTATTTTTGAACTATTGAAATTGTTCTTAAGTGATACTGGATATCTTTTAGTTGATAAAATCATGAATCATGAAATGATTCTAAAATCAATTGAACAAGAAAATGGTATTAATCGATGGCCTCGAAGTAATAAAAGATATTGGTTTAGTATTTATGGGAGTCCAGAAAATAATAAAGTCGCTTGGAAATTTGAAGGACATCATATTTCTATTAATTGTTTATTAGTTGATAATCAATTAATAATTACCCCTTTATTTTGGGGAGCTAATCCAGCTAATGTTAAAGAAGGAACAAATAAAGGACTTCGAATATTAAGTCCAATAGAAGATTTAGCGAGAGAACTTATATTAAGTTTTAATAAACAACAGCTTTCAAAAGTGTTAATTGAAGATAATGCTCCTGGAGATTTATTAACGACAAATCAGAGACAAATTTTTTTAAAAAAACCATTAGGTATTACATTAAATGATATGTTACTTGACCAACAGAAATTGTTTTTGAAATTAATTAATTGGTATTTTAATACAACTACAAAAACTTTAGCATCGTCCTTATTGGTGAATATAAAGGATTCAACCCCAGCATCAATTTATTTTGCATGGGCTGGTGGGATATCATTTGGAATGCCTCATTATTATTGTATACAAGGCTCCAATATGTTCATTGAATATGATTGTGTTCAAGATAATGCTAATCATATTCATTCAGTTGTAAGAGACAGTAAAAAAGATTTTGGAGACGATATTCTAATGCATCATAGAAAAACTATGCATTAGCACAATATTGATTCCCAAGTATTTTAACGTGATTTAGAAATTGTTTTTACATGCAGTATTTTTTCAATATTTTTTATGCATCTAATGGCAAATTAATTCCTTGATTTTCTTGAGAACTTCTTGTTACTGCTTCAGTAAAGTCCATATATCGAACTCCATCATAGAAGTTTGTTCGGGTTACTTCTTCTTCCCCTCTTATAGCATTTATGAATTCTTCTTCTACTCTCCAACCACCTTTTTTGCTGTCGGGAATATTAATTTTACTTAATTTTTCATCTCCCTTTTTACCTGCAAACAATTCAGTAGAAGTCATATCTACTCTTAAAGTCCCTTCTGTTCCAAATATGTATACTTCACTTGATGGAGCAAGACCAGTAACGGAGCTAACTCTAATATGTGCAGTACTTCCGATTTCGAGATTACATATAATTTCAACATGATCTGGAATGTTCGTAGAGACTAATTCACCAGCACTATTTTTTCTTTTATTTACGTTTGTTTGAGTTATAGCCATAATTCTATTAGCTGGGCCAACCCATCGTACTAAAGCTTCGTACCAGATCCCGAGGGTCATTATATTATATCCACTTAAATCAAAATCTTGTCGCCAGTGTAAGGGGCTTTCAAAATCTGCGAATGTTCCTTGATTTCCTGTCATTTCGACTGCTAATATATCTCCAACATAACCATCAGCAAGTAATTCTTGAATTGTTTGATCAACTACTAAAGTATGAGGAGCTGGGACAATTTGTGTGATTAGATGAGGACGTTGTTTAGATTCTTGTAACATTAATCGTGCTTCTGAAGAGTTCATTGCCATTCTAGCTTCAACTAATACATGTTTATCACAGGCTAGAGACTCTAAAGTTACTGGACAGTGAAGATATGGCCATGTTCCAATACATATAGCATCTGTATCGTCTGCTTCTACCAGATCAAGCCAATTATCATAAGTTTTTGGTATATTAAATTCTTTAGCTACTTTTTCACTTGATTCTCTACTTCTATTAGCAACACTAACTATTTCAACTCCATCAATTGCTTGAAAACCTGGAATATGACGTAATTTTGTATTTCCTCCTGCACCAACTAGCCCAATTTTAATGTTTTTGTTAGACATACTATCTCCTCGATGAAATTTTTATTTTATTAAAATTGATTATAAAACGAGTATTCATTGCCGTCTATAATTATTTATGAAAGAAATGTAGGTGTTTTCAAGTATTGTTTTTGAATTTTTGCCGCTATCGTTCCTAATTTTAAAAATCCTACTGAGATTGTTCCGACATGAGTGCAAAGATTATAACCTGCCCATCTAGGGATTTTATAATCTTTTTCCATCCATAATATTAGTTCTGCATAAGCTTTTTCCGCGGAAATTTCCATTGGAAGACCTGTACATATCGCCATTATTTCTTCTGAATTTTCTATTCGAGGCCATTCAATAGGATTATTTTTTAATAGTGTAATACGTATTTTAATAGAAGCTGGCATTTCTAATCCAGTTCCGGATAATTCTCCATCCCCTTGTCGTGCGTGAACATCTCCTATATGAAGTAAGGCTCCTTCAACAAATATAGGTAAATAAAGAATGCTATTTTCAGTTACTTCTTTAATATCCATATTACCTCCATGTTTTCCTGCTTCTCCTGAAGTAGGAGTTGCAGTTGCTGGAGCTGTCCCGATTGAACCGATCATAGGTTTATAAGGAAGTTTTACATTATCGTCCCATATAATTTCATTTCCTTTTATTTTGCAAATCCGAGTTCCATGAGTCATTGTTGAACCTAAAGTAGATTCAGTAGTTTTACCTAGGTTATCTGTTTTAGTTGCAGCTTGTCCTATGAGTGGAGCTATTTTTAAAATTTCAATTTTTAATGTATCTCCAGGGAGTGCGTTATTTATATATATTGGGCCACTTAAAGGGTTACTGCCAGGCATAGTAGTAAAATCTCTTCGGTGGTGAGGTTCAGTTATTTGTCTTGTGAATGCATCTTCTGTTTCAACCACTAACTCTGTTTCTGAGTCTATACAAATTCTGGGAGTATGAAGATGACTAATTTTGTAGTGGAGTTTGCCAAGGGGTATTTTTTTCATTATATTTGTTTTACAAAATCTGCTAGTCGTTCAAGAGCTTTATTTATATTTTCTTGTGAATTAGCATATGAAATTCTAACAAATCCTTCCCCATATTTACCAAATGATGTTCCTGCTAATAATGCAACTCCATATTTATTTAATAAATCTTGTTCAAATTTCTGACTTGTTAATCCAGTTTCTTTAATATTTGGAAATGCATAAAAAGCTCCTTCAGGAGTTGGGCAGTAGATTCCAGGTATATTATTGAGTCCTTTAACAATTAAATCTCTTCGTGTTTGAAATTCTTTTTTCATTAATATTAGTTCGTCTTGTGGTCCTTCTAGAGCAGCAGGAATTGCTGCTTGAGCGAATGCAGTTGCGCAGGACACACTATTTACTGCTAATTTAATAGCATGAGGAGTTAATGTTTCAGGAAATAATCCATATCCTAATCTCCATCCTGTCATTGCATAACTTTTCGATAATCCATCCAAAATTATTGTTTTTTCTAGCATGTTTTTAAATGATGTAATACTGATATGTTTATCGTTATAAAGAATGTCTTTATATATTTCATCGGAAAGAATATAAATATTAGGATATTTTTCTATCAATTCTACTATTTTCTGTAACTCTGTTTGATTAATTGTTCCACCAGTTGGATTCCCTGGAGAATTTAATATTATTAGACGAGTTTTATCATTTATTTTAGTTTCTAAATCATCTAGATCCGGATGATATCCATTATTTGGGTCTAATTTCATTGGAATGGCGGTTGCTTGACAAAAATTAATCATTGATTCATAAATAGGAAAACCAGGATTGGGATATATTATTTCTGTTCCAGGTTCAGCAATTGCTAATAGCGTAAAAAACATTATCGGTTTAGCCCCTGGAGTGACTACTATATTTTGCCAATCAACATTGATATTACGTGTTGTCGATATATTCTTAGCTATAGATTCTCGAACTTCTTGAATTCCAGGAGTAGGTACATAGTGAGTCATGTTATTTTGAATTGCATTTTGACATGCTTCAATAATATGTGAAGGGGTTTCGAAATCAGGTTCCCCAATTTCTAGATGGATTACATCTTTTCCTTGTGCTTCCAATGTTTTTGCTTGCGCAAATACTTCAAAAGCTGTCTCTGTTCCTAAATCATTCATTCTTGTAGCTAACATTTATAACGTCCTTTATAGTTTATTGTTTAATAATGAAGCATGTATAAAATTATCTATATTACCTTCTAGTATAGTTTCTGGTTGGCTATCTTCATAGCCCGTTCTATGATCTTTACATAATTTATATGGATGTAATATATAACTTCTTATTTGACTACCCCATTCTGCAGCTATCCGTTTTCCTTTGATATTTTCTAATTCTTTTTCACGTTCTTCAAGTTTTTGTTCTAATAATTTTGCCCGAAGAATTTTCATTGCGAATTCTCTGTTTTGAAATTGAGATCTTTCGTTTTGACAGGCAACTATAATGCCGGTAGGTATATGAGTTAATCGTACTGCAGAAGAAACTTTTTGAACATTTTGTCCTCCTGGTCCGCTTGATTTAAAAAAATCTACTTTAATATCTTCTGGGTTAATATCTACATCAATTATTTCTTTTGAAGAAGGTAATGGTTCAATTTTAGCGAAAGAAGTATGTCGTTGATGTTGTGCGTCAAAAGGAGACAGTCGTACTAATCTATGGACTCCTTTTTCGGCTTTCAAATATCCATATGCAAATTTCCCGCTTATTTCTATTGTTGCACTTTTAATTCCAGCTTCTTCTCCTTGCGAAATATCTAGAAGCTGCATTTTATATTTTCGTTTTTCTGCCCATCTTGTATACATTCGTAAAAGCATTTCAGCCCAATCTTGTGATTCAACTCCCCCTGCTCCTGATTGTATAGAAACTATTGTGTCGAAAGTATCATATGGGCCTGTTAACGTGGAGTTTAATTCTAATGCTTCGATAGCTTTTGTTATGAGTATGGTTTCTTCACTAATTTGTTTTTCAAGGATTTGGTCAGATTCATCTGCATTTATTTCTGATAAATCAATAAGATCATGTAAATTTTTTGAGAGTTTCTTTACCTCTTCAATATCATGTCTCAAATCAGAAATCTTTAACATAATTTGTTTTGCTTCTAATTGATTATTCCAAAAACCAGGTATTAAGGTTTTATTTTCAAGATCTACGACTTGTTTTTCCTTGTTAGAGATGTCAAAGATAGTCAGAAAGTTTTTCTAGTTTTGTTAGAAGAGTTTTTAATATCTTTGTGTTTTGTTCCATTTAAATTCCTCATATAAGATTTGCAATAATAGAATTGTAGTTCGAGTACATTTGTTTTGGCAACTATCTTTGCAAAATATTAATTTTTAGTTGATTGAACCTCTATACTTACTGTGTTATTCTAAGTTTTCGGGGCGTGGCGCAGCTTGGTAGCGCACCTGCATGGGGTGTAGGGGGTCGCCAGTTCGAATCTGGCCGCCCCGACCACAATAAAAAAATAGGTGTTATTTTCAGATTACAGTTATGGATATTTTCAATCAAAATTCTTTTTTAATTTCAGTTGTTTTTATTGTTTTAGCAATTATTTTTTCTATAGTATTTTGGGGATTTAAACGTGAAATTATTATTGTTTTAGGAGGATTGAGTTTAATTTTAGGCATTTTATTTTTTATAGGGTTCTCTTCAGAAACAAAATACATTGTTAATGAAAATGAGATTGATATTATTTCAATTAATGAGAATCAGACTGTTCTTCAATTTTATTCAAATCTTTGTTTAATGTGTCTTTCGGTGAAACCATTAGTCAATAAACTAGAAGATGAATTTTCGGACAAAGTTAATTTTCATCGAATTAATATACAATCAAAGAAAGGTAAAATACTTGCGAAACAATATAATGTTACTGTAGTCCCAACTTTTATATTTATAAATAAAGCAGGTAAAATAGTTTATAAAAAATCTGGACTAATTCCTCAAAAAACAGATTTTATTGCTTTGATTAACGAATGATTAAGATTGTTTTTCAACTAGAAAAAATGATTTGGGTGTTTTACTAGCGTACGATCTTTCCAAGTGGTTTTGCCGGAAATAGAGAAGAATAATGATTTTATCCCAAGATATAAAATCATTCCGAAACTTATTGGATAAGTAAATGCTAACCATTTTGATTGTGAATTGATTGACAGTGAAATAATCCATGTACTAAGCATTAATAGTATGGAAATTATACTTAGTGGATATGAGAATAAATTATCTGTTAATTGTAGCGTATTACTTAGAATACTTAATAGTGGCATCATTGATATGAATCCAATTATTATCCAGGTTATTAAAAATAAACTGATATGATATCCGAAAGAAGGATAGATATTTTTTGTTAATCCTTCAGTTAATTCGTTTATGTTATTGTACATCGTAGTTTTAACTGCATTTGTTCCGTTATAAATTCGCCATGAAAAATTTTCTTTTTTTATGAGTCTTCCAAGTTCAAGGTCATCTACTGCACTATTTTTAAAAGTTTTATGTCCTTTTATTTTTTGATATGCTTTTCTTTTCATTAACATAAATTGGCCAAATGACATTGATAAAGATTGGAAAGATAATTTTTCACATGCAATTTTAGGAAGACAAGCGATTATAAACCAGTCAATAAACGAAAGAGTTATTTTAACGAAAACAGAACGAGTTTCTCGGGTTGGTATGAGTGTAATAAAATCAATTTTGTCATTAGTCATTAAGTTAATTGTATTTTCGATAATATTTTTTTCAAACCATGTATCAGCATCAGAGAATAAAATTAAATCTGCTGAGGAGAATTCTCCTAATTGTTGACAAGCCCAATGTTTACCTAGCCATCCTTTAGGTAGATTTTTACCTTTAATTAGTTTGATATTATCGTATTTAGTACTGTAATTTTTTATTATGTTTGTTGTATTATCAGTTGATTGGTCGTCTAAAACTAAAATTTTCATGTTTGAATAGGTTTGATTGATTAATGAATCCAAGCATTTGCTTATTGAGTTTTCTTCATTTCGTGTAGGGATGAGGATATCTACTGATGGTTGTAATGTTTGGACTGATTGTTTTGGTGGTTTTTTGAAAGTAATTAGATTTGATATAGTGGTTAAGCAAAAAAATATGCTTATTAAAACAATAACGATTTCTATTATAGGAATTATTTCATACATATATTTAATCTATCCTTAATAATTTTATTGCCCAATAGCGAAGTTCAAATGGTTTTTTAAATTCTTTCCAATGTTTTATTATGAGAAGAGATAAATTCCCAATTAATAAAGTCGTAATTGCATTAGTGTTCGAAAACCAAATTTTGCCAAATAATATATCAGATAAAAGAATACATGCAATACCTCCAAAAGCTATTCCGATTACTGTAATCCAAGCATGATTTTTGATTATTAAATAGCATGTTCCTATACATATACATAATAAGAGGAATCCAGTTCCCCATGGAGTTAACCCTGCCCATAACCCTCCAGATACGGCAATAGCTTTACCTCCTTTGAATTTTAACAGTGGAGAGAAAGAGTGTCCTAAAATAACCGAAAGTCCTGGGAATAAAAGCTCCCATCCATTAAGACCAAAAGATTTGGCAAAAGCCATAGGTATCGCAGCTTTCAAAATTTCAATGCAAATTACTGGAAGTCCAAGTTGCCAGCCCCTTGCTTTCCAACTATTTACACCACCTGGATTGCCATCCCCAATTGTACGTATATTTTTGCGAGCAATTAATTTGGTAAATATTACAGCCCAAGGTATTGAGGAGGATATAAATCCTATTATTGACCAGAAAATTATTTGACTTATTATCGTGTTAATCATTTTCGATAAAGTTGAATTAATTTTTACATTATAATATATAAAATTTTACAATTTATTTCTATTAATTTTTAATTATGGCCACCGAATGCTTTCCTTAATCCTACTAGTAATTTAGAAGCAATAATGTTTTTATTTTGACTATAAAATCGAGCAAATGTAGCAGATGTTATAGAAGGTATAGGAGTTCCTTGTTGTATTGCTTCTTCTATTGCCCATCTTCCTTCACCAGAATCGTTTACAATTGTATTCATGGTTTCATATTCTTTTTTCTCAGTGATGTTTGATATTAAATCTAATAGCCAAGAGCGAATTACACTTCCTTCTCCCCATATCTTCGAAACTTGATGTAAATCGAATTTCCAAGAATTTATATTCTTTTGATTGGCTAATAGTGAAAAACCTTCCACCAATGATTGCATCATTCCGTATTCTATAGCGTTATGGATCATTTTGACAAAATGTCCTGAACCAATAGGCCCAACTCGTCCATAACTTGTTTTAGATGTTGATAAAATTTTGAAAATTTTTTCTATTTTTATAAAAAGATTAGCATCTCCTCCGATCATTAAACTAAACCCATGTTTTTCTCCACCTATTCCTCCACTGGTTCCCACATCAAAAAAATCAATTCCTTTTGATTTTAATAATTTTCCTCTTCGAATTGAATCTTTAAAAAAACTATTTCCTCCATCAATGACAATATCCCCTTTGAACAGTTTTTTTGACAATTCATTAATCGTGTTTTGTGTTGGTTTTCCATGAGGTAGCATTAACCAGATTATTTTTGGAGAATCAGCTTGCTTTAACATCGACTCAAGATCTTTTGTTACTTTTATTTGATTCTTTTGTGCTATTTCCCTTTGTTTATGATCAGAATCATAACCTTGAGTTTTTATTCCTTTGATAGATAATTTTTTGGCAATAATTCTTCCCATTTTACCCAGACCGACAACACAGATATTCATATTTAGATCTCCTTTTTTGATTAAGAATGAAAATTTTCTAATTGTTTTACATAAGAATTGTAGAGGCGTTTATATTTAGATATTTCTTTTTTGTAATATAATTCGTTTGATGGATTAGGTAAATAATGTTTTTCTTCGAAAGATATTTTTGATGCATACGTGATTTTTGTTTCTTTTAAGTATGAATTTGCCAAGATTACATTTCCTTTTAAACTTGATTCAGGTTCTTTTGCTAAGAGAATTTTATGTCCTGTTGCGTCAGCGATTAGCTGAAAGAATTCAGGAGTTAAATTTGTTCCTCCTCCGCTTGCTATTAAATCAAATTTTGATCCAATGATTTTTCCTATAGAAGTTGTTACTATGGCATATTGAATAGCAAGTGATTCTAATATTGATTGTGCTATATCAAAGTTGGTGGTTGATAATTGTAAGTTCCCAATAGAACCACCTTCTATTGTTGACCAATGAGGACTCCGTTCTCCGGAAAAATAAGGTATTACAAAAAGGTTATGATTGCCTGGAGTAGCATTTTTGAGAAATGCATTTAATTCATCAAATTTGTCTTTGAAAAGGTTGTTTTTGATCCAGTTTATTAAGTTGCTTCCTTGATTGAGAGCTCCTCCTAGTAATTTTAGTCTTGGGTCAACGACATAAACCCATAAAGCTTGTGGTATTTTTTTAATTTCTATACTTGTTAAACATCGAATTGCAGATGTGGAACCAATTGATAATGCTACTGAATCTTCACCGATGCAATTAGTTCCGATATTAGCAGTTACTCCATCTGGTATAGGCAAAAAAAAGGTCGAATTTGAAATAGAAGGCCATCTTGACGAATATTTCTCTGAAAGCTTTGTAAGCTTTGTATTATTAGGTTTTGGAGTTGGTAAATTTATTGATTTGATATTTAATGTTTTTAAAAGAGGTGAATGCCAAGAATGTGAATATCTGTTAAACATTCCAGTCCATGAAGCACTAGAAAAGCTACATGGAATTTCATGATTACTAAACCATTGAGAGTAAATAAAAGTTCCTATGTCAATAAATTTATCAATATTAGGAAATTGTTTTTTATAGTTTTGTTTGATATTTAAAATTTTCATTGGGTAGTAAGAAGAGTGTATTTTACAGCCAGTTATATTTTGAATATTTGTTTGGTTTGGGAAAAGTTCAGTAATGTTAGATTTGAGGGGAGCTTTGTCAGCGTAGGTAAATAATGGAGTTAATGGTATTCCATTTTTATTTATTCCAACAATGGAAGTTGCAAAATATGTCATGCATATTGTAGAAATAGAAAATTGCCATTTTTTATTTTTTTTGAGTAAATCATCGATTAAATTATTTGCTGCTTCAAGAATATCTAATGGGGATAAAGTATTTGAATTATCTCTTGATGGCGTATTAATTGTAAGCTTTGTTTCTGGAATTAAATCTGAATTGCAGTTGAAAATTGCTGCTTTAATTTTCGTTGTTCCTATGTCTATGCTTAAAATCATTTATTAGATTTTAGGAGAATAATTTTTGGGCATATAAAAAAATCTTTATATGCCGAATTTTTATATAAGAAGTTTGCTAAATACAATTATTCTAAGAAGTCTATTAATTGTTCAGCTCGACTTTTTTGTTTCAATTTTCTTAAAGCTTTTGCTTCTATTTGACGTATTCTTTCTCGAGTGACGCCAAATTCTTTACCTACTTCTTCTAAAGTTCTGGATTTGCCATCTGTTAAACCAAATCGAAGTTCTAAAACCCTTCTTTCTCTTATGGCTAATGTTGATAAAACTTCAGAAATTTTTTCTTTTAACATTTGTTTTGTTGCTGCATCTGAAGGAGCTTGGGTGCCTTTATCTTCTATAAAATCTCCTAAGTGGGTATCTTCTTCATCGCCTATCGGAGTTTCTAGAGAAATTGGTTCTTGCGAAATTTTCAGAATTTCTTCGACTTTTCCTGGCGTAATTTCCATTTCTTTGCTTAATTCATGTGCTTTAGGTTCTCGTCCGAATTTTTGCAACAATTTTCTTTGTTGTCTCATTAATTTATTGATTGTCTCAACCATGTGGACTGGTATTCTAATAGTTCGAGCTTGGTCTGCAATTGCTCTAGTTATTGCTTGGCGTATCCACCAGGTTGCGTAAGTAGAAAATTTATATCCTTTACGATAATCAAATTTTTCTACAGCTCTTATTAATCCTATATTTCCTTCTTGGATTAGATCTAATAAGACCATTCCTCGTCCAATATATTTTTTTGCTACGCTGACGACTAATCTCAAGTTAGCTTGTGTTAAATGACGTGCGTTTTTAAATCCTTCATTTTCAATTTTTAAGAAAAATGGACTTATTAAAGAATCATTGCTTAATTTCAAGGCTTCTTTAAAGGGTTTAGTAGTGTATTCAGAATTTAGTTCTGTTAGAGAATAATCTCCAAATTTATCTAAGCTATCAACTGGTATTAATGAAGTATCAAGCGAAAATGCAATAAGACATTTATAGGCTTCACGATATTCTTCTTCAGGATTTAAGTTAAGTTTATCTGAAACTATTTTAATCAAGTCTGGGTTAATTTCATTGTCAATCGAGTGTCTTATAATTGGTTCTGTAAGTATATTACGTATTGTAGTTTTATCTGGCAGATTAAGGAAATTTAATATTGAAAAAGCGAGTTTTCTATTTTTTGCCAACCTCTTTATTACAGAATGTGTAATTTGCCATGCATATGGCTGATTACCATTTTCTTCTATAGTTAATTTCTGTCTTATTTGTGTAAGATGTCTTGAAATTTCGATGCTTCTAGCAAGCGTTTTTTCATCTTGTGCAGTTAGCAAATTCACTGAACCAATTTCTCGTAAATACATGCGGACTGGATCATCAAGAATTTCATTTGATGTCATTTCTATATTGAGAGCAGAATTCTCTTCAGTACGTTCTTCTTCTTCTTCTTCTTCTTCTCTCGCAGCTCTTTTATCTGTATTGAATTCCTGTTCATTTTCATCGGATTCACCTTCTCCAATGTCAGGTATTTTTAGTAAGTCAAGAACGTCAAAATCCTTAGAAGATTGCATGTCATTATCTGAAAAATAAGACTCTTTATCATTGTTATTTCTATCGTAATTCATTGTTTTCCTTAAATTGATTTATTTGATTTAAATATTTCGAGGAGTTTTTTGTTTTCATCTATAATACTTGTTTCAAAAGTCACTTCGGTATTATTTTCTCCTTGTATTCTTAGGTTTTCTTCAAATTTTCTGCGTTTTAAGTCTTTTTCTAAAAAACGATTTATTACAGAACGAAGAAATTTAGTTAACAGGTTTTTTTGAGGAAGTGGCCATCTTGAGTTTGTTATAAATTGTACTTGATCTTCTAGGTGTTTGTCTAAGGTTAAATCGTTAATTTCTCCATTTTTAGAAGATATTATTGTTCTATAAATTTCTCTATTTTGAGGGTTTTCAAACATTTCTGGCGTTATTTCTTTAGTGATGTTTGGCATTAAATCATTATTTTCAAGAAGTATTTTTAATAAATATTCTTCTATTGGTTGTTTGTTTTCATTATCAATAGCTGAGGTTGAGAATGAGTTGGGTTGGGAAGTTGTTTTTGAGGTAGTTTTTTTCCAAGGTTTTCCAAGTGTTGCTTCTAATACTTCACGAGATATAGATAAGTATTTACATAGATTATTAAATTCTTTGTCTTGTTCAATAGGATTTGGTATTTGTGAAATAAAAGACATGAAAATTGATGCCGCCTGCAATTTATTTTGAGTTGAATTAAGATCCATTGTGTTTTTAATGAAGTCTTGAAGAAAAATAAATAATGGTTTTGCTTTATCTAATATTTGTTGCCATTGTAATGGGTTTTTATTAATCAAATCAGCTGGATCCATTCCACTAGGTAATTCAGTAATTTTTAAGTTTAAAGGTTTTTTCTGTGTTGATTGATTGATATTGATTTGCGTAATGGATTTAAGGTTGTTTATGTTGTTTGGATGTTGTTGAAAAATTCTCCATGTGTTTATTAAATTATTCATTGTTGCAGTTTGGCCGGCTTTATCTTGATCTAAAGAAAGTATGATTTCGTTAGTTACTTGATAAGCTAATTTTGCTTGTTCAATAGTAATAGAGGTTCCCATGCACGCTACAATATTTTCAAAGCCATGTTGATGTGCGATTATTGCGTCCATATATCCTTCTACTATAATGATCTTTTGGTTAGTCGTTTTCGGGATTTTATCTAAACCAAATAAAATATGACTTTTATTGAATATTGCAGAAGCAGTTGAATTAATGTATTTAGGTTGGGAATTATCTAATATTCTCCCGCCAAAGCCAACTACATCACCATTTTTATTTTGTATTGGAATAATTAATCTAAGATGAAAAGGAGAGGTATATTGATTTTTTTGAGTTTGTGTTATTAATCCAGAAGATAAAATATCCTCTTTAACACAGCCTTCTTTTAATAAATTTTCTAGAAGCAGATTTTCTGTTGGGGGACAGAATCCTAATTTGAATTTAGATATAGTTTTTTCTGTTATCCCTCGTTCAATTAGATAGTTTTTGGCATATTCATATTTTGGATCCATTAAATTTTTATGAAAATAATCAGTTGCATGTAAATGAATTTTAAGGAGATTTGAGGTTTTTTCTTTTGGTTGAAGTTGTTGTAATTCTATTCCTGCATCTTTAGCTAATGCATGTAGTGATTCAATAAAAGGGATATTTTCAATTTTCATATGAAATTCAAAAATATCTCCACCGATAGTACATGATCCAAAACATCTCCAGGTTTGTGTATTTGGGAAAATAAAAAATGAAGGTGTTTTTTCTTTGTGAAATGGACAAAGGCCTTTAAAATTTGTCCCAGATTGTTTGAGCTCAACATATTTTGAAATTGTGTCAACAATATCTAATCGAGATTTTATGTCTTCTGTTGTAGTCAATTAGGCTTTTCCTTTTATTTATATTGCATAGATTTGAACCTATGGTACATTATAAGATAAATTTTGAAAATATTGTTTAGAAAAACTTCTTAATTATGATTCCCTTAAAATTACGTATAAAAAACTTTCTTTCTTATGCAGATAATGTGCCAGAATTAGATTTTGAACCATTCAAAATGCTTTTGTTTTCAGGAAATAATGGTCATGGAAAATCTGCTATTTTTGATGCTATTACATGGAATATATGGGGGAGAGCTCGAGGAAAAACTAATGATCAATTAATTCACTACGGTTCTCGAGATATGTCTATTGATTTTGAATTTATTGTAAATAAAAATCGTTATAAAGTTATTAGACGATGTTCTATTAAGGGAAATAAAAATAAAATCTTTACAGATCTTCAATTTCAAACACATTCTAGTGGTAATCCAGTTACCCTTACTAAAGATACGATTAGAGAAACTCAAAAATTTATTGAAACTATTATTGGAATGGATTATGAGACATTTTTAAATAGTGCTTTTTTGGCTCAGGGACATTCTGACGAATTTACGAGCAAAACTCCTATAGAAAGAAAAGAGATTTTGGGTGGATTATTAGGACTTGATCTTTATGATCGTTTTCAAGAATTAACAAAAAACCGTATCAATGAAAGAAAACATTCTTTAATAATTTTTGATGAAAAAATCACTTCTTCAACTGAAAAAATTAAAGAGTTGCCTTTGATAGAAGATGAATTAAAAAAAATACAATCTAAATAGATGTTAATTATTCAGAACTTAAAACATTCACATCTCACAAAAATAAACTTCAACAAGAAATAAACATATTAGAAGGATTAAAAGTTCAAAAAACATTATTCAGGAAACAAATCAATTCTTTGAAAGAAGAAATAGCTTTGTTAAATAATGAATTAGAAGAATCAAAAAATAAGTTACTTGAATATGACAGTATAGCTTCTGATAGAGATGTAATTATTAATTCTTATAATACGTTGAAATCTTTCAAAGAAAAAGAAAAAAGATTGACAGTTGCTTTTCAGAAATATGATCTTTTGAGAGAAAAGTCACAAAACATTCAAAATAAAATAAATGAAGAAAAAACTAGAATGATTGGGAAAATAGAACATTTAAATAACTTGATTATTAAAGAATTACAACCTAAGTTTGAAAATTTACAGTCTTATGAATTAGAAAAAATTAATTTAAATAAAAAAATATTAAAGATAGCAAATGAAAAAAAAATTTTTGAAACTAAAGAACAACAACTTAATACAATTGATATAAATATTGGTCAAATTCAAGCTCTTAAAGAAAAAATTAAACAAGATGGCGAATCATTGCGAGTTAAATTAAAACTTTTGGATACATCAATCAAAGTTGATTGTCCTTTATGTGGTCAAAACTTAGAAGAAAATGAAAAAACAAGTTTAAATAATCAATATCAAAAGGAAATTAATCAACATATATCAAGTTATAAAAATAAAGAGAAGAATTTAGAGAAATTATTGATAGAAAGAAAAATCCTTGAGAAAGAATTTTCAAATTCGAAAGATGATTATGAAAAACATTCAAAGTTGGTTAATAATCAAATTTCTACTTTAAGTTTGCAAATTGAACAGGCAAAAAGAGCTGAAATAGAAATTTTGAATAATAAAAAAATTATTAAAACAATCGAAAGTCAATTAGAAACAGAAAGTTATTGTAATAATTTATTTATTGAAAAAAAATCAATCGATATTGAAATTAAAAATACAGGTTTTGATTTTGAACTATTGAAACAAATTCAGAAAGATATCCAAAAACTTGAATCTTATGAATCTCTTAAACAGAAATTAGATTTTGCTTTGGATAATATTGAAAAAGAAAATTTGAGAAACAATAAGCTAAATATTTTTATTAAAGGACGAAAAGAACAGAGTCAAAATTTAGTTAAAGAAATCAAAGAATTTGATATTCAATTGGATACGTTTGATAGTAAATTAAGTCTTTTATCTGAATTAGATATTTCTTTTGAGAAGATTGAAAAAATAAAGAATGATAATCTGACTCATAAAGGATCATTAGAAGCTAAATTTTTAGAATTGAATAATAAAATCAAAGAACAAAAGAAAATCATTAAAAATACTAATGAGATCAGAAAAGAACTCGAATTATTAGAAGTATTGAGTGACGGATTTGGAAAGAATGGAGTCCAAGCAATGATTATCGAGTCCATGTTGCCTTTTATTGAAGAACAAACTAATTTATTATTGGCAAAAATGACTGATAATAGAATGCATGTTTCACTTCACACTGTTAAAGAAACAAAATCTGGAGATGTTCGAGATACCTTAGATATTTTTATATCTGACGAGCTTGGGACTAGAAATTATGAGATGTTTAGTGGAGGTGAAGCATTTCGAATAGATTTGGCGTTACGAATAGCGATATCAAAAGCGTTAGTAATGAGGAAAGGATTGCCTTCATTATCTATACTTATTATAGATGAAGGATTTGGCACACAAGATGTAATTGGCAAAGAATTAATTGTTGATGTGTTAACGTCAATTGAAGATGATTTTGATAAAGTGTTTGTCATAACTCATTTAGAGGATTTAAAAGAATTATTTCCTAGTAGAGTAGAAGTTATTAAGACAGAAAGTGGTTCAACTTTTTCAATTCAATAAATAGTTACTAAAGTAAAAAAAGGTCTTAACTCTTTCGAATTAAGACCTTTTTTTATTACATAATGAATTGTGATTTTAGTAATCCATTGGAGGTGTAGGAGGAGCTGGAGGACCACCATCTTTATCAGGTATTTCTGTCATCATTGCTTCGGTTGTTAATGCCATGCCTGCAATGCTATTAGCGTTTTGTAGAGCAGATCGTGTTACTTTAACAGGATCAATGATGCCAGCTTCTAACATCTTACAGAATTTACCAGTTTCGGCATCATATCCATAATCATCAGCATGTTTTTGTATATTATTGAGTATGACTGAACCTTCGTCTCCACTATTGTATGCAATAGTTCTTATTGGAGCTTCTAGAGATTTTGATATGATATTGGCTCCGACCAATTCATCTCCTTTTAATTTTTTGCCAATTTCTTTTAATGCACTTAAAGCACGAATTAAACTTACTCCACCTCCAGCAACAATACCTTCTTCAACTGCTGCTCTAGTGGCTGAAAGAGCATCTTCCACTCTTGCTTTTCTTTCTTTCATTTCTACTTCAGTAGCTGCTCCAACTCGTATTACAGCAACTCCGCCAGCGAGTTTTGCTAAGCGTTCTTGTAGTTTTTCTCTGTCAAAATCAGATGTTGTTTCTTCAATTTGAGCTTTTATTTGTCTGATTCGTCCTTTTATTTGTTCATCAGATCCTTTTCCTTCGATAAAAGTACATTTATCCTTGTTTGCTGAAACTGATCTGGATTGTCCAAAATCTTCTACATTAGCAGCGTCCATTTTTTGTCCAGTTTCTTCACTTATAACTGTCCCTCCAGTAAGAATAGCAATGTCTTCCAACATTTCTTTCCTTCTGTCTCCAAAACCTGGAGCTTTTATAGCAAGACAATTTAGTGTTCCTCTCATTTTATTCACTACTAATGTTGCTAATGCTTCACCTTCAACATCTTCTGCCATAATTACTACATCTTTTTTCCCAATTTGAGTAAGTTTTTCTAACGCAGGTAAGATGTCGGCTACAGCTGATATCTTTTTGTCGGTGATGATTATATAAGGATCTTGTAATGTTGATTCCATTCTTTCTTGATTTGTTGAGAAATATGGTGAAATAAATCCTCGATCAATTTCCATTCCTTCAACAAATTCGATTTCATCGTCAAGTCCTTTAGATTCTTCAACGGTGATTACTCCATCTTTACCTACTTTATCCATTGCATCTGCAATCAAAGATCCTGTTTTATCTTCGTGAGCTGATAATGCGGCAACTTGAGTAATTGTTTCTTTTGTTTCTACAGGTTTTGCTAAAGTTTTTAATTCATCAACTAAAATTGCTACTGCTTGATCCATACCACGTTTTAGCGCCATAGGATCAGCTCCTGCTGCAGCATTTTTAAATCCTTCTTCAACCATTGCTCTTGCAAGCACTACTGAAGTGGTTGTTCCATCTCCTGCAGCATCATTTGTTTTACTTGCTGCTTCTTTTAAGATTTGAGCACCCATGTTTTCTAATGGATCTTCTAAATCTATTTCTTTAGCTATAGTTACTCCATCACTACATACTTGTGGTGGTCCGAATTTTTTATCTAATACTACATTTCTTCCTTTTGGCCCAAGGGTTACTTTTACAGCGTCAGCTAAAGTATCTACGCCGATTTTTAAAGCTTTTCTTGCGTCATCAGAAAAGATTATTTGTTTTCCTGCCATTCTATTTTTTCCTCCTTAACTGGATAATTTAACAAGGACATCACTTTCTCTAAGAATAAGATATTCTTGATCGTTGTCCTTGTATTCAGTACCTGAATATTTTGAGTATACTATTTTGTCACCTACTTTGACCTCCATAGGAATTGTTTTCCCATCATCAGTCACTCGTCCTGAACCTACTGCGATGACTTCTCCTTCTTGAGGTTTTTCTTTTGCAGAATCTGGCAGTACTAATCCAGAAGCTGTAATTGGTTCATCTTCCGTTGCTTTTACTATAATTCTATCTCCTAATGGAATAAAATTGGCCATTTTGCCTCCTTACTAAAAATTTTCTTGGGGATTGACTAGTAATTTAGCTTAGCAGTCAAGAAGCCCAACTGCTAATTTTAAGATTGTTTTAAAATTTTGTCAAATTAAATCTAACTTGGAAAATAAGGGGAATTTAGGTCTTATTTCAAAGTTTTTTTAATCGTAATTCCTATTTCTGATGGGTTAGGTATAATTTCAGCCCCATTCTTTTTTAAATAATCTATTTTAGCTTTTGCAGTTCCTGAGGTTCCGGTAATTATTGCTCCAGCATGTCCCATTCTTTTGCCAGTAGGAGCACTTTCTCCGACGATTAAAGCAGCTACCGGTTTGGACATGGTTTTTATAGTTGTTGCTGCTTCTTGTTCTTTTTGTCCTCCTATTTCACCTATTAACACTATGCTTTCTGTTTCAGGATCTTTATCAAATTCAGTTAAAATCTCATTGAACCCCATACCTGTTATTGGATCTCCTCCTATGCCAATACATGTAGATTGTCCTAAACCTAATTTTGATAATTGAGAAACTGCTTCATAGGTTAATGTGCCACTTCTTGACACAACGCCTATTGTTCCTTTTGTATGAATTGCTGCTGGCATAATACCAATCTTACATCGATATTTTGGTGATATTAATCCAGGGCAATTGGGTCCAATTAATCGAGTATTTGTTTTTTGAATATGGTTAATAACTTTAGCACTATCTTGAACAGGAATCCCTTCGGTTATGCAAACGATTAAGTTAATATTAGAGTTAACACTTTCGAGCATTGCATCTGAAGCAAATGGGGGGGGAACAAATATTAAAGATGTATTGCAATTAGTTTCCGTTACAGCTTCCTCCATTGTATTGAAGATGGGTATTTTATTTAAAAAAGTTTGACCGCCTTTCCCAGGAGGTACTCCGGCTACGATATCTGTTCCATATTCTAAGCATTTTTGCGTATGAAAACTCCCTTCTTTGCCTGTAATCCCCTGTACAACTACTTTAGTTGTTTCATTAACTAAAATACTCATGCATCTTCCTTTGAGAGATGTTTGATAACTGTAGTTGCTTCATCAAGAGTCTCTACAAAATTTACTTTTAATTTAGAGTTTTGTAGAATTTTTCTTCCTTCTTCAAAATTTGTTCCTTGCATACGTACAACTATTTTAGAAGT
>CAZDRU010000019.1:0-39287 GCA_964508175.1 uncultured Dehalococcoidia bacterium
GTATATCATCTCGACCAGGATATCTAAAATAATTAGCCCCATAATATGAAAGATCCGGAGGATCTATCCCATCTGGATACAAAACAAGTTTTGGTGGAGGCCAATTACTAAAATCTTTTGTTCGTGATAAACCTATAGAACGACGCCCTACTGTTTCTTCCGGTATTCCTGCTCCTATCGCCTTGAACTCAGTTGGCTCAAAACCATGCACTCTCATATACGTATAATACATCCCTGTTACCGCATCATATCCTGTTGAATTTCCTCCGTCGCTTGGAAAATTTCCTACTGGCAATGTAGATTTTTCCCAATGAATTCTGTCAGAAGAATGCCTTGCAACTACATAATGACGCAATATCGTACGAGGTCCTTTGTAATTTTTCCCACCATATTCCTGTGCTTCGAATCGCTTGTATCCCTCCTCTCCTGAAAGCAATTCATTTGTGTCGGGATCAAACCATCCTCCTTCTTGCCCTATTGCTTTAAAACGTTCTTCTGAAGAAGCGGTTGGATCTTCAAAAACTCCAGAACCTGCATTCGGACCATCAGCGATAATGTTGTTTTGCAAGCTTCCCTCAAATTCAACTTGTTCAAGATTCGGTCTATACCATTCGAATCCATCCTTACTAGCTGCATAACAAACAGTAGAGTCATTTTTGCTATGCGCACTATAAATAAAGTGAAAATTTCCTGTTTTTGTCTCTTCTTTCCAAAAATGCCCTGCCAATATCATTCCTTTCCCTTCCCATGGAGTTTCCGAAATCATTATTGGCTTTTGTAAAGCTTTTTCTACTTTTATCTCTATACCTGTAGGAATATCATAATGTTCATAAATGCCTTCTTTATTAACACCACGATTCCCTGGAAATACATCAACCCAATCCATTAAAGGAGTCCATGCATCTGGATTCACGTCAAGAGGTTTAACATGAGCAGCTCCAGGCATAAATAAGTCTGCAATTAAAGTATTTTCGTTTTTCTCTTTCTTGCTTAACATTTTTCCCTCACTTTAATAATTATTTTTAAATAATATATTCATTTTGTTCGAATTTGATCTTTAGGAATGTCTACAGGATAAGATGGTTTAATATTTAGAGGAATTGATTCAGGCATACTTTCTCCTTAAAATCATCCCGATTATTATAAATCTTCTCAAAATTTATTGCTTTCTTTTTTTTTAAATTGTTATGATTCATTCCAGGTTGAAAAATTTTGTATAAAATCACAGATTATCGATGCTAACAGGAACTATTTCTTTACTTAGAAATCGTAATTTTCGTTTTTTTTGTTTAGCTAATCTCTTCGGGGATATACCATTAATAATGCAAAGTTTTGTTCTTGTCTGGTTAATTGCAGAATTAGCACCTTCTATAACAATAGTATCAATAACAACTTTTTGTTTTGGAATTCCTTTTCTGGTTTTCGGTTCTTTTAGTGGTTATATAGCTCAAAAATTCAACCGACCTGTAATTCTAATCTTAGTACATTCTATTAAAATATTAACTTCTATTTCGCTTGCTATTTTTATTTTTACAGACTCCTTTCAAATTACGCATGGATTAATCGCAGCTACTATTTTGGGAATAGCAAATGCCTTTGCTTTTACATCTAGACGTTCTTTAACATTGCACTTAATTGAACAAAATAAAGCAAGTGCAAGTACTGCAACGGACTATATTGGCTTGGGAATTTGTTCTTTCGTAGGTCCTTCATTATCTGGATTTATAATTAAAGAAATCGGAAGTGGATATACACAAATTATAATAAGCTTATTTTCTTTTGCTGCATTGTTAACACTATTACAAATCATAAACGCAGATAAAAAAACTGCGTCATCTATTAAAGAAAATAATAAAAACATTAAGAAACATACTTCAATTATTCAATTTATAATAAATCAACCAATACTATTAGTAGTTTTAGGACTTGGAATTCTAACTAACATATTTACTTTAAATTATCACTTTTTAGCAATAATTATTGCTAAAACAGTCTTACTTAAAGACGTTCAATCAACAGGAATATTATTAACGGCAGGAGCGTTAGGATTTTTTATAATTGTACTTTTATTATCTTCTCTTTCGCAAATAAAATCGAAATTATTCTTTATTATTCCTAGTTTTTTTGGAGCAGTAATATCGATAATGTTATTCGCACTTTCAAAAAACTATCTTTTATCTTATTTAATGCTTGCATTGGTAGGAATTAGTAATGGAATGTTTATTATTATGCAAATAGGAATAATAGGAAAATACGTTTCTAAAGAACTTGTTCCAAGAATAATTGGCATAAATACTACCCTCGTAGGAATAGGCCCTTTTGGAGCTCTTATACTTGGAAAATTGTCAGATATATATAATCCCCAAATGAGTCTGATTATTTGCGGAACTGGATGCATAATAGTTGGAACATTAACACTGCTTCCTTTAATAAAATCAAAAACAACCAATAGTTAGCACATGAATATTTCAATGCTTATTATTAACGTTATATAATTAAAATAATACAATAAGACATAATTTGTGAGTTATAATGCGCATTGAAAAATTTGAAATTTACCAAGTTGCAATGCCTTTAATATCCCCTTGGGAAACAGCTTATGGTAAAGATTCAGAAATTCATTCTGTTTTAATTAAAGCAACTAGTGGAGATTATGAGGCATGGTCTGAATCTTCTCCTTTATATTCACCAACTTATCTGACAGAAAGTGCAGGGTCAGTTTTTTATAATGTGTCAGAATTTTTTGCCCCATTCCTATTGAATATAGATTTTGAATCTGCTCAAGAAATTAACAATAAACTGAGTATTTTTAAAGGAAACGCTTTCGCAAAAGCTGCTGTCGAAATTTGTTGGTGGACATTACAAAGTAAAATTACTAAAACTCCACTACATAGGTTACTTGGAGGCAATAGTAAAGAAGTATTAGCTGGTACTACTTTTGGCATACAAGATTCTATCAATATGCTTCTAGATAATATCCAAACCGCAGTAGATAAAGGATTTCCTAGAGTCAAACTTAAAGTAAGCAGGGGTTGGGATTTAGAAGTTTTAAAAGCAGTTAGGAGTACTTTCCCTAATTTAGTTTTACATATTGATTGTAACGGAGTATATTCTTTAAAAGATATCGACCTTTTTAAAGAAATTGACAAATTGAACTTGATTTTCATAGAACAACCTTTACATTTTTCAGATGTTTTAGATCATTCTGAACTTGCTAAAAAAATTGCTACTCCAATCTGTCTAGATGAAAGCATAACTTCTATCAAATCAGCAGAAGATGCTATAAAAGTTAACGCTTGCAAATTTATCAATATCAAACCAGGTAGAGTTGGAGGATTATATAATTCTATTGAAATAAATAAATTAGCTATAGATAATGGTATTCCTGTTTGGGTAGGAGGAATGTTAGAAAGTTCTGTAGGGGCGTCTATATGTGTCGAATTGGCAACTTTAGAAAATTTTAGTTATCCTGGAGATCTATCTCCTTCTTCTAAATTCTATAAAATAGATCTTTCCGATACTCCCTTAGAATTCACTGAAAACCTTACTTTCAAACCTTTTGGCATTGATTTACCTAAACCTAACTCTAAAAGATTAGAGCAAAGAACAATTAGAAAATCGATTATTTCGGCAAAACAAATAAAAAATAATTAAATACAATGAGAAAGACACTTACAAGCGATAATTTCCCTCTTGATATATCTGAAATGTCGATACCTAATATTGCTGGGAAAATTGGTCTCAGCATGTGTCCAGGCAAAAAAAGCGATGATGGAGAATGGGGGCTTTGGGATAGAAATTTAAAAACCGATCTCCAAAAAATACAAAATTGGGGAGCAAAAAGAATTATAACTTTAATAGAACAACATGAATTTACATTACTTAATGTAGAATCTCTCGGGAAAACAATAAAAGCTATGAATATAAAATGGCATCATTTACCAATTACAGACAACCACAGTCCGGATTCAAGATTCAAAAAAGAATGGTTAAAAATCAAAGATGAAATTTTGCAATCCTTAAATAAAGGAGAAAAAATTCTTATCCATTGCCGTGGAGGGCAAGGAAGAGCAGGTACAATTGCAGCAGAAATTTTAATAAATTTCAATCTTAATCCTCAAGATGCTATTAACCATGTCAGAAATATTAGGCCTGGAGCTATCGTTACAAAAGATCAAGAATTATATCTACTTGAAAAATCCCTAACAAACTAATTCATACTTTTTATCATTAAGAAATTTGAAATCTAACTTTATTCATTTTTGCTACAAGTCCTTGATCGACAAATTTTAAATCAATTTTATTGCTAATAGGAACCTTCTTAACAATAGTGCTTAACTGTCTCATCGTAAAAGCTAATTCTTGATTAGTTTGAAGAATATAATGAATTTTTCTAGAAGCCCTAGGGAAAATATCAGGAATTTTATTAAGATTTTTATAAATATTTTCTAAAGAACCAAGAGTTTTAATCAATTTAATGGCTGTCTTCTCTCCTATCCCAGGCAACCCAGGAAAATTATCAGAACGATCTCCGGTTAAAGCTTTTAAATCAGCAAGTAATTCCGGATTAATTCCTTCGTATTTCTCCTTAGTAGCATTTAAATCAAATAATGTGTTCGAACGATATTGACTAAAAATATCAACAAAGGTTGTTCTAGAAACAATTTGAAGCAAATCTGTGTCACATGTAAATATTGTTTTTTTCCAATTTTCTTCAGAAAAAAAACTGCTGAGAGTCCCTAAAACATCATCAGCTTCAAACCATTTTATTTTATATTGAGGAATTCCAAACGATTTAAGGATTTGTTCTAAGTCTTTAAGTTGACTCAAAAATTCTTCTGGATGAGAAGGACGATTTCCTTTATATGCTGGATAAATATCATGACGAAACGTTGGTGGCTCTGGATCAAAAGTCACTATTAAATGACTACATTTATTTCTATATAAAGCTTCGACTATCAATTCAAAAAACAATCTAGTTACATTCCTTTGCCTACTTGCAAACCAACTATAAAAAGCAACTGCATGTCCATCAACAAGCAATAAATGTTTTTTGTTTTTTATTTCCTTGGTATTTGTTTCTTTCATTAAGATATAGGTGGAGTATATTGAGTCCAAGGTTTTGCTTTTTCAAATGCAGAAGATGCAGCTATTACAGTCTCCTCATCTCCTTTTTTGCCAATTATATGTAATCCAATCGGCATTCCATCGGAAGAAAAACCACACGGTACAGTTGCTGCTGGATATCCAATAGCGTTTATAGGATATGTAAATGGATGAAATCCCCATAAATATAACATTGATTCTGGACTAGGATATACGGGTTTTCCTGCTATTTCTTTAGGTATTTTATCTATAGGAAATGCAGTTGTTGGCATAGTAGGAGATAATAACAAATCAAATTTTTCAAACTCATCTTCAAATTTAGATATCATTAAATTTCGTTCCCATAATGCTTTAATATAGTCAGAAATCGAAATATTTTTGGCAGCTTCTAAAGTATATTTAACATAAGTTGTCATTTCATTTTCATGTTCTTTAAGTAAACGACTATGTGAAGCTTGAAAATTCACACTATGCAATGTCCACCAAGCAAAAAATGGATCGTTTAATACCAGTTTCGATTCATCTATATAACAACCCAAATCTTCAAAAACTTTAATAGAATTAAAAGTAGTATTTAATACCTCTTTCTCTGAATTGATAAATCCAAAATCTGGAGACCAACCAAAACGCAACCCTTTTATATCTCTAGTTAATGCTTCTACATAATTTGGAGGAGTTTCTTTTAATGAATTAATATCCCTTGAATCATATCCTGCTACCACTTCAAGCATCATTGCAGAATCCCGAACCGATCTACTCATAGGACCATGTTGGCTAAGATAATTAGGGAAATATGGATTAACGTTTCCTGAATATGTAGGCACTCTCCCTTGTGTATTTTTTAATCCATAAAGTCCACAATAACTAGAAGGAACTCTAATTGAACCACCTCCATCTCCTCCTGTAGCTAAAGAACATAATCCTGCAGATAACGCTGCTGCTGTACCTCCGCTCGAAGCCCCTGTAGTACGTTCAATATTCCATGGATTACGACAATCATCTCCTAATTTATTCTGATTAAATCCCACTGCTCCAAATTCTGGTGTATTAGTTTTACCTAATATTATTGCTCCCGCTTTACGTAGTCGTTCAACAAGAATTGAGTCTATTGTTGGAATATTTTCTTTATATATCAAAGAGCCGAATGTAGTACGCAAATCTTTAGTCATTTCCATATCTTTCACAGCTATAGGAATTCCATGTAATAATCCTAAAGATTCCCCCTTAATAACAGCCTCTTCGGCTTTCCGTGCAGTCTTTAATGCTTCTTCTTCATTAAGAATTAAATATGAATTAAGATGTGAATCTAGTTTGTGTATACGATCAAAATATATCTGAGTAATTTCTAACGGAGATATTTTTTTATTCGCAATTAAATCTCTCATTTCCCAGGCAGAAGTAAACGCTAATTCTTTATTCATAATATATCCTCTTACATAACCGTATAATCGATAAATTCTAATATTTTATCAAGATTGAATCCAATAAATTCTATTACAAGCTATAGGGCGAATTTTTTTTACTTCCATAAATGCATCTTCTAATGATATTTTTTTAACTCTGCTTAAATACCAATATACAGCAAGTGGAGCTCTTTCCATTCCCATAGCACAATGAATTACAACCTTTAATTTTTTTACTAACGCTTTTTCTATGCTATCAACAATTTTATCTAAAACAACACGAACATCACCGCTCCCAGGAATAATTGCTAATTTTTGCTGTGCTCCAATATTTAATTCAGCCGCAACTGTAATCACAAAATATCCTAATTTCAAAGCATTAACAGCGCCTTCCCAATCACTAATTCCTAAATCCCCCGTTACCCATGATATTTGATCGGGATCATAATTTTCTGGAACTCCTCCTTCAACAAGTGCCGACAATTTTTCTTTATGAAGTCTATCCTTTGAAGGAACATCACTATACTCATGTGGAAGATCATAATTCATCAATAATTCCTTTATCTGTTTATTTAATTATATAAAAATTTATCAAATATTCTTTGCTTATCTATGCATTGATCGAAAAATACGCCAAATCATTACCATAAAACAAACTACCCCATGAACAAATAAGATCCAATTGACTTGAATCCTAAAATGAATAATAAATGAAAGAAAAGCCATAATCATACACAACCCACCCCATTGAATATTAATACGAATTCCTTCGTTCATATTTTGCTTGAGAGAAAAATAAATGCAATATATTCCAAACATTGCTAACCAACCTGAAATAAGCAAAAAAATAGTATTACCAAACAATGAAAATAGCCAAGCAATTAATCCGGCAAACAGCCATAAAATCAATGTAATCCCGTAAAGTAACCAAACAGTCATTTTAAAAAATGTTATTATAATACCTCTTATTTGAACATTTTTCATAAATAGAAGAAAAAAAATGAAAGGCAAACGATTAATTTTCAACTCTCCCAGGAAAGTAGATATACAATCATTTGACATCTCAAAGCCAAATGATTTACAAATCCTTACAAAAACAGAATACACATTAATAAGCCCGGGAACTGAATTAGCAAGTTTTAATGCATTGCCTAATACATCTGCAGTTTTTCCCAAAATCGTCGGATATTCTAATGTAGGAAGAGTTATCGAAGTTGGAGAAAAAATAGAAAACATAAAAATCGGAGATAAAATTGCATCTCATGGAACACATGGGAGCCATTCAATCATTGAAGCAACAATACAACCTCTTCGCAAAGTAGGAGAAACAATTGATCCAACACGAGAAATAGGAAAACAACAGGTTTTAACTCTTGCAAAACAAATTCCTAAAGAAGCAAATTCAAAACATGCAACATTTGGTTCTCTTGGGACAGTTTGTTTACAAGCAATTAGAAAAGCTCGTATAGAACTAGGAGAATCAGTTTTAATCATAGGACTAGGCATTGTTGGAAATCTTGCTCTTCAACTTGCAAAATTAGACGGAGGATATCCTGTCATCGGAACTGATTTAATTGAAAAACGATTAAAATTATCTGCTATTACAGGAGCAGATGAAACAATAAATGCCTCAACTCATAATATAGAAGATTCTATCAAATCAATGACAAATGAGAACGGTGCAAATATTGTAATTGAAACAACAGGAAGTCCTGACCCAATCAATACCGCCTTTCAAAGTGCAGCATGGCATGGACGTATTGTTCTTTTAGGAAGTACCCGAGGAAACACAAAAGAAGTAAATTTTTATAAAGATGTACATAAAAAGGGATTAACAATTTTAGGTGCTCACAATTCTGTTAGGCCAATACATGAAACGAGTGCTGGATTTTGGACTCTCACAGATGACATGAAATTAATATTAGAACTCATACAAAACAATCGTTTAAATATAGAACCACTTATAACTGATACGTTTCATTTTTCTGAAGGTTCAAAAGCATTTGAATCCCTTAATGAGAATAAAAATAACTTGGGAATTATAATCAATTGGGACTAATTAATTAGCTTTAACTTTAATTAAACCAGAATAAGTACCGATGAGAATAAACTATAAATGGACCTTTTACTACCCCTTTTAACGAAGGGTTCTTTATTGAAACCTTTGGAATATCTCCAACTGTCCCAATCCAATATAAAGAATCTATAGAACGTCTAATAATATCTATATTATTTTCATATCTTTGAATACCAGACAAGGATAAACCATTTTGATAAAAATCAAATATAGTAGAAAAATCAGAAAGATGACTATTAAGCTCAGGATTCTTCCCAAATAATCCTCGAGAATTATACCACTTGCCAACTTCAATAGCAGGATAATATGGTTCATTAAGAGGAACATAGCTATTTGAATTAAAAAACATATCAGTTTGCAAATCATCAATAATTATTTGATATGTATTAGGATTTACGGCTGTAGAAACTACAGTTGTTCTTATTCCAATAGCCCTCATATTATCTGCTATAAGATCCGCAACAACAGTAGAATCATAAAGTTTATTAGGCACTGGATAAATGGTTAAATCGACAGCTCCTCCTCCATCAGTTCTCTGCCTCCAACTATCACCTGGCTGTTTCCATAATCCTAAAGCATTGAGAATTGAATCTGATGCACCTGGATTATAAGTTATATAACGATTGGCAAAATCCTCGCCTGGATAATCTTCCATCCATAAAGCAGGAACTGCATCTCGCTTTACGCCAATCCCATCAAAAATATTTTGGTTAATTCTCTCTCGATTAATACCAAATGCAATGGCACGTCTAAAACCAGAATTTCGCAATAAATTTGAAATTTCTGAATCTTGTTCGTATGTCTGATTAAACATCATAACTGCTCTCTGAACATGTGAAGGTCTTAAATCCACATCAAAAACTCCACTTTTACCCAGATCTACTAATGTTGAAACTTTATTATATTGAATATTTTCAAAAGCAAAATCTGCTTTTCCTATTAAATACGCTGCATTTCGTAACTCTAAAGATGGCATAGAAGTAGCTTCAACTTTATCTATATAAGGAAGTTGATTACCTACAGTATCAACAACCCAAAAATATGGATTTCTTTTTAATTTCCAAACATCACTTGAAGAACTTGTTTCAGCAATCCAAGGTGTAATTACAGGTGTTTTCAACCCTTTTGCTTTGTACCATATAGTATGTTCTTTCAAAAATTCAACCCAATTAGAATACCCCTCATCGAGAGCTTGTTGTGGAACAATACTATTAAAAGAAACATGATATTGTTTCATATAATGTGCTGGGGAAATAAGCCAATTTAACTCACCCTGAAAAGTTCCAATAGAACTCCCAGCACCTAATCGTGATAATCCATGTAAAAATCCCACATATCCTGAATTAAAAGCAAATTGCAATTGATAATCATCTATACGAGAAAAAATTGCTTTTTTACCATCCCAGACAAATATTCTAGGCATTTTTTCATTCACTCTTCTGTCATTAATTAAATGATCAAAACTAAATTCAATATCCTGCGACGTAAGATTTATACCATCTGACCACTTAATTCCTTTCCGTAAAGAAAAATTCCAAATTGTACCATCATCATTCAAAGACCATCGATCTGCAAGATTAGGCACTATTGTTTTACCATCTAAATCAAGAGCAACTAAACCGTCATGAAATATCATATCTCGCTCATCATTTTTACAAGAACAAATAATGTTTAATGTGCCTCCATATTCTCCTACTCCATCTGGGCCTGTAATAACAAATGGATTTTCTGGTATTCTTTCCTCAATCGGTTCTAATAGGAGGCTATCTAATAAAGGAGATTGGCAGTATTTATTTAAATTCGCATCAGTCCCATTAGAAGAACCATAAAAATAACGAGTTAATCCAAATTCATAAATCTTTGTAGATGGAACATCAACAACTGAGCTTGGATCTCCTGAAGTACAAGTAGATGTTTTTTTAGGTTCCGGAGTAGCATATATTTCTTTTATTACTTCTTTTTCTACTATTACTTCTTTTATTACTTCTACTGGAATCTCTTTTATAATTATCTTCTCAACGGGTATCTCTTTAATTACTTCTACCTCTTTCATTACAATCTTTTCTACTGGAACTTCTTTTATTATTTCTTTTTCTACTATTACTTCTTTTATTGTCTCTACCTCTACAGGAACTTCCTTTATCACTTCTACAATCTTTTCTACTGGAACATATACATCATTGACAATCTCTTTAATTACTTCTACCTCTTTCGTTACAATTTTTTCTACTGGGACTTCGACCTCTTTTACAACTTCTACAATCTTTTCTACTGGAACTAAAGGAATCCCAAAAAGAATATTTTGCCGTTTTTCAGTTAATTGTTCAGAGAAGACATCTGACATTCTTACTACTTTGGACCACAAATCAGTCGTCGAATAAATTATATATATCGCATATGAATCGGTTAATTCTTGGTTGTTTGCAAGAGAAACTAAATCCTTAAAATTCCACTCCCATTCGACGGTACTACCGGCCAACATTTTCCCATTTGATTCAATAAGTTGTCCTGGAACTTCCAATGACCACTTTATTTTCAGCATATTAGGAAACATTCTTGCCAAAGCATTTAATTCGTCCAAATCATTTTCTGAAGAATTTAAAAAACTTGTAAAATATGAACTAGAAACTCGATATTCTTTTGCATACCCTAAATCCTTCATTTCAAGACATAAAATTGGGGAATCTAAATCTAATAAAGTACTAGTGGAGTCATTAGTTTTTAAATTGCTTTGACAGCCATCTTTTAAAAATTTTGTTGCTTCTTCTCCTGTAATTGAGCCTTTCAGCGAAAGATTTAATACTTCGTCTTCATAATTTATATTAATGTCAGAATCTAATGAATTGAAATTATTTAATAACTCTAATTCATTTTCAATATCAGTATTAAGCTCTTCTGCAAGAGCTCCAGTCGCCATTAATTTCATATCAATAAACAATGTTTCTTCGTTTTCAAATTCTGTTCGAACATCTAACGACATTTCCCCGCAACTTATAAACAACGCAGAAACAACAAGAACAAAGATACAAACTTTAGCAGTTTGTTTAGCTTTATTTAGAAAAATAAAGTTCAAATTAATTATTCCTTCGAAATACTGTTTCTAAATACGGTTTTTCTATTTTTACTTCAATCGGGCGAAAATCATACCTTACCGAAAGATCGACATAATCGGAACTTGGAGTTATTAATCCATGGATATAAGCTTTAGTAAGTTCTGTTGTTTCTATTGATATCCATAGCGTTATTTCTACATGTGGATTATTTTTATCTCTTCCAAAAACTATATACATTAATTCTCCATCCAGTTCTCCATATCCAACAACATCTTTCGTAAGAATTACTTCTTCGTCCCATAATGAAATTAATAACCCATGTAATTCTATAAACGGATGAGCTCTATCTGTTAACCAAGATGGATTCCCTGGTTCTTTTATGAAAAATTCTTTATCTACTATTCGAGTAAAAAAATCCATTTTTGTTTCAAAATCCACCTCATTTAAACCAACGGTAAATTCGAAAGCAGATTTATCATTATTTGTGCCAAATTTAGTAATACGACCATTTCCTTCTAGAAACATCTTGGTGTCAGGATTGTCTAAAGATCGTTTTAGTAAATTGGCTTTTATCGAATAAGAATTAATGTCTCTGAAGGATGATAGTGCAATATTAATCAAATCCTGTCCCTCAATTTGATTAGATTCTATTGTGTCTTCTAGCAATTTATTGTCATTGCAAGCTACAATAAATCCAATCAAAAAAATAAAAATAAATAAATATTTGACTAACAAAACAACCTCATTAACCGATAACTATACTGAAGAAAACATATCCTAATTAAGGTGTGTAATTCAACAAATTTAAAGTAGAAATAAAAGTGGTTCAAGAAAGTTTTCAATTTTATACGAAAAACAACTAAATGTATTATCATATTAAGAACAAATTTTGGATCTAACTTTAAAATTTATTGAAAGCTCTATTTTATACATAAATTCGAATGGAGGAAACAGGATCAATGGATAAATATGATTGGTCAAATGACGATTGTTATTTTTCAAAAAGTAACAATACATTCCAAATAGGAAACTCTACATATGAACGCACTTTAAAAATTCAACAAAACCAGCTTATCACTACTCACATCCAGAACAAATTAACAGGCAAAAGTTGGAAGATAAATAACAATGCAGAATCTTCTATAACTATAGATGTTTCAAAAAAACGAATTGAAATTCCTTATTGGTACTATCATTCAGGAGAAAATAAACCAACTAATGATAATCCAGATCTCGAAGAAGGGTTTAAACAAGGATTCCATCTTTCCAAATTTAATCACAATAAATGGGAACAATTTGAAAATCTATATACGCCAACACAAAAACACCCAATCTACGAAGGTTACGGATGGTTCAGATTTCCTTTCAATATATCCTCTTCAGATTTAAACGAATCTATTTCATTTTATGTAGGAGGATATGATCATGAAGACTGGAAATTTTATAGAGTATTTATTAACGGAATTTTAATTGGCACAAGAGAAAGAAAAACTCAATGGGAAAACCCATCTCCATTCACTATTAAACCAAATGATCCTGCATATAAAACCCTAAATTCCAGAAAAAATAACATACTCGCTATTCAAACAAGAAAAGTAAACAAGCTTCTTCCCAATATGAAAATGTCAGAACAAGATCGATATTTTTTTAGAAGTCCTCTACTAGAACAATTTATCAATATAGGAAAACCCCCTCAAAAAATTACTGATTTTGAACTAACAAAATACTGGCCAGATATTTTAGGCGAAAGAACTCCATCTAATCCAAAACTTCCTTATTATCAACCAAAATCATGGTCTGTTGGTGGAGATCGAGAATGGATGTGGTGTATATTTTGGGGTAAAAGCCCTTCCACAAATATATCAATCGAATACCATTTTCAAATTAGGAAACATGATCCTTTATTGCGAAAACGGATTAAGATACGAAACGATGTAAATAATGCAATTAGAATACTAGATGTTGACGTTGAAGATTTATCAATTAATGCTAGTTCCGAACATGGTGGATATGGATTTCCTGTAATACTTAACAATCAAGCATTTTGTGCAATAGAACATCCAGCTGGAGTTAACATTGCTGAAAATAATCGTCTAAACTTACGCCATCATCCTGGAAAAATAATTGAACCTAGAAAAACTTTAACAAGTAAAGATGCTATTTTTTATGTAACGAAAAAAAATAAAGCTTTAGAAGGATTTCACGAATATCTTAAAAAAAATGGTCAGCGTAAAAATAAATATCTGTCCATATACGATCCATGCGGAATGTCTGGTGGATATATTAATCAACATGATCCTTTGTACCATATTTCAGAAGACAATGTTAAAGAAAGCTTAGACCATATTGATCGATTAAAAAAACATAACATTGCCTTTGATTACTACTTTCTTGACGTTGGATGGCAAGATCATTCATCTGATCTTACTTCGTTTAAAAAAGATAATTTCCCTAACGGAGCAAATCATATATCTTCCCTATTAAAAAAACGCAATATTAATTTTGGCTTATGGTTTTCAGTAAACTATGCTCCATGGTCATGTGGGGATTATCCTCCTGTCAAAAAATGCGTGGGAGGAACCGGAACTGGTTATAGAGGCCAAGATAGAATTTGCCTTGATGCAGAACCATATCCAGATATTTTAAAAAAAGCTATTCTCCATCACATACAAGAGACTGGAATTAAAGGCTTAAAAATGGATATGTCTTATTATTACTGCAATGAAACTCATCACGGACATCTTCCTGGAAAATATTCAACAGAGTCTCAAATGGACCGAATGATTGATATTGTTCAAGCCGCTACAAGAATATGTCGAGACCTTTTTATTATGTGGTATTGGGGGCATAATTCTCCATTTTGGGTTCTGTACGGAGACACAATGCAAGATAAAGGACTACATGGGGAAGGGGCAGAAGTCGCAAAACAACCAAGTCCCAAATACCGATCAAGCGTAATAGCCAATTTAGATCAAGCAACAAAATATGCAGAGTTTATTCCTCTAATCTGCCAAGATTCTCTCGGAACATGGATGGGCAACATGATAATGTGGAATAACATAGGGAAAAATGGATGGAAAGATGGATGGTTAATGGATATGGGAAGAGGAAATTTAATGAATCAACCATGGGCAGATTTTCGTTTATTATCAGAAAAAGATATACAATTTTTTTCATGGTGGCAAAATTATTTAAAAGACAATTGGGAATTATTTGTTAATACAAAACATATACTAGGAAGCCCCTGGTCAGAAAAACCTTATGGTTATGTAAGCAGTAAAAACAATCATGCTATTTGCACAATTTTTAACCCATCGTTTTTAATCAACGAAATTAACTTAACTCCTCACGAATTAATCGAAAAAAACACTTCTAATCCATTAACAATGAAAACTTTATATCCAAAAGAAACATTGATCGCTGAAAAAACTAATATCAAGGATAGTATATCGATGCAAATCAATCCATTTGAAGTAAAAGTTATTGAAATTGGAGAAAATTTGCCAATAAACTCATCGTTAATTAACAAAAATTTACAACAAACTATCAACGTCCCAATACATATAGAAAATAACCGTCAAATTACTAATAAAAACAACAAAGATCGGTCAGAATTATTTGCTTATACTAATGGGACGTTGGAACTCCCGAACATTAATAATTTTGAACATCCATTTTTAAACATAGTAATAACATTAAAAAATAAAGGGATGCAAATGCTTTTACGGGATCTTCATAATAGATTTCAAATAGAAGCTAAATCTCCTTTTGGTTCTTTTAAATTTGAAAAAACACCTAATGAATGGCTTCAATTAGGAAGAGGAAGTTCCTGGATTGTTTTTCATTCACTAGTAGATAAAAAACATTCAAAACAAAATGTTCAATGCAAAATTAGTCAATCTTTACCTGCAAATGTATCAATAAATATTAAAGCTTGGTTAATGGAAAAATGGTGGGAGGATGAATAAAACAATCGCGCAAAAAATTGCAATTATTGGATCTGGCGCTGTTGGAAGTTACTATGGATCTAGGCTTGCAGAAGCAGGACATAAAGTCTTTTTTTTAATGCGCAATGACTACCAACATGTTAAAAAATACGGTCTTAAAATATCCAGTCCAGATGGTAATATATTTATTCAAAAACCAAACACAGTTAATAAGCCTGATGAAATAGGAAAAGTCGATTGGATTATCTGTGGATTAAAAGCAACTGCCAGTTATAAAATTCCAGAATTATTTGCCCCTTGTATTAAAAAAAATACGCGTATTTTAAATTTAATGAATGGGCTTGGCATAGATGAAAAAATATCAAAATATTTTGATAAACAATCAGTTTTTGGAGGCATGGCTTTCACTTGCATAAATCGGGAAAATTCTGGGGTTATCAACCATCTTTATAAAGGATTCATTACTATTGGACACATCACAAACGATAGCAATGAATTAAAAATTGCAAATTCTTTATGGGCCTCAACAAAAGTTCATGTAGAAACTAATTCTTCTTTATTAAAAGCTAGATGGGAAAAATTATGCTGGAATATACCTTTTAATGGAATCGGTGTTTGCTCGGGAGGAATCTCTACTGATATAATCATTAACGACCCACAATTATACCTGTCGGCACAGAATCTGATGAAAGAAGTTATCAATATCGCAAACGCAGATCTTACTTTCAATAATTCAAAACAACAAATTAATGAAAGTAAAATGATAAAATCTATGTTCGATCATACTGTAAATATAGGCACATATAGATCAAGTACTGTTATTGACTTCTTAGAACAACGAACCATGGAAGTAGATGCTATTTTTAATGAACCATTACGTAGAGCTAAAAAACTAAATATTAAAACTCCGTATCTTTCATTAATAACATCTCTAATAAAAAATTTAAATAAAAAAACGACTAAGCCATAAGTAAAATAAATGAACATTATAGAAGTAAAAAATCTATATAAAAACTACGGTAAAGTAGAAGCAGTGAAAGGAATATCCTTTGATGTATTACAAGGAGAAATCTTTGGGTTTCTTGGGCCAAACGGAGCCGGAAAAACTACAACTATAAATATTCTCTGTACTCTTCTTAAACAATCATCTGGAGAAACTTTTCTTGACGGCTTAGATATTTCAAAAAATCGTAATGATGTTCGTAAACGCATTGGTTTAGTATTTCAAGACACAACTTTAGATGATTATCTGACAGCTGAAGAAAATATAAAATTTCATGCATATGCATATGGAATACCTAAGACTATTAGAACAAACCGAATTGAAACCCTATTAAAAATGGTAGGTTTATGGGATAGAAGAAAAGAAAGTGTGCGAAATTATTCAGGAGGAATGAGAAGAAGGCTTGAAATTGCTAGAGGCTTACTACATCTTCCAAAAGTGCTGTTTCTTGACGAACCAACTCTAGGGCTTGATCCACAAACTCGCCGAACAATATGGGAACATATTAATGAAATCAGACAAAAAGATAAAATTACGATATTTATGACAACACATTATATGGATGAAGCAGAACAGTGCAATAGAATAGCAATAATCGACCATGGGAAAATTATTGCACTTGACACTCCAAAACAACTTAAAGTTGCTCTAGGAGGAGACACGATACAAATCACTACTGAGAACGTTACTGAAGCGATAAAAGAACTTAAATCGTTAAATCTTATCCCTAAAATTAATGCTAATAATATTACATTCAATGTTCCTAATGGGAATGAATTTCTACCAAAATTTGTTCAAGAATTTAAGCAAAAAATTATTTCAATAGGACTTCGAACTCCAACTCTGGATGATGTTTTTATATCACTAACGGGAAAAGCAATTCGAGAAGAAAACCGAAGTAGTACAGAACAAATGAGAACATGGAGACAAAGAAGAGGTATGAGAGGACCACGATAATGGTAGAGCAATTTTTCCGTAGTATATATGTTGTCGCATATAGAGAAATGTTGAGATTTGTCAGAGAACGCTCTCGGTTGATTTCTGCATTTATAATGCCGCTAATGTTTCTTGTAATATTGGGAGCAGGATTCAATCGGTTAATAGGAGATATTTCCCCAGGCGTTAATTTCATTCAATTTCTGTTTCCAGGAATTCTTTCAATGACAGTGGTTATGGGATCTCTTTTTTCTGCTCTTTCTATTGTCTGGGACAGAGAATTTGGTTTTTTAAAAGAAATACTTGTTGCACCTTTAAATAGGACTGGTATTATGTTCGGAAAAGCATTAGGAGGAGCTCTTGCGTCCTCTTTTAGAGGAATCCTCTTAATATTTTGTGCCCCACTAATCGGCCTTAATATAAATGTTTTACTAGTATTAAAACTAATTCCAATAATTTTATTACTATCGCTAACTTTATCAGGAGTAGGATTTATTATTGCTTCTAGAATGAGATCTCAACAAGGCTTTCAAGGTGTAATGCAATTTGTGACCTTTCCTATCATATTTCTTTCTGGAGTTTTTTTTCCATTAAATTCAGCACCAAGCTGGGTTCAAGTATTATCAAAATTTAATCCAATGACTTACGGAGTAGATGCTCTACGTCAAATATTTCTCCAGAATGCAAATCAAAGCAGTACTTCACTTAACGAACAAATTAATCCGACTATGGGAGTAGAAATTTTTGGCCATATTACAACAGTCTGGGAAAACATACTTGTAGTCGCTATTATTGGATCTATTTTTATGATAATAGCCACATGGTCTTTTTCAAAACAAGAATAAAGAATAATTAGGATACGAATATCATGGCCCTTAACAATCCTATAATCGAATTCTATCCCTCCTGAAATGTGGTCTCCTAAACTTTCACATAGTCCAGAAACACCTATACAATATGTGAAACTAAAAATTTTCACTATATGGTAATATAATTACAAATTTTAATTTCCTTAAAGAAACTCTAAACTAATGAATATATTTGAAGCTAAAATAGATCAATTCCGAGGCGTAACAATTTCCGATAATTTCCCTACAGATTCAAATATATTCGACTTGAAATTAAAAAATTCACTCGCAGAATGGAGAAAAAATGGAATTAAAGTAGTTTGGATACATATTCCTAAAACACGAGGAAATCTTATTCCTGTAGCGTTAGAACAAGGTTTTGATTTTCACCATTGTCGAGAAAATATTTTAGTACTTGTCCAAAGATTAATTCAAAACGCAATAATCCCAAGTTTTGCATCACATTACATCGGAGCTGGAGGAGTTGTTACTAACTCTGCAAATGAACTTCTTGTGGTTTCAGAAAAATACCGTAGAACAAAAAAAGCTTTCTTTAAATTGCCAGGAGGCACAATTCAGCCAAAAGAAAAAATAAGCACAGGAGTTATGAGAGAAATATTGGAAGAAACAGGAATACAAACTACATTTGAATCAATGGTCTGTTTTCGACATCAACAAGAATATCGATTTGATATGGCTGATATTTATTTCGTATCTAAGCTCAAAGCAATCACTAATACAATATCAAAACAGGAAAGTGAAATTGATGAATGTCGTTGGATGCCAATAAAAAAATATCTTGATTCTCCTGAAACTAGTTCATTTAACAGAGCAATAGTTCAATCAGCAGTATATGGAGAAGGATGGAAATTAACCAATATAGAAGACTATGATAATGAAAAATATGAAGTATTTGCCCCAACTATCTCCCAAAATGAGAGTAAATAATTAGAGACTTACTGTAAGTACCAATCTAAAAGTTGATTGAATTTTCCAATACTGCGATTTAATCCACCAATTCGATTCCTAGCAACCCAACAATCTTTGAATTGTTTTATTATAGCTGTTAGATCCTCATACAATAATTTTCGTTTTACTCTTGGAATATTAAAAATTTCCATTCGAATATCAGGAGAATACATCTGCATTCTATATAATTCAATAACTTCCTGAAATGAACTAGTTGGAACAGTTTTGCCAATACAAGGAAGAAGTTCTGTTCCTAAACGACAAGCATGGCTTAATAAACTACTTGCCATTTTGTATTCTTGAATAATTAATTGCGAATCACTTCTTTTCATACTCGATTGGTCAATATCACTAATCAATTTATTTATTTTTATATCAACATCTTTCAAATCAGAAGGCTCTATATTCATCAAATCTTTTTCTCTATTAGGATGTCGAATAAGTAAATTTGCAATAAAAGAGTTTTCCATGATAAATGAGTTCGACGAAGTTTTGCTGGTAATATTTTTATAAACTAATCCAAGATCCATCACCAATTCCCCCATAACATTATTGGAATCACAAAAAGCATGTATATTTAAATTCTTGATTATATCAATGTTTTTATTCTCCTCAACTCCCCAGCTAACACCTGCTCCATACATATATCCTAAAAAAGATACTGGTAATGGCTGCCAATGCCCATTATCTCCCCAATCAGTATTAAGAAATCCTTCAGATTGAAATTTTAAACCAGCTTCCGCAGCATTTCTTATATTTGCAATTCCTTTATCTGCTAATCCCGTAACACTATTCCAACTACTCGTTCCAGGACAAACATAAGCAGGCAAATTTGCTGTTTTATATTTCTCAAGATTTTCCCCAAAAGGATGATCTGCTTCATATCCCCATTCCATTACTACGCTATTTAAAGGAACTTGTTTCAATAATTCTGGGAATTTAATGATTTCATCTCCCCAAAATTGCATAATCTTGCCATGTTTTTCAACAAGATTATGAATTTTCTTTAGAAAATTTATATAAACATTGCCAATGCCCAATTGCGAACATTCTTGTTCACTTCTTCCAGATCCAAGATGAACTTCATCACAACCAACATGAAAATAATTACTAGAAAAATTTGGCAAAAGTTCTTCATATAATCCATCTAAAAACTCAATTGATTTAGGATCAATTGGACATAACGAACTAGGGGTAGTTCTAGCTGGTTCTTCTGCCAAATGACGATTTTCCCATTTGGTTAACCAAGGAATCATATGTCCAAACGAATTTTGATTAGGAACAAGATCAATAAAGCGATCTTTACAATATTGGTCAAGTTTTTGAATTTCTTCTGCAGTAAGAGGAGATGCATTTTCCCAAACTTCTGGATATTTACTATATGCAAATGTATGTTCTGTATACAATTGCAACTGATTAATTTTCCAATTAGAAAGCATATCAATGATACTAAACAATGTAGTCATTAAAGGCACTTTATTACGACTAACATCTAACATCACTCCTCTGTGCACAAAATCTGGCCAATCCTCAATTTCTAAACATGGAATATTTCCTTTACTTTGTTCAATAATCTGAATTAAAGTAAGTAATCCATAAAACAAACCTTTTTCACTTTGACCTATAATCAATATTTCATCTTGATTAATTGAAATCCTATATCCTTGAATTTGTTTTATATAACTCTGATCGACATCTAATTTTATAGTAAGAACAGAATTGCTATTCAAAGACAAAATTTCTTTCTTCAAATCACTAGCAAGCAAACGCAATAATTTAAATTTAGACTGAAAAGAGTGCGTATTTAACGTAAGATCAGTCGAACTCATTTCAAAAACAAGAGAACGATTGAATACACAAAATTGATTCTTCAGCAACACTTTTCTAGGTATCGGAAACAATGATAATTCTCGAATAATATTGCCAACCATGATCTATATTATTTTTTATTCAGATTCTGAATTTTTCTTTCTTGAAGCAATTATTGGATCTGAAATATGAGGGGGAACCATTTCATAATGACTAAAAGAAATCGAATAAGTACCACGTCCTTGAGTTTGTGATCGAAGCTCTGTTGCATATCTCAAAACTTCTGAGTGAGGAATTTCAACTTCTACATCAGTAACACCAGATTGAGGATTCATTCCCAATATTTTGCCTCGTTTACCATTCAAATCACCAATTACATCTCCCATCTTAGAATCTGGAACAATAACATTTAATTTTACTATTGGCTCTAAGAGGCAAGGATTAGCACTAAGAAAACCTTGTTTTAATGCATGTCCCGCAGCTATTTCAAAAGAAATGCCCGAAGAGTCAACATCATGGTAACTTCCATCATATAAAACGACTTTAATGTCCACAACAGGACAATTAGCAATAATTCCTTCAGTTAAAGTTTTCAGAATGCCTTTTTCTACTGCTGGAATATATTCTTTAGGAACAGCTCCTCCCACAATCTCGCTAGCAAATTCGAAGCCTTTTCCTCTATTTTGTGGCTCAACACGAAGAAGAACGTGTCCATACTGTCCATGACCGCCGCTTTGTCTTTTATGCTTATATTCACTAGTAGCAACACTGCTAATAGTTTCTTTGTAGGGAACTTTAGGAACATTCACTTCTAATTCTGCCCCAAATTTTCTTTTTACTTTTTCGATTGCTACAGATAAATGTGCCTCTCCAAAACCAGACAAAAGTGTTTCCGAAGTATCCTGTTGTCTTTCAAGTTTAAGAGTTGCATCTTCTTCAACTAAACGACTAAGTGACCCTGACATTTTATCTACATCAGATTTTGTTTTTGGACTAATGGACATTTGATAATTTCCTACAGGAAAATCAATCAACGGCAATTTAATCTTATTTCCATCAGTAACCAATGTATCGCTGGTCACTACATCAGATAATTTAGCAACTGCTCCTATATCACCGGCAGTTAGTTCATTTACTGGTTTCTGTTCTTTTCCCATAATAGAAAAAACTTGCCCAATACGTTCATTTCCTCCACTTCTTGTTACAGTAACTTCAGAATTACTCTTTAAAGAACCGCTATAAATCCGGAAAAATGAAAGCTTCCCAACAAATGGATCCGCTGTAGTTTTGAAAACAAACGCTGTTAATGGACCATCAGGTGAAATGGATAAATTCTCAGTTTTTTCTAAATCAGAGTCAACTCCACAAGATTTTTTGCTTTCTGCTGGAGACGGCAATAATAAATCAATAATTTTTAATAATTCCTCTATTCCAACACCTGTTTCAGCTGAAATAGCTATAACAGGAACTATATCACCATTTACTACTCCTGATTTTAGCCCGTCTATTAATTCATCCTTAGATATATCCTCTCCTTCTAAATACTTTGTAGCTAATTGGTCGTCTGATTCTGCAATAGCTTCGATTAAACGTTCTTTTCCTGATTCAATATCAAGTATTGATCCTTCTGTAGAATTTTCTTTAATATCCATTAAATCAAGAACTGATTTAAAATTAACTTCAGAACCAACTGGACTTTGAATTGGAACGCATTTGCGTCCAAAAGCTTCTTCTATATTTTGTACAATAGCACTAAAATCTGTAGTTTCTCTATCTAATTTATTTACAACAATTAATCTAGGCATCTTATTATCCTCACATAATTGCCAAGCTTTTTCCGAACCTACTTCAATTCCTGCGGTTGCATCTATCAAAATAACTGCAGATTCTACAACTCGAAACACAGGAATAATTTCACCAACAAAATCATCATATCCTGGTGTATCAAGAATATTAATATTAATACCATTACAAGAAACGGGTACAATAGAGGTTTGAATACTTCCACCACGTTTTATTTCTTCTGGTTCAAAATCAGAAACCGTGTTTCCTTCTTCAACTTTCCCAACTCGTGAAGTTATTTTACATTCAAATAAAACTCTTTCTAATAATGAAGTTTTGCCAGCACCGCTATGAGATAATAAGGCTATATTTCGTTTTTTTTGCTGTTCTGCCATTCAATAAACTCCTTCTAAAAACTTCCTCTAAATAATGAATTTGATTTGAATACATTTCAGTTTAGATGAATTAATAAATAGTCGCAAATTTATCTTCCTATTAAATTCACTAAATTCACGAAAAATTAAAGATAATTATTAACTGTTATAATTATAAAAGATTAATAAAAAAGAGGAATACATGAGTTCAGAACAAGAAACAATAATTAAATCAGATAAAATAAAATCTTTTGCAATTGAAGCATTAAAATCAACTTCGATGTCAGACGAAGATGCAAAAACAATAGCTGACACATTAGTAGAATCAGATCTTAAAGGAGTTTATTCACACGGCATACAACTTTTACCTCGATATGTCCGTGGTTTAGAAAATGGAATTAACCCAAAGCCAGACATCAAAATAATTACTGATTCTGGAACAATTGCTACTCTTGACGGTGATTGTGGCATGGGCCAAGTTGTTTCAGTCACTGCAATGAAATTAGCAATTAAAAAAGCCAAAAAACATGGCACAGGAATTGTAGTAGCTCGAAATTCAAATCATTTAGGAGCACTTGCATACTATGGAATGATGGCTGCTTCAGAAAACATGATTAGCATGTGTACAACAAATGCAGCCGCAATAATGGCTCCATGGGGAGGAACCACTGAAACACTAGGAAATAATCCTATTTGTTGGACTATACCAGGAGATGACACTAATCTTATAATGTTAGATATGGCTGTAAGTACTGCTGCAAGAAATAAAATAAGAGTCGCTGCTGCAAAAGGAGAACAACTTCCCCGAGATTGGGCTTTTGATAAAGATGGTCAACCAACACAAGATCCCCAGAAAGCTTTAGATGGATTAATTGCTCCTATGGCAGGCCCAAAAGGATTTGGATTAGCTGTAATAATGGAAATTTTAAGTGGAGTTCTCGCTCAAGGATTAATAGGAAAAGAACTTCCTAGAGATGCAATTACTTCAACTGATATTTTCTATCCTACAAAAACAAGCCATTATTTTCATGTTATAGATATTTCCAAATTTTGTGCAGTAGAAACTTTTAAACAAAGAGTTAAAGAATTATCTGCACAAATCCATGAAAGTAATCTAGCAAAAGGAACTTCTCAAATATTTATGCCTGGAGAGATTGAATTTCAAACTCGCACAAAAAGATTAAATGAAGGAATTCCAATTTCAAAAGCGGTGCTAATAAATCTTGAAAAACTTGCTAAAGAATTAAATTTGTCAGGATTAAAAAATTGAAATTTCAAAAAATATCTTTCAGTATTTTGCCAGAATATAAATCGCTGATTAATAAACAATCTTTAGAATTAACCGCCAATACAACAATTAAACAAATAACTCCTAAAACCATACCGATAGATTCTCCAGCAACATCTACGCTAATTATTGCAATCAGCAATGACGAAACTTTGCAAAAATTAAATTACCAATTTCGAGGTTTAAACAAAACAACAGATGTATTATCATTTTCACCGACACTAAATGGATATTGGCCTGGAGAAACAAAAGAAAAGCCTGAATACCTTAAAACTAAATTCCCAATTATCGAAGAAACAGAAAATATTTTTGGAGAAATTATCATCTCATTAAATCAAGCAAAGATTCAAGCTGAACAGAACAAACAAACTACAGAACATCAATTAAAAATTCTTCTTATACATGGATTGCTTCATTTAATGGGATTTGATCATGAAAAACATAATGAACAAGAAGAAATGCAAGGAAAAGAAAAAAGAATTATCAATCTAATTATCCCTCAAAGAGTATAAAAATGAATTCACAAGTCTATTATAGAAAATGGAGACCTTCGACATTTCATGAACTTGAAGGACAAGAACAAGTTGTCACAATACTAAAACAATCAATATTAAAAAAAAGAATCCCTCATGCATTATTATTTTGTGGATCGAGAGGAACAGGAAAAACATCTACAGCACGAATATTCGCTAAAGCAGTCAATTGCTTATCAGACCCAGAAAATAAACCCTGTAACGAATGTGCAAATTGCGAAATGATTAATAAAGGAACTACTCTTGATATTTTTGAATTAGATGCTGCTAGCCATAGGGGAATTGAAGAAATTCGCTCTATTCGAGATAAAGTATTGTTATCACCTTCTAGTTTGCCTTACAAGGTATACATCATTGATGAATCTCATATGTTAACTGAACATGCTTCAAATGCTTTTTTGAAAACAATAGAAGAACCCCCAGAACATGTAATATTCATTCTATGTACTACTGATCCTCAGAAAATGGTAGCAACTATCCTTTCTAGGTGCCAACGACATGATTTTAAAAGAATATCTACTATTCCAATGATCAAAAGACTACGACATATAGCTAATGAAGAAAAAATAAATATTAATGATGAAACTCTTGCTCTATTAGCTAATGCATCAAATGGAAGCCTTCGTGATTCTGAAACACTACTTGAACAACTTTATCTAAGCTATGGTAATAATCCAACAATCGAAAATGCTAACGTTATGTTAGGTAATACTATAGAGGCTTCAAATATTGCATTAGAAATAGTTTATATGTCACTGAAAAATCAAACAAATGAAGCATTTAAAATATTCAATGAAGCTGTCAAAAATGGGATTGAATTAAAAATATTACATGAAAACATCATTAGATTTTACCGAGCTGCTCTAATAATAAAAAGTGGAAATAGCCAAACTCTTGAAGAAGCTCCTTCAATAATTGAAAAACTTCAACAAATTATTGCTCCAATAGAAATAAATAAATTATTTAAGTTTCTTGAAAGTGTCTCAATTTTAAACACTCGTCTTGCATCAGAAACACCAATTCATCTTGAATTAGTCATTCTTAAAACCGCTAATCTTTTCAAAAACACAGAAACTACAAAAAAAAATACCAATACCCCTCAGGAAGGATTTACTTATCCAAATACTAAAAAAAATCGAGACGAAGTCGATATTTCTATTAACAAAAAACAAGATCAGCCATCTGAATCACTTATTATTAATTCATCATCGAATGAAATAAATGAAAATCACTGGAACGAAATAATTACTTCGTTGTCTAAAAAACGAGGAAGTCGTTTTAATTTAGGAGCTCTTTTAAGAGGAGCAGAAATAGGTTCTACAAAAAAAGAAAATAATTCCTATATTATTATTTTCACATTTAAACACAAATCACACCTTGAACGATTAGAAGAAGAAATTAAAGATATTAATATTCGTAATATCATTTCAGAAACTATTGTCAAAACAACAAACTTAAACGACAATGCTTCTATAGAATTTAAACTAGAAATAGAAACTGAAAAAACAGAGGCTAACATAAAACAAAAACAATTAAGCCCTGAAGCAAAAATTGTTAAAGAAGCCCTTGATCTGGGCGGAAAATTACTAGAAGAAAATCAGGCAAATTAAAACTAAAATATAAGGAAAAAACTATGAACATGTTTAATATGATAAAACAAGCAAGGCAACTACAATCAAAAATTAAAGAAACTCAAAAAAATTTAAATAAATCAATAATTGAAGGATCCGCTGGAAATAATTCAGTTGTTATAACAATGACAGGAGATCAAAAATTAAAGTCCGTAACAATCAACCCTGAAAATATTAAAAACAACAAAGAACTTGAAAAATTAATTTTTCAAGCAATGAACGATACACTTGAAAAAAGCAAAAAACTACTAGCAGAACAAATGTCAAACGCCACTGGAGGACTCAATATTCCAGGTTTGACTTAAGTAAACTATAAAATTCAGAGGAAATAAGATTGTGTCATCATCTTTTGAAATTAAAATTCCAGGAAGTTCACCAATTATCTCAGAACTTATTCAGCATTTTAATTCCCTACCTGGCATTGGACCCAAAACTGCACAAAGATTAGCATTTCATCTAATGCGGATGTCAAAATCTGATGTTGAATCATTTGCTCAAACAATGGTTTCTGTTAAATCAAATATTTTATTTTGTATCCAATGTCAAAACATAAGTGAAAACAATCCCTGTGCAATTTGCAGCAACCCCAAAAGAGATTCTTCGCGAATTTGCATAGTTGAAGATCCTCTTGACGTTATTGCTCTTGAACGTGCAAATTGTTACGAAGGTAAATATCATATTTTACACGGAGTTATTTCTCCCATGAATGGAATTACCCCTGAAGATATCAAAATTAAAGAACTTCTTGAAAAAATCAAAACAAATACATTAAATGAAATTATTATTGCTACTAATCCAACAGTTGAAGGAGAAGCAACTGCAATGTATATACAAAAAATTATTTCCCCATTCAATATCAAAACATCGAGACTTGCTAGAGGTTTGCCTTCTGGGGGTATTCTTGAATATGCAGATGAAGATACTATAACTAGAGCCTTTATTGGTCGAGAAGATTTTGATTAACAATGCGAGAAAGAAACTACCAAACTCGTGGAATAGTCTTAAAATCAACCCCTTTAAAAGAAGCAGATCTATTAATAACCATATGTACTCCCCGAAACGGTAAAATCAAAGCAGTTGCTAAAGGAGCTAGTAAATCAACTAGTAGACTGGTAGGACATTTAGAAAGTTTAAATCACTCTCAATTAACTTTAAGTAAAAGCAAAAACATTGATTTTATTACTCAAGCAGAGGTAATTAATTCTTTCCGAAATATAAAAAAAGATTTCCGTCGATTAACTACTGCAACAAATTTAACAGACTTAACGGATGAATTCATGATTGAAGATAATGGCTATTCACGAATTTTTCAATTGCTTTTTGCTTCTTTAACAACGCTCGAAAAGCCTCAATTTAATGGAATAATTAGCCCATTTTTTAAATTGAGATTACTAACAATAGCTGGCTTTGGGCCAAATTTCACATCTTGTACAATATGTGAAACTAAAAATTTAATCTCTTGTCAAAATTTTTCTTTAAAAAATGGAGGTCTTCTTTGTAATGCCTGTGCAACTTTAAATCAACCAACAATATATATAAAAGACTCACTTTTACAAACAATTAAAACATTCCCGTTAATTACAAAAATTTCAGGGCTAATTAATATAAAAATGACGCCTTCAGACATTGAAGAATTTGAAAATATTTTGAATGTTTTCACTGCCTATCAATTAGATAAAGAACCTAATTCTCAGAAATTTATCCGAAAATTAAAACAAAACTGGTAAAATACATAAAATATAATGTTTAAAAAAATTTTAATAGCAAATCGTGGTGAAATTGCATGCAGGATTATACGAACTTGTAAAAAATTAGGAATAAAAACTGTTGCTGTATTCTCATTACCAGATGCAAAAGCACTTCATGTTAAAAATGCTGATGAAGCATATTTACTCGGAAAAGCTGAAGCTTCTGATAGCTACCTAAATGCAGAAAAAATACTTCAAATAGCACAAGACGCTAAGTGTGACGCAATACATCCTGGTTATGGATTTCTCTCAGAAAATTACAGCTTCGCTCAACAATGTACTAATTTAAAAATTAAATTTATAGGTCCCACTCCTAAAGCAATGCAACAAATGTCCGACAAAGTTAGAGCAAGAAAACTGGCAAGAAGTGCGGGACTACCTATACTTCCTGGATCATTTCAGGCAATTAAAGACGATGCTGCCATGAAAAAAGCAACTATTACTCAATTCCCTTTAATGGTAAAAGCTTCGAATGGCGGGGGTGGAATAGGAATCAACATAGTAAATTCTCCACAAGAACTGCGAGGGGTAATAGAAAGAGCAAGATCTTTAGCAACAAAAGCATTTGGCAGTAAAAATATATATTTTGAAAAATTTCTGAAATCAGCATCACACATTGAAGTTCAAGTAGCTGCAGACGAACATGGAAACATTGTACATTTATTTGAAAGAGATTGCTCTATACAAAGAAGAAACCAAAAATTTATAGAAGAAACTCCTTCAGTTAAACTAAATCATATTCAACAACAAACATTATATAATTTATCAACTCATTTCTGTAAATATATAGGATATTCAAACTTGGGAACTATAGAATTTTTACTCTCTGAAGATGGTGAAGTTTACTTTATAGAAATGAATACACGGCTTCAAGTTGAACATGGAATTACAGAAATGGTTACAGGCATTGATATGGTTGAATTGCAAATTCGTATTGCTTTTGGAGAAAAATTGCCATTCACTCAAAAAGATATTAAATCTAAAGGACATGCCTGTGAATTAAGAATAAACGCAGAAGACCCTGAAACTTTCCTGCCATCAGTTGGAAAAATTAAAAATCTACATATCCCTAAAGAAGAACATGTCAGATTCGATTCTGCAATTTATAAAGGATACACTATAACCCCATTCTATGATTCTTTAATAGCAAAATTAATGGTTTGGGGGAGAGATAGAACAGCTTGCCTACACCGCCTTCAATCAACACTTAAGGAACTTGAAATTTCTGGGATTGTTTCTAATATGCCAACTCTCGAAAACATTATCCATAATCCTGTTTTTCTTTCTGGAATGTATAACACATCTTTTATGGATAAAACATTTAATCAAGGCACTGAACAATATGAATTTAAATTCCCTTCACTTCCGTTAATTGACAAAAATAACCATGTTGAAAAAAAACAAATTGCTGATTTAGTATTACATTTGCTTCTATCGAAAAAATCTTTTGAAAGCTCAAAAAAACAAACTCCCGTCAAAGAGCATAAACGCTGGAAAGAATCTTCTAGAAACACAATATTTTCTCAGCATAAAACATCTCGTTCTAAATGGTAAAATATAGCTAAGCTCACTGAAATTTTATATAAAAGGAAACTCTTAAATTGGCAAAACATGAAGTCAGAATAAAGATAGGCGAAAAATGGTATACAGTAGAAGTAGACGACCTTGAGTATTCTCCTATAACAGTAAAAGTAGATGGAGAATCATTTGAATTTGAAATTCCTGATTTGCCATCAAAATCCAATCAAGAAATACTTAAATCAGAAGCATCTACTGATGATATTCCCAAACAACAAACAAATGAACGAATAATAAATTCTCCTATAGCAGGGAAAATTTTAGCAATTAAAATTAAACCTGGATCTACTGTTAAATCAGGAGATGAACTCTGTATCATTGAAGCAATGAAAATGGAACAAAGCATACGAGCCCATGGGGAAGCAAAAATAAAAAAAATTTTCGTAAAACCAATGGATCAAGTAAATACAAATGATCCTTTAATTGAATTTGAGTAATTTAGCTTTTGAAACAACAAAATATAGGTTACATGATTTGTTGAGTTGAATAACACCAAATGCAAACTAAGATAGAAAAATAAACAAATTTATGTTCTCAAGGATTTTTTATTGTCACGATCATTTATAACTATTAAGGGAGCTTCCCATAATAATTTAAAAAACCTGAATATCGCAATTCCTAAAGAAAAACTTATCGTAATAACAGGACTATCTGGTTCTGGAAAAAGTTCTTTAGCCTTTGACACAATATATGCAGAAGGACAAAGGCGTTATGTCGAATCTCTTTCAGCTTATGCACGACAATTTTTAGGAAGAATGAAAAAACCTGAAGTAGATTATATTGAAGGACTCTCTCCAGCAATTTCAATAGATCAAAGAGGCCTCAGTCATAATCCACGTTCTACAGTAGGAACCACGACCGAAATATATGATTATTTACGCTTGCTTTTTGCAAGAATTGGTCATCCACATTGTCCAAAATGCAAAAAGAAAATCGACAAACAAAGTATTCAAGAAATTGTATCCCGTTTATCTAAATTAAAAAACCAACAATTAACACTACTCGCGCCAAAAATAAAAAGAAGAAAAGGAGAACACAAACAACTCTTAGAAAATGCAAGAATTGCTGGTTTTTCTAGAATTCGCGTCAATAATGAAATTCAACGGCTTGACGATTTAGAAAACTTAACTTTAGATAAGCAAAAATGGCATTATATAGACATTGTCATTGATAGAATCACGATAGATGAAAACATAGATAAAAAAAGATTATGGGATTCAGTTGAAACTGCTCTTCACGAAGGAAATGGAGTATTACAAATTTTATTAGAAAATAATCAAGAATTAACTGTGTCTGAACGTTTTGCTTGTATAGAATGTGAAGTAAACCTCTTAGAAATCGAACCACGAACTTTCAGTTTTAATAGTCCCCATGGAGCATGCACATTTTGTAAAGGATTAGGATTTAGCCTGGAAATTGATCCTGAATTTATTATTCCAGATAAAACATTATCAATTAACGAAGGCGCTATTTTCCCTTGGTCAAAATCAGGTAAACCAAGTCCTTGGCACCATAGTATCCTTTATGCATTATCAGAAATAAATAATTTTTCCTTAGATACTCCTCTAAACAAGCTAGAAAATCAGAATATAAAAATCATTTTGTATGGACAATCTGATCCACTATCTGTAAAACACAATTCAAAAAGAGGATCTGTTTATACTTGGCAAACATTATTTGAAGGAGTAATCCCTTCTCTTGAACGTCGTTACAAAGAAACTTCTTCCGACCATGTTCGCAAAGAAATTCAACGATATATGATCAAAACTCCATGTAGAAAATGTAAAGGCAATAGATTAACTCCGGAAGCTTTATCAGTAATAATACAAAATCAAAATATTATGGACATCTGTCAAATGCCAGTCAATAATTCACTTCAATGGATAATTAACCTCATATCCGATCAAAATACTCTTACCAAAAAAGAATTCCAAATAGCAGAACAAATATTAAAAGAAATTAAAAATCGCCTATCTTTTCTAACAAATATTGGTTTAGGTTATATAAGTCTAAATAGAATGTCTCAAACTCTTTCCGGAGGCGAAGCTCAAAGAATTCGACTTGCAACTCAAATTGGTTCTGGTTTAACTGGAGTACTCTATGTTTGCGACGAACCTACTATTGGATTACATCCAGCAGATAATATAAAACTGATCAATACATTAAGAAATTTACGTGATATAGGTAATACAGTAATTGTAGTAGAACACGATGAAGCAGTTATGAAATCTGCTGACTTTATAATAGACCTAGGGCCAGGAGCCGGAGATGACGGGGGAGAAATAATCGCTAAAGGAAAATTAAAAGATATTCTTTCAACTCCAGCAAGCATCACAGGACAATACCTTTCAAAACAAAAAAAAATAGGCATCCCATATTCACGACGCAATTCTAATAATAAACATATATTTGTTAAAAATGCATCTGAAAATAATCTTCAAAATATTAACGTTAAAATACCTTTAGAAATATTAGTTTGTATAACAGGAGTATCTGGGTCTGGAAAAAGCACTTTATTATACGACATTATTTATAAAAAACTTGCTCAAAAATTAAATAATAGCAAAGAAATTCCAGGAAAACATTCAGATATATACGGGATTGATACTGTAAAACATGTAATTAATATAGATCAATCTCCTATAGGAAGAACTCCCAGAAGCAATCCCGCAACATACACAGGAGTATTTACTCCAATAAGAGAATTATTTGCATCATTACAAACTTCAAAAACTCGGGGTTATAAACCTGGAAGATTTTCTTTTAATGTTAGAGGAGGGAGATGTGAGTCGTGTGAAGGAGATGGATATATTCAAATAGAAATGCAATTTTTACCAGATGTAACAGTTCCTTGTGACTCTTGTTTAGGCAACCGATATAACTCAGATGCATTAGAAATAGAATTCCGAAATCAAAACATTGCACAAGTATTAAATATGACTGTCAATACTGCATTCAATCACTTTAAAGGATTCACTAAAATCACTTCAAAACTTCAAACTCTCAAAGATGTAGGACTAGGATATATAAAACTAGGACAACCTGCTACTACCTTATCCGGAGGAGAAGCTCAAAGAGTAAAATTATCAACATATTTATCAAAAAATTCAAAATTTGCCAATCTCTATCTATTAGATGAACCAACTACCGGACTTTCATTTGATGATTGCTCAAAATTAATATCAATTTTACATAGACTTGTAGATCAAGGCCACTCAGTAATAGTTATAGAACACCATCTTGATGTAATTAAAAACGCTGATTGGATAATTGACATGGGTCCTGGGCCTGGCGATGCTGGAGGGAAACTTGTTTTCGAAGGAAGTCCTGAAAAAATAATAAAGAAAAAAAATTCCCTAACCGGAAAATTTCTAAAATCTGTTTTGAATAAATAGCTTCTTAATTCTCTGATCATATTAGCAATTAAAGATCAACTTTTGTTTCTATTAATGATAAATCATTAAAAATTTTAAAATCACACTTATTTTTAGGAGCGACAATAGCTAAAGACATTTTTTCAACGTCAAATGCAACCTCTACTAATGCTTCAATTTCTTTTTTCGAAACTAGATCTATTTTTCTTAATAAAAAATCTGGATATAAAACTTTTCCTTCAAACAAATAATTCAGTCCTATCCAATTTGCTAAAAATTGTGGGTTTTCAAAGCTTAAACTCATTCTCCCCTTTAAATACATCTTAGATCTATTTAATTCTTTTTGAAAAAGTCCCTTTTTTTTGATTTTGTTAATTTCTAAAATTACTGAATAGATTGCTTGATTTAATTTGGTTGGACTAACTCCCATATATATTCCAGACATTCCAACATTAAGAAAATTATACGCATAAGAATTAATATCATAAACAAGTCCTTGATTTTCTCTCAATTCTAAAAACAAACGACTACTCATGCCTCCACTTAACAATGAATGTAAAACTAATCCAGAATATCTAAATTTTGATAATCGAGATATTCCAGGGAAACCTAAAAACACTTGTGCTTGCTCTATCTCTCGGTCTTCAAAAACAACTCGTTTACTTTGAAATTTTACTATTTCTCGTTCAATAGAATTATTTAAGGAATTACTCGTTGAAATAATTGAAAAATATTTTTGAATTTTTTGCACAAGGAAATCAAATTTTGAAGGACTTACAATAGAAATAACAATTTTATCTGCTTTATAATGTTGATCCATAAAATCAAAAAGATCTTTTCTCTCAATAGAAGATATTGATTCAACCGTGCCTCCAATTTCACAACCCAGTGAAACGTTTGGCCAAACTAATTTACATAAGAGTTGTTCGCATCTCTCGGCTGGTTGATCATAAATCATATTTAATTCTTCTAATATAACCATTCTTTCCTTTTCAAATTCCTCTAAATCAAGTTTGGGATATAAAAACATTTCAGAAAAAAGCTCTAAAGCTTTTTCAATATAAATATTTGGAACTCTAATTAAATACTGAGTAAATTCTCGGTCAGTTGAAGCATTTATTTCTCCTCCAAGTTCTTCAATAAAATAGCTTACATCTTTTGAAGTTGGATATTTTTTAGTGCCTTTAAATAACATGTGTTCTAAAAAATGAGAAACACCCATAACTTCAGAAGATTCATCTCGAGAACCAACCTTTACAGTAATTAAAATTGTTGCTGACTGTATATGGTCTATTTGAGCAGCCACTAAACTTATATCATTCGCGAATATTTTTGAATTTATAATCACTTTATATTCTCTAATAAAAAAACTTTACCTATTAATCCAAGAAACATGTCCATATAAATTATCCGTACCTGGATAATATTTTTGAATAAAGTCCGAATATTGTTTTTTTTCATCACTTAACTTTGTAGATATCCCATGTCCTGGATGAATTAAAGTGTTTTCAGATAAACTCATAAGTTTATTAATGCTACCTAAAATACACTCAAAAGATTTCTTAGAATCAGTCCTTCCTGGTCCTCCAGGAAACAAGGTATCTCCAGAAAACAAATGGTCATTCAGTAAAAAACAAAGAGATCCTAATGTATGTCCGGGGGTAGATAAAATTTTGATTGTTAATTTTCCATTTTCAACTATTTGTGAATCTTTTAAAAAATCTACTTTATCCACAATTAATGTTTTCACATCTTTATTATCTATTCCAATTACAATGTTTTTCAAATTGCTTCGAATTTCAGACAATCCTTCAATATGATCAAAATGTCCATGTGTAATTAAAAGATATTTTATCTTCGAAACATCTAAACTAGAAAATACTTGGCCGATTCCTATAGGAGCATCTATAATTGTTAATGATTTTGTTATAGCACATTCAATGATATAGCAATTATTTTCAAAAGAACCAAGAATTACTTTTCGTATTGAAAATTTTTCATTTTCAAATAACGTAATCAGCATTTAACTTCTCCAAAAATTAAAAGATTTTTTTTATTTAATTAGTAAAGTAAGTTCTTATTCTATCAACAAGACAATAATATTTTTTTCTGTATGATTAAAATATGTCAATACAATTTATTCTATTAATCTTCATTTCTGCTATTTTCCATTTAACATGGAATGCTCTGTTAAAAAAATCAAAAGATAAACAAATCCACATGTCTTTAGCATTAATTGGAATAACAATATTATTAACTCCGCTAGCACTCTTTATTTTATCCACCATAGAAATAACTAAACAAGATTGGATTTATATGACAGGAACTGGATTAATTCATGGATTTTATTTCTTTACGCTCGCACTAGCATACAAGTACGCAAATCTAAATTTAGTATACCCCGTTACAAGAGGATTAGGTGCAGCTTTAGTACCTATTTTTGCTGTTTTTATACTTGATGAATCAATAACTCAATTTATAATAATAGCTGTAGCAATCCTATTTTTAGGAGTTTTTATTATTAATTCAAATAATATAATTCAAATAACAACTAAAACAAAAACCATTCTTCACAAAGGAACTTACTTCGCATTAATTACTGCTTTATTAAGTGCTTCTTACCAAATATGGGATAAAAATGCTATGAATAGCTCTAATTCACTATCTGAAGTATTTATCTATATGTATTTTATGTTGTTTTTTTCTGCTATTTTAATTTCTATATTCACATTGGCCTCAAAAAAAATGTTTTCAATAAAAACTATCGCATATAACTCTCGTTATTCTATATTGGCAACAGGAATATTGATATTTTTAGCTTATGGAATCATCGTAGCAATAATGCAATTTATACCTATTAGTCTTTTAGCTCCCTCTCGAGAAATAGGAACAGCGCTAGGAATTATTGCTGCTGTTATTTTTTTCAAAGAAAAACTTTCTGCACAAAGAATTATTGGAATTATCGCAATTATTATAGGATTAATTTTGATAGCAATAGCAAATAATTAACAAATAATTGCTTCTTAGGTAAAACTGTTGAATAATTACTCCAAAATAAAAACTATATACTCTAAATTAATTTATAAAAAATAAAATATATTAGTATTATGAAAGCGATTATATAATTATGGATTTCGATTTTAGTTGGATTATTATATTATTAGCTATCGGAATAGTATCCGGAACTTGGGGTGCCTTAATTGGAGCAGGCGGTGGCTTTATTATTGTTCCTTTCCTTCTTATTTTTCTTGACAACCAAAATCCTCCTGTCCCTGTTTCTAGTATTACAGCGATTTCACTTGCTGCTGTTTGTATAAATGGCATATCTTCATTCATAGGTTACTTAAGATTAAAACGTATTGATTTCAAATTAGGCCTTATTTTTCTGTTAGCGTCTATCCCAAGCGCTATAGCTGGAGCAATATTTGTCAATAAAATTGGCAATCAATTTTTCCAATTTTTATTTGGAGGAATTTTAATTGCAGTAGCGCTCTATTTAATCTTCAAACCCAAAATTAAAGAAAATACACTTGCAAAAACAACAGGTCTTAAATCTAAAATTATAGACTCAAAGGGCACATTATTTACATATGTAACAAATCTAAAAATTGGCACTCCAATAATTTTCTCATTTGGATTTTTATCTGGCATGCTAGGAATTGGCGGAGGAATTTTTAATGTTCCAGCATTCGTAATATTACTCAGAATCCCAATCGAAATTGCAACTGCAACCTCAATTTTCATACTTGTAGGAACTTCATTAGTTGCAAATATAACAAATCTTTTACAAGGAGATTTATCCGGATATTACTCCATAGTCTTATCTATCTGTGTTGGATCATTTATAGGAGGACAAATTGGCACAAAACTTGCTAAAAGAATAACCTCTTTATGGATAGCACGAGTATTATCTTTTACATTAATTCTAGTCGGAATACGATTGATTACAACTGATATTATCAAATTCTAACTTCTATTTATAATTCAAAAGGATTTCTTAAATGAATAATTTAATTAATATTGATAAAAATATAGCAAAGTTAATTGAAGAAGAAAAACTTCGTCAAGAAGAAAGTTTAATTCTCATTGCATCTGAAAATTATGCGAGTAAATCTGTACTTGAAGCTCAGGCGAGTGAGTTCATAAATAAATATGCAGAAGGATATCCTCATAAACGATATTACGGGGGCTGTGAAATTGCTGACCAAGTTGAAAATTTAGCAATTAAACGAGCCAAGAAACTTTTTGGAGCAGAACACGCAAATGTTCAACCTCATAGTGGTTCTCAAGCAAATATGGCCTGTTATTTTGCAAGTATAAAGCCAGGAGATACAATCATGGGCCCTCAATTAGATCAAGGAGGACATCTTACCCACGGAAGTCCAGTTAATTTTTCAGGAATTTTATACAATATAGTTTCCTATGGAGTTAGTAAAAAAACAGAAACCATCGACTACGATCAAATCAAAAATCTTGCTCATAAATATCATCCGAAAATTATAATTGCTGGATTTACTGCTTACTCAAGAAAAATTGATTACGCAAAATTTCGAGAAATTTGTAATGAAACTAATTCAATTTTACTTTGTGATATTGCACATATTGCAGGATTAATCGCAACTAAAATACATGAATCTCCTGTCCCTTATGCAGATTTAATAACATCAACAACTCAAAAAACTCTACGTGGACCAAGGGGAGGTTTAATTCTTAGCAAAGAAAAATGGGCAAAAAAAATTGATCGCGGAATTTTCCCTAAAACTCAAGGAGGTCCATTTATTAATGTTATTGCAGCAAAAGCAGTATGTTTTAAAGAAGCTTTACACAGTTCGTTTAAAGAATACCAAAAACAAATTGTTAAAAACGCAAAAACCCTAGCTGAAACTCTGGAAGAGAATGGATTGAGAATAGTTGCTGGGGGAACTGACACTCATATGCTATTAGTTGATCTAAATTCATTTAAAATTACCGGGCAAGAAGCTGAAACTATTCTTTCATCAGTTAATATATCTGCAAATAAAAACACAATTCCTTACGATCCTTTGCCTCCTCGAATTGCTAGCGGACTTAGATTAGGAACTCCAGCAATTACTACCCGAGGATTTAAAAAAACTGAAATACAAGCTTTAGGAGAATTAATAGTAACTGTTTTAAAAAACCCTTCTAACTTAAAAATTCACAATATAGTAAAAAAGAAAGTATTAGAAATGGCTCAAAAATTCCCAACTCCGTACAAAAAGGCAAATTAATTTAATCAATTTCCCTTATCATAATTGTTTACTCTACGATTTGGTTTTATAATTATATATTAATTAATAAAAATCACATTGAGGGGAAAATGGTAAAATACGACTTGATAGTAATTAGCAATCCAGAACTTTCAAAAAATTCTACTAAAGAATTAATAGAAGAAATTACCTCAAAAATAAAAAGCTCAAAAGGAGTTATTTCTTCTCATCAATCTCTAGGGGTAAAAAAATTTGCTTCACCAATTAAAAAAAACGGGCAAAGATTCCTTGAAGGAACATACGATTCAATTGAATTTGAACAAGAATCGAACTTCATACAATCATTTACCTCGGAATTAAAATTTAATCAAGGAATATTAAAATTTCGAATTGTTCACTCAAAAGCATTTGACTGGGAAAAATTAAACCAAGTCCCAGACCAAGAAACAACTCAAGCTGAAAAAAAGGATTCTCCTCCTGAAGCTCAAGAAGAGAAATCAGACAAAGCAAAACCCCAAGCTGAAATAAAGGTTTATCAAACTTAAGATCGTGAAGAGGAATCTTAGCAACATACGCAGCAATGAGTTAAAATCCAATATG
>CAZDRU010000020.1:0-13584 GCA_964508175.1 uncultured Dehalococcoidia bacterium
AAACAATACATATGCCAGGATTTCAAGTAAAAGTAATAGATCCAGTAGGTGCCGGAGATGCATTTCTTGCAGGATTTATTGGAGAATTATATAGACATACTTCAATAAAAGAAATTTTCACAGTATCTCATGCTAAAAAAAGTCAAATTTTAAAAAAATGCCTCATTGTCGGAAATGTTTGTGGGGCACTAACCTGCACTCAACACGGTGATACCCAAGCAATGCCTAATATCACAAAAATTAAACAATTCATTCAAATGAATCGTATCTAATACATTAAAAATACTAACGAAACTTCAATAATATATTTGAAAAAACATCCGAGGTATATACAGAAATCTGAAATTAATCGATAATATACTAATAAAATCCTTAGCACTATAACAAGGAATTAGTAATGAAAGAAAAATTTCGTGATAAAAGCAGAGATAACTTGGCTAAACTACTGAATTCTATAGGTATAAAAGCAACAATGGCTGAACGCAAACGTTCAGAAGAAAAAATAAACAAACCATGGTTTTTCCGCTCTTTGGGAATTATAGACATCTCATCAGAAGGACCAATTAAATGGACGAATAACTTCAAAAAAGATGGGAACGATAAATCTGGCCCAGTATGGTACGTTTTTCTTGGAATACCAGATAAGACACCAGTCTCAAAAATAAAACTAAGGACAATTAGAAAAAAAAACTTCCCAATATTTGGGGACATAATCGATACAGTGTGGCGAGGAAATGATGATGGCACAAGCCTAATTAACACTCTTTCTGATGATCCACTAATAAAAAAGACAGCAAAAGAAATTGGCAATTTAACTGTTGAAGCGGATCCTGAAAAATTTGAAGGATGGACATTAAAGATAGACAGAAACCTTGATAAATTCACAAGAGAAAATTGGGAAGCACTTGAAAAAATTGCTAATTATCTTCTTTCATCACCTCGGAAAGCATAAAAAAATATTATAGTTAAAATGGTCTTCAATGTTCAAAGCAATATTTTTTGATTTTTACAATACACTTGTTCATTTTTCTCCAACTTCAGAAGAGATTCAAAAACAAGCATGCAATAAGTTTGGAATAACTGCAAACAAAAAAAATTTATCTGCAGGATATAAAATTGCAGATAATTTTTTTAATGAAGAAAATTCAATAAATCCTATATTTGAAAAAAATAAAAAAGACCAAGATTCTTTTTTCTTTCAATATGAAAAAATAATTCTTGAAACTGCAGGAATTACAGTCTCTACAGAAATAATAAAAAAAATCTGGAATGAAGTTTATACAACTCCAAGAGAATTATTATTATTTGAAGATGTATTACCAACATTGACGCAATTAAAAAAACATCATTTAAAAATAGGTATTATTACAAATAATCGACAAAATATTATTGAATTAACTAAAAAATTAAAAATCCATACATTTCTAAACGTAATAGTAAGATCTTGTGATGTTGGATTTGAAAAACCTCATCCAAAAATTTTTAAAACTGCACTTAATAAACTAAAAATTCCTGCAAATAAAACTCTTCATATTGGAGATCAACCACTATCTGATTTGCAAGGAGCAAAACAAGTAGGAATTACTCCCATTTTACTAGATCGTGAAAAAACTTCAGAAATAAAAGTATTTCCTATCATAAATTCTCTAATTGAAATAGAAACATTACTAAATACACAATGAAAAATTATCATTTTCTTAAAGAAATGTCTTTTGAAATTGTTTAAGCACTTTAAAAACAGTTAAGAGAGTATCTTGCCACTTATCTTTATGAATTAAACTTACTCGTATTTGAAAATTACCAACTGTAACTCCTGAACCTATTGCTTTTTGTATTGCCGGACCTGCTCCTTGAAAAGGCAATTCAAAAGTTATGATGCAATCTTGCATATCATGTCTAATAGAAGCAACTCCATTTGTTTTGGCTAAATGTTTTATCTTTAAACAAAAAAGCATATTACTTAACGGTTTGGGAACTCGCCCAAATCGATCTTTTAATTCTCTAGCAAAATCATTAATAGTCGTTATGGTTTGTAATTGAGCAAACCGTCTATATATATCCAATTTGACTGGCAATTCGGATATATATTCATTTGGTATAAAATAATCTAAAGGTAAATCTATAGATGGTTCTTTTATTTTTACAACTGTATCTTTCTTAATTTTAGAAGGTTTATTTAACTCAACGATTGATTCACCTAACATTTGTCTAAATAATTCATATCCAACTCTATTTAAATTGCCACTTTGATCTTTACCTAAAAGATTTCCAGCTCCTCTAATTTCCAAATCTCTAATTGCCAACCTAAATCCAGAACCTAATTCTGAAGATTCCAATATTGCTCTTAATCTATATCTTGCAAATCTTGTTATTTTTTTATTGTCAGGAATTAAAAAATAACAATATCCTCGTTTAGCTGATCTGCCAACTCTACCTTTTAATTGGTAAAGTTGTGACAAGCCTAATAAATCCGCTCTCTCAACAATAAGAGTATTAGCATTTGGTATATCAATTCCAGCTTCAATAATTGTTGTGCAAATTAATATATCTATATCTCCATTTATAAAATTCATCATAACTGATTCCAAATCTAATTCTGATGTTTTCCCATGAACTACTTCTATGGAAGCAGAAGGAAAATTGACTTGCAATTCTCGTTTAATTTTTTCTATATCAAAAACTCTATTATGTAGATAAAATACTTGTCCTTTCCTTTCAAGTTCTCTCTCAATTACTTCATTTATCAAGTTAGGATTAGTTTCAGAAACAAATACTTCTATAGGAATTCTTCCTTCCGGAGCTGTTTCCATAATGCTCATATCTCTTACTCCTGACATAGCCATATAAAGAGTTCTAGGAATTGGAGTAGCACTTAAAGACAACACATCTATTTCTTTTCTTAAATATGCAAAACGTTCTTTCTGCTCAACCCCAAATCTATGTTCTTCATCAATAATAACCAATCCAAGATTTTTAAATTTAACATCATTTTGTAAAAGCCTATGAGTCCCTATCACAATATCAACAGTACCTTGTTTAAGTTCTTCTAAAAGTTTTTTTTGTTCAAATTCTTTTAAAAATCTACTAAGCAATGTAAGTTTTATCGGAAATGGAGCAAATCTTTCAGAAAAAGTTAAATAATGTTGATGAGCTAAAATCGTAGTAGGAACTAAAATACATACCTGATAACCATCTTGAACAGCTTTAAATACTGCTCTTATAGCAACTTCTGTTTTTCCATATCCAACATCTCCACAAATAAGACGATCCATTGGATTATTCGACATCATATCTTGTTTTACATCATCAATAGCTTTAATCTGATCAATCGTTTCTTCATATGGAAAAGATTCTTCAAGTTGAGTTTGCCAAATTGTATCTTCAGAATAAGAAATTCCTGTTAAATTTTTTCTGGAAACATATAATTCCAACATTTGACGAGCTACCTCTAAAGTTGATTCTTTTACTTGAGATTTCACTAAACTCCATTGAGGACCCAATCTAGTTAATTTCGGGACAATACCAGTAGGAGATAAATACACAGATATCCTATCTACTTGATCCGTAGGAACATAAATACGTTCGTCATTAGCATATTGAATATCCAAATATTCTTTTTTGAGTTCGGTAATAAAAGTTTTTATCCCCATAAATCTTCCAATACCATGATCTACATGCACAACATAAGCACCAGGTTCTAATTCACTTAATATATTTGTACTAATTGATTTAGTCTTTTTTGTTTGAAGAGATAATTTCTTTATTCCCCAAATTTCTCGGTCACTAAAAATATGTACATACTTATTTTGTAATTTAATTTTCCATCCGTTAACTATTCTGGTTGGTATAATTAAAATTCTTGAATTTGTTGGAATAGTATCCAAATGTTCTCGCAAAGAATGTTCTAATTCATTTTCATAAAATTCACGCGAAAGATTTTCCCCATATTTTGTCGCAATAATAACAATATCCGACAAAGGAACTTCATTTTTTAAATACTTAATAAAACCATTAATATCTCGATTAAAATGAGGTATATTACCAAATTCAACTTGTTTATTTGTATTTAAATCTCCCCAATCATTAACTGAAATTGCCGAAAACTCGTTTAAAGCTTTATTAAATATATCTGGATTTACAAAAGGAATAGGAAAATGTTTTGGAAGTTCTCCTGATTCAACCAGCATTTTATTTCTTTCTGATGTAATAGCCCAAAGTTCTTTCATTTCTTTTTGGATTTGATCAGGCTGAATCATAACCACAATCGTATCTGAAGATATATATTCGAACACTATTCCTGAATTGAAATAATCAATAAAAGAACTAAGGGTTTCATAATTTTGATCTTTCAATAAAGAAAACCAGTTATCAAATTTCTTTTTAACTATCGAGTGACAATTAGTAAAATCAAGTTTATCTTTTTTATTTTTAAATTCCTTAGATTCACAAAAAATTCCAGGAGTTTCATGAGCAGGAATAATATTGACAGAAAATATCTTTTCTATTGATCTTTGATTCACGCTATCGAAAATTCTAATATTTTCTATCTTATCTCCTAGAAATTCAAATCGGCATGGATTTTCATTATCAAAAGAAAAAACGTCGAGAATACCCCCTCTAACACTAAAACTTCCAGGTATATCTACAAAAGACTTCAGTTCATATCCTAAATTTAATAACTGTATTCTCAAATCAGTTAGTTTTAAATGATCTCCTTGAGTAATCTGCAATATATTTTCTTGAAAAATTTGTCGTGGAACAGTTAATGCTAATAATCGAGAAATAGAGCTAAAAGTAATAAAAGGGTCTGAACGTTCATTCATTTTAATAAAATAATCAAGTGAACTAACTGTATCTGTATTAATACTTAAATCAGTTATGATATTTTCATAAGGTAATAACTGTTTATCTTCAAATAATAAAGTATTAAATTCACTCTCAAATATCGTTTTAAATTCAGCATGAATCTTTCGAGTTATTTCTTCGTCCGGGCAAACAATTAATAAATTTTTTTTTATTTTATCTTTCAAACCTGCTATGAAAAATGGAATGGCTCCTTCAACAATTTCAAGTGTTTTTTGAAATTTGCTTGAAGACACACAATCCTTTAATGAATCTAAATCACTAAAAATATTTTGTAATGCAAATAATTTCACTTCTTTACCCTTTTAAATACATATTAGCCCAAATTTCTAATTCTAGTATCTTAATTTTAGAACCTGACAGCTTTAAACGATAAACTCTGTACTGTTATAATTCGTTAATAATTCCTAAAATAATTACTTTTTATAAAAATTGATACTCTAAATGATACAAACAAACGAACTAAAATATAATCGAATTGTTATTAAAGCAGGCACCGGAGTTGTAACCGATCATGGGAAAACACTTGATCTATCAACTCTTAAAAATCTTGTTAGTCAAATTAGTAAATTAAAAACCTTGGGAAAGGAAATAGTATTAGTAACTTCAGGAGGCATTGCTGCTGGCAAATCAATTCTACAAAAAAATGATAATGATAATATCTCTTTTAAACAAGTTTTAGCTTCAGTAGGTCAAAGTTACTTAATGAGAACATATATAAATCTTTTCGAAGCTAAAAATTTAACAGTAGCACAAGCCTTATTGACTAGAGAAAATTTTTCAAAGAGACTAAGTTATCTAAATGTAAGAAATACGTTAAATAAATTACTTGAAATAGGAATTATCCCAATCATCAATGAAAATGATGTAGTTACAATTGAAGAAATTGGTGCCAGTTTTGGAGATAATGACAAATTATCAGCATTAGTTGCTTCAATAGTTGATGCTAATTTACTAATAATACTCACTGATACTAATGGATTATATTCTAATGACCCTAAACAAGATTCTAGTGCTCAATTAATTAAAAAAGTAGATAAAATCGATTCAAAAATTCGCTCTTACGCAAAAAACGAACATGATTCTTGGAGCAAGGGAGGAATGCCATCCAAAATTGATGCTGCTTATATTGCAACAAAAGCTGGGATACCTGTCGTAATTTGTAACGGGAAAGATTCTACAATATTAGAAAAGATCGTAGAAAATGAAGAGGTAGGAACAATATTTAAGACTAACACAACTTTATTAGACAATAAAAAACGATGGTTGTTAGGAGCTGTCTCTGAAAATAACCAAATAATTGTTGATAAGGGAGCAGCAATTGCTATTCAAAAAGGAGTCAATAGTTTATTACCATCAGGAGTAGTTGACATTAATGGTGATTTTAAAAGAGGAGAAAGTATAAATATTGTTAATCAAGATAAAAAAATTATTGCTTGTGGAATTTCAAACTACGATGCAGAAAGTGTACTAGAATTAAAAGGAATTCATTCTTCAAAAATATCAGAAATTTTAGGATTTGATTTTGGAGAAGAAATTATACATAGAAATAATATGATTTTATTAAAAGGTATAAATTAATGAATTATCTCGAAGAAATTGGAATAGCCGCTGTAGAAGCTTCTACAATTTTATCTCAAACACAAACTGTGCAGAGAAACAAAGCTTTAAAGATTTTATCCGAACTATTAATTGAGAATTCGTCCCAGATTATCAACAACAATAAAAAAGATATTGTAATTGCTAAAAAAAATGGCCGTTCTACTGCATATTTAGAACGACTTTTACTAGATGCAAATCGGATTGAAAAAATAGCAAATAATATAAATTCAATTATTACGTTACCAGATCCTATAAATGAAATATTTGATCAATTCACAGCAGAGAATGGACTAACTATCGAAAAAATCAGAATTCCTTTAGGAGTTATTGGTTCAATCTATGAAAGCAGACCAGAAGTCACAATAGACATAGCATCATTATCAATAAAATCAGGTAATACTTGTATATTAAGAGGAGGGTCTGATTCAATAAACTCAAATAATATATTGACTACTCTATGTCAAAAAGCTCTGAAAATTTCTGGATTGCCACAAAAATCTGTCCAATTAATTACGAATCTTGATAGAGCCGAAGTATCTCAAATTCTTGAAATGGATAAATACATTAATTTAATAATACCAAGAGGGAATGAAAATCTTATTTCTTTTGTTAAAGAAAAAGCAAAAATGCCAGTTATTACCGGAGGTATTGGAGTATGTCATATTTTTGTTGATGAAGAAGCAAACATAGAGAAAGCAATGAATATCATCGAAAACGCTAAAATACAAAAACCTTCAGCTTGCAATGCAGTAGACACTATATTACTGCACAAAAATATAATTGATAAATCTCTACCTAAAATCGCAGCCCCTCTTATAGAAAAAAAAGTTCAATTACGGTGTGATCAAATTTCAAAAAAAATCCTTTCGAAAGCAAATTACCCTGTTGTTTTAGCAAAAGAATCAGATTGGGGTAAGGAATTTTTATCATTAGTACTTGCAATCAAAGTTGTGAATTCTTTTGATGATGCGATTAAACACATTGAAAAATTTGGTTCAGGACATTCAGAAGCAATAATTACTGAGAATCAAAACACTTCTGATAAATTTCTAAAAGAAGTAGATTCTGCTGCAGTTTATGTAAATGCAAGCACACGATTTACCGATGGATTTGAATTTGGACTTGGAGCAGAAGTTGGGATTAGTACTGACAAATTACACGCAAGAGGTCCCATGGGATTAAAAGAATTAACTTCTTACAAATGGCTTATTCACGGGAAAGGTCAAATTAGACATTAAAAATACTAATTCTTAACTTTATTTACGTTTTAATACTTTTTTAACTGCAGTACAAATATCTTTTGCAGTAAGTTTATATTTAACTAAAAGCTCTTCAGCTGTTCCTGATTCTGCATAACCTTCTAATGCAACAACTTCTATTGGAACTGGATGTTTTTCAGTTATATATTGAGCAACAATGCTACTTAAACCACCATAACGATAATGTTCTTCACAAGTAACCAAAGCTCCTGTTTCTTGCGCTGATAACAGTATTTTTTCAGTATCTAAAGGTTTGATAGTATGAACATTTAAAACTCTACAATTAATATTTTCACCTGCTAATAAACATGCAGCTTGTAAAGCTCTTGGAACCATCGAACCAGTTGCAACAATCGTCGCATCATTTCCTTCTACTAAAAGTTTTGATTCTCCAACTTTAAATGAATATGGTTCTTGGTTAATAACCGGAGTTGGTGGACGATATAATCGAATATAAACAGGACCATTAATTTTAACTGCCTCTCTAATTGCAGCTTTTGTTTCTATCGCATCTGAAGGACATATAATAGTAAATCCAGGCAACATTGAAATGAGCCCAATATCTTCTATTCCATGAGCTGAAATCCCATCTTCTCCTGTAAGAATTCCTGCATGAGTACACACTAACTTAACATTTAATTTTGTCTGAGCTACTGCAATCCTAAGTTGGTCAAATGGTCGACACGTTCCAAATACAGCAAAAGTATTAATAAAGGGAATTTTGCCCATAGATGCCATTCCCGCAGCAACACTGATAATATTCTGTTCCGCTGGACCAAAATCAAAAAATCTATCGGGATATTCTTTTGCAAAAAGATGAGTGAAAGTAGATTTATTTAAATCTCCTCCAAGTGCTACTATACGACTATCTTCTTTACCAAGATCTACTAAAGCCTCTCCATATGCCTCACGAGTAGCAATTTGCTGTGAAAATATGTTCATCTTATCACCTTAACTCTTTCATAGCTTGTTCATATTGCTCGTCATTAGTTGCTTTTCCATGAAAGTCCGGATTATTTTCCATAAAACTTACACCTTTTCCTTTAACTGTATTAGCTATAATTAATGATGGCTTTCCATTAACTTTTTTAGCTAATTCTAATTGATTAATAATGTCATTAAAATCATGTCCGTCACATTCTTTAACATCCCATCCAAAAGATTCCCATTTTTCTTTTAATGGCTCTAATTCCATAACTTCATGAGTAAAACGATCATTTTGAATTCTGTTCCTATCAACAATAGCAGTCAAATTATCTGTAGAATAATGAGATGCAGCCATTGCAGCTTCCCAAATTTGTCCTTCATTTAATTCCCCATCACCCAACATAACATAAATATAATTATTCTTTTTATCTAGATTAGCGGCTAAAGCCATTCCTAGTCCTGCTGAAAGACCTTGTCCTAATGAACCCCCGCTCATCTCAACTCCAGGAGTCCCTAAATGAGAATGTCCTTGCAATCTACTATTAAGACGTCGGAATGAAGATAATTCTTCAACTGGGAAAAATCCTCTTCTTGCTAAAACTGCATATAATCCGGGACAATCATGAGCTTTACTTAAAATAAATCTATCTCGTAATTCCCAATTAGGATTTTGAGGATCGATATTCATTATTTCAAAATATAAAGATATAAGAACATCTACTGCTGATAAAGAACCTCCAGGATGTCCACTTTGCACTTGATGTGTCATTTGAATAACATCAATGCGAGCTTTTCTAGCTATTTCTTTAAGTTCCTCTATACTAGTCTTCATTTATTAAACCAACTTTTCTGTAATTAGAATATATATTACATAGAACCGAAGCGATTATAACAGTGCTTTTTATTAGTGTCCATAACGAAGGTATTGTAATAAATATAGCAACAATTCACAAAAAAACAAATTTTATTATATTCTAAATTTCGTAATAAATTTCATTTTAGGGTCTAAAGTATCACGCAGAAAATTACTAATAAACCCTAATGTCATAGTAACAATTAAAAAAGCTATTCCAGGAGCAATGACTAACCAAGGAGCATGTTCCATATAAAGTAACGAATTTCTCAACATTATTCCCCAACTAAAATAAGGTGATTTAATGCCTATACCCATAAAACTTAAAGAGGATTCTATAATCATCGCTATAGGAAGACTAATGGAAATTAAAACTAAAATGGTAGTAAAGGTATTAGGAATTAAATGTCTCATCAGAATCCACTGATTACTACCGCCTAATGCAACAGATGTAGTTATATATTCATTATTTTTTAAAGATAATATCTTAGCTCTAATCACTTTTACAAACCATGGCATAAGTGAAATATTAATAGCAACAATAAGATTAAAAACACCTCCTCCTGTAAAAGTTAAAAACCCTAAAGCAAGTACTATCGTAGGAAATGCTAACAATGCATCCATAATTTTCATTATAATTTCGTCGGTAATTCCTCCTATATAACCAGATATTGAACCAATTATCGTAGCTATTAAAATTGTACTAATAACACTAATAAAAGAAACTCCCAAAGATATCCTTGCTCCAAAAATCAGTCTGCTTAATTGATCTCTGCCAAAATTATCCGTTCCTAACAAAAACTCCCGATTAGGTGGCATAAATAAAGATTCAGAATTCATTTCTAAAGGTTTAATTGATTGTATAAATGGAGCGAAAATTGCAATTAAAATAAAAAGTACAAGAATTCCACAAGGGAAAATTGCAATATTAGATTTTATTCTGTTAAACATTTTTATTTCAATCAATTCTCAATCTCGGATCAAAATACTTAAATAGAAAATCAACTAACGTATTCAATAGCAACACAAACATTGCAATAATTAAAATGCCTCCCTGTAAAACCATATAATCATTTGTTTTTACAGATTCAATCATTAACCTTCCTAAACCTGGCAAAACAAAAATTTCTTCAACAATAAATGTGCCTCCAATCAAAACCGAAAGTTGCACACTTGATAATGCTCCTAGTTGAATTAAAACATTTGGAAAACAATGTTTTAAAATCACTCTCATTCTATTTATTCCTTTGACTTTAGCTAATTGCACATAATTTTTGTTAAGTTGTTCTCTTAATCCACTATAAATTTCTTGCATAATATAAGCTGTGTAAGAAGACCCTAATACTAGAACAGGAAGAATCATATACTTAAACCAAGACATTGGTCCTTCAAAAAAATCTCTATATCCTGCAACAGGCAACCATTCTAATATAGAACCAAATATCAACACCAAAATTACACCCATAAGAAAATTTGGAATTGCAAGTCCTAAAAATCCAAATGTTGAAATTAAAAATTTAATCAAATTAGAATTAGTTATAAGTAAAAAGAATCCACAAAAAAGGCCTGTAATTAAAGAAAACATCCAAGATAAAAATACAAGTTGAAGTGAATACCCAAAACTAGTAAATAATTGGTGAAAAACTTTTTGTCCTGTATAGAGAGAAATACCCCAATTACCTACAAATAATCCTTTAATCCAATAAATATACTGTTGTAGCAAGGGCTTATTAAAATGATATTTAGTTTGTATAAATTCATAAACTTCTTGATCAAAATGACTTCCTTCATCAATAGAAGCAATTAAATAAGCAGGGTCACTCGGCAAAATTCTCAAAAAAGCAAATGCTATTACACTAATCAAAAAAGAGGTTAAAACAAAACTAAATAACTTCTTTGTCCAATACAATTTCGAACTATCCTTTTATAGTAAGATTTATATTTTTTCTGAATATTTATTAATAGCTCGAACTAACGCAGCATGACAATCTTCCAATTTAACTGGATCAAGTATCACCGGACGAGGACTGTTTTTTTGTTCAATAACTATTCGTTTTCGTCGATCTAAAGGCCAATTAATAACATGAGTCTTTTGTATATTTCTGTAATAGATAACTTTACCTTTGATTGGCCATAAATATTGGACTATTATTTGTTCTTTTCCTATGAAATATTTTTGAGGAGTACCTTTCCATCGACTAACACATAAATAAATTGTCACGAAAATGGCAAGAAAAAGAGTAAGTCGATTAGATAAAAGTAAGCCAATAATAATTAAAGAAAAAGAAATGATAAAAGCAACTAACCAACCAATCCAATTTATAGTTGATACTCGTGCTTTAAAAATTTCTATGTCATTTATCAATAAAGTCATGATTTTATTTTACCACCTTGAAATCATCTCAACAGTCATATAAACAAACTTAATCATTCACAACTACAATTTAAAACGTTTTGTTTTTTAATTAGATTAATTACATTTTCAAATAATAATTGTGAAATTGCACTACATAAACATACTCGTGTACAATTTGAATTACGCTTAAGCCGAAGTGGCGGAATGGCAGACGCGACGGTCTCAAAAACCGTTGTCCTTATGGACATGTGGGTTCGACTCCCTCCTTCGGCACCATTACCTAAGTTAAAATAATAGAAATCGAGAGAGAAATACTATGGACCTTTCAAAACATCAAGAATTAATTGTAAAACAGGAAATGGAGCACCTTGAAGCTTTCACTGGCCTGGAGACCCAAAACCGTTATAGCGTGTCAACACCAGATGGAAACCCTTTACTGTACGCCTATGAAGAATCCGGATTCTTCAGCCGTATTTTCCTCAAGAAAAACAGACCGCTGTCAATCCATGTCATCGACAACAATAAAGATCGTATTCTAACTGCTAGTCGTTCGTTCTTCTTGTTCTTCTCACACCTCGACATACAAGATGAAACTGGCCACAAAATTGGATCTCTCAGGCGTCGATTCTCAATACTAAACAGACGATTTGAATTCGAAGACTCGACAGGAAAAATAATAGCTGAAATGCGTGGGCCACTGCTCCGACCAAACACCTTCATGATCTACAACAAAAAAGAAGAAGAGATTGGACGTGTAACGAAACAATGGAGCGGCATTGGAAGAGAAGTATTCTCCGATGCTGACACCTTTAATGTTCAGATTGATTCCAACAAAACCAACAGAGATTTCGCTATGCTGATACTGGCAAGTTCCATAGCAGTAGACCTTGATTTCTTTGAAGGAGAATAATTCGTGGATCGTATTACAGCAATAAATATTATTAATCAATATGTAAAAAGTGACGTGTTATTAAAACATCTTATTGGAGTAGAAGCTGCAATGAGAGGATATGCTAAAAAATTAGGAGAAGATGAAAATAAATGGGGTATTACTGGATTATTACATGACTTTGATTGGGAAATTTGTCCAAAGCCAGATGATCATCCAACCTATGGAGCAAAAATACTTCGCGAGAAAAATGTCCCTGATGATATTGTTAAAGCAGTACTCAGTCATGGAAATCATACTGGAATCATCAGAGAAACCAAGATGGAAAAAACACTTTTCGCAGTCGATGAATTAAGTGGTTTTATCCGAGCAGTAGCATTGGTTAGACCAAGTAAAAGTCTTAATGATTTAAAAGTAAGTTCTGTAAAAAAGAAGATGAAAGATAAAGCATTTGCAAAAGAAGTAAATAGAGATGACATAATCATTGGAGCTGAAGAATTAGGCGTGGAACTCGACGAACATATTAATTTCGTAATTAATTCACTCAAACCAATATCTAAAAAAATTGGGTTAAATCTATAACATCGTATATTTTATGGGAAAAAATTGAACCTTGTAATGTTCGCATCTCGTTTCCCTTTTTTATCACGAACTAAAAATTCTCTAATATCATATTTCCCTGGTATTTTTACAGATAAATGTCCTGAATCAACTAATAAATCTAACGGATATTCTAATGTATTCAACGGCAAATTAATTAATTGATGTATTCTTGTTGATTCATAAATTGCAGAAACCATCTCAAGAGCCCTATATCCATGGATAGCTTCACCAC
>CAZDRU010000021.1:0-14432 GCA_964508175.1 uncultured Dehalococcoidia bacterium
AACATCGTGTAATTCGTATTTGCCATGACGATTAACGCCTCTGTTTCCAGGATAAGTTGAAGACCAGTCGATCATGGGAATCCATTCACCTTGTTTAGAAACATCTCGAGCTATTGCAGCTTGTTCTCCTTGAGCAAAATCTTTTTTTTCAGCCATAATTATCCTTCATTCTTGCTACATATTTAACGTTTAGATTCTAATGTTTGCATAATATTGGTTAATAATACGTCCAAATTTTTCCCCGTTGAAGCTGATACTAATACTGCATTGGGGGATTCCTTAAGAGAGTTATTTGATGTTTCTATGAGATCAGTATTTAATTGGTCACATTTATTAAGAACGAGTATTTTAGGTTTATTTTCGAAGTCTAAATCTTTGAGTATTTTATCTACAATCATTGCTTGCTCTGCCGCCTTGTTGTGTGTTATGTCAATTACATGAAGTAGTAGATCTGCTTCTTCTGTTTCTTCTAATGTTGCTCTAAATGAGGTGATTAAAGTAGATGGCAACTTATTAATAAATCCTACTGTATCGGATAAAAGAATAATTTTTTTATTAGGTAAAGTCAATTTTCGAGTTGTAGTGTCTAAAGTACTAAATACTTTTTGTTCTGCTAAGACTTTTGTTTTGGTAAGTGTGTTTAAAAGAGTGCTTTTTCCTGCATTGGTATATCCCACGAGAGAAATAAGAGGTATTCCTGTTTCACGTCGTTTTTTTCTATGTAATTCTCTATGTTTTCTAATTTGATTAATACGTTTTTCTAAGTTTTTAATCTTAATATTTATCATTTGACGGTCCGTTTCTATCTGTGATTCCCCAGGCCCTCGTGTTCCAATTCCTCCTCCTAATCTTTCTAAATGTGTCCATTGCCCAGCTAAACGTGGGAGTAAGTACTTATGTTGTGCAAGTTCGACTTGTAGTTGTCCTTCTTTTGTTCGGGCACTTGCGGCAAATATGTCTATAATTAGCGCTGTACGATCGATGATTTTTCGTTCGAGTTTTTTTTCTAGGAAAGTTTGTTGCGATGGATTTAATTCATCATCAAATATAATAGTTTCACAATCAGTGGTTTTACATATAGAGATTAATTCTTCTATTTTACCTTTACCGATATAAGTTCTCTGAGGTTGATTTACTTTTTGAGAAATTTTTGTTAATACTTTTGCGCCTGCGGTTGTTGCTAACGCTTCTAATTCATCAAGAGATTCATTAATGGACCAGAATTTACGATTTTCCCGAGTGCTTGCTCCAACCAATATTACATTTTCTTGTTTTGATTTTGTTGTAAAAATGTTTTGGCGTCGTTTTTTTTTCATTATTTTACTGGTATTTTCCAGGATTTTAGTCGTTCAATAGCTTTGTTAATATTTTCGTCTGTTGTAGTTAAGGAAAGTCTTACAAATCCTTCTCCATATTTCCCATAACTACTACCTGGAGTTACGACAATGGCTTTTTCTTCTAATAAAATCGTAGCAAGTTCTTTGGAAGAATATTTTTGAGGAGTTTTAGCCCATAAATAAAGACTAGCTTTAGGTTTTTCTACTTCAATGCCTATATTATGTAAACATTCTACGAGTTTATTTCGTCGATTTTGATAAATTGCATTATTTTTTTCTGAATGAATTGCTCCATCTTCAAGTGCTTGGATGGACATTTCTTGTATTGCTTGTGGAATTCCTGAATCGAGATTTGATTTAACTGTAAATAATGCATTAATTATTTTTGAATTGCCAACAGCCATTCCCATTCTCCAACCAGTCATATTATAGCTTTTGGACAGGGAATGAAATTCAATGCCTACTTCTTTAGCTCCAGGGTATTCTAAGAAGCTTTTTGGTTTGTAGTCATCGTAATATACCTCACTATAAGCAGCATCATGAAGTAGTATTACATTGTATTTGTTTGCAAATTCTATAGCTTGTTTGAAAAATTCATCAGGGGCGATTGCTGAAGTTGGGTTATTTGGATAGTTTAGCCATATACATTTAGCTTTGTTTGCAATATCTGTTGGGATTGAATCTAAATCAGGTAGCCAATCATTGGATTCTGTCAGAGGTAGCCAATAGGTTTCTCCTCCAGCAAACATTGTTCCAATAGAGTAGACCGGATAACCTGGATCTGGAACTAGACAAATATCCCCCTTATCTAAAAGGCAGAGTGCAATGTGTCCTATTCCTTCTTTAGCTCCAATTAATGGAACTACTTCTTTATCTGAATTAAGATCAACATTGAATCTTGTTTTATACCATTTTGCTATTGATTCTCGTACTTCTGGCAGTCCATCTGTTTCTGGGTATCTGTGGTTATCTGGATTTTTCGATCCTGATATTAAACGTGAAATAATCGGGTCTGGAGTAGGCAGATCTGGGTCTCCAATCCCAAATGAAATAACTTCAATCCCAGCTGCTTTTTTTTCATTAATAATGCGAGAAATTTCTACAAATAAATAAGGCGGTAAATTAGCTAGTCTTTTTGAAAAATTTATATTCATGATATTCCTTTTAGTTTTATATACTCCATTCTCCTCGAAATGTTTCTTCTACTGGACCTTCCATAATTATTTCACTATTTATTTTTTGATCCCAACGTATTAACAGGTTTCCTCCTGGGAGTTTAACTTCTAACGGAGAAGTGGCTTGTTTTTTTAACATTGATACTACTCCTACGGCACAAGCTCCAGTGCCGCATGCCATTGTTTCCCCAGAACCTCTTTCCCATACACGAACATCTGTAAAATTTTGTTTATGAAGGTTAACAATTTCAAAATTAATTCGGTTTGGGAACATTGGATGATTTTCTATTTGGGGTCCTATTTCATGTAAAGGGAAATCCGATACATTTTGGTCTATAAAACATACAGCATGGGGGTTTCCCATTGAAACAAGATGTAACGTTAAATTTTCATTATTAATTGGTACATTTACAGCGATTGGTTTTGTGAAATTTTTGTTATTGTTTAATGATTCATTGGTTTCCGGTTCAGGTAGTATCGCAGGGATATTTTTAGGATTAAATTCAGGTGTTCCCATAGAAACTTCGGCTGCAGTGATAGTATTTTCTGTTTTTATTACTTTAATTTTCAATATACCTGCTCCAGTTTCAACTCTCAGTGGAGATATAGAAGATTTGATTAAATCATTGTCAAATGCATATTTCGCAACACATCTTATTCCATTGCCACACATTTCTCCTTCAGACCCATCTGCATTAAACATTTTCATTCGGAGATGAGCTTTTTGGCTTGGCATAATTAAGATTAAACCGTCTCCTCCTACTCCAGTATGTCGATTAGAAATTTTTTGTGCTATTTCAGCCCAATTAATTCCATCATTATCTGTTTCAGTGAATATATAATCATTGGATGCTCCATGCATTTTTACAAATTTCATATTTATATTCTCTCAAATTTTGATTTAATTTTAGTATTCTATCACTAGTTTTTACTGTTAATAAAATTCATGAAGATTTTTTCAAATATTTTTATAGGATTATTATTGATATCTATAAAGTTTATATTAAATTTTCTTGCATTTAACCAAGTATATTGTTGTCTCACTAGTTTGTGAGTTCTATATTTTATAAGTTGAATAGCTTTGTCATACGAAATTTTTTTTTCAAAGTAATCAATGATTTCACCATATCCTATTGAATTCATTCCTGGATTATTTTTCGAATATCCTTTTTTTAGTAATGTTTTTACTTCTTGTTCTAGTCCATTTTTCAACATTAAATCGACTCGTTTATCAATCAAAGAATAGAGGATATTTCTTGATGTTGTTAATGCAATTGCTATGAAATTATATTCGGGTTTGATTTTTCTTGTTGATGTTGAAATTTTAGTTCCAGTAGTTTCTATAATTTCAAGAGCTCTGATTAATCTACGGTGGTTATTAGGATGTATTTTTATAGCTGTTTCTGGATCAAAGGCTTGTAATTGTTGAAATAGAAAGTCGCTGCCGTTTTTGTTAATTAGATCTTGATATTTATTCCTTAGTTCTTTGTTTGCTTTAACTACCGGCGGATTCCAGCCTTCGATCAGTGCAGTAATATATTGATTTGTTCCTCCTACTACAACTGGAAATTTATTATTATTAGCTATTTTGTTTATTGTTGTTTTGGCTTTATTAAGAAATTCTTGGAGACTAAATTCTTCATTGGGATTAATAAGATTAATAAGATGATGTTTAACTATTTTAAGTTCTTCGCTATTTGGTTTTGAAGTTCCTATATTCATGAATTTATAGATTTGCTTGCTATCAGCATTGATGATTTCTATGGGAATCAATTTAGCAATTTCTAAAGCAAATTTAGATTTTCCAATGCCAGTAGGTCCAAGTAAAAATATTACTTTATTAGAGGTATTATATTTAGGATTGTGAAGCGATTTTTGCAATTTCAATAAAATCTTTATCTTTCAGACTTGCACTGCCAACTAGTACACCGTTGATTTCGGAATAATTCATAAAGGATGCGGTATTTGAAGGGTTAACACTACCTCCATATAATATTGGAATAATTTCATAATCTAATTTTATTGAAGCTAATACAGTATGAATAGTATTTTTAATAGTTACAGAAATTTCTTCAGGATTTGCAGCTTCCCCAGTTCCTATAGCCCATACAGGTTCGTATGCTATTATTAAATCTTTAGAATTTGTTATTCCATCTAATCCTTTTATTAATTGTTTTTCCAAGATTTTTGTTGATAAACCTGCTGATTTTTCTTTAAGAGATTCTCCAATGCATAAGATTGGTTTAAGTCCATTTTTTATTGCTGATTTTAGTTTTTTATTAATTACTGTATTTGATTCATTAAAAAACTGACGTCTTTCTGAATGGCCAATGATCACATATTCGCAGATATTAAGGAGCATGTTTGCGGAAATTTCTCCCGTGAATTGACCGGACTCTTCAAAATGCATATTTTGTGCACCGAGTTTTATAGTAGAGTTTTGTAATTCTTTATTTGCTGACAATAGGGAGATAAAAGGAGGGAATATTATTGATAGTGCTTCTAGATTTTCCAAATCGTCTTTTATTGACTTTATTAATGTAATCGTTTCTGAACAAGTTTTATTCATTTTCCAATTGCCGGCAACGATAGGTTTAGAATTAAAAATCATAATATTCCTCTTAAATGTTGCGTTAAGAAGGTTTTTGGACCGGAATACCTTTTAATAATCCTGCTTTATGCATATCTTCCCATTCATCTAAGAAAATTTTATTCCATTGTTCTGTCAATGGATGCTCCATCATTTCTTTATAGACAGTCCAGAAAATAATGATTCCATCTGCTCCATCTCTCAGAGCTGCATAAGCTGTTTCAGGACTTCTTATTAGTGCAGCTGTAATATATGGTCTTTGTTCCCAATTATTAAACATAGAAACACATTCTCGTACTAATTTTGTTGGGTCCCCTCCAGCCGCTTTTACTGGTTCACAAAATGGCAAAATATGAGTAGCTCCTGCTTGTGCAACTGCAGCTGCTTGAGGTAAAGAAAAAACAGTCGTACAGTAAGTTTCAATGCCTTGTTTATTTAATTCCACAAACGCCCCTAAAGAGTTCACTCCACAAGGTATTTTGATAATGATTCTTGGAGACATTTCAGTAAATATTGCTGCTACTTTTATTAGTTCCTCGGTTGAATATCCATCAATTTCAACAACTACAGGCTTATCTGTAATGTCAAGATATCTTTTTATTAGTTCTGTTAGTTGTCCATATTTTTTTACCATTTCATTTAGAACAACTGTATTTGTAACAATTCCAGTAATTCCGTAATTCATCCATGGTTTTAATTCTTCTGGGTCTCCTGCTAGCCATATTGCAGGCCCACGTCCTGTTATTTGAGTTTCTAATACTTTACCTAATTGATCTGTATCCATCAGAGTATCTCCTTGTTTTTAAGCTCCAAATTTCGATAATTTCCCTGCATGAGAAAGTGCTAAATTCATTATGTTCTTTGCATATAATATACCAATATCTCCTTTTGCACAGTGTTTTTCATCAAAGTGACTAATTCCATGCCCATTTGTCCATTTTGAATGGATTATTAATGGGACTGGATGCCAACTATGTCCTGCCATCAAAGAAGGAGTTGAATGATCTCCACAGATTATTAATACATCAGGATTTAAATTGCGAATTTCGCCAATAATAGGGTCTATATTTTCTAACGATTGTACTTTACCTTCGAAATCACCGTCTTCTCCTTTTGCATCTGCGTTTTTATAATGAAAAAAGATGAAATCATGATTTTTAACATTATTTTTTAATGTTTCTAATTGATTATTTATGTTTGGTTTACATTCTTTAATACTCATGCCTGCTAATTTTGCTATTCCTCTATACATTGGATATGCAGCAATAGCACATGGATTTAATAAGTATTTTTCTTGAAAAGAAGTTAATTTGGGTAATTGGGAGTATCCTCTTAGTAATACCATATTTCCTTGACTTTCTTTTTGTAGAGCTTTCTTTGCTGTAGCTTGGAAATTATTGATAAGGTTTGCTGTGTCGTTTGCAGTTTTATCTATTGCTTTAGATTGTAAAGGTTTTTCTCCTTCTATTTGCGGGTCAGTATCTGTGATTTGAGCGTTTAATTCAATTGCATTAGAGTTTCTTATTACAATTGCAAAACGATGTTCCATAACATGATGTATTTCGAAATTTGCAGGACTGATATCTTGAAGAATTTTACATATGCGTTGAGCTTCGTTATTATTAATTCGATTTGCTCTTCTGTTTGTAATAATTCCTTCTTGATTAATCGTACAGATATTTCCTCTTATAGCTAAATCATTTTTTGTTAAATTAATTCCCATTCCAAGTGTTTCTAGCACGCCTCTTCCAATAAATTCAGTTGTTGGATTATATCCAAAAAGAGCAAGATGCCCTGGGCCACTTCCTGGAGTAATGCCATGTTCAATTGGCATTGTTAATCCTGCAGAACTAGTATTGGATAAATTATCTAGGTTTGGTAAATTCGCAACTTCTAATTCAGAACGATGATAGTATTCAGGATGTGGCATCCCTCCTAATCCATCAATTACTACCATTATGATTTTTGAATTAGTTTTTTTTATAGATTGTCGTAAAAGTGTATCCATTTTTTTATATAAATTATTTATTAGGTAATGCACTAATTCCTGGTAATTCATTACCTTGTAAAAGTTGTAAGCAAGCGCCCCCCCCAGTAGAAACATGTGTCATTCGGTCTACATACCCTAATTTTTCTACAGCCTCAGCAGTTGAACCTCCACCTACTATAGTCGTTCCATTATTAGTAGATAGTAATTGTGCAATATTTCTAGTTCCTTCCTTAAATGCTTCGATTTCAAATACTCCCATCGGACCATTCCAAACAATGGTTTTACATTTCTTTAATTCTTTTTTAAATTTTTCAATCGTTTTTTGGCCTATATCCATTATTGCCCAACCATTAGGTATATTATTTATGTCTACATTAAGACTATGTTTTGATTCTTCCCCAAATTTTTCAGTGACAACAACGTCTTCTGGTAATATAAGTTCGACATTTAATTTCTTAGTTAGTTCAATAATACTTGCAATTTCTCTTCCCAGATCAGTTTTTGGCAGATTATTATTTATAGTATATTTTATAAATTCTTTTGCCATTTCTCCACCAACAAGCAACTTATCAATTTTAGGTAAAAGACTTCTTATGACTTTAATTTTGTCGTCAATTTTAGCTCCACCTAAGATTGCTCCAAAAGGTGGTGTTGGGGTTTTTAATCCATCTTCTAGTAATTTTATTTCACGTTCTAATAAAAATCCTGCAGCTGATGGTAATAGTTTATGAATTTTTGCTGTAGAAGCATGTTTTCTATGCGCGACTCCAAAAGCGTCCATGATGAAAACATCTGCTAATTTCGAAAGATTCATGGCAAATTTTTCACTATTTAATTCTTCCCCTTCGTGGAATCTTAAATTTTCTAAAAGTAGAATTTCTTTAGGATTTAATTCGTTAATTGCTTTTTCAACTGTTGGACCTACGCAGTCATTTACATATTTAATAGGCATTAACAATAATTTTTCTAGTTGTTGTGCAACTGGTTCTAATTTTAAGTTTTTTACATTTGTCCCATCTGGTCTTCCAAGATGAGAACAAAGTATTATTTTTGCGTTACTTCCTAACAGGTAGTATATTGTTGGAAGAGCTGAACGAATTCTATGATCATAAATAGGTTCTGTACTAGTTCCTGTTTCCAAAGGTATATTAAAATCAACACGTAATAATACTGTTTTATTATTTACATTGATATCTGTTATCGATTTTTTTTGCATATTTACCTTTTTTGTTTTTGAACCAATTAAGTTGAGCGTTCTTTGATAAGAAGATTTTTAAATGATTGAATTTTTTCAATAATATTATTGTCTATATTTCCATTTATTAATTCGTTAATTCCTTTTTGGAAATATTCATCACTAAAGTGTTCAATCTTTTCTAGAATATCATTATCTTGGATAATTTTTTGAATTGCTAATACATCTTTTTTATCTAACACTCGTTTAAAATATAAAGTCCCCAGTTCTCGTTTTATTTGCGGAGAACTGTTTTCAATCGCCCATATGATTGGAAAATTTTTCTTCTTTGTTATAAAACTTCCTATTTCATTCAATTTGTCGTCATCTTTAATTGTATCAAAGTGAAATGAATTAATTTCTAATTGAATTTGATAAGATATAGCAAAATATTTTCCAAAAGTTCCCAAAGCTGAAATTTCATTTGGTTGTAATCCACATAATGAACTACTTAATTTCATTGAACATTCAATAAGAGAACTTATTTTTAATTCAATCATTTCTAAGTATTGCTTTGTATTAATGTCAATTTTATCTTGAAATTCTATTTCTAATTGTTGACCTTTAAAGACATCGAAACAAGCATTTTCTATTGTTATTACACTTTCAATTAAGGTTTTTTGAGCCATTTGGGAATGTCCAAGTTTTAGTAAAGATTGTTGTGCTAAAACGTGTAATGCATCACCCGCATTGATTGCTTGTGCTGGACCCCATTCCCACCATACTGATGGATTCCCATTACGTTCAGGATTCCCATTTTGAACATCTTCATGAACGATTAAAAAATTGGATATTAATTCTAGAGATTCAGCAATAGGGTATGATTTTTTAATTTCTCCGGTACATATTTCTTCAATAAGCAAGGAGAATATCCCAGGAAGTTCAAAACATGTTGGCTTGATTTGGGAGAAATTACGTGAATCAGATGTTTTTAATTGATGATTAATCATTTTAAAAAGTAATCCTGTTTCAACCTCCATTTTTTTATGGAGATTTTCATAAAGTACATCTTTTAATGTTTGTAATTTTTTTTGATTTAACATTGAATTACTCTTAATTGCTTTCAGGTATTTTATTTATTCTTCTCAGATGTCTTTCGCCTTCAAATTTTGTGTTAAAAAATGTCTCTATCATAATTTGAATACTATCTGATGGAACAAAATCTGCACCAATACATAAGATATTCGCATCATTGTGTGCTCTTGCTAATTTTACTTCTTCAATACTTCTACAAACAGCAGCTCTAATGTTTCTAAATTTATTACTCGTGATAGCCATCCCATTTCCGCTTGCACATATTAATATACCTAAGCTAGCATTTTTTGATTGAACAAGTTGAGAAACTTTTGATGCAAAGTCAGGATAGTCAACGGAATCTTCGTTAGTACATCCTAAATCAATTATTGAATGGTTTAGTTTTTGAACTATTTTAATGATAGAAGTTTTTAATTTAAATCCTCTGTGATCACACCCAATTGCTATATTCAACTGTACATCTCCTAGAATAATTTATGAAATTGTAATACCAGCGTTTTTTTCTATGAAATCTTTCTTAAGATCTCCTTCTCTGAGTAGAATTGCTTTTTCTTTTGTTACGTCTAAAATTGTCGAGGCTATACCTTTAGAACTAGAAGGTTTTTTATCAAAGATATAATCTACTTTTGAATCAAACCAATTATGAATAATATCAGGATCTATTACATCCTTTTCCCCAGTAGGATTAGCACTAGTGCCAGTTATTGGAGCCCCAGTTTTTTTTATGATTGATAAACAATCTTTATTATTGGGAATTCTTACTGCTGTTGTAGTAGCTCCTCCGGTTATCAGCGAAGAAATTTGATTATTTTTAGGTACGATAAGAGTTAGAGGTCCTGGCCAAAAAATTTTTGCTAGACGAAAAGCTAATTTAGAAATATTTGTTCCTACTTCAGTTAATTGATTTATTGATTCTATTAAAATAGGTAGGCCTAAATTTTTAGGTCTGTTTTTTATTTTAAATATCCTTTTAATAGCTTTTATATGGTTTATATTTGCCCCTATTGCATATAATGTGTCGGTTGGGAATACTGCAACCCCACCTTTTTGTAGGATAAGAGCGGTTTTTTTTATTTCAAATGAGTTTATAATTGGCTTTTTAGTCATTGTTTTTTGGTTTCGTTAGCTATTAATTATTATGAGAATAAATATAGTATATGTGAGAATGATTATTGACTCAAATTTCCTTGCAAAAGATACTTTATTTTGTGTTACAGTTAAGGAAGTTTAGTAGTGAATTATTGAAAATTTGTTGAAGTAGTAAAAATATATAAATTTCTTATTTATAATTCATTATAATGAATGTTATGTAATTGAGGTTTTTGTGCCTAAACAGAGTAAAGAAAATTCAAATAGATTAAATTCTAGTGATGATTTAGAAATTGCTGGATATCTTCAAACGGCATCGAAAAAAGAATCTTCAGGTTCTTCAATGGAGGATTCTAGTGAACAAGTCCAAGAAAGTATAATTATAATAGATTTTGGTTCTCAATATACTCTTTTGATTGCTAGACGGATTAGAGAAGCTAAAGTTTATTGTGAAGTATTTGGACCAAATATAACATGGGATCAAATAAAAAAACTAAATCCTAAGGGGATTATCTTATCTGGAGGACCACATAGTGTCTATGAATCTAATAGTCCTAAGGCTCCTTCTTGGATTTATAAAATAGGAATTCCTATTCTTGGTATTTGTTATGGCATGCAACTTATGGTGCAACACTTTGGTGGAATTATTAATCGAGGAGCAAAACGTGAATATGGTCATGCGATTATTAATCAAATAGGACATTCGTTGTTATTTAAAGATTTACCAGAAGAAATAGCAGTTTGGATGAGTCATGGAGATAAAATAGAATCGTTGCCAGAAAAATTTTCGTGTATTGCTTTTACTGATAATGCTCCTTTTGCTGCAATAACTGATGGCCAAGATCTTATTGGCATACAGTTTCATCCTGAAGTAGTTCATACACAACAAGGGAAAGAAATATTAAGTAACTTTTTATTTCAAATATGTAAATGTAGTTCTTCTTGGACTCCAATAAATTTTATTTCTTGGACTGTACAAGAAATACAGAGACAGATAGGAGATAAAAGTGTTATTTGTGCTTTATCAGGAGGAGTCGATTCTGCTGTTACAGCAGCATTAATTTCGAAAGCGATTGGTAATAGACTTAAATGTGTTTTTGTGAATAATGGATTGCTGCGGAAAAATGAATCCGATCGTATTCAACAGGTTTTTAAAAAACATTTCAATTTAATTTATGAAGATTCTTCTGATAAGTTTTTAAATGCTTTAGAAGGGATTATTGACCCTGAAGAAAAACGTAAGATTATTGGAAATGAATTTATTAGTGTTTTTGAAGAGATTGCTCAAAACATAGGGGAGATTGATTTTTTAGCACAAGGAACTTTATATCCAGATGTTATCGAAAGTGAAAATGTAAGTGGAGATTCGGTAAAAATAAAAACACATCATAATGTTGGTGGATTGCCTGAAAAAATGAATATGCAATTAGTTGAGCCGTTACGTTATCTTTTTAAAGATGAAGTTAGGGAAATAGGAAAAACGTTAGGGTTACCCGATGACATGATTTATAGGCAGCCCTTTCCTGGCCCAGGATTAGCTATAAGAATTAAAGGAGAGGTGACTCCTGAAAAATTACGAATTTTGCGTGATTGCGATTGGATTATTATTAATGAAATAAAGAAAAAAAATCTTTATCATTCGTTGTGGCAGACGTTTGCAGTATTAACAGATTCAAAAACTGTTGGAGTTATGGGAGATCATAGAACTTACGAATATGTTGTTGCTATTCGAGCCGTTAAAAGTGAAGATGGAATGACTGCAGATTGGGTAAAATTTCCCTATGATTTACTTTCAGTTATGTCTAATAGGATTGTTAATGAAGTAGAAGGAGTTAATAGGGTTGTTTATGATATTACAAGTAAACCACCAGGGACTATTGAGTGGGAATAAAAATTGAATTTTTTAAAGTAGTAAGATTTATGGGCATTATATGAATGTTTTAGTTATAGGAAATGGAGCAAGAGAACATACTATTGCTTGGAAACTTTTACAAAGTCCTAAATTAGGAACTTTGTTTGTTGCTCCCGGAAATGCTGGAACTGCGGAAATAGCTAATAATGTAGATATAGATCCATTAGATATACAACGATTAATCGAGTTTGTTAAATCAGAAAATATTGATTTAACTGTGGTTGGTCCAGAGATTCCATTAGAACAAGGCTTAGCAGATGAATTTCATCGAAATAAATTAAAAATATTTGGCCCTACAAAAAATGCTGCTAAGATCGAAACTAGTAAAGCATTTGCCCGATTATTAATGGAAGATAATTTAGTTCCTGCTCCAAAATTTATTATTGTTGATAGTTATGATATGGGAAAGAAAAATTTGAGTGAATTTGGTTTTCCCGTTGTTATAAAAGCCGATGGATTAGCAGGTGGAAAAGGAGCAATTATTTGTTCGAATCTAAAAGAGGCAGATGAAGCACTATCTCGTTGCTTATTAAAAAAAGAATTTGGAGATTCTGGGAATACAGTTGTTATTGAAGAGTTTTTAGAAGGATTAGAAGTCAGTGTCTTTTGTTTTGTTGATGGGAAGAATTTTTCTAAGCCGATTGCTGCATGTGATTATAAAAGATTATTAAATCATGAAGAAGGCCCAAATACTGGAGGGATGGGAAGTTATTCTCCTCCATATTTTTGGGACGATATTTTGTCTAAAAACATATCAGATAAAATATTTCAACCGGTGATTAATGCTTTGAAGTTTTCTAAATCTCCTTTTGTTGGAGTTTTGTATTGTGGTTTGATGTTAACGAAGGAAGGCCCAAAAGTTTTGGAATTTAATTGCCGCTTAGGTGACCCAGAAACCCAAGTTTTGTTGCCATTATTAAAATCAGATTTGTTAGATATTTTCATGAAAAGTGTTGAAGGAAAACTAAATGAATGTCATATTGAATGGAGAAAAGAAAAAGCTATAGGAGTTGTTTTAGCATCAGATGGTTATCCTGGAAGTTATAAAACAGGATACAAGATAACAGAAAACGGTAAAAAGGATTCTAAAATATTTGCTTTTCATGCTGGGACTAAAACTTCAGAAGGTAATTTAGTTACTAATGGCGGACGTGTTATGACTGTAGTTTCAATTGATGAAGATGGTAATAAGGCTAGAAATCGAATTTATCAAGCAATTAAACAAATAGAATTTACAGGTAAGTATTTTCGAACAGATATAGGTGAAATAAATATTTTTTGACGAGGTAAAATTAAAGTAGGAATAGTTATGAGGAGCAAATCAGATAACGCATATGCAGATGAAGCAGTAGGAATTTTAAGGCTTATCTACTTCACTCTTTTCGCTTTTATGTTCACAAAAGTGTTTACAAGTTCAAGCAATGCAATTTAAACTATTATGGTATTCACAGCAACAAGGAGATTCGTATGCCTATAAATACTAGGGAAAAAGGTAATCCTTTAGTGGGTATAGTTGGAGGTAGCACTTCTGACTTTCCAATTTTGAAAAAATCTGTTGAACTACTGGACCATCTTGAAGTTGAGAGTGAGCTCAAAGTTGTTTCCGCTCACCGAACACCCGACTGGTTATTCGAATATGCCGAAAAGGCTGAGGATAGAGGGATAAAAGTAATCATAGCTGGGGCAGGTGGAGCTGCACATTTACCCGGTATGCTTGCTGCCAAAACTATCATCCCAATAATTGGAGTCCCAGTCCCCTTAGAGCACCTTAAAGGTATGGATTCACTACTTTCAATAGTTCAAATGCCAAGAGGTGTTCCAGTAGCGGCAGTTGCGATAGAAGGGGCGGAAAATGCTGCGATTTTAGCTGCAGAAATACTTGCCATTCAAGACGAAGGCTTAAAAACTAGGTTGAGAAACTGGCGAAACACCCTGACGGAAACTGTCTTGTTAGATCCAAATTCACGGGGTGCAGTTTGAAAATCGAGGACTCAAGTGCGGCAATTCCTCTAGGCAGCACACTGGGGATGCTCGGGGGTGGTCAAATTGGAGGTTTTTTCGCTGAAGCAG
>CAZDRU010000022.1:0-11934 GCA_964508175.1 uncultured Dehalococcoidia bacterium
GCAAGAAAACCATGCAGATACCGTGCATTTTTGTTATATGAAGCTCCTGAAGGTAAAGGAGATACTCTCTTTACCCATGATACTGTCATAAAAATTTGGGGTGTTATGCTTGGTGAACAAATAGGCAGACTTGTATTAGCTAGCGGATTTACTTGGAAACGCTACCCGAAAATTCGAGTTCTTGCCTTAGAGGTAATTAAATAATTTCTTATCATTATTCTTATCAGCATTGTTGTAATTGATAGTGTATAATTCCCGAAAAGTTTTATTAATTCCTAATTTATTAACATTTTGATAAATTAAAGCATTCTTAAAAAGGAGTTTGAAAATGAAACCATTACTTTCTATTCTTGTTTTAGCAATAACATTACTTGGACTTATTGCTTGTGGTGGTGGAAAAGGAGGTGATTGGGTAATACCTAAAGAATATCAAAACTTGTCTTTAGATGAATTGAAATCTCAAAGCACTATAACTTCTACTGAAGGATTAATGGAACGACAAGGTACTGCCGCATATAACTCTAGAGTAGATGATGATTGGACTCCAATAGTAGCAGAAGATAAATTAGGGCAACTTGGATATTTTGAAGGGGAATTAGATAAAATTATTCAAAGAAAATCAGATCCAACAGTTTATGATGTATGGTTTTGTATAGGAGAAAGAAACCAAGATTTGATGAAAGATCCTAGAGCTAGAATCTATCTTACTTGTGATGTGTCGGGTATTATCTTTGTTAAATATAAAACTGATAGAGCGCCGAGTGATATTGTTGTCGGGGCGAAAATGCGTGTTGCTGGGATTTTAGAAGACAGACAATTTTTCTGCATGAGTAAACAAACCGGAAGATGTCTGATTCCTGAATATTTTCCTCAATTCCGTCTTATTAAAGCCGAATACAATTAATAGCACGATATACCTACTCTGTGGGACTATAAATAATTCATGCGTTTTTTTATATGATCATTTTTTAATTGATAGTGTATAATTTCTCTTTATGAAAAATGCAAAATTGCAGGATGCTTCTCCTAATATAATTTTCATTCTTGCTGACGACATGGGCTATGGGGATTTTTCCATATTTAACGGTGGACGTTCTAATACTCCTACGTTAGATTATCTTATAAATGAATCTGTTTGTTTAACACATCAATATACAGCATCACCTGTATGCAATCCATCTAGAGCAGCTCTGATGACTGGCAGATATCCACATCGTACTGGCTCTATAGATACTCTTGAATGGTGGGGATTAGAACGTTTGGCACTTAGAGAAACAACAATAGCTGATGTTTTTAAATCTGCTGGATATACAACAGGTCATATTGGCAAATGGCATCTTGGTTCATTTGATTTTCGATATCATCCTTTGAATCGAGGATTTGATGAAACAGTGTGTTTCCGCGGAGGAATGCATGATTACTATGATTGGCGAATAGAATACGGAAATACTGTAAAACGTGCAGATGGCAGATATTTAACTGACGTTTGGACTGACGAGGCGATTAAGTTTATTAAACGTCGTAAATCAACAGACAAATTTTACCTTCAAGTGAATTATAATGCTCCACATACTCCTCTACAGGCACCTGAAAATGATATATTGCCATTTTTGGAAAAAGGGTTTAATAGAGGAGTAAGTACAGTTTACGGAATGATACAACGCATGGATTCTGGAATTCAACAGATACTTGATGTTCTTGAATCCCAAGGTTTAGCAGACAATACTATCTTAGTATTTACTAGTGATAATGGCCCACAATTTGGCAATCCATCCCATATAGAGGCTGATTTAGAAAATACTGAATTTTCTGAATGGCAACTAGATCGTTTCAATTGTAATTTCAATGGGGCTAAAGGAACCATTTATGAAGGCGGGATTCGTGTCCCATTAATAATCAGATGGCCTGATGGGCTTGAAGGCAAACGTCAAATATCGCTTATGTCACATTTTACAGACTGGTTTCCTACTTTACTCGCTGCTTCCGGCATATCAGTTCCTAGTGAAATTGATATTGATGGAGTAAATATTTGGCCTATGCTCTCCCAAGAAATCAAATGTAATCAACCACAAAGATTTTGGCAGTGGAATAGATTTTCACCAGATGTAACCAGTAATGCAGCAGTAATAGATGGTGATTGGAAACTAGTTCGCCCTAGAATAGACGAAACAATGGTTGTGCCAGATAGCGAAAATCTTAAGATTTCTATGTATAATCCTGAACATTTTATTGAGCACGGTATTTTTTCAAAACCATATCCAGCTCGAGAAATTCCTCCTCCACCTCCAGCAGAACTATACAATATTGCCAAAGATCCAGAAGAACGTAACAATCTTGCTGATTCGGAGATCGAACGTGTTAGAAAACTTCTCGTTGACTTAGAAAGTTGGTTTGAGAAGGTTGAATTTGAACGATCTGTGATTTTTGAATAATTGATAGTGTATAATTTCCGAAAAGGTTTACTCTTATAAGGAGCAGATTATGGACGATGATTTGAAACAGGCGAGGGATGCGTATAAAACTCTGTGGCAGAAACTGATGGCAGCAGGGCTTATCTCCGCTCATGGTGGTGGAGAGCCTGAAGTTCAGGAGTCTATGACTACCATCGGAAACTACCTGACTCAGGCAGCAAAGAAAAGCTAAATAATTTCTGCGATTATTGTGTTGAGATTTATTTAATCATATTATTATATGTATCCAGTATTTTTAGATAATAAAGGAGTATTTGAATGAACATTTGTTTTACATCAACTTTTGAGGGAACTTTCGAGGATTTTAATCATATGATGCAGGAAATTCGTGAAAAATTTCCAGGAATTACAGATCGTCCTTCGGAAAGTGCTGAACTTCCTTATGACAAGGAGGGATGGTGTAAAGTTATTACAATTGCAAATGTCATAGATTTTGACAAAATGCAGGAAGCGGTGACTGCCCCTTGGGTAGTTGAGTGGGATAAAAAACACAATAATACAGACGTAATTTATACAATGGAAAAAATGAATTAATACATTTCTTGTTGTTAATTCTCGATGTATAAGTCGAAGAAAAAGAAAGTGACAAAAAATACAACTAATGTGTGTATGTGATAAAATGCCCTTATGATTACAAGAAGATATCTAGCTGGTTTAATCGGCATTACAATAGCTTTAGTTATTTTGGCAATGACTACTACGCTTGTTATGGCTGATAGTCCTACTGACGGTGATCGAGAAAGTCAAGAAAGTGGAGAAATGGGTCATCACTTTTACACTAGTGAGTCTGGTGAAAAAGAAAAGTGCGAAGGTATGGTTTATGAAACCCCTGAAGCTGCTGAAGCAGCCGCGATCAAGAATGGATGTTCTGGCTACCACGAGTTTGATAAAGATGGTAAAGTTTGGTACATGCCTGATTGCTAGTCTTGCCTAACTGCGGTGATTGGGTTATTTTTGTAGCTTGAGACATCTATATATAAGGACAAAATCTTTTTGTTGTTAATTCGTGATGTATATTATCCAAAAGCTTTACTCTTATGTTGAATATAAGAAAGAAAATACGCTTTTCAATTATAAGTTCTTTAATGATACTTTCTCTCATAACACTTGGATAAATTGGAGATAATAAATGAATAGGAGAACAAAGAAAATTTTTAGTGGAATTTTTTTTCTTTTATTGATTGGTTTTATGTTTCGTTGCTATTTCTTAAGTTAAAGCATTTTTAGTGACTACTTTCAAACTTGAAAAAGTTTAGCACACCACATATATTATTCATCTTATGGCGAGAATAATTGTTACAATAGCAGTAATCATTGTTGGCATACTATGGGGGCTAAGACAGGCTGGTGTTATAAGTTGAGTACTGCATTAACAACATACTACTTTACAATATCTAGATAAGTTAGAGGTTAAGTATGAAAAAATTAGTTATTGGAGTTTGGTTCTTAATAGCCGGTATGGCTATTTTATATGTGCTTCTTAGACTTGGTTTAGGAAGTGTGTTAATTGCTATATTACTTATTATTGTTGGATATCTAACAATTCGATATTACAGAACACTTAAATAATCTATCATTTTCGAAAAGTTTAATCCTTCCTTCTTTATTATTATCTAGATAAATTACAGAACATAGTATTTATTTAATTACTTCTAAGTCGAGTACACGAATTTTTGGATACCTTGTATAGTTCGGAGTCAGAGATGCGCCGAACATTTTACGTATTTCTTCTCCTCTAATAATACCCCAAAATCTTATGGTATTGTCATTCGAAAAGAGAGAGTTTCCTTTCCCGGGCTCTCCTTCATATAATAAAAACATAGCATATCTACAAGGAGTTCTTGTTTTATCACAGAACCACATTTGATATTTGCCAGGGGCAACCTCTTCTATTGCTAGAGGGGCTTTAGCTTGTCTTGCGACTTTGTCAATCTCTCCTTCGAAAGTAACTAGTTTATTTACAAAAGTTGCCAATGCTTCTTCGTCTGTTTTTGCTGTTGTGTTGTGTATTTTTTCAACTAAATCTCTTTCAGCGCGTGTAGCAGCTCCTTTTATGGTTTTATATTCTGTTATTTCAACTTGAGTTTTTATTTCTGCAATAGGAACATTTTGGTATTGTGTTGGTATTGTCCAATAATCTTGTTTTGAATTTCCATCAGTTTCTTTATTTGTGGAAGAAGAACAAGCAAAGAAAACAGATAGTAATCCTGTTAATAGTATTAAACGAATAATTGTAGGAAGCGATAATAGTTTCATTCCCAAGTGTCTTTTTAATTTATTTAATTACCTCTAATTCAATTACTCGAATTTTAGGATAACGTTTTAATTTAGTATAACCAGTGAATAGTAGAGCATCTATTTGTTCTCCTAGTATAACACCCCAAAATCGTATTACAGTGTCATGAGTAAAGAGAGTATTTCCTTTGCCTTCAGGAGCTTCATATAATAAATGTGCACGGTTTCTACATGGTTTTCTTTTTTGATTCTCATCTGCACAAAACCATACTTCGTATTTTCCAGGTTTTCGTTCTTCTATATCTAGAGGCGCCGTTTTTTGAGTGCCGGCAGTATTAACTACTCCTTCAAGACTAATAAGTTTATTTGTATATGATGCTAAAGCTTCTCTATCTCTTTTGTTTTTTGGAGAATCTTTTGCAACTGAACCGCCTCCTGCGACAATACTTCGGGAAATTCCTGCTTCTAGATTAGAATCTTCATCTCCTGCGTCAGTAGCAGCACCTTTTAAGGTGTAATAGTCTGTTATTTCAATTTGCTCTTTTATTTGTTCGATAGATAAATTTGTATATGGTTCAGGAATAGACCAGAGTTTGTCTGTTGCAGATATTGCTTTAGAATCTACTTCTTTTTCTTTAAATTCTTGTAGAGAAGTTGGTATCCCACCTGCTTTATTTGGATCGTTATTAGAACAAGCAAAGAAAACAGATAGTAATCCTGTTAATAGTATTAAACGAATGACTGACAAAATGGATAATTTGTTTATCATTCAACCTCCATTTTTTACAAAGAAAATAAATAATATTTTATCATAATATTACTGTTCAATATTTCCCTAAATTTCGTCTGATTAAAGTTGAATATAATTAGTTTATTTTTTCTAATACTACTGAATTTTCAATTTGTTTTGAAGAAATTTCCCAATACTTCTTAAGTAATTGAACAGTCTGTTTTCTTTTATGAAGAATAAACCCAGATTTTTCATAAAATTTAATAGCCCAAGTAGCATCTTGCCAGGTCCCAACATACAAATTTGAACTGTTATTGATTTTAAATAAATATTGTAATAACGATTTTCCTATGCCTATTCCTTGATAATTAGACAATGTGTAAGCATGTCTTATTAAAGTAACATTTTTTAGTTCCTGAATTCCCATTACTCCAACCAACATATTATTCTTGTCATATCCAAACATACGAACACCATTATCAAACTCATTGATTAGTTCTTGTTCTAACATATAAGGTTCATGCCAACAATTATCTGGAATGACACCTTTATATTTTAAAGCAGCATTATTAATTACATAGAGAATTTTAGAAAAGTCTTTTTTTGTATATTCAGTGATCATTTCAATCATTTTTGTAAGAAAATGAGTCATATTTTAGCATTTTAAATTAGTAAAAGCATTGAATTACACAATTGATGATTTATTTCAATTCCTTTAAATTTTAGATAAAATGAACTAATGTTAATTTTGACTCCTCCTAGTGAAGGAAAATCTTCAGTAAATACTGTTAATAAGAAATTTAATGAAACAAATTTTATTTTCACACTACAGGTAAATAAAATCCTGGAACTTTTAAATAAATTAGATGAAAAGCAAATAATTTCCACTTATGGAACCACTTTAGATAAAGCTATTGATTTACATGAGAATAATTTAAATATTTTTAACAAAAAATGCTCGATGGCAATAGAGAGATATACTGGGGTTGTATTCAAAAATCTTGATTGGGATTCTCTAAATTTAGATGCACAAAATTATTTAAATCAAAATCTTAGAATATTAAGTGGATTGTTTGGGATATTAAAACCAGATAGTTTAATACCTAATTATAAGTTAAAAATGAATGTTCTTTCGTTAACGAATTTTTGGAAAAAAGATCTTTCAAATTATTTAAAAAATGAAGAACTTATTTTAGATTTATTACCTGCTACTCACAGAAAGGCATTAAATACAGAAAACAATATTGTAAGTATCAATTTTGTTATTAATAAAAATGGGAAATTAGTCCAATCTGCCCATTCAGGAAAAGTTGTAAAGGGAAAATTCATTCGTTTTTTAGCTCAAAATAATGTTCAAGATATATATGGTGTTAAAAATTTTGAATACGATGGTTATAAATGGAATGGTCAAATTTTTCTAAAGAAAGCGTAATCAATAATTCCCGAAAAGGATTACTATGAGAAAGAAAATAAGTTTGCCATTTATAAGTTTTTTAATCATACTTTCTCTTTTTGCGTGTTCATCGACAGAACTTCCAGATATTGAAGTTGCTTCTAAAGAAACAGAGAAAGTATCAGGAAGGTTACTTCCTTCTTTTCAAATTCTTGACAAACATCCAAAATATGACTGTATTAATGATGAAATGGATATGTTCATTGAAGTTTTTGGGATGTACGTTATAGCAACAGATGGAGCACCTAAAGACTATGTTATTCATACTGCGAATATTTTGGCACAGTTCATAGACAATGATGAAGATGGAATACCAGATGATCCTGACGTATTAAATTATTTAGTGAAAAATAATGTTGTCGTTCCAGTATGGAGTGAATCAGATAAGGCATTTGAAGAAACTAAGTGTGGGAGAAATTTTCATTTTGGGGCTAGTATGTGGTATGACCAGGATCGATGGGCCATAGGAGGTATTGAAAAAGCTGGTACTTGGGACACAAACTTAGAAGAGGTATGGCATATAGTTACAAAAGGTTGGGAAGCTGTTTACCCAGAGGCGTGTGGAGCACTTAAACCTTCTTTATTAACAGACGCCTTGGATATTGCGCGTGGTGGATACTTTGAGGATGAACTTCCCAAGAGATATCCTGATTCCGCTTGGTATAAATATTACGACCCTACATGTACTTATGAATGCCAGGCATATGAGTATGTTTACTGGGCATTGATGGCAAATATTGGGGCTTTAGATCCTCAACTAACTGACAAATGTGAAGATAGTGCTGATGAATGGTATATTTGTACATCTATAGATCTCCAAAACAAGGATATTTTGATTAGTGAACTGTTAAACGATAAGGGGTTTAAACTTCCAACTCGCATACCTGATGGAAGTTATAGATAGCTACAAGATGAATAAATTAGAGAAAAAAATCAGATATCATGGATTGGATGCACTTAGAGCATTCGCCATGATTTTAGGTGTAGTACTTCATGCTGGTATGTTTTATGTAGAAGGAATTGGTAGTAGTTTAGGTTATGAGATGACAGGTGAAGTTCCTCCAACTTCAGCAGGAATAGGAGTATTATTTTTCTTTATCCACACATGGAGGATGCCATTTTTCTTTCTTTTGGCAGGTTTTTTTACTCGATTGATGATTCAAAAACGAGGGACAAGAAAATTATTAAATAATCGTTTTGTTCGAATTTTCATTCCTCTAATCATTGGAATGTTTATATATAATTTTCTTGGTTATGATCAATTAACATCTGGGAATATGCACCATTTATGGTTTTTGCGAGATTTACTGTTAATGTATTTAATTATTTCTCTTCTTTCATATATTAATAGAAGAACAGGTTTTCTTGAACAGTTGCTTCCTAGTATTGATCGTCTTTTTAGTTCTCCCACAAATCTTTTGTGGTTAATAATTCCAGTTGTAATGATTTCATTTATCGGAAAGATTTTTGGGCTATTTAATTTTATAATTACTTTTATACATCAGCCTCCTGGACCTTTTTTTGTTATTGGTCTTTTCTTTTTTTTAATAGGTTGGTTTATACATCGCAATCCCCAGTTATTAAGTGGATTAAGTAAATATTGGAAAATTTATCTTAGTGTTGGGATAGTATGTTTTGTTGTGATGCTGTCTTTTATTACAATATCTGACAATTTTAATAAAAAAGTAGAAAATTCTGGTATAAATCAAGAGAAGACTGAGGCATTATTGAAAGAGTATAAAGGTGTGATAGATGGAATGGTAAAGGATGGAAAGATAACGGAAGTGGAGGGGGATGAAAGGACGAAATCTTATAAATTAGATCTTGATTCTCAAGTTCAAAGTTCTGAAGGACTATCAGAAAAACAAATTGGCCTTACAGGGCTGTATGCATTAGCTACGTTATTTGTGATTTTAGGAGGGATTTTTGGAGCGTTTGCCACCTTTTTAATCATATTAGGTTTCATTGGAAGTGCTGAAATCTTTTTTCAAAAGGACAGAGCTTGGGTACGTTATTTAGTTGATGCTTCATATTGGATTTATATAGCTCACTTATTCATTGTTTTTACTATAGCAGGCATCATTTTAAATAATACAGAATTTCATCCAGTTTTAGCGGTCTTTGTAAATGTAATAGCGTCCATGTTGATAGGTATAATTACATATCATATTTTTGTAAGACATACACCAATTGGATGGATTCTCAATGGTCGTATTTATAGACCTTTTTGGTTTTCTAAGAAAATAGTAAGCAAATCTGAAAAATAAAGAAAACTTTATAGTTTTCTTTTAGTTTATTTAATTACTTCTAAGTCTACTACCCGAATATTAGGATAACGTTTGAATTTAGTATAACCAGAGAATACTAGAGCATCTATTTGTTCTCCTAGTATAACTCCCCAAACTCGTATTACATTCTCCTTAGTAAAGAGAGTATCGCCTTTACCTTCAGGTCCCTCATATAATAAATGTGCACGGTTTCTACATGGTTTTCTCTTTTGATTGACATCGGCACAAAACCATATTTCGTATTTTCCAGGTCTTCGTTCTGTTATATCTAGAGGAGCGTTTTTTTGAGTGCCTGCGGTATTAACTACTCCGTCAAGGCTAATGAGTTTATTTGTAAATGTTGCTAAAGCAGTCCTGTCTTTGACGTTTTTCGGAGGATCTTTTGCAAAATTTCCAGTTGTTGCTCCGATACTTTTACCTGTATTATGTGTTTCACTCCCAGACATAGTACCAGTCATATCTTCAGTTCCTGCGTCAGTAGCAGCACCTTGCAAGTCATAATAGTCTGTTATTTCAATTTGAGCTTTTATTTCTTCGATAGATAGATTTGTGTATGGTTCAGGAATAGACCAGAGTTTCTCTGTTGCACTTGTTTTAGAATCTCCTTCTTTTTCTTTAAATCCTTGTAGTGAAGATCCTTCCCCACTTGGAGTATTACTACAACCAAAGAACAAAGATAGTAATCCTATTAATAGTATTAAACGAATAATTGAGAAAACAGATGGTCGTTTTAGCATTTTCATCTCCTTATTTTGAAGAAAATTAGGAATATTTTATCATAATCGGAGGTTTTTTTTTTTTTGAAAAATTGAAAAAAAAACATAATTAACATCAAGATAAATTAGTTAGATTCATTTTGGGTATATTTGTTGTTAATTTCGATATATAATTTCTCGCAAAGGTTAATATTCCTTGATAAATAAGAAAATAAGGAGATATTAGTATGGGGAAAGATAGAAAATTTAAAAAAGAAGTTAAAAAACCCAAAAAAGTTAAAGAGAAGAAACCTTTTGGTGGAAAAATTCTAACACCATTTAAGCCTAAGGAATCTTAATATATTCTTTATATTTAATTTAGATTAATATGGTTTGTTATTCGATTTCTTCCCAAAATTCAATCCAGCTAGTTGGTCCGTCAGAATCATCTAGATAGCCTTTGAATTCGTTATAAATAGTATCCATTTCCGGAAATCTATTTCCCTCTCTGTATGGGGAATCAATTATTTCAGCCGTCCATTGCATGTATATGTTGTTTAGTTCTTCTTTTGGGCATGGTAAAGTTCCACCATTGTAATAAACGTTACATTGAGATCGTTGTCCGGATTCAGTATATATCGTTGCAATTTTTCTCAGTAATTTTGCTGCTTTTCTTGCTTGACCTTGTTTTGCTTTGTATGTTCTTCTGATGATATACATTGTATTTATCCTTAATAATAAAAATAATTTTCTAACGATATTTTAACAGCAATTACAGGTGTTAGAAAACTGATAGAAATATTGATGCATTTATTAATGTTAACAAAATAAAAAGATACCTAATCGAAATTAGGTATCTTCTTATACGATTGGATTTTACGATAATTTTAGTACATTAATTCTTTGATGTAATCTTTAGAACGCCGGCGGTTATTAATGTTAAGGTCATGATAATCCAAATTACGAAACCTATATTATCTAGTACGTCGTTGTCAGGAAGCCAAAAGCCTATAAAGAATAAAACACCGAGTGCGGTAATAACATATCCGATAACATTGCCAAGAGTATTGGCAGCTTGTTTTGCATGACTAAGTCCTAATAGAACGAAACCAATTGACCAAGGTATTGGTAGTAATCCACCAATACTATCTCCAACTAGATTCACCATTACAGCTGCTTCAACTAGTCCTTCTTTTGCTACTTCCAAGCTAGCAATTGTTAAGCTATTACTCGCGAGTGCTAAAGTTGCACATATTATGAATAACATTGCTGCTAAACCAGAAAGTGCGGACCCACCTTGTTCTTGTATCATCCGTGACCACATTGCTAGTCCAACAAAAATGCCAGCAAATCCCATACTACCAAATACGATAAATATTGATGCTGTAGTTTGATTTTTCATCATTGCTTGTACTTCTGTTGCAGCAGTCTCTCCGGGCTCAATCATGAATTGATATAATATACCCCAAAATAGGAATGCCAAAACAGGGGTAATTGCTAATACCCAACCTGTTAAAGTTTTAAAATTCATTATAATCTCCTTTTGATAATTTCTTATACGCTATATTATTTTCTATAGCTAGTTACTTTATTTTCCTTTGAGTACGAAAACACCACCAACAATTGTGTTGATTACCATTAGGCCAAAGACTATAAATATTAGTTGACCTAAATCTACAGGTGCGATGCTTAAAATAAGGAAAATTGTACCAAATACTACGAAAATCCAATCTACAATCATATGTAATCTTTTTTGCATTAGTGCTGCAATACCAAAAATGATAAATCCAACACCCCAGTAGAATAACAATCCGTTCCACAATACTCCACCAACGATCTGGATAGTTACTGCATTATTAAATTTTGCAGCAGTTATTGCAGCAGTATCTGTGGCAGCTGATTGAATAGCTCCTACTGTCGCAAGATTACTCAATGAAGTGGCTATAGCGTGGATGTGACGAATTCTCTGAGCACTGCCGTTCCGTGGATGAAAAAGCAGAGCGTAGTGTTATTGAGCTGAGGATGATATATGGTTGAATTTAATAAAAAACAACCTGCACAT
>CAZDRU010000023.1:0-69037 GCA_964508175.1 uncultured Dehalococcoidia bacterium
GGTTTCCAATTCACAGCTTCGGTGCTAGGCTTAGCCCCGTTAAATTTTCGGCGCAGGTACACTTGATCAGTGAGCTATTACGCTTTCTTTAAAGGATTGCTGCTTCTAAGCCAACCTCCTGATTGTCTGTGTATTCCCACAGCCTTTCCCACTTAGCCTAGCTTAGGGACCTTAGCTGGTGATCTGGGCTCTTTCCCTTTCGACCATGGACCTTATCACCCATAGTCTGACTCCTGTATTACCATTCATGGAATTCGAAGATTGGTTGGGTTTGGTAACCTGGTGAGGCCCCTAGCCCATCCAGCGCCCTACCTCCGTGAACTATCTTATACAAGGCTAGTCCTAAAACTATTTCGAGGAGAACCAGCTATTGCCGAGTTCGATTGGCATTTCACCTCTATCCACAGCTCATCAGATACTTTTGTACCAGTAACCTGTTCGGACTTTCACTAAGATATTCTCAAAGCTTCATCCTGGCCATGGATAGCTCACCCGGTTTCGGGTCTACTTCTTGAGACTATCGCCCTATTCAGACTCGCTTTCGCTACGGCTTCATAACTACAGTTACTTAACCTTGCCACAAGATGTAACTCCCCGGATCATTCTTCAATAGGCACGCCGTCACCTACTTAAAAAGTAGGCTCCGACCTTTTGTAAGCTCATGGTTTCAGATCTATTTCACTCCCCTCCCGGGGTTCTTTTCACCTTTCCCTCACGGTACTAGTACACTATCGGTCGCTAAGAGTATTTAGCCTTGGAGGGTGGTCCCCCCAAATTCCCGCAGGGTTTCACGTGTCCCACGGTACTTAGGAAAATATTGGAAGTCTCACTCCTTTCACCTACGGGACTTTTACCCTCTTTGGTTATCCTTCCCAGGATATTTGGTTAGAAATGAAATTTGTAACTTCCTGCCATATTCGAAGTTTTGGCTAATATTTCCTGTAACACCAATATGACATAAGTCTTCGTACCTTTAAGTCATGTTGGTTTGGGCTGTTCCCGTTTCGCTCGCCACTACTCAGGGAATCTCTACTGATTTTTTTTCCTCGGGGTACTTAGATGTTTCAGTTCTCCCGCTTACCTCTACAACTAAAGTTGTAGTGTCTTGATAAATCAAGACGGGTTTCCCCATTCGGGAATCTACGGTTAAGCTTGTTAGGCAGCTGACCGTAGCTTATCGCAGCCTTACTACGCCCTTCTTCGGCTCTTAGCGCCAAGGCATCCACCTTGAGCTCTTAATAATTCGACCCACACTAAAAAGTTCCATATTCTTTCGATTGCTTTATTATTTAAATTGCGAAATTACAATTTATTTACGCTTGGACTATATTCTATTTTTAAAGAGCAAAACGGAAATTAATTACTTTTCAAATCAAAACTTGAAAAACATTTAATAAGTTTGAATAAAATTCAGACTTCATTTGTCCGTGTATAATGCCAAATAATTGGCAGAAAAGATATTATATAATTGAAACAGATTACCGTCAATATAAAAATCATTCGATTTGCATATATATTATTAGGAATTTCTTTGTTTTTGCCGTGTTAGTAACGTCATCGCAAGAATGATAAATATTCCTCCTGCAATACCTGTCCATAAATTTGATTTTAAAAAAGCAATGTATAGAAGATAAAATCCTAGTAATAGACATGAATAACTAAGTATCTTGAGCAGAAATTTTTCAAACATTATTGTTATTATATTAGCATGTGAAGAAATTTTATATTGATAATGTATCCTTTAACCAATATAAGTAATATGTGAAATGAGGGAAAAAAAATTAATGAATCTGTAATTGTTATTGGCGGGGGAATTACTGGTTCCTCTGTAGCATATGAACTTGCAAGTAGAGGAGCGAATGTTACTCTTGTGGAAGGCATTGGCATTGGTCAATCAGCTTCAGGAAATGCTTTAGGTTTATTAAATCCTGTAGATAACCTGTATTCTTTACCATCTTCAATGATGAGTGACGCATTCTTGTTTCATATGGATATATGGAAACGATTAGAAGATGAAGTTCAAACGTCTTTTAATTTGCAAAAAATTGATAGTATTAAATTGAATTTTGAGGATAAAACCACTACTGGAATTTTTCAAATTCCAGTAGGTTTAGAAAAGCATTTTTCGATTGAAACTATATCTCCTAAGCTAATCAAAAGTATTGATTCTAGAATTAATGATGAAGTGAGCAGTGCAGAATATATTTCAGGTACTGTTTGTATAGATAGTCGCAAGTTTACTTATGCTTTATTCAAAGCTGCTGAGAAACAAGGAGTTAAGAGTATTAAAGCTTCTGTTACCAAAATGATTATGGATGATAATAGGATTTTAGGAATTGAAATGAATAATCAAACATTATTTGCTGACATTATTGTTGTAGCAGTAGGGCCTTGGATGAGTCAATATCCTTTTGATATTTTTTCAATCCCTATTTCTCCACTAAAAGGAGAGATTCTTATAGGTAGAAATAAAGGTAAGCAACTTAATTATCATGTATATTCTGATTATTCAATAATTCAAAAAACTGATGGCTTTGTTTGGGTTGGTGGTACTCTTGAAGAAAATGGATTCGATAGAACCTTGACTAAAAAAGCTAAGATGATTTTATCTGAAAGTGCATTGAAATTGGTAAATTTTGATAATTCATTGAATTATATAGGACAGACTGTTTGTCTTCGTCCTGTTTCTATTGATCAAAAGATTATTACTGGACCACATCCTATTTTTAATAATGTTTACATTGCTAATGGAGGAGGGAAAAAAGGCATATTACTTGGTCCTTTGATGGGGAAGATTATTGCTGATTTCATTGCCAATTATGAACAGCCGAGCTATGTTGAATTATTAGGACCAGATAGGTTTAGTTTTAGTGAATAATATACTTAAATATTCGACTATAGAAAAAGCATTTTTGGTTTTTGGTTCGCTTGTCCCAAGTTTTTTTGTTCTTAGTGTAGCTTTTTCAATTATTATTAATCCTGAATATAATCAAATGAAACAAACTGTGAGTATATTAGCTTCAGATCTAATTAAATATCCATTTATTGTTATTACTGGAATCATTGTTTATGGTGTTGGTGTTTTACCACTTGGTTGGTTATTGTATAAAACTTTTTTTCAATCAAAGTTTATGTTTTTAGTTGTTTTTTTAACTATTTTATACGGATTAAGTTCTATTTTAGCTGCTATTTTTAAAACAGCTTCTACAAAAGAAATCTTTTTTGGAATTACTGAAAGTTCTATGCATGATTTTTTTGCTCTTTTAGTGTTAATTGGGATCGTCTTTTCTATGTTATTGACCACCTTTTATTTGATAAAAATAAACCATGAAAAAGCTTTTAGTGTATTCTCTATAATTATGCTTTGTATGACTATAATTTTTGCGGTAATTTTTGAAATTAATTCTTATCCAGAAATTAGAGGATTAATTCAACGAGTAGTGTTTATATCGACTTTATCTTGGGTGCAAGTAGCGTATTTTAGAATGTTATTGCAGAAATGAAATAGATAATAATTTCTATGGAGTTTCTTCTACAATAATATCTCCAGGCCCACGTGTTTTTTTAGAAAGTTTTATTTGAGGTATTGTTTTTAAAAATCCTGTGAAAGTTCGGAACCCTAAAGATTGGAAATCAAAACTTGGATCGATTTGAAGAACATTTTGGTGTAATTTTGACCCAAATACTTTTCCTTCTTCATCCGCAGAAACACGTAATGCTCTAAGCAATAATTCCTCATTGTTTTTATCTATTTTCTGAGTCTTGGAAATCTGCTTATTTGAATTTTCTTTGATAAAAATGTATCGATCGCATGAGCGAACTAAACTAGGTGAAACTACATCTTGTCTGCCAGCACATATTACTGTTTTGCCAGCTGCTCGTAATTGATTGACTAGTGGAACAAAATCACTATCTGCAGAAACTATTACAAAAACATCAACATCAGATTTATATAATAATTCAACAGCATCAATGGCTAAGCGAATATCACTTGAATTTTTTGCTGAATTAGAGGCGTGAAAATTTTGAATTGCTTCGATGCCTAGTTTTTGTAGGAGAACAACAGGTTCTTTAGGAACAGCAGACCAGTCTGCATATGCTTTTTTTATTATTGCTCGACCAATATTAGCGATGCTATCGAAAAGGCCTTCTAGGGATGAAGCTCCTACGTTTTCATAATCTATTAATACAGCTACGTTTGGTTGTTGGTTCATAGTTTTTTTATTCGAATTAGTTAATTTGTTTTAGTTTACTATGTTTTAAATATAATAGTTATATTTATACAGTACAGTTTCTCGTGATTTCGCTAGTTTTAAAAGTAATATGCTTTAGTACATGATAACATGGTAAACAAAAAAATAATTTGGGAGATAAAATGAGTTCAAAAGAATTTGATTTGAAAGGAGTAAATCATGCAGTTTATCTTGTTTCGAATCTTGAAAGAAGCCTGAAATTTTATAGAGATTATTTAGGAATAAAACAAATCCCTAAAATGGTTCCTCAAGATCATCTTGTGTGGCTTCTACTACCTAGTGGCGTTATGATACATCTTATTGAAAGTGAAGAATTACCTTTACCTTCTCAACGGACTCATATAGCTTTTGAAGTTGACGATATAGATAAAGTTACTGAAAAATTAAAAGAAGATAAAATAGAAATTCTTACTTCTGGTGTTAGATTAGATGGACAAAGATATCTTTTTATCTATGATCCAGATCAAAATAGAGTTGAATTTTGTACAGTGTCAAATTTTAATATGTAGAGTAGGATTCTTTTTTTGGGTTTATTAACGATTCCAGAATTTCAAGAATTTATTTTAAATTGGTATTCTAATAAGGCTCGCAGACTGCCATGGAGAATGACATTCGATCCTTATTCAATTCTTGTTTCAGAAATAATGTTACAACAGACTCAAGTTAGTAGGGTTATTCCAAAATATTGTGAATTTCTATCTAAATTTCCTTCTCTTGACGTCCTTAGTTTTGCTCCACAATCAACTATTTTGGAAACATGGCAAGGTTTAGGTTATTGGAAAAGGGCATTGAATTTACAAGCTACTTGTTTGCAAATTTATAAAAATTATAATGGTAAATTCCCTTCTAACCAATCAATTCTTGAAGGTATGCCGGGAATAGGACCTTATACATCTGCAGCTGTTACTTGTTTTGCTTTTAATACACCGGTGGTTTTTATTGATACTAATATCAGAAAAGTCTATCGACATTTTTTCTTTTCTGAAAATCCTGATATTTCAGATAAAATATTACTTGAAATGGCTAAAAAGGCTTTATGGAGAAAAGATCCGAGAAGTTGGCATTATGCTCTTTTTGATTATGGATCTATTGTATTAAGGAAAAAATCTGGGAAAATTAGTGGAAATTTAGCTAAAATAGCCCCTTACAAAGGTTCTATCCGTCAACTACGCAGTAAAATAATTGATTTAATTCTTAATTCTTCCAATCAACGTATTTCAAGAATTAAGCTTCACGAAATTTTAGATACTATGAAATCAGATTATGGTAAGGGTGCTCCACAAAAGGCAGTTTCGTCTTTAATCAAAGATGATATTATGAAAGATATTGAAGGAAATTATTTGATTTAAAAATTATTTGTTTTCTGGTTCTGGCATAAATGCACAATTAAGAAATCCACCGTCGATAGGAATAGCGGTACCGTTAATGTAAGTTGACTTTTCACTACATAAAAAGACAACTAAATCTGCTATTTCTTGAGGCCTAGCTTCTCTTCCCATAGGATATCTTTTGAACCGTTGTTCTTTAAGGGCAGGGTCTCGTTTATATGCCTCTTCTACCATTGGAGTAGTAGTTACACCAGGACATATAGCGTTGACATTGATATTGTAACGTGCCCATTCGAGAGAGAGCATAGCTGCCATACTTATTAGTCCTGCTTTAGCTGGACTATAACCTGCACGTTCAGGTACTGGAGTTATTCCAGCGACTGATGACATAAGAACGATTCTTCCTCCTTCGCCTTGTTGTACTATTTTTTTTCCTACAGCTTGACAAAAAAGAAAAGCTCCAGTGAGGTGAGTTTCTAAAGATTCTTTCCATTCGCTTATTGTCATTTCCAGGAAAGAGGCCTTGATATTGTTGCCTGCAGAGTGAACTAGGAAGTCAATTTTCCCAAAATGATCGACTACGCGTTGAACTGTCGAATAAACAGATTTTTGCGAAGTAACATCGACTTCAATTGCCAAAGCACTAGCTCCTTCTGAAGTGATAGCCTCTGCTACCTTACGGGCTTTTTCTAGGTTTATATCTACTACGGCTACAGAGACACCTTCATGTGCAAGTGCTTTGCATGAAGCAGCTCCGATTCCACCACCGCCTCCTGTAACTATAGCTACCTTGTTTTTCATATGCATTATAAGTGCTCCTATTTAATATGGATATTATGAATGTTTTTTACTTGGTTGCATAAAATAATGCTTTTGATCTTATTTTGTGTGTTTGGTCTGTTAACGATATTCATGTAACGCTATTCGATGGGCGTTTATAAAAGACCAATCGTATGTTACTCCCAGCCCAGGACCATCTGGGACTGGGACGCACCCATCTGTTCCTACGCAATCGACGTTATCATTGTATCCGTCTATATAAACTGGGGGGCTTATATTAGGAGTATTTGGCCCGACTAGTGCGACTTCGTAGAAGTTGCTATTTCGCATAGCTGACATGCATGCACGATGTGCTGGTCCAGAGGCGTGAATTTCACAGTCTATACCAAAAGCTTCTGCGAGATGAGCTATTTTCATACAGCCTGTAATACCCATATCATATTCTGGATCTGCGCGTAAAATATCCGTTCCTCCAGCTATCAGGAAGTCAGCTTTTGGTTCAATTCCTCGGATGTGTTCGGTTTGCAGAATTGGAGTTCGGATCATTTCGCGTAGTTTTTTGTGAGCGAAGGCTGAAGTTCCCGCATCACGGAAAGGATCTTCGTACCAGAAGAAATTGGAATCATCACAGGCTATTCCAACTTGAAGAGCATCTGCAAAAGTACGCAGTTCACAAGCCGGATCGATCATTAGTGTCATTCGATCACCCATTTTTTTCCCCATATAGCGAACATTATCAGCTTCTTCTTTTGGGTCACTGTTGTACCAGCCGTGGATTTTGAATGCACGATATCCTAAATCATAACATTGTTCTGCAAATGATACGAAAGCTTCTTTCGAATCAAGACCTCCATTTCGATCTCCATGATATGTGCTAGCATAGGCAGGAAGTCGTTTTCGGTACCCTCCGAGAAGTTTGGATACACTGCAGTTATACTTTTTGCCTGCTAGATCCCAAAGTGCAATGTCTAGTGGTCCATGACCCATATGATCATACATTCTAATTTCTTGTTTAAAAACGTCGAAGATGCTTTCGCGTTCTTCAGGGTCTTGACCAATCAGATATGGGGCTAACATCATTGATTGAGCTAGAGCTGATTTCGTGCCGACCCAATGGGTGACATATTCACCTCTGCAACCGTCGTCAGTATTGATTGCTACAGCATATTTTGATACTGGCAATTTGTGACCTGGCTTGTAGCAGATATTAAATATGCCATCTTTAGTTTCAGGTCCTAAGTTTTCTACTTCATAAGTGAATTCATGGATTTCTACGTAGTTTATTTTGCTCATAATTTTTTCTGTAATTTATAGACAAATTTTTGAAGCGAATTCTGGAACTCCTTGTATTCCAAGTCGTAGTCGGAACAAAGCTCCAGCATTAGCTCCATCTTGTTCTTTATTACTATCATATATAGCTGTAGTAACGTAGATATCTTTGTAGGAATTGCCGCCAAATATGACACTTGACACTTTTTTGACCGGGAACTGAATTTGTCTTTCTTGAGTTCCGTCAGGAGCGTAACGGTATAGAGACCAACCCTCCCAACGAGCTGACCAGACATAGCCTTCAGCATCAACTGTCATTCCGTCAGGAAATCCTTTCCCTTCAGGAGTTTCGACAAACACACGTTGATTAGTGATTTCACCAGTGCTTTGATCATAATCAAAGATATATATTTTTAAAGCTTCTGTGTCTGTATAGTACATATATTTTCTATCCGGAGTGAATCCAATTCCGTTGGGGATGCCTATATTTTCGAGTACTATGCGAATCGATCCGTTCGTATCTAATCGATAAAGTCTTCCAGGTCTATTGGCAGTTGCTACCATTCCACAAAAAACACGTCCGCTTGGGTCAGTTATCACATCATTAAATCGAGTTTCACGTTCTTCAGGAATTTCTTTTATGATATAGTTCAATTTGCCATTCTTCCAGGTGGCTACTGCTCCCTTAGCCATAAAGAATAACAAAGAACCATCTTCTTGAATAGTAAAGCCTCCAACTTCGGGTCCTTCATAACATTGTTCATGTTTTTCTGTAGCAGGATCATAGCGAAATAATTTGCCGTTGGGGATATCTGACCAATAGATCTTTTTTTCAATTGGATGCCATAATGGATTTTCGCCTATTTCACATTCATAATCAGCAATTAACTCAGGTTTCATTGAATACCTCATTAGGGTAGCGTATTGACTCTAAAATTAATGAATATTGTATTCATCGTTGTTTAAGAAGTCAAACCATTGTTTTTACTTGCTGTACAAGCAGGGGGGGTCAGAGGTTCGAATCCCCTCGGTTCCCCCAGTTTATATTTTTTTATCCTCTTCCTATATATTCTTGATTGATTGGCAATATCGTGCTTTCAAGGAGATTTATTTCTGGTGGCATCAATGCCATTGTAAGAGCAACTTTTCCTATTTCTTTAACACTCATCATGGGTTCTTTATCCATTTCTCTTTTACCTTCAATTCTTCTTTCTACCATGACATTTCCTGGATTAATACAACTACATGAAATTCCAAATTTTTGACCCTCAAGTGCAGTGACTTGTGTTAATCCCCATATAGCATGTTTGCTTGCTGCATATGGGCCAGTATTAGCACGAACCCTTGATCCTGCGAGACTTCCAATGTTGATTATTCTGCCACTACCTTTAGGTTTCATCATTTTTAAAGCTGCTCGAGTACAAAGAAAAGGGCCTCTGACGTTGATAGACATTACCTTATCCCATGTTGCAATATCCATTGTATCTAACGGGCCTCCTTCTACTACTCCAGCGTTATTAATAAGAATATCAAGTTTGCCTAAATTATTTTCAATGTATTTGAATACAGAATTCACTTCAGATTCTACTGTTACATCTGCTTGTAAGATGTGTGTCAAATTTGGATTTTCAAATTCTTTTTTTGTTGTTTCTAGTATTGTTTTTCTTCTGCCGATTAATATGAGATGAGCTCCCTCAGAAGCAAAACTTTGTGCTATGCCTTTACCTATTCCACTACCACCGCCAGTGATTAGAACAGTCTTCCCAGTTAGTTTGTTCATTGTATCCCCTTTTTTTAATTAATTTATTTTATTGATACAATATCAGAAAATTTATGATATATAAATATTCATTTATTGATTTAAAAGTATGATATATCCGTATAAAGACATTAAATGTTTTACAGAGCTATAAGTAAAAAAGAAGAAAGAGAGGTGTAATATGAAACGCATAGGTTCAACAGAGCAGAGGTTGAAGGAATTGCCATACAAAAAACGTGTATGCCGTGCAGAGTACTACCCACACAATTTTAGCTTCCTGCCATACCTGCCACCTGCCGCGGTGGCGCTTGACGCTGAAAAGGCTATGCAAGAGTACGTTGATATCATGCATGATGTAGGGCTCGAAGTACAAGTTGTGGTGCCAGAATTAGATCGAGGAACGCCTCGTTTTCATTCTAAGATGATCTCGCCCCATCCCAACGTTGACCAAGATCTTCTTCCAAGGTATTTGGAGATGGCTCACGAAAAAGGGATTATTGCTCTTGGTTACTACTCTATCAATTACTGTAAGCCTCTCAAACCTATTCATCCAGAGTGGTTGATGGAGATGCTGGATGATGGGAGGCCTCCTAGTGAAAACTTGGGTTGGTTCTGCTTCAATGCGCCATACCGTGATTGGTTAACTGAGTATCTTATTGAGTTTCTTGATAATATGGACCTAGACGGCTTCTACTTTGATGATCTCAACTGGGGTTCGCACGATAAAGGTCCCTGGTATCCTTCTTGCTGCTGTAGGTATTGTGAGAAACTTTTTTATAAAGAAACAGGACTAGCTATCCCTCGCAAAGTGGACTTCGACTCTTTGGATTTTAGACGTTTTGTGAACTGGAGGTACGAGAAATTCAAAGATTTTACACATCATATCTTTCGCGGGATCAGACGGAAACATCCGAATGCCATCCTTGATTTGCAAACATATATGGAGCCGACAGCAGACTGGTCATTAGGACACCCTCTTAACCCTCTTCATCTGGAAGATTTTGAAGGGTATATTTTTAATTGTACAGGGCGGTCATTGCGCGAGCCTAGTTTTGTTGCAAAGGAACTTCGGGCAACCGGAACTCCATTCTCTGTTTTTCGAAATCAGACTGATACATTACAGGGATTTGGCAGTGCTCCTTATCCCGAGCGTTTTTCTGCAGCAGTCTTTGCATTTTCTAGCATAGCGAACGGTGGACAGCCCTGTGGTATTCCCTTTGGAGACAAGCCTCCAGTCCTTCAGAAGGACATAATGAAGTGGATTTTCACTGAGCTTAAAAAGAGGGCGGATTACATATATGGAGATACTGTCAAATACGTTGCCCTTCACTACTCACAGCAAAATAGAGACTTTCGTCCATCGGAACTACCCAGAAACAGATCGAAGGCTCACCAAGGAGAGCTAGGTCAAAAGGACACTCATGGTACATATGAAATGCTAAATCGTTCTCACATTCTATTCGATTTTATATTGGATGAGCAACTTAACTACGAGATGTTGAGCAAGTATCGAGTGCTCTTTCTCTCCACCAGCACTTGTCTTTCTGAAAAACAGTGTGTGGAAATAAGAAAATATGTTAAAGAAGGCGGGACACTCATTGCTACTCATGAGACTTCTTTATTTGACGAACTGGGCAGGAAGAGGGACAATTTTGCTCTTGCCGATGTGTTGGGAGTGGATTACAAAAGCCCCCAGGAAGAAGGGGCAGCACATCCCGTTATTTATGTGCCACAGGATCAAGACATTCGTCAGAAATTTGGTTACGTAGTCTGTTTTACCGGCGAAGAGTCAGCAGTAAACGTTCGAATCGATGCCAAAGTAGAGGTTCTCTGTACCAGAAGTACCCTAAAAGCAGAACCTCCTTGGAAAAGTGGCAGGCCTTGGGGCAGAGAACCTCTGGACGACTTTGATCCTAAGAAGAATTATGATTCTTCAGATCCTACTGTTACCCTTCATAGTTATGGTAAAGGACAGGCCATATACATTACTGGTGATGTTGGTACTGCCTACATGAATAATCCCTATCCACCACTAAAAAGGTTTGTAGATTATCTGACAAAGAAGATTAGTTCTCCTATAGAGATTAAGGCACCGGAGGCTATAGAGGTGACGGCTGCTCATCGAAGTTCTAGGGAGTTAATGATCCACCTGGTAAATAATCCTACACCGTTGTTACCCTGGCGCACCGGTAATAATCAGGACATGACGACTTTTTTCGCTCTTCATGAAGTGAATCCGATTTACAATATCTCCATTCGTTTCAACGATTTCAAAGTGAAATCCGCACGGTTGCCATTGCAGGACACTTTTTTGGAGGTGACTGGAGATCCAGCAGAAGTTGTGATACCGAAGGTAGAGCTTCACGAGGTGCTTCTTGTGGAGCTTTCAGATTAACTACAAATTCATTGATTTTTAGAATGCTTGCGAGTAAAATAATAACATATTAGTTAATGGGTATTAACATATGTTAATGAATATTCACGCAGAAAAAGAAGAAAAAAATTTAATTGTTCATGAATATAGGCAATCACAAATTATTGAAGCTGCTCGAAAAATTATTACTACGAAAGGCATTCAAAAATTAACTGTTGGTAATATAGCTAAAGAAATTGGATTGTCTGGGCCTGCACTATATCGTCATGTAAGAAATAAACAAGAAGTTTTGAGGCTTGTTTTAGATGATATTGGAAATGGGTTAGCTATGATTGGATCTAAATCATTAAGAAAAAGTAATTCTCCTCTTAATAATCTTCGAGAAATATTTAAATTACATCTTTCTTATTCCGAACAAAGGAAAGGGATATCTTTTCTCGTTATTGATGAAGTGTTACGTATAGAGGATAGAATGTTGAGAAATCTAGCAAATTCAATAGTTAAAAATTATTTAGTTATGATTGAGAAAATATTAAAATCTGCTATTGAATCTAAACAAATATCTTCTGAACTTGATACTTGGACTGCTTCAAAATTATTTTTTGGAATGATTCAAGGCAGTGTTACTTTATGGGCATTACATCATTCACGATTTCCTCTTTCGGAACGTTTTGAAAAAATGTGGAATTTGTATAAAAAAGCTATAGGTGTATTGGTTTAGTAATGATTAGATTTAATAATTTATATAAAGGTTTTAAAAATGTTTGTTGTTAGTATAGATGGAGATGCTTTTGCTGGCAGAACGACTATTTCACGCGAATTATCAATTGCATTAAATGCAAAGTATCTTGATATAAAAATATTAAGCCAATTTGCCTTGCAAAAAGGTATCAATGGAATTAAATTGTTTGAACAATTTGAAAAATCCTATCCTTTAATTAATAGGATTATGGATTTTGTTTTACGAAGTTTTCGTTATTATTCAACATATCCACTATTTTATGATGAATTTGGTTCCTTAAAATCATATAGCAAGATATCTGAAAAAAATTCTAAAATAGATAAATACGATCTTTTTTATTTGAAAGAAAAATTTTCAACATTAATTTTGGAATCTCTTTCTGCAAAACATACTATTATTAATGGTTGTATGGCACAAAATTTACTTAATGCTTATCCTGACCTGTACAAAGTTTTTATTACAGCGCCATTTGAATTTAGAGTTATGAGATGTGCAATGGAAAAAAAAGTATCTCATGAAAAAGCAGAAAATATAGTAAAAGAAATGGATAACAACAGAAATTTATTTGCAAATCAAGTTTATAATTTCGATAGAAGTGATTTAAGTTATTATGATTTAGTTATTGATGTTTCAGAATATAATAAAGAAGGATCAATTAAAAAAATCATACAAAATATTACTAATCTTTCTGAAGAAGAATTATTAATTAATTAAAATTTTTACCTAAGGAGGGTCAATTTATTTATGAGTAAAATTGCTTTTTTTTCTACTTATAATAGAGATGTTTTAGATTTATATATGGAATATTGTCCTTCTGAGTTTGATGTTTCTTTTGGATCTCCTACATCTTCTTTAGATGAAATGATTGATATTACAGAAAGAGCTGAAGCTATTATTTTACATGCAATGTCGTTACCTAATGAAGTCTACGAAGTTGCAAAGAATACTAAATTAATTCAATTATTAAGTGCAGGCTATGATAATGTTAATTTTGAATTATCTAAAAAAATGAATATTCCGATATCAAATATTGGAGGAACTAATGCTCCGGGAGTCGCAGAAATTGTTTTATTGTTGATTTTAGGAGTCTATAGACGAATTGTTCATATGGATAATGCAGTTCGCAATGGTAAGTGGTTAAAAGATGTAATTACAGGACATCCTATCATGGAACTTGCAGGCAAAACGGTAGGTATAGTTGGATTAGGAAATATTGGAAGAACCCTTGCTAAGCGATTACAAGGTTTTGACGTTACTATCATTGGGTATGATTTGCTTCCTCCAACTGAATCAGAAAAATCTTTAAATATTAAGAGAGTAAGTAAAAATGATTTATTCAAAGAATCAGATATTATATCTCTTCATATTCCTCTTTTAGAGCAAACAAAGCACTTCGTTGGTGTTCATGAACTATCTTTAATGAATAAAAATTCGATTTTAATTAATACTAGTCGAGGTCCAGTTGTTGATGAAAAAGCTTTAATTTCAGTTTTGCAAAAAAATAAAATTGCAGGTGCTGGTTTAGATGTTTTTGAAGAAGAACCTATCAATCGAGATAATCCCTTATTAAGTCTTGATAATGTTGTTCTTACTCCTCATGCTGCAGGTAGTACAAAAGAAAGTTGGCCACGTAGAGCAATTTTTGCTTTTGAAAATATTAAGAGAGTTTTTAATCGAAAAGAAGCACTATCTTTAATTAAAAATGAATAAAATTTTGATTCAGAGAAACAAAAATTAATGTCATTCAAAATCGTTATATTACCACCTTATCAAGAACCTGAATGGCCAAGCTTGATTGAAGAAGCGGTTAAAGGAGTAATTGTTAAATATTTTGATGCAGTTGAAGATTCTTTGAGTGAACTTGTAGATGCCGATGCTGTTTATGGAACTATTCCAGAGAAATTTTTTTCTTATGCTAAAAAATTAAAATGGTTAGCTGCTCCACAAGCCGGTCTTGGGGGTAAATGGTTTTATCAAAAACTTGTAGAAAGCGATATTGTTGTGACTAACATTAGAGGTGTATACAATGATCATCTTAGTGCTCATATCATGGCTTTTCTGATGATGTTTGCAAGGAAATTTCATAGATATTTTGACTATCAAAGAAAATCTAAATGGAAATTTATCGAACCAGCAGTTTATTTGCCAGATAGTATTGTTATAGTCATTGGCGTTGGAAATATTGGAAACGAAGTAGCTAAATTATGTAAGGCTTTTGGAATGAAAATTTGGGGAGTAGATCCTTGCGTAGATGAAAATTTAGAATATATAGATGAGTTATATCAGCCAGAAATGCTTGATTCTATACTCGGGAAAGCTGATTTTGTGATTATTACAACTCCAGAAACGCCCAAAACAATAAAAATGTTTGATGAAAGAAGATTAAGATTATTAAAGAAAACAGCTTATTTAATAAATACAGGAAGAGGTTCTAGTATTGTGTTAGATGATCTTGTTAAAGTTCTTGAACAAAAGAAATTTGCAGGAGTTGGTCTTGATGTTTTTGAAATAGAACCATTACCTTCTGATCATCCTCTTTGGAAAATGTCAAATGTGATTATTACTCCTCATATAGCTGGTACGATGTTAGATAAAAATGTCACAGCGAGAAGAACAAAAATTTTGATTGAAAATTGTAAAAGATTTTCTAAAAATAAACCTTTAATTAATGTTGTGGATAAAAGGAATTGGTTTTAGACTAATTCTATAAGAAAATAAATTGAGAATTGATAGTAAAAAAATATAATGAAACAAGTTAGACCTGAAGATATAGATTTCCGAGTAAAGTATTTAACAGTAGCACTTGTATTGTTTGCTGTTGCAATTGGAATATGTGCAGTATTTGTATCGTTTGTGACTAGATCTGTTAGTGATATTTGGGATACACCTCAACAATTACCTTTGGTACATTCTCTATTTTTGGGTGGTGCAGGAGCAATGGCTACAACAATTATGGTTATGCCTATTGTGTATTGGTTGAATCAAAGACTTACATATCCCAGCTCATTGATTTGGTGGATAATTATTGGTTTATTTTTTAGTATTTTTAGTGCTCTTATTTCTGGTGCTTTGTATCCTTATTTTCTTGGCCTTGTTGGTGTTGCTAATAGTGTGATTAATATTAATAATGTGTTGGGTGATACTTGGATAATAATTTTAACTGCATTACTTAACGGCATTCGTAATGGAGCAAGTGATATCTATGTATGGATGATATTTGGAGTTATATTTGGTGTAGCTGGTTGGATTATTGATAATATCAGTGCTTTAGGAGTAGCAAAATCAGGTAGCTTTTATGCTGTTTTGGTTTCACTTGTTTTAGGTATATTTATAATGCTGTTTATTTTTTTTACGCCATTAGAAACCTTTGCGAAATTTGGACTATCCTCTGGGTTTTGAAAATAAATCCATATACTTAAATTAAGAATATACTGAGGGATGCTATTATGATTTTTTTGAGTCCATTAGAAACATTTGCTAAACTTGTACATTATTAGAACCATTTGCTAATAAATTTGAGTAATTGTTGATTATATTTTATTAGGAGGAAGGTATGGTGCTTAATAATCAAATAGGAATAGATAAAAAATTAGTTGTTTTACAATTATCTGGCGGCAATGATTATCTAAACACGATCGTTCCTTACACTAATGGTTTTTATAATGATTTTAGAACTAACGTTAAAATAGTTCCTGAAGATGTTCTTCCTATTAATGATGAACTAGGTTTTAGGCCAGGTATGGAAGCTATTAAAAGGTTATGGGATGAAGGTAAAGTAGCTATTATACATGGAATAGGATATCCACAGCCTAATAGGTCTCATTTTAGATCTATGGATATTTGGCATACGGCTTTACCAGATGATATTGGGACAGAAGGTTGGTTAGGTCGCGTTATTAGGGACATAGATCCAAAGGGAGAAAACGTACTGACTGGCGTAAATTTTGGAAAAGGCTTGCCAAGATCGTTAGGATGTAAAGGGGTGCCTGTAGCCTCAGTTGGGGACTTGGAGACTTATGGATTGTTTCCAGATATAGAAGATGAGTTGCTAAGAAAATTTGCGCTTGATACATTTGCGAAAATGTATGGTGGGGCAAAAGGAAAGGATTCCGTTATGGACTTTTTGGGACAGACCGGCACTAACGCATTAAAGGGCGCAGATATTTTGAGAACAGCACCAACTATGTATAAGTCATCTGTTGAGTATGCAAATAATCCTATGGCTCAAAGTTTAAAAAGTGTAGCACAAGTGATGTTTGCTGATTTGGGAACTCGTATTTATTATACGACACATGGTAGCTTTGACACCCATGCTCTTGAACTAGAAACACATGAAAAATTGTGGAAGGAGGTATCAGGTGCGGTTAGTGATTTTATTGATGATGTACATGAGCATGGAAAAGGTGATGATACTGTCTTGTTTTTATTTTCAGAATTTGGTCGAAGGATTAAAGATAATGGTTCTGGAACGGATCATGGTTCAGGCGGAATAGCTATGATTATTGGTGATTCAGTAAAAGGTGGTATGTATGGTGAATATCCATCTTTGAAACCTGAAGACCATGTGGATGGAGATTTGCAGTTCAATAATGATTTTAGACAAACTTATACTACGTTACTTGAGGATTGGTTGCATTTAGATGCTCCAGAGATTGTAAATGGCAATTTTACTAAGTTTGATTTTATAAAGAAAGGGTCACATATTTAATCTTTTGGTAGGTATGCTGGCGTTTATATGCAAATATATTAAGGAAATAAGGAAATCACAAAATGCTATCAAGAAAATCGGATTTACAATTAAAAGGACATTTGTTTCGTAGAGCGGGCTTTGGCACTACTTCTCAGCAACTTGAAAATTTCAATGAGATCTCATATGAACAAATAGTAGAGGAACTATTGGATGTGGAAGTAGATGATGGTATAGACCAAGATATTCTTTACAGGTATTGTCCGGATGCTTCCGGTGGTATCGGTATGTTTGGCATACAATCGAGTATGCTTTATCACATGATAGTTTCTAAAACTCCGTTAGTTGAAAAAATGGCATTATTTTGGCATGGAGTTTTTGCCACAGGATATTCGAAATTAACCCAAGGTAAGATTTTAAACAATCAGATTGAAATGTTCAGACGTCTTGCTTTAGGTAATATGCATGATATATTAATGGGCATTTCCACTGATCCAGCAATGATGATGTGGTTGGATAATGATGATAATCATAAAGGGGCCATTAATGAGAATTATGGGAGGGAACTTCTAGAATTATTCTCGATGGGAGTTGGGAACTATTCTGAGTTTGATATAAAAGAATGTGCAAGAGCTTTTACTGGTTGGACTATCAGAAATAAAGATTTTGTTAGACTAAAAGCCCAAAATGACTCATTATGGCCATATGGAATGTCTTCACTTGAGTTTGAATATATCCCTGATGACCATGATGGTGGAGAAAAATTTTTCTTAGGTGAAACAGGGGATTTCAATGGCGAAGATATCATTAAAATAATATGTAAACAAGAAGCTACTGGACGGTTTATTTCTAGACATCTTTACAGTTATTTTGTCGCAGATGAACCGCCAGTAACGAAATGGCCTTATGAGGAACCTAGAGATGCAAAAGCCATTGAAGCACTTACCAAAGTTTATCTAAAAAGCAATTATGATATTAAGGAAGTTTTAAGATATTTATTTAATTCTGACTTTTTCAAGTCAGAAAATGTTAGAAACTCGAAAATAAAAAGTCCAGCTGAACTTGTTGCAGGGATTTTGAGAGTTACTGACGAAATAACTGGTCCAAATCCACAAGTTACGGAATATGTTTTTGATGTTACTGCAATGGGTCAGCAATTAATAAATCCTCCATCGGTAGAAGGTTGGCATCAGGGTTTGGAATGGATTGATACGGGTACAACACTAGATCGTGTTAATTTTTCTTCAGCCCAAATTGGCGACGGTACTAAACCTGGCATCAAAAATATTATATCTAGATTAAGGAATTCAAATTGCAAATCGCCTAGAGAATTGATTGATAAGTGTATGGATGAATTGGGGTTTATTTATTTATCAGATAATACTAGGGAGAGGTTAATTGATCATTTATCAAATGATCATAGAAAAAATTTTGATATATGCGATATGGATGATGAAACTATTACGAATATACTTAAATTAATTGCTTCTACACCGGATTATCAAAGAGCCTAAAGGAAATCAATATGGTTATTAAAAGACTTGAGTACAAGGATGTTATTGGTATTGCCGCTATGGAGGGGAGGGGATTTTATTATCCCGTAGATGTTGCAGTTGCTCCTGATGATAAATTATTCGTTTTGGGAAGAAGCCATGATGGGGATGCCCGTGGGGTGCAGATACTGAAATGCGATATTGAAAGCGAATATTATGGGATTTTTGGTTCCTACGGTTCAGGAGATGGTCAATTTATATGGCCTACTTCAATTGCAATCGATAGTGATGGACTGATTTATGTTACGGATGAATATTTGAATAGAATAAGTATTTTTGATCAGAAGTGTCAATTTATTAAAAAATGGGATAGTTCAAACGATCAAAATATTGGACTTATTAAACCAGCTGGAATAGTAAAAGCCTCAGAAAAAATATCAGAACAACGGGATAGTTCAAACGATCAAAATATTGAACTTACCAAACCAGCTGGAATAGCGATAGATTCAGAAAAATTTGTATGGATAGTTGATAGTCAAGAAAATAACATTAAGAGATTTACTCCTAACGGTCAATGTGTTTTAAAATTTGGTAATTTGGGTGGTGGTCCCGGCGAATTTCAAATGCCTTGGGGGATAGCAGTTTCAGACGCAGATGATGTTTATGTGGCTGATTGGGGTAATAACAGAATTCAAAGATTTACATCTCAAGGAGCATTTATAGGGGAATACGGGAATAATAGTGATGTTAGTTCTGATAATTTAAGCAAACCATCAGATGTTAGCGTTGATTCTCAAGGATATATGTATGTAACGGATTGGGGGAATCATAGACTTCAAGTTTTATCTTCAGACGGAGAATTAATTCAAAATTTTAGAGGAAACGCTGGCATTTCGAAATGGGCACAAGAGTTTTTGGACTCAAATCCTGACGAAAATATAGCTAGATCAGGAGCTGATTTAGAACCAGATTTAATGGAAAATGATTGGGATTTACATGAACAATCGTATCATACTGAGAAATTTTTTTGGTCGCCCATTTCCGTAGAAAATTACCATGATGATTTAGTTATTGTGGTAGATAGAAATAGGCATAGAATGCAAATTTTGAAAATAAATCGGCATACTTAATTGTATTGAAGCGAAAGCTATGAATAGTGATTTACTGCTCTTGACACATCTATTAATAAGGGTAGGTTTTGCACCGAAAAAGAAGAATTAAAGAGGTATGTTATTATGAAAAAATTAGAGGAGAAAATTGCTATTATAACTGGAGGAGCCCAAGGCATTGGAGGAGGAATTTCGAGACGTTTTGGTGAAGAAGGGGCTAGTGTATTAATAGCTGATATTGATGAAGAATCTGCTAAAAAAAATGTTAAAACAATTATTTCTAATGGAGGTATAGCCGAATACATTGTAGCTGATGTTGGCAAATCAAAAGACACAGAAAACATGATTAATTATGCCAAGACCAAATGGGGGAGAATTGATATTTTGGTGAATAATGCTTTTCCTGCAGCTACACATTCGTTACAAGGATCGGCGTTAGAAATTTCTGAAAAGGATTGGGAATGGGGTATGGATTTATTATTAAATTCGATTTTTCGAGCTAGTCGATTAGTTATTCCAGAAATGAAAAAGGTAGGTTCTGGAGCTATATTGAATATTTCATCTGTTCATGGAATTTTGATGGCTCCAGGTGCAGTTATTTATGAAACTGCTAAAACTGCAGTTATAGGTTTAACGAAACAATTAGCTGTTGAATATGGGAAATGGGGTATTAGAGTTAATTCAATTTGTCCAGGACATATTGTTACTGAAAGGATACATGAGAATATGTGGAAAAATAATCCTAGTGGACATCGATTTTTTGAACAATCATATCCTTTGAAAAGGACAGGCAAATTACTTGATATAGCTAATGCAGCGTTATTTCTTTGTTCAGATGATTCATCATTTATTACAGGTCATCCTCTTATAGTAGATGGTGGATTAAGTATTCAATTACAAGAAGATTTAATTGTTCAATCCGCTCATCATATGAAAGAGTTTCCTGATACGGAACTTCCGTCTTAAAGTTAGTTTGTTAATATATAATACAATTAAAAAATGAATAGAAATTAAAATTGAATAATTATTTTTAAGGACTTATCGTTTTTATTTAGATACATTTTGTAAGCTTTATTTATTTCATTAAATTTTACATAATGAGTAATGAATTTTGTAGGATTAATTTTTTCTTCGATTACTAGTTTTAGGCATTTTTTTATATAGTTATTTAGTTTTCCAGCACGAGCACTTGAAACAGCAATAATTTTTGCTTGTTTAGTCATCATATTTTGAAAATTTAAAGGTACTATTTTATTCCAAGGGTAGCCAAAAGCTACAATCATTCCTCCTTGACGAATAAGATCAAAAGATTCTTTAAATGTTTTTTCTTCTCCTGCTGCTTCAATAACTATATCTGCCATAGCCTTATCTGTAATATCTTTGATAATTTTCTGTGAATTAGTTGTTATTGGATTTATTATTTTTGTTGCCCCAAATTTTTTTGCTGTGTTTAAACGGTAACTTTTGGGATCTGTAACAATTATTGCTTTTGGATTTTTTAATGCAAGTAACATAGTAAATCCAAGGCCAATGGGTCCTTGGCCTAATATTACTATTGTTTTTCCTTCGACTTTCCCTATTTGGTCAATTGCATAGAGTACAGTTGCAAGAGGTTGACATAAAACTAAAGTACTTAAATTTTTTGATTTTGGAAGTTTAATTAATCTTGAATAATGGACTGCTATATATTCACATAAACCATTACTTTCTGCAGGGACTACTATTACACGATCTCCTTTTTTAAATTTGTTTGTTTGTGATTGAATAACTATTCCTGCACATTCGTGACATGGAAATCCGGGTGTTTGTAAATGTTTATCTGATTTTATATAAGATCTTAAATCACTTCCACAGATAGACATTGTTTTTATATTGACTAAAACTTCTTCATTTTTCGGAATTGGTCGAGGTATTTCTTTTATTGTGAATTGTTGGTTTGATGTAAGTTGAGCGATTTTCATATTATATCAATATATTTAGGTCTCCAATATTTATAGGGTAGGTTTTGCTTTCCCTCTGCCCAATAGATTCAACATCTGAGCACTTGATTTTGCAAGTTCATTTTTAGCTACTGGAACTCTATTATATAAACCGAATCTAGTATAAGCCCAATTAACGGCATATTGAGTTTGGAATAAGTACCTAGTTCGAGTAGAAGTATTTGGAGCTCCTCTATGCCAGCACATTGGATCATGTAAATAAACGTCTCCCGCCTTAGCGAAAACCGATACGGGTTTATTCCCATCAAATGTAACAGATTTTCCTTTAGGAGGTATGCGGCCAGAATAATGACTTTCAGGTACATACTCTGTTGGGCCATATTCTATTGATTCTGTGTCTGTTAATGGAAATTGCACTGTAAACCACATAACCGGCATATGTATTTTGGGATCATGCCGTTTAATATGTTTAGGCAAAGGGAAATATGCTGCCCGAGAGTCGGTATGCCAGTGGTCAATTGATAATCCAGGTGTATTACGGAGGACATTTGCACCACAGAATTTACTGTTTTTTCCTACTACCGCTTCAGCCAAACTGAAAATAGGTTCACGCAATAGCATATCTCTATATATTTCATCGAGTTCTATGCAGTTTCGCAATATTAATGGAAGCTTTTTGCCATTAATATTATGTTTATATAACTGTACATATCTTGGGTCCCCTAATTCAGGATTAAACTTAGTTTGAATATCTGGGTCATCCATAAGTTCGTCAGTTTTATCTATGAGTGCTTTGATTTCTCCTGAAGTAAGTATGTTTGGTATATGGACAAAGCCATCATGAAAAAATTTATTAACAATTTTTTGAGTCTTTACTTTACTAAATGGTTTGCCAGTTAATATAACACTCATATTTTTTCTCCTATAGGTGATATTTGAGACCGTAGCATAGAGAAGTTAAGCAGTTTCTTTTTTTAAATTGTTGCGCCACCATCAACTATAAGATGTGCGCCAGTTATGAAAGATGCTTGGGAAGAAGCAAGAAATGATACCGCGTATGCCACTTCTTTGGGCTTTCCTAGTCTTTTTAGTAATGCGCTGTCTGCACCTGCTTGTAAGAATGTTTTTCTATCGCTTCCTTGCAATTTTATTACATGTTCTAAGGCAGGAGTTTCGATTGTTCCTGGACAAATACAGTTTACTCGGATGTTATATTCAGCGAGGTCCATTGCTAGACAACGAGTTAGTTGAAGCAATGCTCCTTTCGATGCATTATAAGGAACGAATGCTGGTTGAGCTATAAAACTACTTATTGATGCTATGTTTATAATTGCTGGTTCAGATGATTTTTTTAAATAGGGGAGTGTATGTTTAACCATATTGGCAGCCCCAATTACATTTATGTTGAAAACTTTTTCCCAGTCATCAGAAGTAATTTGTTCCACTTTGCCAAAAATAAATGCGGCTGCATCGTTTACTAAAATATCAATTTCTCCAAGAAAATCAATTGATTTTTGAATAAGATTTTCAATACTGGATTCTGAAGAGATATCTGTTTTGATAAAAAGACAGTTTCCACCTTGTTTTTTTATAATTGAAGCAGTTTCAGCGCCACCTGTTTCATTAATATCGGCGATGACTATTTTTGCCCCTTCTTGAGAGAAAACTTCGCAGATTGCTCTGCCTATTCCAGAAGCTCCTCCTGTGATAATTGCTTTTTTAGATTTAAGTTGCATTATTAATTAATTGATTTTTAGTCAATATGAAAAATTTCTTCTAATTGTATCATCATTGTATCAGGTGTTTTATTACTAGGAATTTCAAAATAAGGGGTCATCATTTTTTGCCATCTGGTGTTTACTTCTTCTTTAGACATTTTTTTAAGAGAGTCTGCAAATGAATTTTTAGCTTCAAAATATCCAAATAACAATCCATCTTTACGAATAAATAACGAGTAATTATCCCATCCGTTTTTTTTAAGCGTTTCTTTCATTTCAGGCCATACTTTTTTGTGATGTTCTGTATATTCAACTATTAGTTCTTGTCGAATTTTTAACACAAAGCCTACTCTTTTCATTCTTTATCCCTTTCTTTGATTATGATTTTAGAGTTAATTAGTAGCAGAATATTGGTGGGCCGTGTGGGGCTCGAACCCACGACACCCGGATTAAAAGTCCGGTGCTCTACCAAACTGAGCTAACGGCCCAATATAATAATTGTAATCGACGAGAGAAACTTTAATCAATAGTTGACAGAAGTTATGTTGAAACTTTAGACTTATTTTATAAGAAGGGGAGCTCATTAATTTGAGCTGAGAGGCCTTAATTTTGGCGACCCGTTGAACCTGATTTGGGTAATTCCAACGTAGGAATGTCTTAATAAAAGATTTCCCCCTCAATTATATTAAGTAATTTTATGCTTAAAAATAAATTAACTTTAAAATCGGTTAGTAAATCTTTTTTGAGGAAAAAAAGTAAGAGATTAGTTTTATCTGATATTTCTTTTGGTGTTCGTTCTGGAGAAATTTTGGGAATTGTGGGTCCTAGTGGGTGTGGAAAAACTACTTTGTTAAATATTATAGCTGGATTATTAATTCCTGATTCAGGCAAATATTCGATTGATATAAAGAATGAATCGATTCTTGGACATGTTGGATATATGCAACAAAAAGATTTACTATTTCCTTGGCTGACTGTTTTAGAAAATGTTCTTCTTGGGCCTGATAGTAAAAACATTAATAACGACACATTACGCAGTAAATCAATAGAATTACTTAGTAAATTTGGGTTAAAAGATGTTTTAAATGAATATCCGATTGTTCTTTCAGGAGGAATGCGACAAAGAGTAGCATTTTTGAGAACTATTATTGGTAGTGATGAACTTATTTTATTGGATGAACCGTTTGCTTCTTTGGATGCACTGACTCGAACAAATTTGCAAGATTGGATTTTACAAATACATGAAATTCTACCAAGAACAATAATTTTGGTTACTCATGATGTTGATGAAGCTATATTTTTAAGTGATCGCGTATTAGTCATGAGTTCATCCCCTAGTTATATAGAAGAGGATGTAATAATTGATTTTCCTAGACCAAGGTTAAGAAAAGAAATAAAGACAAAATCCTTTTTAGAGAAGAAATTTTTTCTCCTTAAAAAGTTAGGAGTTATTGAATAATAATAAGTAATGAAAACTTTAATTAATTTGAGTAAAAAATGGAATATACCAATTCTTGCATTTATTTTTTTTGTAGGATTTTGGGAAATTTCTGTGAGATTATTAAATGTTCCTAATTGGCTTTTGCCTTCCCCTTACGGAATTATAATAGAATTTTACAATAATATTGGGATTTTTTCTTATCATTCATTTATTACTATTATTGAAATTTTGATCGGATTCGGGTTTGCCGTTCTTTGGGGACTTTTACTTGCATTTGGCATAGCGTATTCAAACCAAATTGAACGCATTTTCTATCCTTTTATTATAGGTTCACAGACTATCCCTATAATTGTTATTGCTCCTATTTTGTTGATTTGGTTTGGTTATGGATTATTATCAAAAATTATTGTAGTTGCTTTAATTTCATTTTTCCCGATAGTTGTTAATCTTGTAGATGGTTTTCGTTCAACAGATGTTGATAGGATTAATTTAATGAAGACTTTAGGCGCAACTAAAGTTACGATATTTCGGAAATTAGCTTTCCCTTCAGCTCTACCATTTTTGTTTTCTGGATTGCGTGTTGCAGTGGCTGTTAGCGTTATAGGGGCTGTTGTTGCGGAATGGATAGGATCAAGTTCTGGCCTTGGTTATTTGATGATTCGTTCAAAAGCACAATTTCTTACAGAACGAATTTTTGTTTCAATAATTATATTATCTTGTATCGGAATATTTTTGTTTATTTTTGTGAGTCTTGTTGAAAGAATTTTAATCCCATGGAATTTTATAAAAAAAAATACGGAGGAATAATGCTTCAGTTGAGTATTAAAATTAAATATATATTTTGTTTTTGTATAGGATTAGCTATATTTTTATTGGGAAATATTCATTGTCAAGCAGATAGACCTATTACGGAAATTCGTCTTGCATTAGATTGGTATCCAAATGCTAATCATGCTGGTATTTTTATTGCACAAGAGAAAAACTATTTTCTTGAAGAAGGCTTAAAAGTAGAAATTTATACTCCTTCTGATCCTTCAACGGTATTACAAACAGTTGGTGCTGGTAGTGATGAATTTGGAATTAGTTATCAACCTGATTTGATATTAGCTAGAGACAAGGGTATTCCAGTTGTTTCTGTAGGAGCTATTGTTCAACATCCATTGAACGTAGTAATGTTTTTAAAAGAAAAACAAATTAAAAGTCCTAAAGATTTAAAAGGAAGAAAAATAGCATATCCAGGAATTCCTTTAAATGAGGCTATTCTTGATACTATGCTGAAATTTGATGGATTGTCTGGAATCGAAGATGTAGAAATGATTAATACTGGTTGGGATTTAGTTCCTCCTGTTATAGGTAAAAAAGTTGATGCTTGTATTGGTTGCTATATTAGTCATGAGACAATTATGGCTACAAACGAAGGATATCCAGTTGAAGTTATACATTTCACTGATTGGGGAGTTCCTGACTATTATGAATTAATTTTGGTCACTGGAGATAAATATTTGAACGAAAATAAAGATGTAATCAGAAAATTTACTAAAGCATTACGAAAAGGTTATGAAGATGCGATGAAATCTTCCGATGATGCAATAAAGATCTTATCTTTAAATAATGAAATTGACTTAGAAATAGAAACTCCAGGAATAGAAATACTTCAGGGTTTTTGGGATGATGGGGATGGATTTGGATTTCAAAGTTCTTCTAAATGGTCAAAATTTATACTTTGGATGAAAGAAAGAGATTTAATTGATAATGATATTCTAGTTGAATCAGTTTTTTCTAATCAGTTTTTTGTTAAATAAATAGAATAGCTTTAAAGGATGAATAGAAATGAATAAAAACTTTTATCATGGAGCAATTCCTTCAGTTATGACTATAGCAGGTTCAGATTCTGGAGGTGGAGCTGGGATTCAAGCAGATCTTAAAACATTTTCTGCTTTGAGAGTTTTTGGAACAACGGCAATTACGTCTATAACTTCTCAAAATACAGTTGGAGTTAATGATGTTTATAATATTCCTATAGAGCATCTTGAAAGTCAGATGGCAGCCGTTTTTGATGATATTGATATCATGGTAGTTAAAACAGGAATGTTAGCAACTTCTGATATTATTTCGATTGTTTGTTCTACTCTTAAAAAATACAACGTTTCTAAGTTAGTTGTTGATCCAGTTATGGTTGCAAAAGATGGTTCTCGATTATTACAAAAACAAGCAATGAGTGCCTTAATCACTGAATTGATTCCAATATCTTATGTTATTACTCCTAATATTCCAGAAGCAGAAGATCTGGTTTCAATGAAAATAAGTAATATAAAGGATATGTATAATGCTGCTGATAAAATATATAAATTAGGTGCTAAAAATGTTGTAATAAAGGGTGGACATTTGTCTGGGGAAAAGTCAATAGATGTTTTGTATGATGGAACTGAATATTCTGAATTTTCAACTACTCGAGTAAATACTACTAATACTCATGGAAGTGGGTGTACTTTTGCTGCAGCAATAACCGCATTTCTTTCTTATGAAATGCCATTGATTGATGCAGTCAAAAAAGCTAAAATTTATGTGAGTGAATCATTGTCAACTGATTTTAAAGTTGGTCACGGTCACGGTCCTTTGAATCATTTTTGGGGACTTCAATTCCCCGATTTAATCGATTAGTTTTTGTAAGGAGAGTATAAAAATGATAAAACTTGGTCTTGTTACTTATAATTTAGCATCAAATTGGGATTTAAATACAATTTTTAAACGATCAGAAATTCATGGAATTGAGGCAGTAGAATTTCGAACTACTCATGCTCATGAGATAGAAATTGGACTTAATTCACAAGAAAGAAGTCAATTACGAGATAAATTCGCAAATTCTATGATTAAACAAATCAGCCTTGGTAGTACATGTGAATATCATTCAACTAATCCTGATGAAGTTTCTTCAAATATAAATGAAACAAAGGATTATATTAAATTAGCACAAGATATAGGTGGAATAGGAGTAAAAGTTCGTCCGAATGGATTTAAGGAGGACGAAGGGATTTCAAAAGATGCAACTTTAGAACAAATTGGAATTTCGTTACGTGAATGCGGGAAGGCTGCTGAAGGAACGAATGTGTCTGTATGGTTGGAAGTACATGGTATTGAAATAGATTATCCTCCCTATATAGCAAAAATTATGAATATAGCTAATCATCCCAAAGTTGGAATATGTTGGAATTCGAATCCTGCAGATATTGTACAAGGGTCTGTTGAAAAATATTTTGATTTATTACGGCCTTGGCTTATGTCTGTACATATTAATAATATATGGAATCCAGAATATCCTTATCGTGAGTTCTTTTCTCTACTAAAAAATTCTGGTTATGATGGATATTGTCTTGCAGAAATTCAAGATGGAAGTAAAGAACCAGATACATTTCTTAGGTATTATAAAGCGTTATTTCAAGAATTATCAGAATAGACTACATAATTATTTCATTGAAGTTCAGGGGCTTGAATTATTTATCAAGATATAATTGTAGTATGATATTTTCTAAATATTATATATTCTAAATGGAGAAATAATGACTATTTATTTAACAGATAAAGAGGTGAAAAAATTACTGCCTATGGATGTTTGCATTTCTTTGGTAGAATCTGTATTTCAATCAGAATATGCTGGACACGCTGAGACATTACCAAGAAAAAGGATTGTTTTAGAAAAAGGATTATTTCATGTTATGGGTGGTGCTTCTTTTGGAGTCGGTGCTGTTGGTTTAAAGACCTATGCAACTACATCAGAAGGAACCAAATTTTTTGTCTATCTTTTTGATGCTGTTAACGGTTCTTTGTTGGCTATTATTGAAGGTGGGGAATTGAGTAGAATACGAACAGGTGCCGCAACAGGCGTAGCTGCAAAATATCTTTCGGAGAAAAAAGAATCTGTTTTAGGAATTATAGGTGCTGGTTATCAAGCAGAGCCACAAATTGAAGCAGTGTTAAAAGTTCGGAATATTTCTAAAATTAATGTTTATAGTAGAAATGAAAAAAAGAGAAATGAGTTTGTTTCAAGAGTTTCGTCAAAGTTCAATGTTGATTTCAAAGCTTCAAATAATGCAAAATCTTGTGTTAGTGATTCTGACATTATTATTACAGTTACTAATTCTTCGGAGCCTGTATTTGATTCTAAATGGTTGAAGCCTAATGTTTTTGTTAGTGCGGTGGGAAGTAATCATTGGCAACGTCGGGAATTAGATCAAATGACAATAGAAGAAGCTGGTTTTATTGTAGTAGATAATCTTGAACAAGCTAAAGAAGAATGTGGTGATCTTATTTGGGCCGCTTCTAAAGGGAAATTTCGGTGGAATACCGTTGTTGAATTGAAAGATATAGTGACAAAAAATCGAACAATTCCTAAGGAAAATGGTATTGTACTATTTGAGTCTCAAGGTGCAGGAATAGAAGATATTGCTTCTGCAATGTGGGTTTATAATGCTGCATCAGAATTAGGTTTAGGAAAAAAATTACCTTTTGGAAAAGATTAGCAGAATAAGTGCTGAATTTATTTTATAATTAAAAAAAATCATATAGTTATTATAAAAAGGAGATTGTGTGATACGAAAGTCTAAAAGAGTACTAATAGATAATAATCCAGGAAGAAATGCTCAGACATTTGGCATTGCTAGAGAACTTGGTACAGACATTGATCTTATTCATGAACCTTCTGTTGGAATTGTAGGCAATAAGGGAGATTCACAGTGTTATTTAGGAGTACAGCAAAAAGTTGAAATTATACAAGAAACACTCCGTCAAAAAATAGGACTTGGTCGTGAACAGATAAAGATGAGATTGATTCAACCAGAGTATACTATTGCAACATCAGATGGAATGCGTAATGGTACTAGAGAAATGCGTTATTCATTGATTGGACGTGAAGTTACACACGATTCTCTTTGTGAACATTTAAGTGCTAGTGGATTAGAAGGGACTATTGCCATTGTTGCTTGTGATAAACCTCCTGTTGGCACATTATCAGCAATACTTGAACATAACAGACCTGCGATCATAATGTCGGATGGAACAATTCACCCTGGAATAGATTCAGTAACAAATGAAAAGTTAGACATTATTTCTGGATTTCAAGTTGGTGGGAATGAAGATGAAGATTTGAAAAAAAGAATAGCTTGTGAAGCATGTCCAGGGTTCGGTAGTTGTGGTGGCATGTTTACATACAACACAATTCAAACTTTTATTGGTGTATTAGGCATGGAGCCTTTGCATATGGTTTCTCCTCCTTCAGATGATCTTCGTAGAGTACAACAATTTCCTAAAGAACTAGTGGAATATTTAAGCAATCTTATTAAATCACAAATTACTCCACGAGATATTGTTAGTAGAGATTCGATAAGAAATGCAATGATTGTTTCTATGGCAATTGGTGGTTCTACCAACGTTTTATTACATGCTCCTGAGATAGCAAGAGCTGCTGGATATGCTAATTTTTTTGAGGATATTATGTCTCCAGAAGAATTTAATTATCTATCTCAAGATGTAGTTCCTGTTTTAATTGATGCGAGGCCTTTTGGAAACTATTCAATGGTTGATATAGATGATAAGGGAGGAGTCCAAGTTATAGTGAAAGAATTACTCGAAGCAGGTCTTTTGAATGGAGAAACTTTTACATGTACTGGAGAAACTCTTGAACAGCAAATTACTCGATTGAATCCGCCTGTTCCTGATGGCACTGTAATTTATACGGTGAAAAAACCATATAAAGATACAGGAGGATTGAGAATTCTTGGAGGTAATCTTTCATCTGAATATACCGCAGTATTAAAACTTGCGGGAGTTGAAGGTGGATTAGAAAACAATGTTTTTGTCGGCAAAGCAAGAGTGTTTGATGCGGAGCGTTTTTTGTTAGATGCGTTGGAAAATGAACCTCATATATTTAAAGATCATGATATGGTAATTGTTCGTTACGAAGGACCAAGTGGAGCACCTGGAATGCCTGAAATGTTAGATTCAACTTCTCGTATTACAACTTTATGTAGGCAACAGGGAATAGTAGTAGGATTGATGACAGATGGTAGATTTTCTGGTGGTTCTGTGGGACTTGTGATTGGGCATGTGGGACCAGAAGCAGCACTAGGTGGCGAAATCGGATTAATAGAAGATGGAGATAAAATTATAGTTGATCTCAATACTAATGAAATTAACTGTATTGAACTTTCTGATACTTCAATTTTGAATAAAAGAAAATTAGCATGGGAAAAAACAGTCGAATCGAATGGTGGTACACATCCTTCTCTTGGAGAAGTAGATACCAGATTACTTAATAGAATGAGATTTTCAGCTGTTTCAGCAAAATTGGGTGGTGGAATGCATCCTAACAGACAGTTATGGGTAAGTGAGCCACGTGAACCAGTGAAAACGTCTTTTGTTCCTTCAAATAAATTTCGTTAATACTATCTGCTATTACATTGATCAAAATTGTTTTTTCTAAGTCTAATTTTTTAATAGTGCATTTTTGATTGCTTTAACAACTTTTGGTACGCCTAATTTTGGATCTTCATTTTCTTCAAATTCTATATTTAAATAACCTTTGTAATCAGAATTTTTTAATATTTTTACAACTTTATTTATATCAACAGGTATATGTCCATTCAATGTTTTCATTGAGACTTTGTGATGAGCTGTTACTGCTAAATGTGCTACTCGTTTCATCGATTCATATGGGTCTACATTAGGATCTAATCCATAATTTCCTGTGTCTAGATTAACTCGGAGCCATTTTGAGTTAACGGCTTCGATTAGTTGGATTACTTGGCTAGAAGTTCTTGTTATTCCACCATGATTTTCCAAGGCCATTATGACTCCATGCTTCGCAGCAAATGGCACACATTCTTTTAGCGATGCAACAGCCCACTCAAATGCTTGTTGATCTGTATATCCGTCCGGCGTTATTCCCGCGAATACTCTTAGTTCAGGTGCTCCAAGAATCATCGCATAACGAAGCCATTTTTTTACTAGCTTTATTTGTTCTTGACGTTCATTTTTATCAGCTAAAGTCAATTTACTGCGTATTGCTGCTCCAGATATATCAATGCCTTTTTTAAAACAATACTGTTTGATTTCATTTAAGTAATTTAGCTTAGTTGAAGGGAAGTAATAAGAAGTTAATTCAACTCCGTCGACTTCAATTTCTACTGCTGTATCAATAAATTCTTTCAAATTCATTTTTCCTGATAATAAATATTGTCGATATGAGTAAGCGCAACAACCTATTTTCATATGCTCTCTCGGTAATTTTTTAAAATAAAGATTTTTGCATTCCTCCATCAATGGATATTGTTTGACCAGTTATATATTTTGAACGTTCAGATGCTAAGAATGTTACTAGATCTGCTATTTCTTCTGGTTGAGCTAGTCTTCCCATAGGCACATTGTTTATCATTTTAGTTATAATCGATTGTGTTGATTCTTGTTCTTGTTCTGCTTTTTGTTCTATAACGTCGTTTAATCCTTGGGTTGAAGTATATCCTGGAAGAATATTATTGATAGTTATACCGAATGGAGCAAGCTCTAGCGATAGATTTTTTGATAAACCAGCTAAAGCTATTCGAGATGTTGTTGATAGACTAAAACCGTTCGAAGGTTCTTTGATTTTTGTAGATAATATATTGATTATTCGTCCCCAACGTTGTTGTTTCATTGTAGTTAAAGTTTCTTTGATCATGCGTAAACCGCTAAGACAATTTTGGTTAAATGCATCAGCAAATTCAGTATCTTCTAGTTGAGATATTGGTTTTACCATAGGGCTTCCTATGTTGTTAACAACGATATCTATTCTTTCAAAAACATGTAATGTTTCATGGACTATTCGTCTAATATCTTCATAGGTTGAAAGATCTCCCGGTATTGAAAGCACATGATTTTGTGATGATATTTTTACGATATCTATTTCCGTATTACGAAGATTTGCTTCATTTCGAGCACATAGGATTACATTTGCTCCTTCTTGTGCTAATCCTAAAGCAATAGCTTTACCTATTCCTTTACTTGCTCCTCCAATAATTGCTGTTCTATCTTGTAGCTGTAAATCCATGTTTTAAAAATCCAGTGATAATAATAAGTCTTTAATGGAATGCTTACAAGTATTTTTATTGATAATACTGTTAATGTTCATTTATTATCTTCGAATAAAATTTTTATTGATGATTTTGAAATTTTTCCCATAGAGTTTCTTGGAAATTCTTTAACAAATCGTATTTCTTTTGGTGTTTTGTAGGAGGATATTTGAGTTTTTAGCCATTTTTTAATTTCACCCTGATTCGGGATAATTTTTTCTTTGGGAATTATTGCACATACAATTTTTTCACCCCAATAATTATCATTTATTCCAACGATAGCACAGTCTTTAATATGAGGGTGTTCACGCAGAGTATTTTCAATTTCAAGAGCTGATATTTTATATCCTCCTGATTTTATAATATCTATAGAGTTTCTCCCAAGAATTTTGTAAATGCCGTTTTCTATTATTCCGATATCACCTGTTTTAAACCATTCATTTTCGAAAGATTTAATTGTTGCTTGTTCATTGTTCCAATATTTTTTGAACACATTTTCACTTTTAACTAGTATTTCTCCTTGTTCATGTTCTTTGCATTTTTCTCCATTATCGTTTTTAAGCATGACATTTACTTTAGGAAGAGGTATTCCTACATAACCTGGCATTTTTATTCCTTTTAAGGTATTGGACAGTATCATTCCAGTTTCAGTCATTCCATATCGTTCAAGTAATTGATGTCCTGTTATTTCATTCCATTTTTCGAATATTTGTTTGGGTAAAGCCGATGATCCTGAAACCATCAATCTAAAATTGTTCCATATTTTTGATAGAGCTTGTTTTTTATTTGTAGTCAAGTGAATCCAAGAATCACATAGTTTTGTGTAAATTGTAGGAACTGCCATGAAAAGAGTGAAATTGCCATGAAGAAATCTTTCCCAAATTAGTTTTTCATCGAATTTTTCAATCATTTCACATTTAGCTTTTGCCCATAGAGCACAAGTGAGAATATTAATGATTCCATGAATATGATGTAATGGCAAAATATTTAGTATGAAATCATTTGCTGTCCATTCCCATGCTTCAACCAGAGATTTTACTTGGCTAGTGATGTTTTTATGAGAAAGCACTACTCCTTTTGGTTTGCTCGTAGTTCCACTTGTATAAAGAATAATTGCAGGAGCTTCTAAAGAAATATTAGGCAAATTACATTTTGAATTAGAAGTTTTAGTATTTTCATCATCAATTATATGTAAGAAAAGGTTTTTTTTATTACATATCGGCGTAAGCAATTTTTTAAATTTTTTAGTTGAGATTATATAATTTGTTTGCGAATTTTCTATAAAATATTCTAATTCAGGTTGTGGATGTAGGGGGGATAGAGGAACTGCGATTCCTCCTGCTCTCCATATTGCCCATAGAACTCTTACGTATGTAAAACTTGATGGAATTAAAAAAGCTATTCGGTCTGAATTAAGTGTTTCTCGTCCAGATAAAATTGTTATTGCAGTCGAATAGGATTCATTTAGTAGACTTTTGTATGAATAATGTCCAGTAGTGTCTATTATAGCTGTTTTTTCACCTGCTTCGTTAGCTTTTTGAATAATTGGAAGACTATATTGAGACATTAATTGTTATCCTTTTGAGCAATAAGTTGTTTTTGATAGTCTTGAGGAGTATTGATATCAATTAATATTTCAGGATTGTTTATAGGAACTAAGTTGTTTCTTGTTGTATCTTTTTGTGTAATAGCTTTTAAACCTTTGGTTTTTTCATTGATATTTTGCAATTCTTTTAATATTGATCCAGAAAATATAACAGGATGTCCTTTTTTCCCTAGATATGTTGGTATTGTAATCGGAAGTTTTTGATTTAGATGATTTTTAATTAAGTATTTGATTACTTGGGGACTTCTTGGTTGGTCTACTGATAATATTAACAATGGCAGCGTTGTTTTTGCTTTTTTTAGCCCAGCCAATATCGAAGTTGATTTTCCTTCTAAATAATCAGGATTTTTTATTATTATTAGATCAGGATTTTTTTTAATAGTTGTTCTAATTTTTTCGTGTTTATGTCCTATTATTACCAATATAGAGCTAGCACCAGATTGTTTGAGATTAATAATTTGATTATTGATTAAAGGCATATTTTGCCATTCTAATAAAGCTTTTAATTTTTTCATTCGACTAGATTGTCCAGCTGCTAGTAAAAGTGCTGTGAACATATTTGAATTACCTTAATAGTAATTTTTTTAAGTAATTTTTATCCATAGATAAAGATTTTCCCGTTGCTTCTTTTTGAATCATTATGATTTCACTCATTATACTTACTGCGAGCTCTTCTGGAGTTATAGCTCCTATATCTAGTCCTACAGGACCTTGAATTTTGTATATTTTATCAATTTCAATTTGTTGTTTAAGTAAATTTCTATAAATCATGAGAGTTTTTCGTTTGCTTCCTAACATGCCTATATATCGAGCATCTGTTTTGATAGCTGCATGTAAGGCCATGTCATCGAACTTATGTCCTCTAGTAGCTATAAGAATATAGGAATTGAAATTTACAGGAAGATTTTTAAATGCAGAAGAGAAATCAGAGAGAATAGTTTTTGTATTTTTAGGGAAACGTTCTGGATTAGTGAATTCTGTTCGATCATCAATTATTGTAATGTCAAATTTGAGTATATTAGCAAGGTTTGCAACTGCTTGTCCTACATGGCCTCCTCCCATAATTATCATTGTAGGAGTAGTTGTAAATCCTTCAAGGAAAACTTCAATATCTTTATTGATTGCGAAATGAATATTATTTCCTTTTTTAGCTATAGTAGAACCTAATTCTATTAATTTATTTTTAATTGTTTTGTTAGGGAAAGTCCCTTTTGTTGTTCCATTTGCGCGGATAAGGAATTTTGTTCCTATTTGTTTTGGAATATTACTTTTAGTTACAGTTCCTATTGTAATTGGCATTACTCCTTGATTTGCAAGGAGAATTTCTTCTATAAATGGTTGAAATTTTTGAGTTTCAAATATTGGTTCAATTAGAAAATGCATAGTTCCACCACATACAAGTCCATCACGTGCTGCAACGTCTTCGTTAAGAATATATTTTTTGTATGTAGGTCCTTGTTTTCGTCTTAGGATTTCTTTTGCTGCAAACCATATATCGCCTTCTACACAGCCTCCTCCTAGTGTTCCAATCCCAGAACCGTCAGTTTTTATTAGTAATTTTGCTCCAGGTTTTTGCGGAACGGAACCTCTGGTTTTTACTACAGTTGCTATAGCAAATTGCCTTCCGTTAGTTAATTCTTTATATGCTTCTTCTATAACTGTTTTCATCGTTTTTAATTCAGAATATTATTTATGATTAGCATAACAAACGAAAACCGACCAATCAAACTTACTTTGAATAAATAGCTATATATAAATTTACAATTTTATTTTGTTCGTTTTAATATAAATAGAAAAATAAAAATTAATACAATTCCAGTTAGAATGATTAAATACGAAGAATATGTTTGACTTTCTTGAGATATTAACGAGGATTGTGGTTCTGCATGAAGTATTTCCAATGTTTGTAAAAATTCAATAATTGCAGCTTGGTCTTCGTTTGATAATTGAATAAATCTATCACGTGAATCTTTTCCTTCGCCACTATGCATTATGATCGCTTCTGATAATAATGTAGCTCTTCCATGGTGAAGAAAAGGAGGTTCGCTATTTAAGCCCCATAATTTTTTTGTTAGCCACATTTCTGGTTCTACTCCTAATTCTTGTATTGATGGGATTTGAGTTTGTCGAGCTCTAGGATGTGCTTTAACTTCTGTTAATATGGTTCCCATGTTATGTCTTTTTAAATCTGTAAATACAGGTATAAGAAATTCCCCTTTATTATTCTTCTTTAATTGAACATGGTTATTTAGTTTTAATAAATCAATGTCAAAAGTATTAGGAACCATTTCTTCGGAAAGAACTCCTGGTGGATTATATGGATTTGGTTCAGAGAATACTAAACTAGATAAAGGTAGTTCTGGAATATGACAGTAGTTACATCCAATTTCCGAGAAAAGCTTTTCTCCTTTAATTGCAGCTTTTTGTTCTATATCTGACTTTGGTATTGATTTACTTGGCATTGGCAAAGTTGCTTGAAATAATGTTAGAGCTGTTATATCTCCTGTCGTTATTTCATTTACCATGCCATCGTTATCTGCATCAATATCAATTCCGAACATTTCTGTTGGTTGCATTCCGTGATGAGCGTTGATTGAACGGACTGTAAATTCTCTAAGTGAAACAGCGATTCCTTTCTGATGAAATGGTTTTATTATTAAATCTTCATCGATACCTTCGATACGATTTAATTCTAAATAACCATTAGGTTCAGCAGTTATTTCTCCAAAATTTACTCCCTTAGTAATTAATTTTTTAGTTACAGAAATTTGTTTTTCTTTTGATTCTTTGATTGCATTTTCTTTGATTATATGAAGTTCGTTAGTCATTTCTCTGGCGAGTAATTCAATAAATCCAGAACCAAACATTCCAGGAGTATTTCGTTCATTTCCTACGTTTTCTAGAGTATGTTCGAAAAAATCATCACCAGAGGTTTGATCAAAGTTTACAAAGCCGAATCTGTGTGCAAGAAGAAAAGCGTTAGCAGCATTATCGCCCCCTCCTCCGGAGAAAGGGATAATATGACAACCTGAACATGCATTTGAATCAGGGCCTGAAATCCGATTGAAATTACTTGGAAATTCTCGCCTTTCTCTTGGAGCTCCATTTCCAGTTGATTCTGGCCTTCCGGCTCCATCTTTTGTATTGAATGCAGCATTCATAAGATCTTTGCCATGTTTGAATAGATTTTCACATGATATTTTCCCGTTGTTAATATTGTTTTGATCCATGTGTACTGTAATCGATGGACCTTCTCCATAATCAAGTAATTCTGTGGTGGTATTTTTAGGTGTTCGATCTAAATTTATTGATATTCGGAATATTATATGGCGAAGTTTATCAGTAACTATTAATCGATCTTTTTCGTCGATGTCTATACCGGTTGGAGTGGCTGTTCGAACACTTGGTACTGTCAAAATTATTCCTGTTTTTACGTCAATCATTCGGACACGTTCATTGGCAGTATCTGCGATATAAATATTTCCTTTTGTATCTATATCTACATCCATTGGATTATTTAATGATGCATTAATAGCTAATATTCCATCACCGTTGAATCCACGTCTTCCGTTACCTGCAATAGTAGTAATTTCTCCAGATTGAGCTGAAATTTTTCTGATTCTATTATTGAATGTATCTGCAATATAAATGTTGCCTTGACTATCAATAGAAGTTCTTCTAGGTTCATTAAGCTGTGCATTAATTGCTAGTTGATTATCTCCTGAAAAGCCAGCAATACTAGTTCCTGCTAAATTAGTTACTTTCCAGGTAGTAGTATTTAATTTTCTGATTTGATCATTATGCCAATCACTTATTAAAACATCATCATTGTTATCAACGGTTATTCCCATAGGCAAAAAAAATGAAGCGCTCAAAGCAGGGACAGTTGTTGGATTAGGTCCAAAATCACCACTTCCTGCTATTGTTGTCAAAGTTCCTGCTCTTGCATCAAATCTTCTAATAACGTTATTAAAATTATCTGCGATATAAATATTCCCTTTTGAATCAACATCAATTCCTTTTGGGTGATTCATTTCAGCAGAAAGAGCGAAATTGCCATCGTTTTCTATTCCTATTCCTCCATTTCCAGCAATTGTTGAAATGATGTTGGTATTTTTATCTATTTTACGAATTCGATGGTTATAAGTGTCGGCGATTAATATATCTCCATTATGATTGATAGCTTCCATTGGATGATCTAGTTTTGCTAATATTGCTTTACCGCCATCACCTGAAAATCCTCTTTCTCCTGTTCCTGCAATAATTTCTACTTTAGAAGATATAGAAGGAATTTGCAGATCTATTCCTTGTGCGTATAATGCTTTCGATTTATTTGATTCGTTATTCCCGAATAAACCTACAATTAGAAAGCTAATCACACCGATCGATAATATTAATAGTATTCGCATATTAAATCTTTTATATCTGTTTGGTATGTATTTATTATATTGATATTTTTTATTGTAAGTTATCTATTTTTTGCTAATTTAACTACATTTATCACAAATAGTTTGTGGAATGAGTCCTATTTTCATTAAATATTGAAAAACGAAACAACCTGTACAAAATTCTAGTATTGATTCTATTGATGCAAAGATAACCAGTATTCCAAGGATTATGGACTAGGTGTTTAGTAGTGTTACGATTTTGTATATTCCTCTATAGTTTTTATTTCATAGGATGGGTGAGAGTTAATATTTCTTGTTGCAAATTTTGCAGTATCGATAAAGGTAAAGCAAGGAATTTGTTGTTCTACCGCACTTCTTCGTATTTTAAAACCATCTCTAATAGCAATCGCTGTCTCCGAGACAGTATTTATAACTGCTTGAACAATTTTTTGTTCAATAATATCTACTACATTTGGATGACCTTCATTTAATTTTTTTGTAATTTTAGTTACTGGGATATTAGCATTAGATAACATTTTTGCAGTCCCTTCTGTTGCATATAGTTTGCATTTTTTTCTTATCAGTTCTTGTGCTAAAGTAAGAGCTTCATCTTTATCTTTATCTGCAATACTAAGTAGAATAGAAGAATTATGATTGATTGTTAATGATGCAGCAGATAAGGCTTTTGTTAAGGCTCCATCTAGGGAATGATCAATACCCATAACTTCACCAGTAGATTTCATTTCTGGCCCTAAATTGGTGTCAACTCCAGTTAATTTAGACATTGAAAATACAGGAGCTTTAATTCCAATAATGTTATTAGGATTTTTCCATAATCCACCTTTGTATCCCAAAGTTTTAAGACTTTTACCTAAAATAGTTCCCAAAGCTAAGGATACCATTGGGACTGTTGTCATTTTAGATATGAATGGTATTGTTCGACTAGCTCGTGGATTTGCTTCTATGACATAGACAGAACCAGATTTATTAGAATTTCTGATGATTACATATTGAATGTTAATTAAACCCGTTACTTTCAATCCAAGAGTGATTTTTGTTGTATATTCAATTATCGTTTCGATTTCTTTTTTAGTTAAATTAAGTGGAGGATAAATTGCTATAGAATCACCGCTATGTACTCCTGCTCGTTCGATATGTTCCATAATGCCAGGTATTAAAACGTCAGTATTATCGGATACTGCATCAACTTCGCATTCTATTCCTTCGAAATATTTATCAATAAGAATATTAGTATGTTCATCAAAGTGAACTTGAGATTTGAGATAAGACTCAAGTTCACTTGGTGTTTGGACAATTTCCATAGATTTTCCACCAATTACATAACTTGGTCGAATAAGTATGGGGTAGCCAATTTTATCTGCAACAAGCATTGCATCATTTTCATTAGTCACTGTTTCACCGGGGGGTTTTGGTATATCATGTTTTTCTAAAAATTTTTCAAATTGTTGTCTATCAGAAGCGATGTCTATTGAGTGTGCACTTGATCCTAATATAGGGAAACCTGATTTCGATATAGATTGAGAAATATTAATAGCTGTTTGTCCTCCAAATTGAACAATAGAGGGAATCTTTTCATTCATAAGATATTCTTCATTTTCTAATATGTTTTCGATTGCTTCAACATCAAGAGGTTCAAAATAAAGACGATCACTTGCATCAAAATCAGTTGATACAGTTTCAGGATTGGAATTAACCATAATGCTTTTGTATCCATGTTTTTCTAAACCGGTTGCTGCATGTACACTAGAGTAGTCAAATTCAATTCCTTGTCCAATACGGATTGGACCACTTCCAATTACAAGTGCTTTTGATGAGTTTAGTGGTTTTGCTTCATTTTCTCCTTCATAAGCACTAAAGAAATAAGGAGTTGCAGCTTCAAATTCTGCTGCACAAGTATCAACCATTTTGTATGCGGGTTTAATTCGAAATTGTTTCCGCATTTTTTTTATGCTATCAGGTAAAGAATTGCAAAGTGTAGCTATTTGTTCATCGGTAAATCCATGGCGTTTTGCAAGCAGTAACAAATCTCTATCTAATGAATTATTTAATAACATTTTTTCGATATCTATAATGTTTGAAATTCCTCTAATAAACCAAGGATCAATCATTGTTATTTGAGATAGTAATTTGAGAGAAATTCCTTGTCTGATTGCAGCAGTTAAACTCCATAATCTAAGGTCATTGGGCATTAACATGTCAAAGAAAGCTTTGTAATTAGCTTCTTTGGATAATTCTTCTATAATTTGATTTTTTGAGTAATTTGGATGTTTTTCGATGAAAACATATAGATTATGAAGAGTTTTATTCCAGTTAGAATCTTGCCATAGTAATGTTTTATTCGAAATTTCTAGACTTCGTACTGCTTTTTGTAAAGCTCCTTCAAAGCATGTATCTATTGCCATCACTTCTCCAGTTCCTTTCATTTGAGTTGATAGTTTTCGATTTGCATGAGGAAATTTATCAAATGGCCAACGAGGAATTTTTATAACACAGTAATCTAAAGCTGGTTCAAATGCCGCTTTTGTTTTTTTTGTCACGCTATTTGGTATTTCTTTGAGGAGTTTCCCGATAGCAATTTTTGCAGCTACTCGAGCTATAGGATACCCAGTTGCTTTACTAGCTAAAGCAGAACTTCGACTAACTCTAGGATTGACTTCAATCACATAGTATTTTTCTGGACTTTGCCAAGAAGTATTTAAACTATTTGCAATTTCAGGATGCGGTGGAAGTGCAAATTGTACATTGCATCCTCCTTGTATGTTTAATGATTTAATAATTTTTAGACTAGCACTTCTAAGCATTTGATATTCTTTGTCGGACATAGTTTGACTTGGAGCTATTACGATACTATCTCCTGTATGAACTCCCATTGGGTCCATATTTTCCATATTACAAATAGTTATGCAGTTATCATCTGAGTCTCTCATTACTTCATATTCAATTTCTTTCCATCCTAATAATGCTCGTTCTACTAGGACTTGATTAACTGGACTAATATTAATCCCATATTTTATTAATTCTTCAAGTTCGTGTTTATTATTAGCAAATCCTCCACCAGTTCCTCCTAATGTATAAGCAGGACGTACTACTGATGGAAGTCCTATGGTTTTTAATACATCATCTAATTGTGTTATTTCTGATATAACCATGCTTGGTGGTTGAGGTTCGTTGATCTCGTTGAGTAATGTTCGAAATAATGCCCTATCTTCCGCTTTTTTAATGCTTTCTATTGGGGTCCCTAGTAGTTTGACGTTATATTTATTTAAAATACCTAAATTATCTAATTCAACTGCAAGATTTAGAGCTGTTTGGCCACCAAGTGTAGGAAGAATCCCATCAGGACGTTCTTTTTCGATGATTTTTTCAATTATTTCTGGAGTTAAAGGTTCAATATAAATTTTATCTGCAACGTTTTGATCAGTCATAATAGTTGCAGGATTTGAGTTTATTAAAATGGTTTGAATTCCTTCTTCTCTGAGTGATCTGCAAGCTTGAGTGCCAGCATAGTCAAATTCTGCTGCTTGTCCTATTACTATTGGGCCTGAACCGATTACTAAAACTGTTTTGAGGGTATTATTACTTTTGTTTTTCATATAATGTTTTTGTTTATTTCCTTTTCTTAAATTTTCCCATGATCTATAAGGTTTAAGAATCTATCAAAAAGATATTCATTATCTTTAGGCCCTGGAGATCCTTCAGAATGATATTGAATGGTTAAAAGAGAAAGATTATTATGAGTTAATCCTTCGATAGTATTATCGTTTAAATTTATATGACTGATTTGAATTTCGTTAGGAAGTGATTCTTTTGTCACTGCATATCCATGATTTTGAGCTGTAATATATGTTTTGCCAGTTTGTAGATCCTCAACAGGGTGATTAGCTCCCCTATGCCCAAATTTAAGTTTATAAGTTTTTGCTCCGAGTGCTCTTGCTATAATTTGATGACCAAGACAAATCCCCATTAATGGTATTTGCCCGATAAGCATTTTTGCTTGGTTAACTATTTCATCAAGAAGAGCAGGATCCCCTGGTCCTGGTGACAATAAAATGCCATCTGGATTTAATGAAAGCATCTTTTTAGCAGGGAAAGTTGCTGGTAAAACTTCAACATTGCATCCTTTGTTTTCTAGTATTCTACTGATGTTGAATTTAGTTCCATAGTCGACGAGTAAAATTTTTTTCTTTTTATTTTCAGATATAGAGTAATTTTGTGATTTATAAGGATTTTTCGTGCTAACTTTATTAACAAAATTGTTTTTATTGTAAGGAGGGGTTTTTGAAAGAATCTCAATTCCATCTTCTATGTTTTTATTACTTATTGCTCCCATTAATACGCCTTGGTTCCTAATTTTTTTAGTAATACTTCTTGTGTCAATTTCGCAAATTCCTGGGATGTTATACTTTCGCAGAAATTCGTCAAGTGTATTTGTTGATAAATAATGACTTGGATACAACGATTGTTTTTTAATAATTAGACCTGCGATTTGTATTTTTTTTGATTCAAAATCTTTTGTGTTAATTCCATAATTGCCAATTAATGGATAAGTTAAAACAACAATTTGTCCTGCATATGAAGGGTCAGTGATTATTTCTTGATAACCAGTCATACTTGTATTGAATACAACTTCTCCACTAATAGAAGTCGCAGACCCAAAGCCCTTTCCTTCATATATAGATCCATCTTGTAAAACTAAGTAAGAAACATTATCTGACATTTTTATTTTTCCCTCGTTCATATACTATATTTCCTTTCACGATTGTCTTTTCTATAATTCCTTTTAACGACATATTATTGAAAGGAGTGTTTTTACCTTTTGAAAGAAATTTATCTGGATTCACGATCCATTCATGGCTTGGATTAATCAGTACTAAATCTGCACTTGTTCCGTTGGATAGAGTTCCATAAGATTTAAATTTTTTACCTATAACCCGTGCTGGTGATATTGTTAGAGCTTCAATAATTCGATATAGACTAATTTCATTAGAAAGCACTAATTTGAATAAGCTACCTAAAGCTGTTTCAAATACTGCTATGCCTCTTGAAGCTTCGTTGAAAGTTGTTTGTTTGCTTTCTATTTCATGTGGTGCATGATCTGTGGCTATACAGTCGATAATATGTGTTTTAAGCCCTTCAACTAATGCTATTCTATCTTCTTTACTGCGTATAGGAGGATATACTTTAGCAAAAGTGTTATAAGCAAATTCGTTTAAACTTTGATTAATTCTATTATTGCCTAAAATAATTTCTTCGTCTAAAACAAGATGGTGAGGAGATACTTCAGCAGTTACATCAATTCCGTCCTTTTTAGCTTTTTTAATTAATTGGACGCTTTTAGCACAGCTTACATGTGCTACATGTAATTTGCCTTTTGTTTTTTTTGCGAATTCTAGATCTCTTTTTAGCATTGTAGTTTCTTCTTCAGTAGAAATGCCAGTTAGTCCAAGTTTCCATGATAAATGACCTTGATGCATTACTCCATTCGATGAAATATCTAAATTTTCGCAATGATTACTAATTCTTAGGTCTAGTTCTTTACTGTTTTTTAATGCTTCAAGCATAATCTCATCATTTTGTACTGGATTCCCATCATCACTGAATAAAACAGCACCTGCATTTTTAAGTGATTTCATATCAACTATTTGTTTGCCTTCTTGTTTTTTAGATACAGCAGCAATCGGATGAATATCTATGTTAGAAGAGTTTTTAATCTTGAGAGTGTTTTTGATAATATCAGGGTCGTCTTGTATTGGTTCTGTATTTGGCATTGAACAAATAGTAGTAAACCCTCCTTTTATTGCTGCTTGTGATCCTGTTTCGATAGTTTCTTTATTTTCAAATCCAGGTTCTCGTAAATGACTGTGAATATCTACAAATCCAGGGGTAGCTATAAAATTTTTCCCATCGATTACTTTAGTATTAGAGTCTATATTTTTTATAGATGGATTTGTTTCTATGAAAATATTGTTGTCAATTAGAATGTCCCCAATAAAATCGAAATTTTGCGAAGGATCAATGATCTTCACTTGTTTGATTAAGATTTTCATCATGCAAAATCCTTATTGCAACTTAATAGTATTGCCATTCGACAAAACACTCCATTTTCTACTTGTTTCTGTATTAAAGATTGAGGTGAATTAATTAAATTTGCATTGATTTCTATTCCTTCATTAACAGGACCTGGATGCATTATCAATGCATTGGGCTTGGCTAATTTTAACTTAGTTTCGTTAATTTGCCATTGAGAAATGTATGTTTTTAAATTTTGGTTAAGTTTAGATAAATGCCGTTCTTTTTGAATTCTTAAAGGCATTATTATATCTGCATTTTTTAAAGCCTTTTCCAAATTATGTTCAATTGTTATTTGTTTTTGTTTAATCTTGGGTGGTAGTGTTTTTATTAAATCAAAATTTGGCAAAAATTCTTGAGGACCAGCAATCACTATATTTATTCCTAATGATGTTAATGTCCATAAGTTAGAACGGAAAACTCTACTATGGTTGATATCTCCAACAATTACCATTTTCTTCCCTTCTAAATTAACCAGATGTTCTTTAAGTGTGAATGCATCGGTTAAAGCTTGTGTTGGATGTGCATGTTGTCCATCTCCAGCATTTATGATGGATGATTTAATTATCGTTTTAGTTATTGCATACGGAGCTCCTGAATCTGCATGACGTATTATTATAAAATCAGCACCGAGAGATTCTATTGTTTGTATTGTTGAGATTAAAGATTCTCCTTTTTCTGTACTACTTTCTTTTTTTGAGAAATTAATAACATGAGCTCCTAAAAGCTTTCCTGCTATTTCAAATGATAATTTAGTTCTTGTACTTGATTCGAAGAATAAATTTGCGAGTATTTTTCCTTTTAATGGTGTAAAAGTATTTGACTTGTTTTCAAATTGAAGTTTTATTTCCTTTGAAAGATTAATCAACAGAGAAAGTTTTTCTTTATCTAAAATATCTACATCCAAAAAATGCTTTGTATTTAGCAAAGAATGAAGTTTAAGAATTAGTTTATTAATTTTAGTATATTGTTGTTTAGTTATTCCCATTTTTTGTTGAAAGGTATACTCCTTCAATATTATCTATTTCTTTAAGTAAAACATGTATTTGTTGATTTCTATGTGTTGGTATATTTTTACCTACATAATTAGGTGTTATAGGGAGTTCTCTGTGTCCACGGTCGATTAACACTGCTAAAGAAACTAATTCTGGTCGTCCAAGATCCGTTAGAGCATTTAATGCTGCTCTAACGCTTCTTCCTGTGTACAGTACATCATCAACTAGAATTATATTTTTATTTGTTACTTTTTCGGTTTGATTTTGTATAGAATGTTGTTGAATATCAGGCTTTTCTATATCATCTCTATAGGATTTTATATCTAGAGATATGCAAGGAATTTGAACATTCTTAAAATGTTTAATTAATGAAGATAATCGATCTGAAAGTAGAACGCCTCGTGTTTTTATTCCCGCTAATAATAAATTGGTTGGAGAAGGATGAGATTCAATGATTTCATGAGCAATCCTAACAAGCGTTTTTTGTATATCGTCAGGGCCCCAAATTAAATTTTTATTCTTGAGTTTGTTCAAAAAAAAACACTCCACCTTTTGGGATGACAGAGTGTGTTGTTTGTTATAAAAATCACCTTGTCAGCCTCACAGGACTAAGTTAAAGGTTATTTACTTATTTTATATTCAAGTTAAAATGAATGCAAATCAATAAGATGATTTTCATTATAAAATACAAAGAAGAATAGAAACGAAAACAATTATTAATGATTACTTTTTACAATAAACTCGATAATGTTTCTAAAGAAAAAAGAAGTTTACTTTGTGTTGGTTTAGATCCGGATCCAAGATGGTTGCCAGATGGAATTAAAGATGTTTTTTCTTTTAATCAAATGATTATTGATGTAACTTCTGAATTTGTTTCTGCTTATAAACCTAATTTAGCTTTTTATGAAGTTCTGGGTGAATCTGGTTATAGGATTTTAAAAGACACTATAGATTACATAAGATATAAAGCTCCAAATGTGGTAATTATAGGCGATGCAAAAAGAGGTGATATAGGTGTTTCAACAGAAAAATACGCTGAAGCAATTTTTGAGAAATATGAATTTGATGCCGTTACAGTTAATATGTATGGTGGTTTCGAAAGCATTGAACCTTTTCTAAAATATCCTGGCAAAGGGGTTTTTATTTGGACAAAAAGTTCTAATCCCGGAGGTAATGATATTCAAAATGCACAAATTAAACACAATGGAAAATATATAACAATTTATGAATATATTGCGTTTTTAGTGAATGAAAAAATAGCTGATCAGAATTTAGGATTAGTTATTGGAGGTACATTCCCAAAGGATATTCTTCAATTGAGAAATATTTGTCCGAAATCTCCCTTTTTAATTCCTGGAATAGGCCAACAAAAAGGAGATTTAGTTTCTTCAATCCGTAACGGTCTTTCTTCAGTAGGAATGAGAGTTCTTATTTCTTCTTCTCGTTATATTATCAAGCCTTCAGTTAAATATAATTTTCTTTCTGAAGTTTATGAGAAAAGCAAAAAGTTATATGAAGATATTAATAAAGTGGTATCAGAAACTTCAGAAGAATTTAATATCAAAACTTGAAATTCATAAATGTTTTTAGGTTAATATTATGGATCGTATATTAAATTTGGTTAATTTGATATATTATCGGGTTTTAAGGATAAAAATATGATAACTTTTGAAGAATATTTACTCTCGACAAAGTTAAATAACGACCCTGCTTTATGTGAGATATTAGAATCAATTGCTAAAGGTTGCATTGAAATTCATGAAAAAGTGCAAAGAGTAAGTATTGATGACTATTCTGGTTCGACAGGAGAAATTAATATTCAGGGAGAAGAAGTACAAAAATTAGATGAATTTGGTAATGAAATTATTGTAGAGCGTTTAAAGTCAATTGGGAAAGTTGCTATTGTTGGTGGTGAAGAATTGGAAATACCAATTATTATTGGAGATGATAAATCACCTTATATGGTTAATATGGACCCTGTTGATGGTTCAAGTAATATTGATGTTGGTATAAGTATTGGGTCGATTTTTGGGATTTGGCCTAGAAATTTCGAAGCTTCTTTAAATGAGAAATCATTGCTTATCCCAGGAAGGCAACAAACTGCTGCTGTATATGTTGTTTATGGGTCGAGTACAATCATGATGGTTGCTACTGTTACAGGAGTACAATGTTTCACATTAGATTTAATCAAAGGTAGTTTTGTTCTTACCCATCCCAATATTGAAATTCCTAAGAAGTGCAATTATTATAGTGTGAATTATGGAAATTGGACTAATTTTTCTGAAAAAATACAATCAATTTTGATTGAATTACAAAATAACTATTCTCTTCGTTATGTAGGATCTTTAGTTGCTGATTTCCACAGAAATCTATTAAAAGGAGGGGTGTTTTTATACCCTGAAGACAAAAAAAATCTTAATGGCAAATTAAGGTTGATGTATGAAGCAAATCCATTAGCGTTTATCACTGAAAAAGCAGGAGGGATTGCTATATCTGGTGAAAATAATATTTTGGATATTATTCCAAGCAGCCTACATCAACGTACACCATTAATTTTAGGGAATAAAGATATTTTGAAATCATTATTTTTATAGAACACACTAAAAGAAAAAGGAAAAAGAGGTGAAATAATGGATATTAAAAAACTTTCTCAAATTGCCAAATCTTTGGTTCATTCTCAAAAAGGCATTCTTGCTGCTGATGAAAGTTCTAATACAATAAAAAAAAGATTTGATTCTATAGAAGTAGAATCAACTGAATCCAATAGACAAATTTATCGGGAAATGTTATTTCAAACAAAAGGCATATCAGACTTTATTAGTGGAATAATTTTATTTGATGAAACAATTCGCCAAAATGGGGTTGATGGTAAGTCTTTGGTATCTTTAATAATTCAACAAGGAATGATCCCAGGAATTAAAGTTGATATGGGCGCAAAACCACTGGCTGGTTCTGTAAAAGAAACCGTAACAGAAGGTTTAGATGGATTGAGAGAAAGACTAGAAGAATATTCTCATTTAGGAGCGCAATTTACTAAATGGAGAGGGGTAATTAATATTGGAGATAATCTTCCTACATCCTATTCTATTAAAACTAACGCACACGCTTTAGCTAGATTTGCAGCTTTGAGTCAAGAGGCTGGACTTGTTCCGATAGTGGAACCTGAAGTATTGATGGATGGAGAACATGATGTGGATGAATGTTTTCGTGTTACTCAATTAACATTACGAGAAGTTTATTATGAATTAAGCTTACAGAACGTTTTATTGGAAGGAACTTTATTAAAACCTAATATGGTTCTGTCAGGAAAAGATGCAATTCAAAGGGTAAGTCCAGAAGAAGTAGCGACAAAAACATTAACATGTTTTATGAACTCTGTTCCTTCTGCAGTACCTGGAATTGTTTTTCTTTCTGGAGGACAAGGTGATGAAGAATCTACAGTTAATTTAGATGCTATTAATAAAATATCTAAGAAAAATAAAACACCTTGGGAACTAAGTTTTTCTTATGGGAGAGGCCTTCAAGCAGCTCCATTAAAAGAATGGAGTGGTGTTAAAGAAAATGAAACGAAAGCACAACAAATTTTTTACCAACGTGCAAAGTCAATTAGTCTTGCAAGACAAGGTATTTATATTTGATAAGTGATTTTGACAAATCTAAATTTATTAATAAAAAGACTTCCAAATTATTATTAGCAACTAATAATGGCGGAAAATTAAAAGAATTTCGTTTTTTACTCACAAAATTGCCATATGAGATTGTTTCTCCTTCAGAATTGGGAATTAATTTTCAAGTAGTAGAAAATGGCAATACTTTTGCTGAAAATGCATATATTAAAGCAACTACATATGCAAAAAAAACTGGCTTATTGTCTTTAGCTGATGATTCAGGTATTGAGGTAGATGCATTAGAAGGGCGTCCAGGTATTTTTTCTGCTCGTTATGGAGGGAATTCATTGACTGATAAAGATAGAGTAGATCTTCTTCTTAAGGAAATGAGAAACATTTCTTGGAATGAAAGAAAAGCACGATTTCGTAGTGTTATTGTTGTAGCTACACCTCAGGGTGAAATTATAACAGGGGAAGGTATATTGGAAGGATTTTTAACATTTAAGCCTTTAGGAGAAAATGGTTTTGGATATGATCCTATTTTATATTTGCCTGATTATGACAAGACTTCAGCGCAATTAACTTTATCTGAAAAAAATAGAATTAGTCATAGATCTCAAGCAACGAAAAAGATCGTAAATATTTTAATGAAAGAATATACTAATGAATCTACAAAACATTTATAAGGAAAAAATCTTGAGATGCTTTGCGTAATTACATATAAACAATATAATTTATTTTAATAGGAAAATTATGCGTTTTTATCAAAAAAAAGAACAATGAATAAATCAGTTAAGGATAAATTTAACAGACCCCTCAAAGATTTACGGATATCGGTTATTGATAAGTGTAATTTCAGGTGTCCTTATTGCATGCCTAAAGAAGTATATGGAGAAAGGTACCAATTTCTTCAGTCAAAAGAGTTAATGACGTTCGATGAAATATATAGATTAGCACGTATTATGGTTAAGCTAGGAGTCGAAAAGATTAGATTGACAGGAGGAGAGCCTTTACTGAGAAAAAATCTTGATAAATTAATTCAAAAATTAGCAAAAATTCAAGGACTTTTTGATCTTACTTTGACTACAAATGGATATCTTCTTAAAGATATGGCACTCCCATTATATAAAGCAGGATTGAAGAGAATAACTGTAAGCTTAGATTCTTTAGATAATGAAGTGTTTAAGAATATGAATGGAAGAAACCTTGGAGTAGAAGAAGTGATTAAAGGAATTGAATCTGCAGCTAAGGCTGGCTTTTACCCAATAAAAATAAATTGTGTAGTAAGAAAAGGAATAAATGAGGATTCAATTTTAGATTTAGCTAAATTTTGTAAAGAAAAAAATTATATAGTCCGGTTTATAGAATACATGGATGTTGGAACTTTAAATAAATGGAATAAAGATGAAGTTATTCCATCTGCAGAAATAATAAATAAAATAAATAAAATTATGAAATTAGAAAAATTTGAAAGCAATTACAAGGGTGAAGTTGCCAAACGGTATAAATATAAAGATGGCAAAGGGGAAATAGGAGTTATATCATCTGTTTCTCAACCATTTTGTGGAGACTGTACGAGGATGAGGTTGTCTTCTGACGGGAAAATTATGACATGTTTGTTTGCCAGTACGGGTGTTGATTTGAAAAAACATTTAAGAGGTGATGCTACGGATAAAGAGTTGGAGGAAATAATCGCTAAAACATGGAACATTAGAAAAGATAAATATTCTGAAGAAAGGGTGAATTTGACATCTCCTACAAAAGAAAAAGTAGAAATGTATCACATTGGCGGGTGAGAAAATGATAGATATATATACTGATGGTTCTTGTCTTGGAAATCCTGGGCCAGGTGGTTGGGGGGCAGTCATTGTAGAAAAAAACAATACAATAGAAATTTGTGGTAAAGAAATTGATACTACAAATAATAGAATGGAAATATCGGCAGTAATTATGGGTTTAGAATACACGAAAGAGTATCAAAGAATAAAAATATTTAGTGATAGCCAATATGTAATAAATACAATGACAAAAAACTGGAAAAGAAAGGCTAATATAGATCTATGGGAAAAATTAGATGAATTAGTTAGTAAAAGAGAAGTGTTATGGGAATGGGTTCGCGGACATGAAGGAAATTTTTATAATGAAAAAGCACATAACTTGGCTTATAAATCAGCAATGAGTATTTAGTTAGAAATGGCATTTAAATGAAAGAAAAAAATGAAAAAACATTTTCGCATATTGATGATTCTGGTAATGCACGAATGGTAAATATTGAAGATAAAAAAATAACACAAAGAAAAGCTATTGCTATAGGTATAGTAAAAACACAAAAGGATACAATTTCACTTATTAAACAAGGAGGATTTAAAAAAGGTGATGTACTTGGGGTAGCTAGGATTGCAGGAATAATGGCTGCAAAAAACACATCACAGCTTATTCCCATGTGTCACAATATTCCTTTAAACCATATAGAAATTGATTTTGAAATCGAAGATAGTGGAATTATATCTATAAAAGCAAGTGTTAGAGCTACGGGAAAGACAGGAGTAGAAATGGAAGCTTTGACTGCAGTTTCCGTTGCAAGTTTATCTATATATGATATGTGTAAATCAATTGATAAATCCATTACTATAAAAGAAGTTAAATTAATTAGAAAAACAGGAGGAAAATCAGGAGATTTTGTTCTTGAATGAATATTTTATTATTCGTAAATTGACTAGATAAAAGTACTCAATTATAGTTTAGATAATAGATTTTTAAGGCAAGGTAGCTCAGTGGTTAGAGCGGGCGCTTCATAAGCGCTAGGTCGAGGGTTCAAATCCCCCCCTTGCCACCAATTTTATTATAAAAAGAATATTTTATAGACATATTTAATTAATAAAGTAATAATTAAATTGATTATTTTTATCAGAAAGAAATACTTTATTGCTTAGTTACTAATGGACTTTTATAATGATTTTTTTGTATTAAATAGATTGGAAGTTTAATTCTTTCTAATTAATACAAAGCCGGGGTGGCGAAACGGCAGACGCGCTGCGTTCAGGACGCAGTGTCCTTACAGGGCGTGTGGGTTCAAATCCCTCCCTCGGCACCAAGTTAGCGCTTGTAGCTCAGCTGGATAGAGCGCAGGGTTGCGGACTCTGAGGTCGTGGGTTCGAGTCCCTCCAAGCGCGCCACTAGGGCGATTAGCTCAGTTGGTTAGAGCGCCTCGTTTACACCGAGGAGGTCGGGGGTTGGAGTCCCTCATCGCCCACCATCGTTTTATTAGTTTAAGTAGGACGCAAATGGCTTTAGGTACGTTGCCTTGGTAACATTGTATTACCCATTAAATTGATTATTATGATGATCCTGCGATGTTTTCGAATAATTTTACACATTTAGATAAAGATATCGTTGGCGTTGTAATCAAATGGATAAAACCTTAGTATTTAATAAAATAATTTGTGTTCGAGTGTTTTATTACGATAGGTTAATTTTTTATTCTAAGGATTTGAAAAATGAAAATACATAAAGTAGTTTTTGTAGGAGCAGGAGTAAGAGGTGGTCATTGGATAAAGTTTATAAATAAACATGAACGTTATGAACCAATAGCTTTAGTTGACCCTTCTAAAAAATCATTAGAAAAAGCTCTTAATGATAATCCAGATATTCCATTAAAAACATTTTCATCAGTTTCAGAGGCAGCAAAAAATCTCAAAGCTGATGTTGCGATAATAGCTGCTCCATCAACTTATAGATTGCAAACTTGTTTTGATGTAATTAATGCAAAATGGCATTTATTTGTTGAGAAACCATTGGCTTTTAATTTAAGAGATGCAGTTGCGATTGTTAATAAAGCTGAAGAAGCTAAATTAGCTTTGACCGTTGGACAAAGTTTACGTTTTTCCTCACATTTCCAAAAAATAAAAAATTTAATTGATAATGATAATTTTGGTGAAATTGGGCATGGTGTTTTTATTAGACATCGTAGACGTTATGCAGGTAATACTTACCAAAAAAACATGAGACATAATTATCTTTTAGAAATGGGAATTCATGACTTAGATTTGATTAGATTTCATATTGGATTAAAACCTGAAAAAGTTTTTGGATTTAGCTTTTTACCTGATTGGGGTGATTTTAATGGTGAAACGACAGTATCAGCATTATGGGAATTTCAAAATAAAGTTAGAGTAAATTATTTTGGTGCATGGGCATCACATGTTCCTGAATTGACTTGGAGGATCGATGGAGGAAAAGGAACGGTTAGATACTCTGAAGGCTATGGCAAGAATGCTGAATTACTGGTAGGTCAGCCAAATGATGGATTATGGAAATCTGTTTTAAGTGATGAAAATGAGTTTAAAGAATCAAGTGAGAATTTATTGGATGAATTTGACTCTGCAATCAATGAAGGTCTTCCAACTACTACAAATGGAAGAGACAACCTTTGGACTGTTGCTATGATTCAAGCATTAGTTGATTCTACTGAAAATGGAGGAGGCCCTATTTCTATTAGTGATATGATGGGAAAATATGGAGCTTAATTAGTTTATATTATTTGAACATTTCGGTTCTTTTAAATTTTTTGTTATTTGTATCATTCGAACTAAAAAGTTGTTTGTAGCTTAGGTTTATTCGGTGTTTTTGTGATTCTATAGATAAAATAATAGCCTGAATTTTTTGGCCAACATATACAGATTCTCTAGGATGTTTAATATCTCTATGAGAAATTTCAGCTTTATGTATAAGAGCGTCAATTCCTTCTTCAATGTTTAAAAAGGCTCCGAAATCTGTAAGACGAACTATAGTTCCTTCTACAGTATCTCCAACTTTATATTTTTTGTTTACTTCATTCCATGGATCGGGATAAGTACGTTTTATGCTTAGGGTAACTTTTTGTTCTTTAGGAGTGGTGTTAAGAATATAAACATCTATTTTTTCCCCTATTTTTAATTTTGAGTGTTGTGATGGAGTAAAATCCCACGATAATTCGGAATTTGGTATTAATCCAGTTACTAATCCTATATCAACAAATATTCCAAATGGTTTAATTCCAGTAACAACACCAGAAATAATGGTTTTTTCTTTAAGATTTTTTATATATTCTTGTTTTCGTTTATATTTTTGTTTTTCCCAAATTTTTCGTTCTGATAGTATGATTTTTTGTTTAGTTTCGTTAATTTCGATTATATGAAAATTTGAATCTTGATTCATACGATTGTCGATAATTTCTTTTGGGTTATCGTTTCGATCCATAGCTAAGTGAGACAAGGGAACAAAAGATTCAAATCCTTCAACATTAACTATCATTCCACCTTTGTTTTGACCAATAATTTTCCCAGAGATTTCCTGGTTTTTTTCTTTAATTTCTTGAATGTTTCCCCAAAATCGTTCTTTTGCAAGTAGATCATATGAAAGAATGAAATGGCTATCATTAGATTTAGTATCTACTACAATGACGTCAATTAATTCTCCCGCTTTTAATTCGTTAGGTTTGTTTATTTTTCTCATTTGTTCTTTAGGAATAATTCCTTCCATTTTCATTCCTATATCAACAATGAGTCCTTGATCTGAATACATTACTATTGTAGCTTGAAGAGATTCTCCATTTTGAGGTAGCTTAGGGGGGAGTGATTGTTCAAGAAGCTCCGCCATTTCATTGAAATGTTCACTATTGTTTGTCATAAGATCGTATATTACTAACAAGTTTCGTGAAGTTCAAGATTTATATTGCTTATAGTTATGATTTAGTTACATGAAATTCATTTTTTATCAACAAAATTTGTTTTTCATGAGTTGTTTTTTAATTCGAAAGCAGGAATTTGTATTTCAGTTCCTTCAATTAATTCGATAGAAATATTGTTTTTATTTATTTTGCAAGTTTTTGTTCCTTTGGTTTTTGCAGGCACTTTGAATAATCCAGCTATAAAACATGTTTGATAAGAACTTTTTGCATCTATCCATCTATAAGTTGGTGTATTGAATATTTTTCCTCGATCGATAATTTCTCTTTTGGGTCCTCCGAAAGGTGTATTCCCAAACTCTATTCCTCTTGCATGTCCTTTACTATTCCAAGGAGCATAGTCAAAATTGTAATATTCATCCCAAATGACGATCCAAGGAAAATCAATATTATTCCATAAATATACTAATCCTATGCCAAGTTTTGTGTTTATAGCAGTAAACCATGAGGGGTTTTCTGATGATAGTAAATGCATTGTTAATGCTGCTGCTGGAGGTGGATTAAGAGGGTAACGAAGATCGAAAACATCTCCATTTTGTAAAGGAGCTTTTGGCCATTTAAAATGTTCTCCTGCTTTCAGCAATGGGTGTTTTGCCCCAAAATCATAAGGAAATACTATGCTTTGAGATGAAGGAATATCAACGATGGTGTTTTTTGCGTCAAGAAATGGAGGTCCAATTGTAGGATGTTGTACATGAAGGGTTGGGTAATCAAATGTGTTTTTATTGGATACAGTTTCCATAACTTGTATTACAGGTGAATCTTCACGAGTTGAAATTTTTCGTTCTATAGTCAAATTTGATTTTGTAAGTTGAGCTTCTACTATTAAGTAATTTGGTCCAGAATCTGTTTTGTCCCAATTAGCTACTGGAGCTTCTCCATGATGACCAAGTCCAATTTTTTGTTCTGCTTCACTGGGAGTACAGTAGGTATCTAGACAAAGATTATGTCCCATTATTGATGCATGAGCTTTTCCTGTAGGAGGATCTTCGTATTTACCTGAACCAATATATTTTTCATAATCTTCTGGTTCTATTGAATCCCAAGGAACAGACCATAATGGATTAATATCGCCACTTTTTGTATTAAGCATCGTTAGTTCTGCGATATGTCCTCCGCCTTTGAGTATTGTTGTCCGGAATGAATCTGAGGAATAAGACCATCCAGAACGATTACGATATTTACTTGATTCCCAGTTTTTCATATATTCCTTGAAGTAAATTAAAAAATTGTACTTTTAGCTAATTTTTGCACTGAATTGAATATTTCTGCCTATTGGGACACTTACAGTATTAAACAATGGGTCTTTTTTAAGAGTGTTAATAAATTTATCTGATGTTTCAGTTCCGGGAGTTACATTATCTGCAATTAAAAAGCCACCTGGTCTCAATTTTTTTCTTATGATTGATAGAAGATCTATATACAACCATTCCCAACAATCAATTAAAGCGAAATCGATTGTGTCTTTAATATCTAGAAGTGTTTTCAATCCGTCTCCTTCTATAAAATCAACATAATTTATAAGTCCAGCATTTTGTACATTTATTTGAGCACGTTCAACATTTTTAGGGTTAATTTCTAGAGATTTGACTCGTCCTCCTGTTAATTTTGCAGCACGAGCAAGCCATATTGTTGAATATCCATGAGCTACTCCAACCTCAACTATGTTTTTACTCTGAGTTGATTCAATAAGCATATGGACAAGTTGTGCAGTGTCAGGATGCAATGTAAACATTCGATCTTCCTGAGGAACGTCGTTTCTAGTTCGTTCTTCAGCGTCGAGTTTTTCAAGATGGTTTAATACTTTGGTTATTTGATCATTCATGTTTGGGTCCTTTTAGATTTAAAATTTTTATTTATGTAATTACTAAGATCTATTTTAATATTAAATAAATTAATAGATTTTTACCATAGAGTATATCCTCCATCAACTAATAGATTGTGGCCAGTTATAAAATTAGATGCTTCAGAAGCAAGAAATATAACTGGTCCTTTCAAATCATCAATTTCGCCTAATCTTCCCATTGGGTTCATATCAGCCCATTTTTTATGCCAAGGAATAACTTCTGGTTTGTAAGCAGCTGGAGTGAGAATATTGCCAGGACTAATTGAATTTACTCGAATTCCTTTTTGTGCCCATTCGACTCCTAAGCATTTAGTTAAATGTATGATTCCTGCTTTTGATGTATTGTAAGCTGCATGATAAGTTGCTCGATTAACAATTGAACCAGAAATTGAAGCAGTGTTGATGATAGAACCTTTTTTTTGTTTTAACATGATTTTTGCTTCTTCTTGGCAACATAATAAAACACTTGTTAAATTCAATTGTAGTTGTTCATTCCATTCATCTTCCGAATACTTTATTGCGTCTTGAAAATGACCTCCACCTGCATTATTTACAGCTATATCTAATTTGTTCCAGAGTTTCGTTATGGTTTTGAAAATCTTTTTTACTTCAATTGATTTTGTTACATCTGCTTGTAAAAATATAGAATTTTTCCCCAATTTAATTATTTCATTAGCTGTTTCTTCACCGGTTTTTTCGTTTAAATCAACTACAATTACATCTGCTCCTGCTTCCGCCAGAGCAAGTGCATATCCTTTACCTATTCCTTGACCTGCTCCAGTTACGAGAGCTTTCTTATTTGTTAAATCGAATGATTTATATGTGTTCATTAAAATATCCTTTTGTTTATAGTTTTTTATTTTATCAGGAATATATTTTTCCGCCATCTCATATTTGCACTTAATTTTATTATGATATTATGCTTATATTAATTAAATTTCGTTTAGAAATTTATCTTTAAAGGAGAAAATATAGTGAAAGAACAATTGACGTTAATTACAGGCAAGTTATTAATTGATGGGAATGGAGGTTCTCCTCTTGAAAATGGAGCAATATTAATTAAAGGAGATGTTATAGAGCAAGTAGGTTCAGTTGATTCAATTAAATTATCTCCTAATGCTAATGTGAAAAAAATAAACTATAAAGATAAAACTTTATTGCCCGGATTAATCGATGGTCATGTTCACTTGAATGGATTTGGGGATGGAAGATCTGGCAATGATCTTGCTTTACTTCCTGATGAAATTTTAACATTACAATCAGCTAAAAATGCACAAACTCATTTATATTCTGGAGTAACTACAGTTAGAGATTTAGGCGCAAAAAATAGAACATCTTTTTTATTAAGAGAAGCAATAAATATGGGCATTACTGTAGGTCCTAGACTTGTTTTATGTGGGCGTCCAATGGCTATTGTAGGGGGACATTTGAGCTATTTTGGAATAGAAGCAACTGGAATAGTTGAGTGTATACGAGAAGTTAGACAAAATATTAAAGAAGGGGCTGATTGTATAAAAATTACTGCTACTGGAGGAAGTACTAAAACTTCATTTCCTTTTCGACCTTCGTTTAATGTTGATGAAATGAAAGCTATAGTTAATGAAGCACATAAATTTGGCAAACATACAGCAGCACATTGTGTTTCTTTACAAGGGATAAAAAATGCATTAGATGCTGGCATTGACACTTTAATTCATTGTGTATTTTTAGATGCTGAAGGAGCAGCAGCTCCTGATCTTGATGTTGTAAAACGTATTGCTGAACAAGGAATTTATGTTAATCCTACGTTATCTCAAAGTTTAGTTAGTATTAAAAATTTAGAAGAAAAATCTGAATTGACACCTGAGGAACAAAAATTATTGAATCAAATGAAAGGTAAGAAAGGAACCAATCACAGGCAACCTCGCATAGATGAAACTAAAAAGATGGTTGAAATGGGAGTTAAGCTTATTGCCGGTTCTGATGCTTCTTGGCAATATTATCCTATGGGAGGATTTCAATATGAACTTGAATCATTTGTTTATGAGGTTGGATTAACTCCAATGGAGGCTATAGTTTCAGCAACGAGAGATTGTGCACGTTCATTATGGATCGATAAAGAAATAGGAACTCTAGAAAAAGGTAAAAAAGCTGATATTTTAATTGTTGATGGAGATCCATCGAAAGATATTAAAAAATTATGGAATATTGAAGAAGTTTTTTTGGGAGGTAATCCTGTATTACCTACTGACAATACTATACGTTAAAAGGAAGTTTATTGAATAATAATCAAATTGGTCGATAGACTTGTTTATGTGGAGATGAAATTTTGATACGAGAATTTGATAATGTTAAACCAAACATTGCTTCTAGCGTTTTTGTTTCTGAAAAAGCTTATATTGTTGGCAAAGTAAATATTGGTGATTATTCGAGTGTTTGGCCAAATGTTGTTATACGTGGAGATAATGCTTCTATTGAAATTGGTTCAGGAGTAAATATTCAAGATAATTCAGTAATTCATGCTGATTCCGATGCTTTTTATGGAAATTATGTTACGGTTGGTCATGGAGTTATATGTCATGCTAAACGAGTGGATAATTTTGTATTAATAGGAAATGGAGCAATTATTAATGATGGAGTTTCTATCGGAGAATATTCGATTATTGGAGCAGGGGCAGTTGTTTTAGAAAATGTAGAAATTCCTCCACAATCTTTAGTTTTAGGTATTCCAGCTCAAGTTAAGTCTCCAATACTTGAAAAACATGAAGAATTAATTAAATCAACGGCAAATTCATATATAAGTAAATCAAGAAAATATTTAGAACTAGGATTATAAATAGTATAAAGGTTGGTCGATTATGAAATTAAAACAAGGTGATGTTGCTCCATTATTTTCATTGCAATCTACATCTGGTAAAGAAGTAGATCTTATTAGTCTTAGAGGTTCTAAGGTTCTTTTATATTTTTATCCTAAAGATGACACTCCTGGCTGTACTATTGAGGCATGTGAGTTTAGAGATTTAAATGAGAAATTAAAAAAAGCAGGAGTTCTTATTTTTGGAATCAGCGCTGATAATATTAAAAGTCACGAGAAATTCCGCACAAAATTTTCGTTAAATTTTCATTTACTATTTGATAAAGATAAAGAAATTTCACGTACTTATGATGTGCTAATAAAAAAGAAGATGTATGGTAGGGAATATATGGGAATAGGACGAATCAGTTTTTTAATTGACGAAGAGGGTAAGATAGAAAAAATTTGGAATCCTGTAGATCCAAATGGGCATGCTCAAGAGGTTCTAGATTTAGTTATAAAATAAAGGGTGTTAATGTAGATTTCAGGGTTGTTTGGAGCGGGAGAAGGGGATCGAACCCTCGGCATTCTGCTTGGAAAGCAGAAGCTCTACCACTGAGCTACTCCCGCCTAATTTCAGTCTATTTTATCAAACTTCCTACTTGTAATAATAGAGGGGCAAAAACTAAACTTACTATAGACATAAGTTTTATTAATATATTTAATGAAGGTCCAGAAGTATCTTTGAATGGATCTCCTACTACATCTCCAGTAACACCAGCTTTATGAGATTCAGACCCTTTTCCACCAAAATTCCCTAATTCAATATATTTTTTTGCGTTATCCCATGCTCCACCAGAATTTGACATTGTTACTGCTAAGAGAAATCCTGATGCGACAGAACCGAAAAGTAATCCTGCTAGAGCTTCTACTCCTAGTAAAAATCCTATAAATAAGGGAGCGACAATTGCAAGAATACCAGGTAAAATCATTTCTTTAAGTGATCCAGTAGTGCTGATTTCTACACATTTTACGTAATCTGGACTTGCTGTTCCTTTCATTATTCCTGGTATTTCTCTAAATTGCCTTCTTACTTCATTTACTATTGCAAAGGCGGCTCTGCCAACTGCGTTAATTGTCATTGCACTGAATAGAAATGGCAACATTGCTCCAAATAAAAGACCAACAGCAGTTTTTACTTGGAGTAAATCTACAGTTTTAATTTCTGCTAATTGTGCATAGGCAGCAAGTAAAGCTAAAGCTGTAAGTGCTGCAGATCCTATAGCAAATCCTTTTCCTGTTGCAGCTGTAGTGTTTCCGAGTGCATCTAACGTATCAGTTCTTGTTCTTACTTCTTCTTTTAGATTAGATTGTTCTGCAATTCCACCTGCATTATCAGCTACTGGCCCATAAGCATCTGTAGCCAAAGTGATTCCTAATGTAGATAACATTCCAACTCCAGCGAGAGCAATTGCATAAAATCCTAAATTAGAATTTATTGAAGAACCTAGGGTATATGAAAGTAAAATACCTGTTCCAATAACAATTATTGGAATTAAAGTGCTTTGCATTCCAGTAGAGATTCCTTGTAAAATTATTGTAGCAGCGCCAGTTTGGCTTGCTTCGGCAATTTTTTGCGTAGGTTTATAGTTATAAGAAGTATAATATTCTGTAGTATTTCCGATTATAATACCAGCTATTAATCCAGTGAGAATAATCCAGAAAATTCGAAAATCTAAGTTTAATATTAATATTCCTGCAAGAGCAAGTATAATGACTAATATTGCAGAAGTGTAAATACCTCTTCTTAATGACCATAGTAGATTACCAAAATCTGCTTTTTCTTTAGTTCTTACTACTAGTGTTCCCAGCATTGAAGCAACTATTCCTCCAGTAGCTACTAAAATTGGAATGAGTACATATCCCATAGATTCTTGATTTAAGGTTGAAAGAGTTGCTCCACTAACAGCAGCAAGTGTAATAGTTGCTATGATTGCTCCAGCATAAGATTCAAAAAGATCTGCTCCCATACCAGCAACATCTCCGACATTATCTCCGACATTATCTGCTATAACCGCAGGATTTCTAGGGTCATCTTCTGGGATTCCTGCTTCAACTTTTCCTACGAGGTCAGCCCCAACGTCTGCTGCTTTTGTATAAATGCCTCCTCCGACTCTTGAAAAAAGAGCAATTGAAGATGCTCCAAGTCCGAAACCAGCAACGAATCGTATATCTTGAAAGATCCAATACAATATAGTTATACCTAATAATCCTAATCCTACAACTGTTAATCCCATTACAGAACCACTTGAAAATGCTATTCTAAGAGCTTGATTTAAGCTTGTCATTGCTGAAGCAGTTGTCCTAACGTTCGCTCGTACAGCAATTGTCATGCCAATAAATCCTGCTAATCCTGAAGTTAATGCTCCAAAAATAAAAGACAAAGAAGTTTTTGGGAAATAAGTGTCATATTGTTTGAAATCTATAAAAAACCAAAGAATTACAAAAATTAATAATACAAAAGGTATTAATGTTTTATATTCTCTTTTTAGAAAAGCAGATGCGCCAATTTTTATTGATTCACCAATTGCTTCTATTTTTTTATTTCCCGTTGGAGCTTTTGTGATGCGTAATGCAAGTATTGCTGCAAAAAGTAAAGCTACAATTCCCATTACTATTGCTATAGAAAAAATAACTACTAAATCGATTTCTGTTTTCATTTTATTCGACCTCTGTTTTTATAGGATAACAAGACTATTTATCTAACAGGAAAATCTTAATACTGTCAAGAATAGGAATGATAGTTTTTTAAATTAGGATAGTCATTAATTTTTGAAATAATTTCTTTAGTATATTGCTGAGGATTATCAGATAGAGATATCGCACTACTTATACAAATCAAACTGACACCAGTCATTAACACTTCAGTAATATTGGTTAGATTTATGCCTCCTATTGCTGCTATTGGTTTAGATATTATTTTAGTTGCTTTTTTAAGTGTTAATGGTCCAGTTAATTCAATGTTTTTTTTAGTTTTAGTTGGATAAATTGAACCTATAGCAATATAATCAGAACCTTGTTTTTCTGATTCGATTGCTTGTTCTAATGTTACATTTGAAGTTCCTAAAATTTTATTTGGACCTAATAGTTCTTTTGCTTCTAAGAATGGAAAATCTGTTTGTCCAAGATGTAATCCATCAGTTGATAAAGTTAGTGCAATATCTATGTGATCGTTAATTATGAAAGTTGCATTGTAAGATTTACATAATGTTTGAATTTTTTTTGCTAATTCTAATTTCTTTCTTATATCATCACTTTTATCTCTAAGTTGTAATAATTTCACTCCTCCTTTTAGTGTTTCAGTTGCAATTTTTATAGGATGCTGATTTTTACACACACTAGGATCTAAAATAAAATAAAGAGAAGGATATTGTTTTAATTTTTCCAAATTTCATATCTCCTTTTGATTGTTTATTAATAGTGATTTTATTGGTTCAAAAGTTTTTCTATGTATGGGGCTAGGCCCTAACATTTTTATTTTTTCGATATGATCTTTTGTTCCATATCCTTTATGTTTTGCAAAATCGTATTTAGGGTATTGAATATCAACTTTATTCATAATGATATCTCTTGAAACTTTAGCAATGATCGAAGCAGCGGCAATAGAAAAACTTTTAGTGTCTCCTTTCGTGATTCCTTTGCAAAGAATACCTGGTATTTCAAAGAAATCAATAAGGGTATAATCACTTTTTACGGATAAGTTTTTTAAAGCTCTTTTCATTGCTTCTATTGAGGCGATAGATATTCCCAATGTATCTATTTCTTTTGCCGAAGCTTGTCCTAGTCCCCAACTAACACAATTGTTTTTTATTTTTTCATAAAGTTGTAAACGAATAGACGATGAAAGTTTTTTGCTATCATTAATTAAATCTGCAGAATTAAATGAATTATTTTTGTTTTGGTCAAATATCACTGCTGCTGCGACTACTGGACCTGCTAAAGGACCTCTTCCTGCTTCATCAACTCCGGCAATATTTTTGTATCCTTTGTTCCAAAGAGATTTTTCAATTTCTAATGTTGGACGTGGAAGTATGGATTGTAGTTTTGGTTTTGCCATTGAATAAAAATTCCTTTTGAATATTACTAGACAAATTATATTGATGATTTTTAGGATTTTCTATGATTTGAGCTCCACCTATTAATTGATCTCCTTGATAAAAGACTATTGCTTGTCCTGGAGTTATTGAAGTTCCAACGTTATCAAGTGTGACAGTAATTGTTTTATCATTATTTGAGTGAAGAGTGCCGTGAATTTCATTAGAAGTATAACGAGTTTTTACGGTAATTTTATTAGATAATGGAGGAGTTCCAGAAATATAATTTACATTATTGGCCCATATGATAGTTGATTCTAAATCTGTTTTATTTCCAATTGCAATTTCTTTAGTTTTTGGATTAATTTTAATTACATATTTTGGTTTGTTTGATTCAATTCCTAATCCTTTTCGTTGTCCAATAGTAAAATATTCTATTCCATTGTGTTTTCCTAACACTTTTCCTGTTTTTATATCTACAATATTTCCTTCATTTTTAAGTTTATATTTGGAAATAAAATCATGATAATTTCCAGATGGAATGAAGCAAATATCCTGACTATCGGGTTTTCCAGCATTTGGAAATCCTAAATGATTAGCTAAATTTCTGATTTCATCTTTTTCATACCAACCTACTGGCATGAGAGTTGTAGAAAGTTGTTCTTGAGTCATTTTGTATAGTGCGTAAGTCTGGTCTTTATTTTTTGATAAAGCTTTATAAAGATAGAAATGTCCTTTTTTCTTTATGATTCGAGCGTAATGTCCGGTTACTATGAATTTTGTTCCAAGAGCTTGTGCTCGTTTTCTTAAAAAACTAAATTTTATTTTATCGTTGCATTCAATACAGGGATGAGGAGTTTTACCATTTTGATATTCGGCTGTAAAGTAATTGATCACATTTTCTTTAAATTCTTTTTGGATATTAAATACATAATGAGGAACGTTAAGGATATTACACACTCTTCGAGCATCTTCAATGTCGTCAATAGTACAACATCCTTGGCGGTTGGAAGTAGGGTTTTGATTTATATAATCATATAACTTCATCGTTACGCCAATTACGTTATAACCTTTTTCCTTCATAAGATAAGCGGCGATAGATGAATCTACTCCTCCGCTCATTGCAACTAAAACTGTTTGTGCATTTAACATTGTTCCCATGATTTAAAGCGTAACATGGCTATTATTTTTCTTCAATTGATATAGGTGTTTTATGAATAGCAAAGTGTATTTTTATTTCTTATAGAGTTATAATTTTGTTTTAAATTTAAATCTTTCGGGGATAATTTGATTGATAATGAGACAATTGCTAAAAAGATTGCATTTAAGGCGTCACAAGATAATGCTCATGATGTAGCTTTATTAGAACTTGGAGAAGACGTATTATTTACAGATTATTTTTTGGTTTTAACTGTTGATTCTATTAGACAATTAGAAGCAATAGTTGAAGATTTAGCATACGAATTTAGTAAATTATCAAATAATACAGTTAAAAGTGAAGGTTCATCTGAATCTGGTTGGGTTTTATTAGATTGTGAATGGCTAATTATTCACATTTTTATTAATGAATCGAGAGAATTTTACAGATTAGATGAATTTTGGATTAATAGTCGTGAGATTATTCGGATTCTATAATCCATGGTTCAATTGTTGGTCTATATTTTATTATTTCAGATTTATTAAAAAAAAGATTAATTTCTTTTTTTGCATTTTCTGTTGAATCAGAACCATGTACAAGGTTTCTTCCAATAGTTGAAGCTAAATCTCCACGAATTGTTCCAAGTTCTGCAGTTGAAGGATCAGTTACTCCCATTAAGTTTCGTATATTTGTAATAGCTTGTTCTCCTTCCCATACCATAGCAAGGCTAGGACCAGAAGTTATAAATTCTACTAAACTGTCAAAAAAAGGTTTTCCTTTATGGATTGCATAATGAGTTTTAGCAAGCTTAGTATTGATGTGAATTAATTTACAAGCAATACATTTTAAGCCTTTTTGTTCAAGGCGACTAATAATTTCTCCAATTAGGTTACGTTGTATTCCGTCAGGCTTTATTAAAACTAGACTTGCTTCCATTATATTACTCCTTTTTTTTATTAATACTTGGTTCTTGAGAATAGTTTGGAGTAAGAGTATCTGGATCCGAGTATTCTCCATTATTGATCTTTATTTTACCAAGCATTGTAATTGCAAAAAGTCTTGAATTTGCAGGATATGATTGTTTAATTAAGATATTCTTGTTTATTTTCCCTGTTTTTTGAAATGATTCAAGATCTATTGCGTTTTCTCCACAGACAATCGATTTTTCTGTTAAGTTTGCTATGATTTCTTCTAGAGATGATATTTCAGTTTTTTTAATTGTTGTTATTTGATTGTTTATACTTTTAAAAATACTCCATGCATAACGATGTCTCCCTACTTTAATTATGGGATAAAGATTTGTATCATCATAAGAACAAGCGAAAGCTTCTGCTTCAAGAGAATTAATTCCTATAATAGGTATATTCATTCCAAAGCTAAATCCTTTTGCAAAACTAATTCCTGTCCTTAATGAACTAAAAAGCCCCGGTCCAATTGAAACTGCGATAGCAGTTATATCTTTAACAGTAGTTTTTGATAATTCGAAAATACTTTTAACGCTTTGAGCGAGAGAAGTAGTATGATTGTTTTTAGATTGCCAGCTTACATTCCAATGATTGTTTTCATTATCAATTAAAGCAGTTCCTGCTATTTGACTCGATGTATCTAGTCCTAAAATATTCATGTTATAAAATTATCTTCCAATTTTTTCAATATTTTATTATAGCGTTGATGAGAACTAGATAGTGTAATTTTACGGGTATTATTTTGTTTTGAGTATTTAATGTTAATATTTAGACTTTCTTCTGGAAATTCTTCAAAAGCTTTATTTGCCCATTCTACTGCAATAATGCCATCGTCTAGTTGTAAATCATAAAGTCCAAGTTGTGAAAGTTCTTCAGTTTTATCTATTCGATATAGATCTACATGATGTAATTTAAATTTTCCTTCATATGATTTAACAATAACAAAAGTTGGACTTGAAACTACATCTAAAATATTTAATCCTAGTCCAATTCCTTTTACTATTTGGGTTTTGCCAACTCCAAGTGATCCATTTAATAAAATGCAATCTCCTGGTTGAACCGATTTTCCAATTTCAATGCCAATTTTTATAGTAGTTTCTAAGTTTTTACTGGTAATTATTAAAGGTGTTTTCATTTGAAAGGATCCCATCCTTGAATTTTTATATTTTTTGCATGAACTCCATTTTGTAGAATTCTTATAGGAGTTTTATTTTTTTGTCGAATTTTACCTATGACTGAAAATTTACTAGCTAAAATTTTGTCAACTGTGTTTATTAAATTAGGAGGGCAAGTGAAAATTAATTCATAATCTTCTCCTCCAGTAAGTGCTAAATTTAAGGATATTTTGGGGAATACTTTTTTAACTAAATTGTTAATTGGTATAGAATTTAATTCAATTTCTGCTGATACATTACTTGCCATAACTAATTTTTGAAGATCTATTAATAATCCATCACTAATGTCAATTGCAGAATGAACTCCAATTTTTGCTAATTTATTAGCTTCAATTATTCTTGGATTTGGTCTTAAATGTATTTTTGTTAAGGAGTTTTTTATAGAATAGTCTTTTTCTAATGTCAGTAATCCAGCTGCAGCACCACCTAAATTTCCTGTAACACAAATCAAATCGTTTACTCTTGCATTTGTTCTTAATAATGGCAAAGTATTTAAACTCCCATTCATCGTAATTGATATAAATAATTTGGAAGATATAGTGGAATCTCCTCCGATGAGGTTTACTTTATATTTTTTCGCTAAAATTCTCATTCCTTTATAAATTTTAATAACTTCGTTAATAGTCATTTTTTTAGTTATCCCTAATGAAATTAAGAAATATGAAGGGATTGCTCCCATCGCAGCGACATCACTTAAATTTCTTGCTATAGCTTTCCATCCGATGTCTTCAAAACTTGCTGTTTGTTTTGAAAAATGGATATCTTCAATAAGCATATCTGATGTTAAGATTTGCATTCCAACAGAATTAGAAATAATTGCTGTATCATCAATAATCTCTATTAGAGATTTATTAGCTGTATTGAAGGTAAAATGATTTTTAATTTCGTTTTTTATCTTAGCTAATAATTGTATTTCATTCATATTGTTTTTATTTATTGTAAAAGATTATAGTTATATTTTACCTTATTAATAAAATATATATTATTAGTAGTTATTGAGGGGTTAAAGTCTTTGCTATATCGGTTTATAATTTTTAGTAAATGAAATATTATTTTAGAAATTTACTTGGCCCGCTAGCTCAATTGGTAGAGCAACGGACTCTTAATCCGTAGGTTCTGGGTTCGCGCCCCAGGCGGGTCACCATGAATGTTTTAGAGAGGAGATTTAATAATGAGTAACCAACCAATTGAAGCGGTATTATTAGGAGCTGGAAGTAGAGGAAGAGGGACTTTCGGGAAATATGCAACAGATAATCCTGATAAATTAAAAATTGTTGCATTAGCTGAACCAAATGAGGTTTTTGCAAAGACGATTATTGAAGAACATAACATCCCAAAAGATAAAGTGTTTTCTGATTGGGAAAGTTTACTAAGCAATAAACAACTTGCTCCATTACTTATCAATGCAACTAATGACAAAACACATTATCTTTCAGCAATTAATGCAATGGATAGAGGCTATGATGTTATTTTAGAAAAGCCCATTGCGACAAAACCTGAAGAATGTTCAGATATATTAAAGGTATCAAAAAAAACCAATCGAAAATTATGGGTAACTCACAATATGAGGTATTCAACGTTTTTTGAAACAGTTTTTTCGGCTATTCAAAATGATTATATTGGTGAAGTTATGTCTGTAAGG
>CAZDRU010000024.1:0-3861 GCA_964508175.1 uncultured Dehalococcoidia bacterium
TATTAACAACCCCTTCAAAACTAATAAGTTTATTTGTAAATGTTGCTAAAGCTGCCCTATCTTTAACGTTTTTTGGAGGATCTTTTGCAAAAGCTCCAGTTGTTGCTCCGATACTTTTGCCTGTTCCTCGAATATTTACTCCATGTCCTTCCCCAGTCATATCTTCAGTTGCTGCGTTAGTAGCGGCACCTTTTAACTCAAAATAGTCTGTTATTATCCCTTCTTGAGATTTTATTTCTTCGATAGATAAATTCGTGTATGGTTCAGGAATTCCCCATGCTTTTTCAGTTGCCTCACTAGTTTTAGAATCTCCTTCTGTTTCTTTGAATTCTTGTAGTGTAGGAGGTTTGTCAACACTATTACTACAAGCAAAGAAGAGAGATAGTAAGCCTGTTAATAGGATTAATTGAATGGTCATCGCAATTGATAATTTGTGCATCATTTTAACTCTCCTATAATTATTTAATTTTTTAAAATCAATCAGACGAATTAAAATATGAAACTGATTTTATCACAAGATTGACTTATGTTAAGCGAGTTTTAAATAATATATAATTTGCTGAAAAGGTTAATTTTTATATTTAAAGAGGTGTGTTGTGCCTGAACTCGGAAGGGCTGCTGTCTTAATAGACAATAAAAAATTTGAAATAAAACAATTTCCGATACCAGAAATAGAACAAGAAGGGATTTTAGTAAAGGTGTCTGCAGCTGGATTATGTGGTTCTGATTTACATCTTTGGCGTGGAGAAGGGACCAAAGCTAATAATTGCATACTTGGACACGAATTAATAGGAAGAATTCATTCAATGGGGAAGAATGTTACAACGGATTATCTACAAAATCCTCTCAAAGAAGGCGACCGAGTTATTTTTACATACTGGGCACCTTGTCATCGTTGTTATCACTGTATAAGAGGTCAATATACCGATTGTTCTTATAAATTAGGACGATTCCGATCCATTAATGAATATCCTTATTGTGATGGAGGTTTTGCTGATTATTATTATGTAGGTCCTGGGACATTTATTTTTAAAGTTGAATCTGATTTATCTGATGAAGTGTTAACTTCAATTAATTGTGCTGCAGGTACTGTTATGGAAGCAATTGAACGATCAAATATCCAAGGCGGAGATAATATAGTATTCCAAGGAGCTGGTGGATTAGGTATGTATGGGATTACTTATGCAAGAGAGAGAGGTGCTGGGATAATTATTGCAATTGATGGACAACAAGCAAGGTTAGATTTAGCTATAGAATGTGGGGCTGATTACATTATAAATATAAATGAAATATCTACTCCTGAAGATAGGATTGCTCGCGTTAAAGAATTACTTGGGAATGGGCGTTCAGGAGCAGATACGGTAATTGAGGTTGTCGGATATCCTGAAGTTGTTCCAGAGGGCATTGAAATGCTTATGCCCGGTGGTAAGTATATGGAGGTTGGGTGTATATTGCCAAAATCTATGGTGAATATAGATATGAACAAAATACTTCATGGAAGTAAACATATCATCCCTGTAGCCTTTTATAGGCCACAATTATTACCTGTTGCTATAGAGATGTTAGAACGCACTCAAAATAGATATTCATTAACAAAACTCATGTCACATAGTTTTAATCTTGAAGATATAAACAAAGCCTTTGAAGTTTCAGAATGGTCTGGAGAAAATCGCATAACTACGGTTACAAGAACTGTTATTAAACCGTAATATTTTTTAATCATTTCTAAGCACATAAGAAAAAGGATGAAAATAAATGTATAAAATAGGATTTTTAGGTTCTGATAATAGTCATGTTGAACGATTTTGTGAAATTATTAATTTAACCAATCATCCTAAATATTGGCCTGAGAGTAATGCAAGAGTGACATCTATTTGGGGGGAAAATCAAAAAGTTACAAAAGATATGGCTGAATATGGGAAAATTGAGAACATAGAATCAACTCCTGAAGAAGTAGTTTTGAATAGTGATATGGTGTTTGTTATTACTAGGAAAGCAGAAACACATTTAAAATATGCGAAATATGTTATAGAGAAACACAAGCCGTTGTTTGTAGAAAAGCCAATAACACAAACCGTTTCTGAAGCGAAAGAATTAATTCAATTAGTAAAAGACTCTGAGATGTATATGACTTCCTTTTCAACTTTGAGGTTTTCCAGTGATACTGTAAGTCATATACATCAATTAAATACAATAGGAAATATAACTTATGGTCATTATTTAGGACCAATATCATTGGAAAAGGGTTTATTGTTCTATGGAATCCATATAATAGAGCTTATGCTTCATATTCATGGGGTTAATGTTGAGTCTGTTTATGCTCTAGAACACCCTCAAAATGGCCATAAACGTAATATTCAAGCTATTTGCCGGTATAACGACGGTTCGGTGGTTTCTTTAACGTTTATAGGCAATGGTGTCTATAAATTTCAAATGACTGGTTTGGGGGAAAACGGAGTTATAAATACAGAAATAACTTCAGATGATTTTTATCAAATGGGTATTAAAAAAATTATGTCAATATTAACTGGTAAGGAAAAAAATCCTATTTCATTTACAGAAATGTTAAGAGGGATTCAAATAGGCAATGCTATAGAACTTAGTTTGAATGAAAAAAGAGAGATTAATCCTATAACTTTATAAAATATTTAACTATATGCCGCTGGTGATGTTAATTTCGTCGATAATGCAAAGGGAGCAAGTTCAATTGTTTCTCGATTTCCTATTTTATTAACTATTCCCCAAAGTAATTTTCTAATTTTATTTCTTCTTACTTCTCCAACTTTGTTATGTAAAGGAGTTTCTGCAAGAAATGGCAATAATACACTCCTAGCTTCTTTAAGCATTGAAAAAGTGATAGGGAATTCACGTTTATTGAGTATGTATATTATTGGAGCCTTTTTTATGCGTTTTAACTCTATAATATGGTCTCTAAGATTTGAAAAGAACGTGTCAATTGCACGTTTTGCAGCTTTTTTAGAAATTTCTTGTTCATTTTTTAAATCATCGTTTGATAATATTAATGGTTCAAAGACTTCATAGTTGTAACTTTCATTAGTATCTGTTTGTTTATCTAAGTCCATTTGTTTATCAAATATTTTTCGTTCTTCTGAAAAATCTGGGAGCGATATGTCGTTTGTATAGATGAAAAGTTCATAAGTGCTTTTGTTTTCAGTACTACATTCTGATTTATGTATAAGCATTTGGTCGAGATCTCTAGTATTTATCGAATCTTGTGTTAATTCATTAACTCGTTCTCGATTTGCGTATGCTTTTGCTAGTTTTAGTAATGCAACAGCATTTGTTATAGGTTTGATTTTATTATAGAAATCTTCGTTTGTTTCTTTAAATTCTTGATCTTCAAATATCCAATTTCCCCAATTATGATAATCATCTCCTAGCGTTGTAATGATAGTTTCTAGCCATTTAACCTCTCTAATACTTATTATAGGTTGATAGGTAGTATCTTGAATAAAATTTTTAGACATCATTGAAATAAGTATATTCAGAGTTTCTTTACTTACTTCATTATGATTTTTATGCCAGGAGCCTATACTCCATTCCTGATCAATAGGATTTTCCTTCGTAGGAAGGCGTTTTCTTATGGGTTTAAGCATTTTATTAATGGTTTGAAGTTCAGGCATGTCTTCAATCCATTCAGGGTGTTTATTATCTACTATATCTCTAATTCTTGGAGTTGCTGTATCTCTTCCTTTTTTACCATTAGTGTGTAAAAACAATAGAGTATCAATAAGTGTTTGTTTTAATGCTGGTGAAGTTTTAACTCCTCTAATTCCCATAATTATTATCTCCTATGTAAATATTATATAGTTCTAAAAAGAATAAAACAAGTGTTTTTTT
>CAZDRU010000025.1:0-18476 GCA_964508175.1 uncultured Dehalococcoidia bacterium
ACTCCTCCACTTCGATCAATCCATGCAAGAAAGAAAAAAGATAATAGTTTAAGTAAGAAATTTGCTAATAACACAAAAACAAACACAATTAAAACTACTATCAGTATAAAAGCAATCAATTTTTTTATTGATTCATTTTCAATGAAAGTGAGATTTGCTGATAGATTTATGTAAAATTGAAAAGCGCAATAAATTCCAGCTAAAGTTCCTCCAACTCCAAAGAGTGGTTTAATAATTCCTAATCGCCACCCCATAAAACCAGTAAGAGCCATTACACTTATAACAACAATATCTAACCAATTCATAAATTTCTCCGCTTAAAATATTCAATGTTAGTTTACCACAAGCCTATTATTGAAATAGGAGTAAGATTTATACGATTTTGAACTAGAATAAATCTTTATTGTAAACTAAATTAATAAATTCAAAATTATCACAAAAATATGAATCAAAAAAAACTTAAACGTGTAATCGGAATCGATGGGCCTGTAGCTTCAGGAAAAACTGATATTGGACTATCTCTCGCAAAAATCTTAGGATGGAAATTTCTTGATACTGGATTTATGTACAGAGCTATCGCATTTTCAACAAAACAATTTAAAGGTTTTGATAAAAACCCCAGTTCTATGAAGAAAACCCTTTCTTCTGCACAGTTTTGTTTTGATCAATCATATCCAGGAACATTACTTTTTAATAATCAAAACTTAGGATTAAATATTCATACAAAAGAAATTGATCAAATAACTTCAAAAATATCACAAATTTCTGAAATACGTGAAAATCTAGTTAATAAACAAAGACAATTAGCCGACCAATTTGAACTTATAGCAGCGGGACGAGATGTGTGTACTGTCGTTTTCCCACAAGCACTATGTAAATTTTTTTTAACAGCATCTCCAGAAATCCGAGCAAAAAGACGCTATATGCAATTAAAAACAACTAAATCAAATATAGAATATGATTCGATATTAGAACAAATTAATAAACGAGATAAAATGGATACTACAAGATCTATTTCACCATTAAAACCAGCAAATGATTCAATCGTTATTAATACAGATAATGTAACTATTAATGAAGTAGTAGAAAAAATCCATAATATTATAATAAAGAAACTATGCATATAATCTACACAGGCAGTTCTATTTTAGGAAAGATTTTCTTTAATAGCTTTGGAAAACTCGAAGTAAATGGCAAAAAATCTGTAGTTCCATTTGGTCCTTTAATTCTAGCTGTTAATCATGTAAGCATTGCCGATCCCCCTATTTTAAATACTATTTTCCCTCGTCGATTATGGTTTTTAGCAAAAAAAGAAATATTTAAAACTAAACTTGCTAGTTCATTTCTTCATGCATTTGGAGCATATCCAATTAACCGTTTCGGATTAGATCGTAAAGCTCTTGATTGGGCATATAATTTACTTGCAAAAGATGAAGTAATAACATTATTTCCAGAAGGCACTAGAAGTCCAGACGGAAAATTAAAAAAAGCATATAATGGAATAGCCTATTTAGCTTCCAAAACTCAAGTGCCAATTCAACCAGTAACAATAATCGGAACAGAAGGAATTAAGACTCCTTGGAAAGTTCCTTTTCCCTTCTGTAAAATACAAGTTAATATTGGAGACCCTTTTACTCTGCCAGTAATTGAAGGAACATTAACAAAATCTATTTTAGACCATTTCACCGAAATGATTATGCTTCGATTAACACAAATACTACCAAGTGAACGTCATGGGTATTATGATAAAAATAAATTATCCAATTAATCTACTTATCATTAACTTTAATAAAAAATTTGCAAATTTCTCTCTCTAAGTTTTCATATTCAGAATTAAATTATTTAAAACTAATTCTGAATTAGCATTTTCTTCTATAGAAACACGAAATTTTGTCATTAAAGAACCAATCTCTAATAATTGTTCTTTAGAAAATTTGTCTTTTAATTTTGCTAAATCCGGAAAATCTTCTAGTAATTTAGATTCGTACTTTACTTCCATATTAAATGAAATTATATCTCTCCATATCATTATCCAAATATCAAAAATTTCTAAGAAATAATATTTATTATTTTTACCTTTCTTAAGTAATTGATCAATATATTCAATTTTTTCGACCATTGGCATTAAAAATAATTGAATGCTTTCATTTATTAAAGATATATATGTTTGAAAAATTTTTGGATCATCAATCCAAGTCTCAAGTAAACTTATAGAACCATCACATAATCGTCCATATTTTGCTTTTAAATCGTTTTCAATTGGCAAATCTTTTAAAAAATCATTAATTTCTTGTTCAGTTGATTTTGATACTTTAAGAGATGTACAACGAGATTTAACAGTATCTGACAAACCAAATTCACTCCTTGCAATTAAAAAAAATAATGCGAATGGGGGAGGATCTTCCAATGCTTTCAAAAAACTATTTGAAGCTTCAATGGTCATATTTTCAGCTTGAACTATCACTAAAATTTTAAATTTCCCTTCATAAGGATTAATATGAATCCATTTAATAGCATCTCTAATTTCTTCAATTGTGATTGTTTTTGTTATAGATTTAGATTCTGACGAAATTCCTAACATTAAAATGTCAGAATGTTGATTTCTATTAATTCTTTTACATTGCGAACAAACAAAACACGGACTTGAATCTTCAGAACAATTAATCAACATCGAAACAAATTTAACGATTCTCAGTTGATTAAAAAAATTAGAACCATATAAATGATATGCATGACCTAAGCTATCATTTAAATATCCTCTGGAAAAATAATCTGCTAATTTTTTTTCACTTTCGTATAAATTAATCAATTCTTTAAAGTTCATCAAACATCAGTAAATCTGAATATTCTTCTCTACGTCTTATAATTTTAGCATCCCCTTTTTTCACAGAAACAACAAGTGGGGTAGGATTCATATTATAATGACTCGACATAGCCAAATTATAAGCACCAGAAACAGGGATTCCAATAAAATCACCTGTTTCAATGACAGGTAATTTTACATCTCGAACTAATACATCTCCTGATTCACAATATTTACCAGCTATGGTAACAATTTCTTCATTTTTACTATTTGCCTTATTAATAACAATGGCTTCATATTCAGATTGATACAAAGCAGGACGAATGTTATCTCCCATACCTCCATCAATGGAAACATATTTCCGTACTTCAGGTATATTTTTTAAAGCACCAACGGTATATAAAGCAACTCCTGCATTCGCAACTATCGCTCTACCGGGTTCTACAATAACGTTATCTAATTTAAAATTATATTCAATAGATTGTTTTTCAATTTCTGACATAATTAAAGTTGAATATTCAGTAATTGGCAAAATATTTTGACTAGATGTATATTTCACTCCAAATCCTCCGCCAGGACTAAAATCTTTAAAAACAAATCCATATCTTTCCATTTTTTTAGCAAAATCAAATACTACTCCAATAGCTACTATATAAGGTTCTGTTTCGAAAATAGGAGAACCAAGATGGCAATGTAACCCAGTTAAATTAAGATTACCTTTATTCAATGTTTCTTTAATCGCTAATTCTGCATCACCTGTCTGTATCGAAAATCCAAATTTTGTATCTAGAATCCCAGTTGTAGTATAAACATGAGTATGTGGATCGACTCCTGGGGCAACTCTGAGCATTACTCTAGGTTTTAGATTGTCTTTTTTTGCCAATTCAGACAGTAAATCAATTTCATGAAAATTATCAAGAACATATGTGCCAACTTGATTTTCTAAAGCAAATGCAAGTTCAGCACGCGTTTTATTATTTCCATGGAAAAAAACTTTGTGCATAGGAAAATCAACAGACTTAGCAACTGCGATTTCCCCACCAGAAACAACATCTAAACCTAATTTCTCTTCTTTGATCAACTGTAATAAGTATTTATTTGAAAATGCTTTACTTGCATAACAAATTTCTACTTTAACAAAAGAATTAGTGAATGCATTTATAAATTCTTTCGATTTATTTCTAATAGTAAGTTCATCATAAACATATAAAGGAGTCTGGAATTGTTTAATTAAATCAATTAAATTACAGCCACCAATATTCAAGATACCTTTTTGATCTATATACGAATTATCTGGATATATATCACTTAAACCCATTTCAATCTCCTACTTATTGACTTAAATAAAATTATACATTTAATTCAATAAATTAGAATATATTTGATAATATAATAAGTATCTCAAATATTATGAACACTTCAAGAAAAAATTATAATCACCAAAATATTGAATTAAAATGGCAAACCCGCTGGGCCAAAGATAAATTATATAAAGTTGATCCAACAATAAAAAAACCTAAATGGTTTGCTTTAACAATGTTTCCATATCCGTCTGGAGATTTACATATAGGCCATTGGTTTGCGTTTGTCCCGGCAGATACACACGCTCGTTTCAAAAGAATGGAAGGATTTAATGTTTTACATCCTCAGGGATTCGATGCATTTGGTTTACCTGCAGAAAATGCTGCTATCGAACGAAATATCAATCCTAAAACATGGACTTATCAAAATATTTCAAATATGAAAAGACAATTCAATATAATGGCAAATTCTTATGATTGGGACACCTCTTTAATTACTTGTGACCCAGAATATTATAAATGGAATCAATTTTTCTTTTTAAAAATGTTCAAAGAAAAATTAGCTTATAGAAAAAATGGGCCTGTATGGTGGGACCCCATTGATAAAACAACCTTAGCCAATGAACAAGTCAAAGATGGAAAATCAGAAAGAAGTGGGGGTGAAGTCATTCGTAAAATGATGCCACAATGGTACCTTAAGATAACTGACTATGCGGAAGAATTACTATTAATGGACGATTTGGAATGGCCAGAAAAAATAAAAATTATGCAAAGGAATTGGATAGGTAAATCAGAAGGATGTCTTGTTAAATTTGCAACTAGTCTAACGAATGATACAGATAAATTCATAGAAACGTTTACAACAAGAGTAGATACTTTATTTGGAGTATCCTTTTTAGTCTTAGCTCCTGAACATCCTCTTATTAAAAAACTAGTCACGTCTAAATACTCAAAGACTGCCTACAAATACATATCAGATGCATTAAAAACCACTGACATCGAAAGAACTTCAACTGAAAAAAATATAAGTGGTGTTTTTACCGGATCATTTTGTAAAAATCCACTTTCAAACGAAAAAATACCAATTTTCATTGCTGATTATGTTTTAGGAACATATGGAACAGGAGCAGTAATGGGAGTTCCTGCACATGATCAAAGAGATTATGAATTTGCTAAAAAATATGATCTTCCAATAAAGACAGTAATAAAAAATAAAAATTCAAGCTCCGAAACACTAAATGAAGCTTATACCGAAGATGGTCTGTTAATAAATTCTAAAGAATTCAATAATCTAGATAATAATACAGCAAAAATAAAAATTACAGAAAAATTAACCCAAATAAAACTTGGCAAAACCCATACAACTTATCATTTAAGAGATTGGCTAATTTCCCGCCAACGATACTGGGGAACTCCTATACCAATGTTCTATTCAGAAAATGAAGAAATTTTACCTGTTCCTGAGAATGAACTGCCTGTATTATTACCAGATGCAAAAAAATTCATGCCAACTGGACAGTCTCCTTTAACTCTTGATAAAAATTTCCTTGAAGTTAATCATCCACAGTATGGCAAAGTTAGAAGAGAAACAGACACTATGGATACTTTTGTAGATTCTTCTTGGTATCATTTACGATTTATTCCTGGACATACAAAAAACACACCTTTCGATAGTAAAAAAATCAAAGAATGGCTTCCTGTAAATCAATATATGGGAGGAGCAGAACATGCAGTTATGCACCTTTTATATGCACGATTTTTCAATAAAGTTCTAAGAGATTTAGGATTCGTAAAATTTGATGAACCATATAAACGATTATTTAATCAGGGAATTATGCTTGCAAGACACATGAAAATATCTAAAAGAAATAATCCTTTAAATCCAGAACCTTTGGTAAAAAAATATGGGACAGATACAATTCGTTGTTATTTAATGTTCCTTGGCCCATGGGATAAAGGTGGAGATTGGTCAGATTCTGGCATAAATGGCATTTCTAGATGGCTTAATCGAATATGGGATTTAGCTACTCGTGAAAAATCAAACAAGCAAAATAAAAACCTTTCAATTGATCAAATAAAAGAATTAGAAATTAAAATTAATTCAACAATAAAAAAAATCCGTGAAGATTCTAAATCTTTTAAATTCAATACTGCAATAGCCTCTCTCATGGAATTAACTAATTCTTTATATGCTTTGAGTGAAAAAAATGACACTATTGGATCATTCTGGGAAAAATCAATTAAAAATTTATTACTTTTATTAGCTCCATTTGCCCCTCATTTAGCTGAAGAATTATGGGAAATTAATAATTATCCATATAGTATTCATAAAGAAAAATTACCTGATTATGATGAAAAAATGCTGGTAAGCGACACTATTACTATGATAATTCAAATCAATGGCAAATTACGTGATCAAATAACTCTTAAAAAAGGAAGTTCACAAAAAACAGTAGAAAATATAGTATTAGCAAGAAAGAAAATTCAAGTACATATAGGAAGCCATTCATTAAAACGAATAATTTTCATTCAAGATCGTCTTATTAATCTTGTTGTATAACATACTCGAAAAAGATACTATAAAATCGAAAAATCGATTGGATAGCTGTTTTTCTTGTTCAGTCTATTATAAATATGGCATATTGTTAAACAAGAATAAGGACAAAACAAACCCACTACAAAATAGACCTATTTTCTTTAATAGATTTCAAAAATCTATAATGCATCTTTTCTTTTTGTTCGATAAGATACTGTTTTTCTAAATCTCTAGCTAAAATTTTTGAAGAAGAATCGGGAATATTAATTTCACCATATAAAATCGAATCTATTTTTCTCGAATAAGCAATAATTTCACCTTTATCAATAATTAAAGCTAATCCAACGTTCGCTTGTACTATTGGAATTCCATTTTCACGAGCTCTTTCTAAAACAGATATATTTTGACTCTTACTTCGAGTTCCATAAGTAGGAATTAAAAAAAATTGAGCCCCATCCATATATAACGTTCTTGCTATTCGAGGATTACCTCTATCATTACAAATCAAAATACCGGCTCGTCCAAAAGGAGTATTAATAGCTCTAATTTTTCTTCCTATTCTGTTAAAACGCCATTTTTTGTTATACCCTTCAGCAAACTGAGTTTTATTATAAGTCCCAGAAATATCACCATTTTGATTAATAATAATTGCTGTATTATAAATACCATCATTTTTTTTCTCTGCAAAGCCAAAACAAATAGCAACGTTAAGCCTTCTCGCTAATTTTTTAAATTTTTGAATATAAGGTCCATCAATAGGTTCAGCAAGATCAAAAATTTTTTGTTCTAATGACGGTTCTTTTATTATTTCATTAACTAAATATCCTTCAAGAAATCCTTCGGGAGCTACCACTAAATCAACTCCAGTATTTGCAGCTCGAATAAAATAGTGTTCTAATTTTTTCGAGTTAAACTGTTTATTCCATTTTTGCGGTTTAATCGAAAGTGAAGCAACTCTAATACGTTCATACATAACTAATAACCCTTACTTAATCTTCAGTTATTTGCCCATCTCTCAATTGAATTACTCGGTCTGTTGTATTTAATAAAGTAGTATCATGAGTAGAACATATAATGGCTGTATCAGTTTCATTTGCAAAGTTTCTAAACATTTCAAATACATTATTTGCATTTTTTGAATCTAATTCAGCTGTTGGCTCATCAGCAAAAATAATTGATGGGTTATGAACAATAGCTCTTGCAATACTAACTCTTTGTTGTTCTCCTCCAGACAATTCATATGGACGATGAGAACTTCTTTTTTCAATATCTACTGATCTTAAAGCGTGTAAAGTTTTTTCTTTACGTTCTTGTTCATCCATTTCCAATATTCGTAAAGGAAGTTCTACATTTTCATATGCTGTTAAAAGAGGTAATAAACTAAAAGTTTGAAAAACAAAACCAATTTCTTTCTTACGAAGGGAACTAATTTCTTTATCATTCATATTGTTTAAATTGGAACCATTAATTTCCACAAATCCATCAGAAGGAATTTCTAATCCAGCTAATAAATTTAACAATGTTGTTTTTCCAGAACCAGAACGTCCATAGATTGAAACAAATTCGCCTTTATTTACAGAAAGATTAATATTAGAAACAGCTTCGACTCTTTCTTCTCCAACTACATATAATTTTGTTAAATTGACAGATTTAATACAATCTTTCATATGAATTATCCATTATGTTCCTTTTTTATGATAATCTCATCTCCTTTAATAGAAATAATCGCTGTATTTTCTATTCCAGTTTGTTTCAGATATTCTTCCGGAATCTGCAATCGATCTTGAGCATCAAAAACAGAAATTTCTTCTAATAATTCAACTCTATCTAAAGAATTACTAATGCCAGAAAATCCATCTTTACGTCGTATTTCAATTCCAATTTTCCCATCTTTAATCATTAAGACTCTCCCAATTCTTTGACTAATATTTGGATCATGACTAACAACAATAATAGTCGTTCCTAATTCTTCATTAATACGACGGAATACATCAAAAATTTCCATACTAGTCTTTTCATCAAGTTCTCCAGTTGGTTCATCTGCCAATAAAATTGAAGGGTTATTAGCTAAAGCAATAGCAATAGCAACCCTTTGTTGTTCTCCTCCAGATAACATTTTAGGAAGATGAAACATTCTATTTCCTAATCCAACAATTTCCAATAATTTTTCAGGACTTTCTTCTGACTGATTAGCATTCAAAAGATTTGGCAATTGAACATTTTCTTTTGCAGTAAGATATGGAAATAAATTAGCACTAGGTTGTTGTAAGATAAATCCTATTTCATTCGCTCTAAATTTATAAACATCAACAGAAGAAAAATCAGCAAGATTCTTGCCATTTATATTAACTTTTCCAGCAGAAGGAAGATCATAGGCTGCTAAAAGATTAAGCAAAGTACTTTTGCCACTTCCACTAGCTCCTACTATACCTATTACTTCTCCTTTCTTGACTGTCAAATCTAATCCACGTAAAGCAACTACTTCTAACTCAGAAGCTTTATATATTTTATAAACATCTTGACAATCAATCATTAATTCTATATTAACCATAAATTACCCTACGAATTAAACTTAATTTCTATCGCCTAACCTCATCATATTGTTAATTGTTCTTTTAGAAGCAAAACCTAATCCAATCAAAGAAACTAAAACCACCATCAAGAGAATTATGATGTATAAGTATAGCATTACATTTACATCGGAAACGATTGCAAAAGAAGGAATGATTTTTATTCCTATTTCATCGTATTCAATAAAAGGAAGTACAATTGAAACTAAACTTCTCCCTGCAAAACTACCTAACAGTAATCCTAAAAATATAAATATAACTTGTTCAAAAAAAACTGAAAAAATTATTTGCATTTTAGAAAAGCCTAAGGTTTGAAGTAGTGCAAATTGCCATTTTTTCTTTTCAAAAGAAATATACGAATGAACTAAAAAGGCAATCGCTCCTAAAGAAGCTATGACTCCAAAAGAAAAATAGAGAAGTAAAATCCAACCAGTCTTAGCAAGAGGGTCTATCTGATTTTTACCCAATAAATTTTTTAAAAGAAAAACAAATTTTGTTTGTAAAGGTTCTTCATAAAGATCAATGTTAGGATCAAGTTTTTCTACTCCATCACCTTTTACCCATAATTCATTAGGCAAAACAATAGTATTACCTGGAGTTAAATTGATAGCATATAGAACATTATCAAAATTCGTAATAACAAAAGGCAAATTATTCGAATACATAGTTGGGAAATATTCAACTATTTCTTTTACATATAAATCCATTTTTCTATTTCGATGAAATCCAAAAGATGTTTCAACCAAATCACCTTTTTTAAATCCAAATTGACTCGAAAAACTATTATCAATTAAAACTGGAATCTCATACTTATTATGAGAAAAATACATAGCCTTAGTTTCTTGAGTAGTAGTATCTTTCCAAGTAAAATTCAAATATTGATTCGTTCTATCAAATTTAATGGATTCTCCAATCTCTTTTCTTATAAAATGCCATTTTGAATTATCATTAAATTCTTCAATAATAGACTCATTAAGAACAATCCCTCCTTTCCTATCACTAACAAAAGTAACTGCTTTTATAAAATCAAAAGAAATACTACCGGTTTTAAGTCTTTCGAGAAAAAATGGAGCACGAACCCCAAAAGACACAATGCTTAATGGTTCGCTTGGTTTAGTAGTTGTATCACTTAAAGCACTACAGGTCATACATTGAAAACCTTTAGCTCCAATACCAAAACTTTGTTTTAAAGAATCAAGAGATTTATCTTGATTATTAAGATCGATATTCATTTTAGGAATACTATCTAAATACATATCTAATTCTTCCCAATCAGGAATGGCTTTGTTTCCTAAAATATCTTCTTTACCTAGATGTCCAACAAAATAATCGAAATATCTTCCTTTTGCATCACGTATTCGCATTAATAATCTTGTTTGTGGTAAAGAGACAGAAGATTTATATCGAAGTTTTAAAAACTTAGTGCCAAGAGGAATAGGCAATCCAAATTCATCATCTGTACTAATAAAATTTGAAAGGTCATTCAAATCAAATTTCGCGAAATCTTTTCGCCACCAAGTTGTTGATTCAAAACTTATAGGGTCTACTCCTAAAATATTGAATTCATCTTCTAGATTCGAGGTGAAAACTGTTCCAGTCCCACGAAAAACACCTGTTAAATGTGTGTTTTTAGGAAAAACCTCTGAATATTCATCCTCAATTCGAGAAGAAAATCCAATATTATTCATTTGAATATTTTCTAAACGAAGTTCGGCTCCACTCCTATATTTTTCTCTTTCGATAAGATTGAGTTCAATAGTAGCAATAAAACTAGAAGCAAAAATTGCAAATCCACTTACTAATGCAAATAACATAGTTAACCTACTATAATGTCCGGAATCTCTTGAAATATTTATTAAAGCAAGATTGATACTAGGGTTAGTAAATTTTTTAGTTAATAATTGGATAAACCAAACAAATAACGGGAATAATTTTAAAATTAATAGAGAAGCGGCTAATAACAATAATGCAGGAACAAATAAAGAAAATTGGTCTAAATACCGTTCAGTTCCATATTCCCCTAATAAAACAGACCCTTGTTCTTGTAATTGCCAAAATAACAAAAAAATAAAAATAAGAATAACAGTGTCTATTTGATATTTCTGAAAAGCTTGAACAATTTTTAAAGATCCTTGCTTAGATTGAGTTGGACTTAAAGTGCTTTTCCAAGAAAGATAATTAGTTAAAACCATAGCAACAGCACAAAATATACTTCCGAAAAATGCCAATCCCCAAGATAACGGACCAAGTTCTAACGATAAAGAAGTTCCTTTCGTAAATTCCATGAAAACAGGCAAATAAGTTAAACTTTTTAATATCCAAAGAACAAGAAAAGGAATAACAGCTATCGAAAAGATTGCAAATGTTATACTTTCCATGCTAGTTAATAAAATAATTTGAGATAAAGTCGACCCACGAATCTGTAATAATGAAAGATCTCTTTTACGTGATTCGGCAAGCATATAACTTATAGTAATCACATAATAAATAACCAGTATTCCTAAAATAAACAAGAAAATAATAATAGGTATTTTTTTAAAAAATAATTTATTTTTATATTCTTTCACTACAACAAACAAAGATGTTTTTTGTTTTAAATCAATAGATTGATTACTTATAAATGTAAATTTAGAAGTTAATTCATTTAATAAATAATCAATGTTATTAGGAATCAACTTATCTTGATTTAAATCAATTAACCAAACGAAACGAGATGTGATGGGTCCAATGATTTCGGGAATCGTATTAAAATAAGTTTGTCTATCAACAAACAAAGGAATACCATTTACTGTTAAAACTGTCCCAGAAAGTAATCCTTGTTCATAGAAATACCAAAATAAATCATTAGGATCTTTTGGTTCAAAAAAAGCTACAACCTTTACTACTACATCATCTTTATAGTTGTCAAAAAAAGGCTTGAAAGTGATTTGTGACCCAAGTTTAATTTCTAAATTTTGAGCAACATTATTAGGTATAGCAACTTTAAGTTCAGGGAATTTATTATGATTAATATTTTGACCTGTAAAAGAATCATCTTCTTTTTGGACAAAATTAATTTTTTCTAAAAAAGATTCAGAATAGAAAAAAAAGCCCCTATCTTCAATCATTGGGTCCTCATTTTCTTTCACAATATCCATAGCTGCTAAAGTTTCCGTTCTGACCCCATGAATAAAACCATGAAAATGCTCGTCAAGCTTTACATATTCATTATTTACTATCTTCGTTAATTCTGAAAATCGTTGGAAATTAGTTTTTTCATTTGAATCTAGGAGTAAAACATCTATGTTTCCTTTTTCCACTCTACTCAGATCAAATTTAAGAGCAAGATGTTGTAAAGCATCAAAATATAAAGGAGAAGCAGCAAGCACAAATGTAGTGATAATAACTCCTATAAGAATAGGTAAGGTAAAAACCCAATTAACTAATGATGTTTTTACCGCTAATATCCATAATTTCAAAAATCGAGTCATAATAAAATCAGTTTATCGAATCCTATATTAATGTAAATTCTTCGATCCTATATATATTGAACCAATAAGTCCTGAATCTTTTCCCCAAAAAGGATTAATCAGTACTTTTTTAAATGATTTAACTGTTGTTAATCCATATCCTGCACTCAATACTTTCATTTTATCCCGAACCTCATGAATAATCCCATTACGAGTACCTATTCCTCCTCCCAATATAATTATTTCAGGCCCTAAAGTATAAAATAAATTTAGACATCCATAGGCAAGATATGTTGTCTCAAAATCCCAACTCTTGTGTTTGTCTGGTAATAATTTAGGAGAAACATTCCAACGGTCTTGGATTGCTTTTCCTGAAGCTAAACCCTCTAAGCAATCACTATGAAAATTACAAGATCCTATAAATGTATCTTGTTGAATTTTAGGAACACGCATATGACCCATTTCGGGATGTATCAATTCAGAAATAGCCATTCCGTCTTTTAAAATACCCGCTCCAATGCCAGTTCCTACCGTTATGTAAACTATCAGTGAAGATGATTTAATATTTCCCCAATGATATTCTGCCTTAGCAGCTGCAATCACGTCAGTATCAAAAGTTATAGGCAATTGCAATTTTTTCTTAAGGATAGATACAATATCAATATTGTTCCATCCAATTTTCGGAGTTTCTAATATATATCCAAATTTTTTAACAGAATTTCTTTTTTCTATAGGCCCAAAAGAAGCTATTCCTAAACTAAGAATCAAATAATCTTTACGTAAAACAGAAAAATATTCTTCTATTTTATTAAAAACTATTTCCGGAGTTTCTGTAGCAAATTCTGTTTTTACAATTAAATTTCCAGTCTCATCGGCAATACCACATTTAACTTTAGTTCCTCCAAGTTCTATTCCCGCATATACACTATTCTTTAAAGATTGCACTATAATCCCCATTCCATAAATGCTTCTTTCAAAGTTTGTCGAGACAACAACATAAATACTAAAACAGAAAATAAGATAACTATTATAAAAAGAGATAATATTATAATGCCCATAATAAAACCCGAGATGCTCACTTCACTCGGTATATAACTAGAGTTTTGTTGAAGCATTATCCAAAAATAATTGACTAAAATTTTCGAATTAAAATGTCCTAATAATATCCCAACAAATACACTAACACTTCCAACAAATAATAATTCAAATAAAATATTCTTCCAAATTTGAAGTTTTTCTATCCCCAAAGATCTTTCTAATGTTATTTCTTTCGCAAAATCAATCCAACGTTTCACAAAGAAAAGGGCAAACACTAAAATAAGAAAAACACTTCCTAAAATACTTGTAAATATAGTTAAAAATCCCAAACCAGAAATTAACACAGGTTCTTTAGTTAGATTCCCTAAACTCATTTCTTGTTGATCATAAATCGAATCAATTGTTAAAATTCCAGTAAATTCTTCACGTATTTTTGTTGTAACTCTTTTTCCATCCTTATCTGAAACTTTCAAAAAGATTTCATTAGAAATAAATTCAAAATCAGGAAATGCTCTCAAAAAATAATCACTCAAACTTGTTCTATCTGCGATAAAAAATCGAGACTCTTCTAAACCAAGAGTGGGAAAATATTTTACAGGATCTGTAATTTTTGCAGGAAATAATTTTCCTTTAAAATCCAAAACTACCGTGTCATTTTCTGATAATTCATACTCTAAAAAAGTTGTCTCATCTATGATTATTGGGATTTGCTGTTTTCCTCGCAAATACAAAATTCCTTTCTGTGAAATACTCGCTTTCGGGATTTTATATTTATACTGCAGAACAACGTTCTTAGTAGTATTATCATTTGCATTTAATAAAGAAACAGAATCTTCTCCAAAATTATATGATGTTATTAAAGGAGTCCAATTAAGAAAATTTTCCATTACATCTAAAGATTTTTGTTCGTTATTTTCAGTCATATAAAAAATATCATTAATAAATAATTTTTGTTCAAATCCTATTACTCCTCCTTGTGTTTTAACATATATACCAAGAAATTCAGCAGGCAAAACAATTCCCTTGTCAATCGGAACTGTAATTGTGATAGTTTTATTAGATCTATATTCACCAATAATTGAAACATGCTTCTCCTTATTTTTATCTAATAATCCAATAGACAATTCAACAGGAACATTGAACTGATCTAAAGATGCTGTAATGCCAATAGATATCGATTCTTTAGGAATTAATACTTGTTTTTCAGTTAAATTAGTATTCATTTTATTCATAATAGTTTCGAAAGAATTAACGGAAAAATCATTTCTATAAAAAAATTCTTCTTTCACCCAATTAGGCTCTGCAACTAAAAGTTCATAATCTCCAAAACCTAAAGAAGAATTAATCCCCTTATCTCTAAAAGCATAACTAGAATCTAAAACCCCAGGAATATCAGAAAGTTTCTGAACAACCTCTCTACCACTTATATATTTAGAAAGTTCGGACAGTCGCAGATCTGAACCAACTTTAAAAAATTGACTTTGCATAGACGAATCTTGTAAAACTTTACCAATACTAAAACCTAAATAAACAGTACCTATAATTAAAATTAAAATAGGAAGAAACATTGAATAAGTTTGTTTATCACGAACAACTCGTATAATCGGCATAAAAATCCAAGCTGGCATTTGAAATTTTTTTATTCTATTCAAACGCAAGGCATAATCCCAAATAGTTGAAAAAATAAAGACGATACAATATAACAAAATTAAAAATGTAATGAAGTTCAGAACTGACAAATTATTAACAACAACAGCCAACAATAAAAAGCTAATCAATAAAGTCACTAGTAGAAAACATCTGCCCGCAAAACGATTAATTTTGAGAAAAGGATATGCCAATCCTATAATAAAACAAATAGAAGCAATCAAGAGAAATTCTATGGAATAATTACTATTAACTATAATTTCCCATGTCATAATGCCTAAAAAGAAAATAAACAGTGCAAAAAGAATAAAATCAATTAATGTTCCATGTTTAGTAAACCCATGACCAATCACAGGAAGAATCCTAATAGCAAGAAAACTGCCAGAAATTAAAATCATAGCAGGTAAAAAAGTAAACAACGTAGGGATTTCTAAAATATTTATCGCTTCATTACTTGCTGAAATTCCCCTTGAAATAAATTGATACGAAATAAAAATAGCAAATATAATAAATAAAACATCAATAAAATATTTTTGGAAAAAATTAACTGCTAATATTTTTGTTTTTAAAACAATTTCTGAATTATTTTTCCTATTAATATAATAACTATATAAATTAATTAAACTGAAAAGTAAAAACGCAAAGCATCCAACAAAGATAATAGGTAATAAAGTAATATCAAAATTTAATTTATACCAATTATCTCCCACATGTAAAATAGGAAACACTAATAGTAAATAACTTGCTATATATCCAAGTAATATACCTATAACAGTAGAAAGAATAATGATAATAATATTACTTTGAATTAAAAATTTCCCAATGAAAAAATCAGAGGCTCCCCTAATTCTCAAAAGTTGCAAACTGTTTTGATCTCTTTGATTACTTATCAAAATCAAAACAAATAAGAACAAAGCCACACTTACTCCACTCCCAATTAAGACCCACTTATAAACAACCATTGATAAGTTCAATATATCATCAAGGTCATTTAACACATTTACCATTCCAGAAAACATCATTTTGCCAGGATATATTTGTTCAATTCTCTCGTTAAGCAAGTTATATTTGGTTTTTATTGAATCTATTGTAAGGGTCTTCAATGGTTCCTTAGTCAAAGGCAAACGCCACAGAGAATTTCCTAAATAACTAGGATAAAATTCACCCAAAGTAGAGGTAAAACTTTCTTTATCTACTAATAAAGCTAATGGGGGTGGATTTTTTGTTACGATTGGAAAGGGATCAAAAAATGATTTTGCACCCCATCTCCAATAAGGTTCCAGTGGATCTGTTTGTATTAATTCTCCTACTAATTTAACCTCAAGCCATTGTGAATCCAAATAGGACATAAGAAACAAAGTATCCCCAACTTTCACATCATAAAGTTTTTTGAAATCTGAACCAAATACAGCTTCCATTCTATTTTCTTGAAAATTATTTTTGTTGATTGTAGGAAATTTCCCTTCTACAAGAGAAACATGTTTTTTATAATCATTTACTGTTACAAATACGGATTTATTTCCAGTTGGCTTCAATATTGGCTGATTTGAAAGACTTTCGGGTAATAAAGCAGCAGCAACAGGATCTATAACGAAAGGGATAGTCTCTTGAGAATCGGAATTAAGAATAGGTCCAAATAAAATAGACTGAACATCACCCAAAACATGTGGTTGTATATTCTTTTCCGGTTCAAAAAAACCTACAACCATAAGAGAAAATTTATCAGTTAATCCCCTCAATCCTCTCATGTCAAACACTTGTCCAATTTCTATTTCCATATTATTGGCTATGTTTTTAGGAACAATTGTTTCAATTACTACATGTCTTTCATAAGTCGATACTTCCCACCAAGGTTTTCCTGCACGCGCCGCTTCTCTTTCATCTCTTTTCACTGCACTAAGTGACTCTAATAAATCTAGTTCTATTGCAGGCATTTCTCCTTCAACGAGTTGTAGAAAATCTTCAAATTTCCAAGAACTTCTCACTGAACCTAAAAGAGTCTCCGGGTTATTCTCATCATTCGAAGTTAAAGTAATGATAGGAATATTTTTCATTTCTTGTGTTAGATTCAAATGAAATTGTCCACTTTCGTGATACCAAAATGGAGTATCTACAACATCTCCAAAATATTCTTTAGAAAAAGAAGAAATTCGTTCTTCAATTTCTTTTATAAAAGTTTTTTCTGGAGAAACATCAGGAATTGACGTATAAATTGCTCTATTAACTGAATGAGTTCCATCAATAGACATAGAAAATGCTAATTTTTTTAATCCTTCTAAAAAAAAATAAACAAATATTCCACTAGCAATAAAAAAAGATATAACAATAATAAATAAAGAATTAGTCACCCATTTAGATTTTAAATTCTTAATAATATAAAAAATTGTATTTGAAAAATTTAATTTCATAATATTTCTAGTTCACTCAGATAAATTAAAAGACGAAATTTAAAATTTACTTAATTTAACGAAATCATATATAATAATATAATATTATAAGCATGATGTCGTTTTAAAATTTAATCTTCAAAAACTTAAGGTGTTGACTTTTAAGCACAATTATTGTTAAATTTAACGACTTGTAAAATTCGATATATACTTAAGGAGGGCTTATGTATAAACGAAACCCACTGGGTAAGTGGTTATTTGCTGTATCTCTTATTGCAGCAGGTTCATTAATGTCTATTTTAGTGGCTTGTTCTGGGGCAGCTCCAACTCCGATCATCGTAACGAGAGAAGTTGTTCAAGATGTCATAGTAGAAAAACCAGTTATCCAAGAAGTAATTAAAGAAGTAGTAGTCGAAAAAGAAGTAGAAGGAAAGACTATTGAAAAAGTGGTGATAGTAGAAAAACCAGTAGAAAACGTAGTTGAAAAAAGCGTAGTAGTAGAAAAAGAAGTAATAAAAGAAGTTCCGGTTGAAGTAGTAGTTACAAAAGAAGTAGTAGTTACTGATTATGTAGTGAAAGAAACAACTAAAACTAATGTTATTACAAAAGCAGCACGTGAACTTAATCCTGAAGCTACAACAGGTTATGTACGTGATGACAGCGTTCCAGCTACTTATAATGAAAGCCCACGAAATGCAGCATTAGTTGCAGCAGGCAAGCTACCAAAAGTAGCTGACAGGATAGG
>CAZDRU010000026.1:0-4554 GCA_964508175.1 uncultured Dehalococcoidia bacterium
AACAATCAGGTTTAAAAGAGCCCATTTCCTGGAAATCTGGGAACACTATTAATTCTTCAGTAAAAGAATTCAGACTCAAAGTTACGTCTGCTGGAATCAGATCTGAAGACGTTAAAATTTATGCTCTTTATCTTTCATAAAGTGAAAATTATATGAAAACATTTAATATTGGATATTCTAATGATTCTCTTTTTGAAGTAGAGAAAAATGATCAAATTTCTTCTCATTGGTTAAAATTAATTGAATCAAAAAAACATATTGTTAGAAAAGTTACGATGGAAAAATCTGATTTTATGACTCCACATGATATAGAAGGACTTGATGTTCTTCAATTAGGAGGTCGAAAAGTTGATATATCTACTTTAGAAAATTCAGAACGACTTTCTTTAATAGTTCGACATGGAGTTGGTTATGATAAGGTGGATGTTGATGCTTGTACTAAAAAGGCAATATTATTAGCTAACACTCCTGATGGTGTTCGCAGAGCTATGGCTTCTGCTTGTCTGACTTTTATTCTTGCGTGTGCACATGATTTAATGCAAAAACAGGAATTAATTAAAAAATTTACTTATCCAGGAGATAGAAGTGTATTAGCATCTTGTGGGACAGGCCTTACAGGAAAAACACTTGGCATAATTGGCTGTGGAAATATTGGACAAGAAGTATTTAAACTTGCACGTCCTTTTGACATGAATTTCATAACATATGATCCTTATGTTAAACAAAAAGAAATCGATAAATTAGGAATTCAAAAAGTAACACTAGATACATTAATGAAAGAGTCAGATTTTGTGTGTCTATGTGTTTTACTTAATGAAGAGACAATTGGGTTAGTAGGGGCAAATGAACTTAATTTAATGAAATCAACAGCCTTTTTTATCAATATATCAAGAGGTCCTATTGTAGATGAAGCTGCATTAATAGAAGTATTGGGAAATCAAAAAATTAAAGGAGCTGCTCTGGATGTATTTTCTGAAGAACCTCTTGGTATTAATAATCCATTACTGAAATTTGATAATGTAATTGCAACTCCACATAATATTGGAGTAACTGACGAACTTCATATTAATTGTGGAATTGCTACTATGAATGCTGCTATTAGAGTTAGTAAGGGAGAATTTCCGAAATTTGTTATTAATAAAGAAGTTATGAAGGATCCTAGATTAATAGATAAACTTGAAAAATATAAAAAGCAATTTTTGTAAAAAAAATTATTTATTCCATGAATCACGTAGACTTACTGTGCGGTTAAATACTAAATTATTATTATGAGAATCAATAGGATCTATATAAAAATAACCAACTCGTTCAAATTGGTAAGGATCCTCTGATTTTGTGGTAAGAATTGATTTTTCTATCATGGCGTTTTTATTAATTTCAAGTGAATTTTTATTAATAGATTCTAAGTAATTATCTAATTCATCAGGTTTGTCTACGTCGAATAAATGACTATAAAGTCGAACTTCTATATTAATTGCACTCGTTGCTTCTAACCAGTGAATAGTTCCTTTTACTTTTCTGCCATCTGGAGATTGTCCACCTTTTGTTTTAGGGTCATAAGTACAGTGAATTTCTTCTATTTCTCCAGTTGTTTTATTTTTTGTAATATTAGTGCAGGTTATGAAATATCCATAACGAAGTCGTACTTCTTGTCCTGGAGCAAGGCGGAAGAATTTTTTTGACGGATTTTCCATGAAATCTTCTTTTTCAATATATAATTCTTTTGAAAATAAAATTTTCCTTGTTCCTAAATCTGGATTGTTTGGATGATTGACCGCTTCAAGTTCTTCAGTCTTATTATTTGGATAATTATCAATTATAATTTTTACCGGATTTAGTACAGCCATAATTCTCTTTGCTTTTATATTTAAATCTTCTCTTACACAATGTTCTAAGAGTCCTAGTTCTACAGTATTTGATCGTTTTGCAATTCCAATTTTATTACAGAAATTTTTAATAGCAGCTGGGGTATATCCACGTCTTCTAATTCCAGAAAGTGTAGGCATTCTTGGATCGTCCCATCCGCTTACATGGTTTTTTTCAACTAATTCTCCAAGTTTTCGTTTGCTTAATACTGTGTGTGTTATGTTTAATCTTGCAAATTCAATTTGTTGTGGATGATTAATTTCAAGTGATTCGATTAACCAGTCGTATAGAGGTCGGTGATCTTCAAATTCCATAGTACATAAGGAATGAGTAATTCCTTCGATGGAATCTGATTGTCCATGTGCCCAGTCATACATAGGATAAATACACCATTTATTGCTTGTGCGATGATGTGATTCATGTAAAATTCTATACAGAACAGGATCACGCATATTTAAATTCCCTGAATTCATGTCTATTTTTGCTCGTAATACTTTTGACCCATCAGGAAATTCGCCGTTTTTCATTTTTTCAAAAAGGGTTAAGTTTTCTTCAATAGTGCGATTTCTATAAGGACTTTCTTTTCCTGGTTCAGTTAAAGTTCCACGATATTCTCGAATTTTCTCTTGATTTAAATCATCAACATATGCTTTTTCTTTTTTAATTAAATCAATTGCAAACGCGTGAAGTTTTTCAAAATGATCTGATGCATAATAAAGTGAATTACCCCAATCCCAACCTAACCACCGGATATCTTTTTTAATTGATTCGATATATTCTGTTTTTTCTTTAGTTGGGTTTGTATCATCAAATCTAAGATGGCATTTGCCTTCGAATTCTTTAGCAATGCCAAAATTTAAGCACATTGATTTAGCATGTCCAATATGGAGATGTCCGTTTGGTTCTGGAGGGAATCTCGTTATAATTTTGCTGTTTAATTTCTTTGAAGAGAGATCATTCGAAATTATTTGACGTATGAAATCTGAATTTTTATTATTTGTTTCCATATTATTGCTAATTATAAAAAAAAACTTATTTTATAGTATAGTGATAACAATTAACCTACAACATATATAAACAGGCATGATTTTGATGAAATTGCAGTAAAATACTGCAGAGGCAATAAATATGCAGATGTATCTAGAAGTTAATAATTAAGGTAATTTAAGTAGGTCATTCGTATTTTCTTGCCATGCTAGTATAGATTTTTTACAGTTAGCAATAATATTGGCAAAAGAATTATTAAAAGCTAAGTTTGTTAATTCAAAAGGATCTGTATTTAAATTATAAAGTTCGTTTTCTTCTATTGAGCTCCAGGTAAATTTCCAACCTTGAGGAGTGATAATAGTTCTGCTTTTTTGTAGCAATGATTCTAATCCAGCATCTTTTGATGAAAGTTTTGCTAAATATTCAGGATATGGATCTTTTGTTGCATCTTGACTACAAACAAAATTACCTCCGCTCCCTCCATTCCATCCATTCCATTCTACAATTACATTTGACAGTTGTTTGTCATCTAAGGGTAGCAATTTTCCTTGAAAGTTGTTAGGCGTAGGTTGGTTAAGTAAATCAAGAATAGTTGGAGCGACATCGATATGACTTACTGGATTTTTTATATGAATTTTTGTTTTTTGATTTGGGTATTTTATTAATAAAGGGACTCTTGCTGATTCTTCATATAAAAAACATTTATACATAAGACTGTGAGAGCCGAGCATTGCACCATGTTCTGAAGTAAATATTATTGTTGTATCATCGTACAAATTACAATGTTGTAGTTCATTGAAAATTTTTTCAAGAGAGCGATCTACGAGAGAACAATTACCCCAGTAATTAGCAATCATTTTTTTGTAACCTTCTTTTGTATTATGATTTATTTTTCCCCCGTCATTCATGATTTCTCGACGAAATTGATGCTTTTCATTGATAGGAATTTCAGTGCCATGCAAAGGATGTTTTTCAAAATATGCAGCTTCCATTTTGTTTTTCAATGGTTTTGTGGATTCAGGAGGAATAAGTACGTTAGGTCTTAAAGGGATATTATCTGGGTCATGAAGATGATTCAGTGGTCCAAAGTAAGGGGAATGAGGTTCATAAATAGAACAAAATAAAGCAAATGGTTCATTTTGATGTTTTCTTATAAATTTAGTTGCTTGTTCTGCAAGATAGTTTGGCCCACTTTGATTTTCAGATAAATTAACTCTGTCAATATTGGTATAGTTAGAACCGTCTATTGGATGGATATTTTGTTTTTTAAGAACTTCTTCTGGGGGCAAGTTAAAATATTCAGTTGAATCTAATCCACGCATAGGAGCAATTTTGCCATCAGATGTAGAAAGGTTACCGGTTCTGCCTATGAATCCTTTTGTGTAATCATTTGATATTAATTCGGGAAGTAATTGTATGCCAGAATTAAGGTTAACCCCATTATTTATAACACCGTTTGTATGAGGATAAAGACCTGAATATAGGGTAGATCTACCTGGTGCACAAACAGGTTGGGCAACATATGCTTTTTCGTAAATTGTAGAGTGATTGGATAGTTTATTTAAAGTAGGAGTTAATATTGCTTTGTTACCATAAGCAAGCATAGTATCAAAACGTTGTTCGTCAGTGAGAATAAAAAGCAAATTCGGATTTTTTCTTGGCATCATATTTCCTAATAATTTCTATTGCTTCTATGGTAAT
>CAZDRU010000027.1:0-4757 GCA_964508175.1 uncultured Dehalococcoidia bacterium
TGCTTGTTGGTCAGCATATCAATTAAAAGCAAAACTTATCGTTGCATTTACAGAATCTGGAAGTACTGCAGGCAGAGTTTCTAGATATAGACCAATAACTAAAATACTAACTTTAACTCGACGAAAAGATGTACAAAGACGATTAACTTTACGATGGGGAATCATACCTATTATTGTAAATGAATTACATTCTGTTGAAGATTTTTTCTCGATTGCCTTAGAACAAGCAATTCTTAACGTAGGGTTACATCCAAACGATTTATTAATATTAATTGCAGGTTTACCTATAGGAGTTCAAGGAGGAACCAACTTACTTAGAGTAATGAAAATTCCTCATTCAAACGAAAAATGAATACAATAATCAAAATAGAAAATTTAACAAAATACTATGGTAAATTTAAAGCTTTATCATCTCTTAATCTTGATGTTCAATCTGGTGAAATATATGCATTTATCGGTCCTAATGGCTCTGGCAAAACCACTACCATCCGTATTTTATTAGGTATGTTAAATGCTACTGAAGGATCTGTAGAAATTTTAGGCAAAACACCTACTCAAAATAACATCGAACTTTTTCATGATATCGGTTATTTACCAGGAGAATTATCTACATACGATAATCTTACTGGCAAAGAATTACTAACGTTTTTTGGTAATTTAAAAAATGTTAAGGATTGGCCTTATATAGATTCTATAACTGAACGATTACAATACGACACTTCTAAAAAAATCAAAAATCTATCTAAAGGAAATAAACAAAAACTAGGATTGATTCTTGCATTTATGCATAAACCAAAATTGCTTGTGTTAGACGAACCAACAAGTGGATTAGACCCTTTAATGCAACAATTAACAATTAATTTAATAAAAGAAACTCAACAACATGGAACTACAACATTTCTGTCTTCTCATATTTTTTCTGAAATCGAAAAAGTTGCAGAAATTGTAGGCTTTATTAAAGAAGGAAAGTTGATTATACAAGATGATTTAAATACATTGAAATCGAATGCTGTTAAAACTCTTTCTATACAATTTAAAAACTCAATCCCTAACGATTTATTCAAGAATATAGAAAACGTAGATATCGTTGAATCCAAAGAAAATACTATAAAACTGAATATAACAGGATCGATCGATTCAGTTATTAAAAAAAGTAGTCAATTTGAAATTGTCGATATCATTAGTCACGAAATATCACTTGAAAATTTGTTTATGAATTATTATGAAGGCAAGTAATATATGCTAAAACGACTTTGGACTAAAACTTTATACGATCAAAAACGTTCGCTCTTTTTCTGGAATTTTGGAATGATTGGGATAGTTATTCTCACTCTTGCTTTTTATCCTGCCTTCGAAGCAGAACAAGAAGTATTCAATTCATTAACAGCTTCAATGCCAGAAGAACTACTATCTATATTCGGAGCAGCAGGAGGTGATTTAGCATCACCACAAGGTTTTCTGAATTCTCAGATATATATGTTACTTATCCCTTTAATATTAATAGTATACGGGGTTACAAATGGAGTAAATACTATTGCTGGAGAAGAAGGAAATGGAACGCTCGAATTATTACTCACTTGTCCTTTATCAAGAATACAAATTGCTCTTGAAAAATATCTCGCTTTGATCTTGGGAATAATAATTATAATTATTCTATTCACTCTATGTATAATTTTATTTAAAGCACCTATAGATCTAAATATGAAATCAAGTGCCATAATCATTGCTGCAGTAGAAATATTTACGATATCCTTATTCTTTAGTTCAATAGCATTTGCACTAGGAACAGCAACCGGACATAAAGGATTAAGCCTAGGAATAACATACGCTATAGCAATTATTTCCTATCTGTGGAATGCACTCGCGCCATATCTAGGGAAAAATAATGAACAATTAGCAAATTTGAAAAATATATCAATCTTCCATTATTACAGTGGCATAGATATTTCAACAAATACGATTGATATATTAGAATTTATAATAATATCTATAATTTCTATTATTCTCGTAATAACATCTATTTACTTGTTCCGAAAACGAGACATCCATAATTAAATCTTAATTCTTAGTGTTAGTAATATATAATTAAACTAAATATTACTTAAAAAATAATACTCGTATTCCCCAAACAATCGCCCCAAACAAAAACAAAACTACAACAATAACAATTATATAAATATAATTAAAAGAGTTTGATTTTGGATCCGATTGATGAAAAGCTCTAACTTCACTTGTTACAGCAGCTAGTTTAGAAATATCCTGAAGATTAAATACTTCTTTTTTGCCTATAGCAATCCACAATTTACCATTTTGCTTACTAGGTGAAAAAGAAACCAAAAAATAAGTGCCATCTTCTGGTAAATTAATATACTGTTCAAATAATATCCAAGATTTTGTTTGAGTAAAAGGTTCATGAAAAACACTAGTATTATTAAATTGTGAAGAATGAAATATTTGAACTTTATCGTTCAAAATATCCTCTGTGCTTTTAAAATCTGCTTTAAAACTTGGTAATAATAAAGCAATTGATGGTTGATAATCTTCTAATGATTCTATATAAGGAATACCCATCTGAAAATAAAGTGTTTCTTCTTTTTTCGCATCAAAACTAATCCATGATTCAGGATTATTTTTTGTAATTCGTTGATATATTACTTTGGATATATAGATATCATCCAATTCAAAAGCACTTTCTTTATTAGAATGATTATCTTCAGCAATAAATGGAATATGAGCAAAAACAATATCTGTATTAAATAACCAGAATCCAATAATAAAGATTGGAATGAATAATAAAATTTTTTGATATTTTAATTTCACTGTATTTTAATTTTTTGTTGATTTAAGTAAAATATATTCTGATTTTTCATATTATAAAAGTCTTAGATTCTTATTCAATACTATTAATAATTAATTTTCATCATTCATATATATCTTTACAGAAGATGATTTTAATGATAAATTTTAAATGTTGAACAATTAGTAAATTGAACAATATAAACAAATCAAATACATAATTTAGGTGTTATTAAATAAATAAATGCAATAGAAAGTAACTAGAATAAAAAAAAAAATTTGTGTCAATGGTTTGTGTCCGTATTCCTAATTTCTCTCATTCCTTCGTGCCTCAGTTGACCCCATTTCATACCACTTGGCGTCCTTTCGTACTTACTGGATTGTCTAGAGCAAAGTTAGTATCAAAAACCCAAGCCTTAACACAAAAAAAATATCAAAAAGGAGATATGAAATGGCAGAATATAACGATAGAGATCTTACCTGTCAGGATTGTGGGGATACATTTGTTTTCACTGCGGATGATCAATCTTATCATGCAGAAAAAGGGTTCACTAATGAACCAAAACGATGTGCTCCTTGCCGTCAATCACGCCGTAGCCAACGTGGTGGTGGCGGTGGTAGATATGGGGAAAGAGTACAACACCCTATAGTTTGTAGTAATTGCGGACAGGATTCAACGGTTCCATTTGAACCTCGTGGAGATCGTCCAGTTTATTGCAGCGATTGCTTTAATAAAGAAAAAGAATAAAGAAAAAGACAACGCTTAATATATACAGACTAATACATTATAAAAAATAGGGATTTATATTATCCCTATTTTTTATAATCAATGTTTATCTAAATACCTTTAACAAAATAATCTCTTTGGCAAGTTAGTTTAAAACTACACCAATCATGATTTTCGTCCGGTTGATAAGGAACTATCCTTTCTTGGTCTAAATCTAGATACCCCTTTACCATCCGTAATTTTGCTAAGGTATCTTCTATGATCTGTTCATCTCTATGTACTTCAAACATATGATATGTTTGAGTATTCTTATTTATATAGAAAATAATACCCTCATCTAGCCCAGTCATAAGAGAATATAAATTCCACTGTATCAAATGTTCCTTTCTAGGAAGATATTGTAAATAATTCGGATTTTTGGGATTAGCCATAGATTTAATTTCCAATAAAATATGTTTTTTATCTATCGTTCTTTCCAAAATAGCATCATAATGCCCTAATATAGGAGGATCTTGCCATGTTACTTCCTTCTCAGAAGATATTAAAACACCAGCTCCTTGCAATTTTTCTTGTATAAATGTGTGATAAATAGTACCAACCATCATACGTCTAAGAGAATTAGGTTCAACTGGATCCTGATGATATCCTTTCATATAGTACCAAATAGCTCTTGGACAGCTATGCACTTGAGAAGGACTAAATTCTGTTCTTAATTTAGGTTTTCTAATAGTTGTTTGATCGTATTGATCTAAAATAATTTCAAGCCAATTTCGTCCATTTAGATTTTCTTTCATTTCTGCCTTTGTAATTTAAATATAGATGTTTTTTCTAAAGCATTATACAATATGCAAATTATCCTAAAAGTAACTAGAAGAATAACAAATGTCAACCACAACAACTAGACCCATCATTATGGGAAGAAAAGGAGTAGTAACTGCAGGCCACTACTTAGCAGCTACTGCTGGCCACCGTATGATTGAAAACGGAGGTAATGCAATTGATGCAGCTCCTGCAATGAGGTTTTGTGTAAACTTATTAGAACCACAAAGCTTGGGTATAGCAGGAGAAGTACCAATACTAATTTATTCAGCAAAGGATCGTAAAACATATGCAATTAGTGGCTTCGGATGGAGTCCAAAAAATTTTTCTATCGAATGGTGTAAAAACAACGGGATAGATCTTATCCCAGGAGATGGATATTTGCCTATAACAGTCCCTGCACCAGTGGGCACAT
>CAZDRU010000028.1:0-5699 GCA_964508175.1 uncultured Dehalococcoidia bacterium
GATAAGCCAGTCCAAAACCCATTAGATTCAAGAAGCGCAGCAGGCAACGCAACACAAATGAGTGCTCACAAAGGAGGTATTTTTTATGATTTAGCAGTACATATGCTAGATCAAATCGTTTTTATTTTAAATAGACCTGAAAAAATCACCTCTTTTTTAAGAAATGAGTTTTCTTCGATTCCAAATTATTGTGATAACACTTTATCAATACTTGAATATCCGAAAGCTTATGCTTTGATTGAGAGTGCATCAATGGAAGCCACTCCTGCTATGGCTAGAAGATTTGAAGTATATGGAAATAAAGGCAGTGCTATTATGGAACCATTTGAACCTGCTGAAACAATACGATTATGTTTATCTGAAAAAAGTGGAAAGTTTTCTAAAGGAACACATATAATCAAAATAAAAGACCTTCCTCGTTATGTTGCAAGCCTTGAAGCATTTATTAAAAACATACGAGGAGAATCTATTCCAGACAGAACATTAGATCATGAACTGTTAGTTCAGGAAACATTACTTCGATGCACTAATATTATCAAATAATATATTATTGTAATTTATGCTAGAATCACCTTTATGACTATAGATAAAACAACTTTAGGTGGAGGCTGTTTTTGGTGTTTAGAGGCAATTTTCACTCAAATAAACGGAGTAATTAAAGTTGCCTCGGGATATGCAGGTGGGAATAAATCAAATCCTACTTATCAAGAAGTGTGTTCAGAAATTACAGGACATGCTGAAGTTGTTCAAATCACATTTAATCCTCAATTAATTTCTTTTTTAACTATTCTTGAAGTTTTCTTTTCTATTCATGACCCTACAACGTTAAATCAACAAGGTAATGATATAGGAACACAATATAGGTCGATAATCTTACATGAAAATGAAAAACAAAAAATTGAATCTTCAAAGTTCATAAAAATGCTTTCAAAAAATAAAGTTTTTACTCAACCTATTGTTACTGAACTAGAGCCATTAATAATTTTTTATGAAGCAGAAGAATATCATCAAAATTACTTTGAAAACAATCCTAATCAAGGTTATTGTTCATATGTAATTGCTCCAAAACTTTTGAAATTTAAAGAAAAATATAATTCTATTTTAAAATAAATATTGGTTTATTATCTTTTGTTTAAAGCTGATGTTAATCTTTTTTTATTCAGAAAACTTAAAATAATAATTGCCATGCCAAAAAAACAAGCATTAATCATAAATGCAAAATTATAATCCCCATAATTTTCAACTGAAAACCCAGCTATTAATGGTCCAAGTACTGAAGAAATTACTGTACTAAAAGTCAATATTCCAATAATCGTTCCAAATTCACTTAATCCATAATTTTCTTGAACAATAAGATTCATTAATGCTCCATAGCCTCCCATAAAAAATCCAAATAATGGAACTATTAACCAAATAAAAACAGTCTGCCCAAAGAAAAGTAATAATATTATTGTAAAAATTTGACCACTAAGACTTATTATCATAGTTATTCTGACAGGAATAAACTCGGATAAATATCCTAAAGAAAATTTACCTAACATTCCAAAAGTAGCCATTATAGTTATCAATAACGGAATCAAAGCAATATTCATGTCAATTTTTCTAAAATGATCTCCCATATGAGAAAGGACTCCATTATAAGTAAAAGTAGCTAATATAATTGAAATAATCAGCGCATAAAAATATGGACCACGTAGTAATTGAGAAACAATTGTATCTTTACCTTTTGTATTGTTTTGCAAATCAGCACTTTTATTCACAATGTTTTCTTTTTTAACTTCTTTTTCTCGAATAATTAATAAAGTTAAAAGAACTAAACCTAGTGTAATGAACCCTAATGTTAGATAAGCATTTTCCCAACTTCCACGTTGAATAAAATACCCAACAATTAAAGGAATTGTCATTCCTCCAAAATTATTGCCCATCAAGGTTAATCCCATTATTCTTCCTCTTTTTTCTGGAAACCACATTCCAACAAGTCTGCCAATTGGCAAAATAGAACAACCGTTACCTATTGTAAATTGGAATATATTTAAAGCATACCAATGCCATAATTCAGTCATTAATGGACGTAATAAAAACCCTAAAGCCATAATAATTAAACAAAAAATCATTATTGGTCGTGAACCATATTTATCCATTAATTTCCCAAAAACAGGTGCTAATAAAGCACCTAAAGCACTTAATGAGAGAGAAAAAATTATCTGGGAAGAAGTCCATCCAAATTCTGCTTGCAAAGGATCTACAAATAAACTAAAGGCGTAAAATGGTCCAACAACTAAAGAAGTACATAAAAACAGAACTATAAGAATCATCCATCGTCTATACTGATTTATTTTATTAATATTTGACGACATATTTCAAACAACCTTTTCAAGCTAGCATTTACTTTCTAAACAGTGTATTATCAAACGATGCCAAGCGACAAAACAGTATTAGAACGATTAAAAAAAACTGGCTGTAGAATAACTCCTCAACGTTTGCTGGTTTTAGAAACAATAACTAATTCCGATTCTCATATTGGAGCTAATGATATTTTCGAACAAGTTAGTGAACATTATCCTAATATAGATATTACCACGGTATACAGAATTTTAAAGTTATTTAAAAAAGAAGAAATAATAACTGAAGTAACAATGAATGAAAGAAAATATTTTGAATTAATTCACCCTAATAAACTACATCATCATATGGTTTGTTCAGATTGCACAAGACCTTTTGATTTACATCCTGGAATACTAAACGAAATGAAAAATGCCATCGAAGAACAATATAATTTCAATCCTGATTTTACTAGTTTTACTATTTCAGGATTATGTTCAAGTTGCAAAACATCATCCCCAAAATGAAAACCTTTTAAAAGGAGAATTTAATGAGCGAAAATTATTATTTCTATGTTGGAAGTTATACAGAATCCACTTCATTTACTACAGTAGAACCTAGAGAAAACGGAATTACATTATTTGAATTTAATAGAACAACAAATTCAACGAAATATATAGATGATTTTGGTGCTGGGATTAATCCATCATTTTTGACAATACATCCATCTAAAAAATCTTTATATTCAATCACCGAAATTGACAATGGAACTATTACTGCATTTAAAATTGACCCTGATTCAAAAAAATTAACTGCAATGAATACTCAGTCTACTAATGGATCATCTCCATGTCATATAAGCATCGATCAAACAGAAAAATATTGTTTCGTAGCTAATTATGATAGTGGAAGCGTTTGTGTCTTTGCTCTTAATTCTGATGGTTCTTTAGGAAACATAACAGGTTTTGCTCAACATCAAGGACAAGGGATTAATCCTGAAAGACAAGAAGGCCCTCATGCCCACTCTTTCACAATATCACCAGAAAACAAATATGCTATAGCAGCAGACCTTGGGATTGATAAAGTTTTAGTATATAAAATAGAGCACTTAACAGGTGAAATTTCTTTGCAGCCAGAATTATCTGTTTCTCTAGAACCTGGTGCAGGACCACGTCATTTTGATTTTCACCCTAATCATAAATTTGCATATGTTATAAATGAATTAAATTCTACTATTACTTCACTTTCATATGAATCAAATTCTGGTGCTTTAACTCCTATTAATACGATTTCTACTGTCCCAGAATCATTCTCAGGAATTAATTCAACTGCTGACATTCATGTTCTGCAAAATGGAAAGTTTTTATACGGTTCAAATCGAGGACATAATAGTATTTTCCTAGCAAAAATTGATCAATCAACAGGCTCAATAGAAGGAATCAACACATTTTCTACTAAAGGAGAAATTCCACGAAATTTTGCTTTAACTCCAGATGACGATTTTCTGTTTGCTGCAAATCAAGATTCTCATTCAATAATTGTCTATTCAGTAGATAAAACTACTGGGAACTTAACTCAAACCGGAGAAATGATTAATACTCCAAAACCAATATGCATTAAATTCCTTTAAATATATTTATATTATTGAATTTAAATATTTAGTTAAGAGGTCTACTGAATATTTGCCACTCCATTTATGACCACCTTCAAAAACTTCTGAATGGATGTTTCTTTCAGCATCAATTTCTTTATACACTCGTTTAACTTCATTATATGCAAAAACACTACTTTCTATGGGGAATGTATAATCTTGACGACCTGATTCAATATATAAAAATTTAGGAGCTATTAAAGCAGCTACACTTGGAAGATCTCCGTGCTTCAATAATCCAATCGGAGTTTGATTGCCACAAAAATTTTGATTAATAGCAAAATCTCCTAATAAATTTAAATATCCACTCACTATTGTTCCTTTTATTCGATCGTCTAAAGCTGATGTAAATAAAGAAATTGTTCCACCATAAGACAAGCCAACACATCCTATAACATCAGAATTTACTTCTTTTAAAGATTGTAAATATGAAATGCTTGTAAATGCATCATGAATGTTTAATCCAAATGTATTTATTCCCATAAGAATTCCTTTTAAAAAAACCTGATCACAGCCATCTTTAGGGGCAATTGGGCCACTTCTAAAATCATAACCTAATCTACGTTCTCCAAATCCTCTCCAATCAGGGGCCAATACAACAAATCCTTTTTTTACAAATTGAATAGCGTATGTATAGTTCAACATATTAATTGTTTCTATTCGAGCAGGTTCTCCATGAAAAACTCCACAAACATCATCTTTTCCATTACCGTGTCCATGAGCTGCTAAAATACCAGGTCGAGTTTCATTGGGTTGTATGTCTTTAGGAATTAATAAATATGCCGGTATTGACATGTCAGCTTCTGAATCAAAAACTATTTTTTTTTGAATATAATCACCTTTATCAATTTCTTGAATTATTTCAGAATTGAGCGGGACATTTTCTGGAAAAGGTCCTAATGCATCCTTAACTATTTCCGAGAAATTTGTTTTCCAATCGGTGAAATTAGTCGATTTAAATGAAGGAACTTGTATTTTTGGTCTTAAATCTTCGTATTTTTTTTTCAGATATTCACCCATAGAAAAATTTCGATTTAAATTCATAAAATCCTCCATTAATTATTTATCAATATTCATGAGAGCAATATACACCAATCAGATGAAACAGAAAAGAATCCATGTTAAAATTCAAAATATAAAAATTAAAGAAAATCAAAGGAAATTAATATATGGGACAATTAAGTAAAAAACAATTAACTGAATATGAAAACAATGGTTTTCTTATTATAGAAAATCTCCTTGATGCCGATGAAGTTAAAACTTTAGGAGATAGAATCATTCAAGCTTCTAACGGAGAGCTTCTTCATCTTCCACAAGACAGATTTGAAATTGAAAAAGAAGTTGTTGAAGGAAAAGTTAAAGCCGATACTTACGGTAATTCTATAAGCAAGATTTCTCGATTAGCATTTAACGACCAAGTTTTTGACCACCATGCTCGAAATCCTAAAATTCTTGATATCATTGAATCTATCTTAGGAGAGGATATAAAACTATATCAAGATCAACTTTTCATGAAACCTCCTAAAATAGGATCTCGTCAAAAATACCATCAAGATCAACCTCTTGGATTTTGCATTGATCCTCCAGAAATGATGGTTACTGCTTGGACTGCCGTAGATGATTCAACACAAGAAAATGGTTGTTTATGGATGTTAAAAGGGTCACATAAAGAAGGACCAAGACATAAGGAAGAATCAGAGAATATAGAACGAGCATTTGAAGCTGG
>CAZDRU010000029.1:0-112596 GCA_964508175.1 uncultured Dehalococcoidia bacterium
AATTTTCCCTTCAAGTAAATCAGATATCTCTTTAGCTTGATAAGAATTAGCTTCCCTAGTTTCAAAAGATGGTTCAGAAGGTGAATGATATAATCCTTTTGGAATTCTTTTTTCCCATTTTCCTGATGTATCTTCATTTAAAATACGAAAATACTCTGTACGTAGGTCAATCATTCCTTCACTACCGTAAATCATTCCTCCTTGATAAAAATCTTTCGTTACATCACTAAAAAGCATAGCTATAATTCCATTTGCAAAACCAAATGTTCCAATAGCACGATCTTCTATTTTAACTTCTCTTTCAAAACGGTCTGTATTTCTTTCTACTGCTCCCATAACCCATTCACAATCAATATCTCCCAAAATAAAACGAATCATATCAAAATGAAGGGTTGCCCAATTAAGTAATCCCGCTCCTGAAACAGCTTTGATTAATTCAATTTTTCCAATAGCTCCATTTTTTAATAAATCACGCACTACAATATAAGCTGGCAAAAACCTTCTTTGATGACCAATAATTAAATCAACTTTATATTGATTGCAAGTTTCTATCATTTTCTGGGCACTTTCTAAACTTTCCGCCATAGGTTTTTCACATAAAATAACTAGTGGCTTCCGTTTTGAAGCTTCAATAGTCCATTTAACATGTTCTTTATGCCATACACCTATTGAAACTACATCCAAAGTCTCATTATCAAGCATAGCAACTGGATCTGTATAATGCTTAGGACTATAAGCATTAACATGCCCGAACATATCATCAAAATCTTTCATTGCTTCGACATAAGGATCTGCTAGAGCAACAATTTCAAACTTTTCCGAATTCAAATATCCATAAACATGATTTGAAGCCATTAATCCACAGCCAATAATTCCGACTTTAAATTTACTTAACATTTATATTACTCCTTTAGATAATTTATCTATATTATTCTCAAAGAATTATTTATTAAATAAACGTCTAAAATACCATCCAATAGATATCAAAATTGGGATGCCTGCAAAAACATAAGTCACTATCCACCAATCAAAAGGAGGAGGTTCTTTTATTTCTAAAGGAATATTCAGTACTGTGTTTTCATTTTTTAAAGGAAATTGAATATCAATATTAATTCCCCAAATACCAGGTTTCTTCACAACTGAATTAAATTCAAAACTAGTAGGAGACTTAAGTCCTAAATAAGCTATAACACTATCAAATTGATATCCATCAGGATCCGTCAGAATTATCTTTACTACGGCATTCAATACTGGTTTTTTTTGAAGATCAAATATATCTGTTGAAATATGTAAATTCCCAATTCTAGGAGTAGGAGGTAATACAGAAATAACTACTAAATAATCTTCTACTTGTACTCTTTTAATTTCTTTAGCCAATCCATTCGCATAAAGAGATTTAGGAATAATAAACGAAAAAAAACAAACTATTAAAAAAAAATAAATGCAATATTTATAAACTTTATAACGAAGAATTATTGCAGAAAATGATTTCAAATATTCAATAATATTAATCCTTATCATCAGATTTAATATCAAGAGCATTGGCTACAATATCAATATCTTTGTCACCTCTACCACTTAAACAAACTACTATCACTTGATCTGATTTAAGTGTTTTAGATAATTCAATAGCATAATATACTGCATGAGCGGGTTCCAATGCGGGTATTATTCCTTCCTGTTCAGATAATATCTGAAACCCTTGTAAAGCTTGATCATCTGTAACAGCTAAATAACTTGCCCTTTTCGTATCTTTTAAGTAACTATGTTCAGGACCTACTCCTGGATAATCTAATCCAGCAGAAATACTATGAGTCTCTGCTATTTGTCCATTACTATCTTGCAATAAATATGATAATGCACCATGTAAAACTCCTGGCCTACCTTTAGATAAAGAAGCTGAATGCCTATCTCCATCCAAATCATCTCCTCCAGCTTCAATTCCTATTAAATTCACTTTCGAATCTGGAATAAAATCATAAAACATTCCTATAGAATTACTACCTCCACCAACACAAGCTAATACATAATCGGGTAATTCACCTTCTAATTCCAAAATTTGTTTTCTAGATTCTTTGCCAATAATAGATTGAAAATCTCGAACAATTATAGGATAGGGATGGGGTCCAACTGCACTACCAATTAAATAATGTGTATTTGAAATATTTGTAACCCAATCTCGAATTGCTTCATTTATTGCATCTTTTAACGTTCTACTTCCAGATTCAACAGGAATAACTGTTGCTCCTAGTAATTTCATTCGAAAAACATTTAATGCTTGTCTCTTTACATCATCTATTCCCATATAAACTAGACATTCAAGTCCTAATTTTGCACATACCGTTGCAGTAGCAACCCCATGTTGTCCAGCTCCGGTTTCTGCAATAATTCGTGTTTTACCAAGTTTTTTAGCAAGTAATGCTTGGCCAATAGCATTATTTAATTTATGTGCTCCTGTATGAGTTAAATCTTCTCTTTTTAAATATATTTTTGCACCACCAGTCTGAGATGTTAAATTTTTTGCAAAATATAAAGGAGTTGGCCTTCCTCCAAAAGTTTCAAGTAAATCATTAAATTCTTCAATAAAAACAGGATCATTTTTAATTGCTTCATAGTAAGAAGACAATTCTTGAAGAGCTAACATTAAAGTTTCAGGAACAAACTGTCCGCCATAGGACCCAAATTTGCCTGAATTATTATTTCTATTAAGTTTCTTTTTCATCATTAACTACAATCTTTGACCAATATTTCTCTCGTTTTTTTCACAAAATCTTTAATTTTTTTACTATCTTTACGACGATTTGTTTCAATACCTGTGGAAACATCAACTCCCCAAGGATTTATCTTTTTTATAGCAAATTGAACATTTTCAGAATTAAGCCCTCCAGCAACAAGAAATTTATGCCCTAATTTCGAAAGTTCTTCAGCAATTTCCCAGTTAAATAGTTGCCCCGTGCCTCCTGTTTGATCTTTAGAATAAGTATCTAAACAAATCTTTACACCAATCAATTCATAAGGTTGCAATTTCTGTCGTACTGTTTCAGTAGTATCATTTTCTCGAACATGAATTACTTTTATTATCGGAATGTTCAACTTCAAACAAAACTCCGGACTTTCCGTCCCACATAATTGCACCATATTAATTTTACTATTATTAATTGTATCAATCACTTCATTTAAAGAATTATCTGAAAATAATCCTACTATTTGAGGAGAAAATTCCCTGGATACTCTTTGTTCTTCTTCAATGAAGTTCCTTACTAAATGTGGTTCAATATACCTTTGACTAGTAGCAACAAACACAAATCCTATAAAATCAACTTTTAAATTAAAAGCTACTCTTATAGCAGGCATGGTTTGTAATCCACAAATTTTAATTTTCGACATTGCCATATAAAAATTCCTTTAATTTTATTCCAGGATCTTCCATTTTCATCAAAGATTCTCCTATGAGAAAAGCATTAACTCCCAAGTTTTTAAGAAATTTAATATCCTTATTAGAATTAATACCACTTTCACTTACAATAATTTTATATTCAGGTATAAATGGGACCAAAAGTTCAGTGATTTTAATATCCGTTTTAAAAGTTCTTAAGTCTCTATTATTTATACCTATTATTTCTGCTCCTGCTTCAATTGCAGAATTTAATTCTTCTTCATTATGTATCTCAACAATTGCTTGCATTCGAAATTCATGAACTAAGTCAATTAAAGTTTTCAATTCTAAAATACTTAAAACAGACGCAATCAAAAGAACTGCATCTGCTCCATAAGCTCTTGATTCATAAATTTGATACTTATCAAAAATAAAATCTTTTCGAAGTAATGGAATTTTTGATGTAACTTCATTTTGTTTTATAGCTAAAAGATATTCTAAATTTCCCATAAATCTTTTATCCGTCAATACAGAAATAGCAGCAGCGCCATTCTGATAATATGACTCAGCTATTTTTATAGGATGAAAATCATTTTTCAGTATTCCTTTTGATGGAGATGCTTTCTTTATTTCAGCTATAATTCTTATTCCATCTCCCATTAGAGCACCTACAAAATTTAAAGGAACCGAACGAACCTTTATTAATTTTTCAAGCGTTTTTGTAGTTGTTTCTTGTTTTGAAACAACTAGTTCTCGTTTTTTTTCTATTATAATTTGTTCTAATATTCCCAATAATATGATCCACTTATAATCTTTTAATTTATCTTTGACAATTTCTGCGTTAAATCAACAAATAAATTCAGCTTATCTAAAGCTTTTCCGTTAGATAAAACTTCTTTTACAAAAGTTACACCCTCAGGCAAGTCAGTAACAACTTCAGCAGCAAGTAACGCTACAGCGCTATTTAAAATAACTGCATCCAAAACGGGGCTAGTTTTATTTTCTAGAACATCTAAACATATTTTTGCATTCTGTTCAGGATTACCTCCAACCAGTGCATCTAGCGGAGATTTCTTCAAACCTGCATCTTCTGGGGAAATCGTTATTTCTTTGACTTTATTTGGGTTTACAATCCAACAATATGTCTTCCCACTTAAACTAACTTCATCAATACCTTCTTCTCCACAAACTACGATCGCATGTTTAGTTTTTAAAATCTGTAATGTTTGTGCAATAATGCTCCCAAGTTCTTTAAAAGCAACTCCTAATAATTGTCGTTGAGATCCAGCAGGATTTGTCAGGGGTCCTAAAAAATTAAAAACCGTTCTAACTCCCAATGCCTTTCGAACCGGCATAGCATGTGCCATTGCTGGATGAAAAGTTGGTGCAAACATAAATCCAATACCTAAAGATTGTATACATTGTTCTACTAATTTTGGACTTAAATCGACAACAACTCCCAATGCTTCTAACAAATCTGCACTCCCACATCGACTAGAAGCAGCTCTATTACCATGTTTTGCAACTTTAACGCCACAAGCTGATACAACAAATGCAGAAGCCGTAGAAATATTAAAACTATTTTTACCATCACCGCCAGTACCACATGTATCTAAAGTATCTCCATCTACTGCTACTTTAAGAGATTTATCTCTCATCACTTTGGCAAAATTTGCTATTTCTAATGGAGTTTCTTTCTTTGCACGTAAAGCAATCAAAAAAGCTGCTAATTGTGGATCAGAGACTTTTCCTGACATAATCATATTCATCGAATATTGAGCCTCTTCGGCACTCAATTCGTGAAAATTCAATGCTTTTTCAATTACTTCTTTTAATACCATAATAAAATTATTTCTCAATCCTTTAACGAATTCTTACACAAGTAACTGTATCTTTTACTCCCTCTATGCCTCGAATTTTATCCCTTAAACATTCACTAATTTGTTCTAATGTATCCATTTGAATTTCAACAACAATATCAAATGGCCCTAAAACTTCATTAACCTCATTAACACCTTCTATAACAGCTATTAATTGAGTTATTGTTTTTGTGAATTTTGTATCTGTACTTATAAGGATATATGCTTTAATACCCATTATTTATCCTCAACTTATATATTTTAAAAAATTTTTCAATAGTAATTTGCCTGAAACCGTTAAAATTGATTCTGGATGAAATTGTACCCCTTCAACAGGATAATATTTATGCCTAACTCCCATTATAATACCGTTAGCAGTCTTTGCGGTAATTTCGAGTGATTCTGGGAAATTCTCTTGTGAAATAGCCAAGGAATGATAGCGTATAGCATCAAAAGGATTTTCAATATTACTAAAAACACCTTTATTATCATGAAATATTTCCGAACTTTTCCCATGCATAATTTCACCAGCAGGAACAATTTTAGCTCCTAATGCTTGTCCAATACATTGATGTCCAAGACATACCCCGAGAATTGGTTTTAAAGAAATTAATGAAGTTATTAATTCGCACGAAATACCTGCTTCATTAGGAGTACAAGGTCCTGGAGATATAACTATTGCATCAATATTAGAATTCTGTACTTCTTTAACTGTTATTTGATCATTTCTGACTACGTGAACATCAACTTCTAATTCCAAAAAATATTGGTACAAATTAAATGTAAAACTATCGTAGTTATCAATTAATAATATTTGTCTTTTATTTCCCAATATTTTCTCACAAAAACAATTTTTTTAATCATTATCTTGTTCAGCTTTTTCGATAGCCTTAAATAAAGCACTAGCTTTATGAATAGTTTCTTCATATTCTGTTTCTGGAATACTATCATAAACTATTCCAGCACCAGCCTGAACATATGCTATATTATCTGAAATTATTATTGTTCTTATAGCTATTGCTGTATCCATATTACCTGAATAACTAAAATAACCAACGGCTCCAGCATATGGGCCTCTAATATGTGGCTCAAACTCGGAAATAATTTCAAGTGCTCTAACTTTAGGAGCTCCTGATACAGTGCCAGCTGGAAAACAAGCCCGGAAAGCATCAAATGAATTTAATTCATCTCTCATTTCTCCTTGAACATGTGAAACAAGATGCATAACATGCGAATATCGTTCAATTTCCATGAATTGTGGTAATTTCACTGTTCCAGTTTTACTTACTTTACCAATATCATTTCTTCCTAAATCAACTAACATCAAATGTTCTGCTTTTTCTTTTTCATCATTTAATAATTCCACTTCTAATGCCTTATCTTCTGTTATATTTTTACCTCTAGGTCGAGTACCTGCTATGGGATGAGTATGAACAATTCCCTCCTCTACCCTAACAAGCATTTCTGGCGAAGCACCAATAATTTGAAATTCTTCAAAGTTGAAATAATACATATAAGGAGAAGGATTAATACTACGCAATGCAGTATAAATATCCAATGGATTAGCAAAGGTTTCTTTTGCAATTCTTTGCGATAAAACAACTTGAATAACATCTCCATCAGAAATATATTTTTTTGCTGATTTTACCAGTTTAGAATACGTTGATTTGCTCAAATTAGAAACAAGCTTTGATTGTTTTAAGTTTAATGGTTTTTCTTTATGTATCTTTAGAGGAGATTGTATTTTAGCAATTAATGAATCAATTTTTTCTATACATTTCTTGTAATTATCAACTAAATTATCATCATAGTGCAATAAACTTAAAACTATCATTTTTTTTCTATCATGATCAAAAATAACCAACGTATCAGTAAACATAAATATTGATTCAGGAAGATTGAGAACATCTGCTCCCTGACTTTTCACTCGAGGTTCAAAATAATGAATTAATTCATATGATAAAAATCCAACAGCTCCTCCCACAAAACGAGGTAATCCAGAAATAGCTATCTGTTTAAATTTTTTTAACTCTTTTTCTATCAAAGGTAATGGATCAATAGACCCTAGAATTTCATTTTTACCAGTTTTAATTATTTTATAAGGAGAAGAACCAATAAAACTATATCTAGCAAGTTTAGATTCCCCTTCAATACTTTCTAATAAAAAAGAATATTTACTATTTCCTATTTTTTGATAAACACTAACTGGAGTTTCCATTCCACAATCAATTTCTGAATATACTGGAACAAGATCTCCTGTTTTCAAATGCAATTCTTCAATTGTTTCAATCTTAGGATAATACATTTACAGTTACCGCATAGTTAAACATCTTTTGTTAAAAAACAAATTAAATAATGCTATTAATCTAATTCTAACATTGTATTACTTGTTTATTTTACTAATTAATCTAATTTGAATATTATTTTTATTAAACTAAAGAGTATTTTTGAGCCACTTTGTAGAAACCATTCATGGCTCCTTCTAAAACTTTTTGTTCAGAACAATAACTTAATCTAAAATAACCTTCTAATCCAAAACCTTTTCCTGGAACAACCAATACTTTTTCTTTCTGTAAATCTTCAGTAAAAACAAATTCATCAACAGGACTTTTGGGGAATAAATAAAAACCACCATCTGGTCGAACTAAGGTATATCCCATAGCAGATAAAGATGAATATAAATAATCTCTTTTCTTTTCATAATACGATACATCAAAAGATGGATAACTCATATCTAGAAGCACATATTGTATTAAAGCAGGTGCATTAACAAAACCTAAAATTCTATTTGCTACATTGAATCCTTCTAATAAAGCACTTTTATAATCAATATTTTCATTAACAGTAATATACCCTATACGTTCTCCTGGTAATCCTAAATCTTTTGAATGACTATAAACAACTATTGAATTTTTATAATAATGATAAACATGAGGATATTCTAAATTGTCAAAAACAATTTTTCGATATGGTTCATCGCTAATAAGGAATATTGAGGAATTAAACAATTTGCTTTTTTTATTTAATAACTCACTAATATCTTTCAATATTTGTTCTGAATATAAAACACCAGTAGGATTATTAGGAGAATTAATAATTATTGCTTTAGTTTTTTCTGATATAAGAGATTCCAGATCTTCTAAATCAGGCAAGAATTTATCATCTGTGTTGGCAATTTTAACTATCCCTCGATGATTATCAACATAATAAAGATATTCAGGGAAATAAGGTCTAAAAAAAATGACTTCATCGTCAGGATTTAAAATTGTTTTTAATACAACATTTAGTCCCCCAGCAGCACCACAAGTCATAATAATATCGGAAAACTTGAAATCAATATTAATTTCTTCAGATAATAATTTCGCAATCTTCTCTCTTAAAGTTTTTAAACCTGCATTTGGCATATAACGATGAATTCCAGCAGGAGGCTTTTTTGATATCTCAGACAATACATTATTAAATTCAAAAGGAGGTTCTAATACTGGATTTCCAAGACTAAGATCATAAACATTTTCTTCTCCATATTTCTGTTTCATTTCTAATCCAACTTCAAACATCTTCCTAATCCAACCACCTTCTTCTATAAAATTAATCATTTTTTTTGATATACTCATAATGATCTATCCTAAATTTATTTCTTCAAATGGATAGTACCATACTCACTTGAATGGTAAAATGGCGATATAAATCTTAGGACACAGTTAATTTTCTAAATAATTCAATGAAATAATAGTTTGTAACGGAGAAAATTTAGATGAAACCAACAATTGATATAGTCGTTCCAGTTTATAATGAAGAAACTATCTTATCTCGCAATATTAACATCCTTAATGAATACTTAGAAAAACATTGTGAATATCATTGGCGTATCATTATTGCAAACAATGGTTCAACTGACGAAACAGAAAACATAGGTAATTTACTTGCAAATAAATATCCATCGATACTACTATTATCGATTCCTGAAAAAGGAAGAGGCAAAGCATTAAATGTAGCATGGAGTCAAAGTGAAGCTGCTATTGTTGCTTATCTAGATATAGACTTATCAACTAGGCTGAAACATCTGAATGAATTAATAAAATCTATTGAAGAAGGTTCTGAAGTAGCAATTGGTTCAAGATTACTAAAAAAATCGCTAGTAAGACGTTCATTTTTGAGAACAACACTTTCAAAAACATATAACCTTTTGATAAAAATGCTATTTCTATCAAAGTTCTCTGATGCACAATGTGGATTCAAAGCTTTTAAACAATCATCAATAACGAAAATACTTCCTTTAGTCCAAAATAAAAACTGGTTTTTTGATACAGAAATACTCCTTATCTATGAAAAAAATAAGATTCCAATAGCAGAAATACCAGTAGAATGGGAAGAAGATTCAAACTCTAAAGTAAAAATAATAAAAACAATAATCGAAGATATAAAAGGGCTTTTAAGATTACGCTTGAAAGGAATACCTAAAATTAAAGAGTCTTAATTTACTGTTTAATTTTGTGTCTTTGGCTTATCAATCACCAGAGTACCTGCTTTAGAAATTACACTTAAATCTACTCCTGTATTATTTTCTAAACTATACTGAACACGTGGCAAAGGTCCTTTGAATTTCAGAAATATTGTTTCGATTGTTCCATCTTTGACAGTAGCAGAAAATAATTCGGGATGTTCTAAATGATCATATCCAGCATCTTTAGGTTCTTGAGATTTATCACCATCTATACTCGACAGTTGTACTCTAAATGTTCTTTCAATTAACAAAATTTCTATTCCAACACCTAATCTATTCACAAACATTGTAGAAAGAGAAGGCATGAAATAATATCCTTTTACTTTTAGGATTGTAGATTCACTATTTTGTAAAACAAGAGCTTCGAGCATTTAATTCTCCTCATAATATACAAATCGTATTAGGTTGTAACATTATATTAGATAAATAATTAAATGCCAAATTTTATATAGGAGAATTCATTCTGTTTATATAGAAAAATAGAATGAAGATTTTTGATAATAGCATTTTGATATAATCAATAAAGTACAAATATAATAAAAATAATTTTTTTTAATTAAAATGGCTAAAAATAAAAATTGCGCAAAACTTCCTTGTTGTATGCCAAATCAACAATCTAAAACAAAATCACAGGCATATAATCTAAAAACCATAAAACAAAAATCTATACTTAATGAAAAAATGGTGTTGTTAAAAAGTGCTGAATTTTTAATGGGAAGTGAAGATAAAACAACCTATACAGCTGATAAAGAAGGCCCTGTTAAAAAAATAAAAGTGAATTCATTTCTTATAGATAAATATGCAGTTTCAAACAAAGAATTTTCGAACTTTGTAAATGAGTCTAATTATATCTCTGATGCTGAGAAACTTGAATGGTCTTATGTATTTTATCAATTTATAAATCCAAAATTTTCAAAAGAAATATTAGGGAAAGCAGAAAATGCTCCTTGGTGGTTAGCCATACAAGGAGCAAATTGGAAAAACCCTGAAGGACCAGGAAGTTCAATCCAAAATCGTCTAAATCACCCAGTTATTCACATATCTTGGAATGATGCAAACAATTATTGTAAATGGGCTAACAAACGATTGCCAACTGAAGCTGAATGGGAATATGCAGCAAGAGGAGGATTAAGCCAAAAAACTTTTCCATGGGGAAATAGCTTAAATCCTAGTGGTAAACACTTATGTAATATTTGGCAAGGAAATTTTCCCAAAACCAACCTAGCTAAAGATGGTTATATAGGAACAGCTCCAGTCAATGAATATAAGCCAAATAACTTTGGCTTATTTAATATGGTTGGGAATGTTTGGGAATGGTGTCAAAACTCCTGGGATAACAAAGACGGAACTTTAAATACTAGAAAAACAATTAATCAAAAAACTATAAGAGGCGGTTCATATCTTTGCCATAAATCCTATTGTAATCGTTACAGAGTTTCTGCTAGAAGTTCAAATTCTGTTAATAGCTCTACTGGAAATTTAGGATTTAGATGTACTAAAGATCTTACGACTTAAACCTTTTCAAAAATTTCAGAAAAAATAAATCATATTGATATTCTGAACGTATGAATACAAGCAAACCTGAAAACAGCATACACATCAGTCCCCAAAAATCAGGAAATTCATACTGTAATCCAATAATATTATAACTATATTTAAAAGAAAAACTTACTATCATTGTACTAATAACAAGACAAACTGCAGAGCCAACAAATTTCCACTCTGTATTTTTTATTATAAAGAGAAATAGCATTCCTAATGGAACATTTATAAAAACAACTAGTGGATTTAAAATCAATAGAATTCCCAATAATTTTGCCAATCCAGAACCTCCTTTAAAAGAATGGAAAATAGGGAAAAATCCTCCTAATAAAAAAATTGCAGTAAAAAAAATAAAAACAATTGGATGAACATCAAAAACATTCTGAAGTAAATATTTAATAAAAAATAAAGAAAAAAAAGCAGTTAAAATATCACCAATTAAAACAAAACTTCCATATTTAGCACCTAATTCACGAGTTGTATTTGCCATTCCTGGATTTTTAGTTCCTAATTTTCTTACATCTTTACCACTAATTTTTGATACTATAATCGCCCATAAAATAGAGCCGCTCAAGTAACTAAAAAGGGTAATTAAAAAAAACCATACTATATTACTAATTAAATTATCCATTTGCTTAAATATTTACATTTTCTCTGGAGCATTAATTCCCATTAAAAATAATGTTTTGGCTAATATAATTTCAGTTGCTTTTGTTAATTTTAACCTGGATAAAGTTAAATCTACATCCGATGAATCTGATGATATAACTCTACAATTTTGGTAGAACAAATGAAAAGAAGTTGCTAATTCGATAGCATAATTAGCTAATCTATGCGGTTGAAGTGTTTCTGAAACAATTTCTAATAGTTCTGGAAAACCTGTTAACTTTTTCATCAATGCGATTTCATGATCATCATGAAGAAATTCAACATTCCCCAATTGCCAATCTAGATTTTTCAATGATGCATTTCTTAATAAACTAGAAATGCGAGCAAAACCATATTGCAAATAGTAAACTGGGTTTTTGTTTGATTGTTCCTTAGCAAGTTCTAAATCAAAAGTCATATGTGATTCTGGAGTACGAGAAAGAAAGAAAAATCGGCAAACATCCTTGCCTACTTCATCAACTAATTCTCGTAAAGTAACAAATTCTCCGCTACGTTTCGATGCCTTTACTTTTTCATTTCCTTTTTTCAAAGAAACCATCTGAGTAACAATAAACTTAAGCCTATTTGAATCTATATCAATTGATTGTAATGCAGCTTTAAGTCTAGGAATATGTCCTTGATGATCTGCTCCCCAAATATTTATTGCTTGGTCAAATTTTCGTTTTTTGAATTTATTTGCATGATAAACAATATCTGAAGCAAAATAAGTTACTTCTCCGGAACTTTTAACAAGAACATCATCTTTAGGTTCTCCCATAGCACTTGTTATAAACCAAGTTGCTCCATCTCGTTTTACAATCAATTCTTTTTTTTCAAGTTCAGATACAATATCAGAATATTCTCCAGTTGAAAAAAGATTACTTTCATTAAACCAATTATCAAAAGAAACTCCTACCAATTTCAAATCTTCCTGAATGGATGAAATCATTAAGTCTAATCCAACTATACGTATTGCTTTTAAAGCATCATTTTCATTCATCTTTAAATATTTATCGCCATGTTTTTCCCATAATTCTTTTCCCATATCATGAACATACTTTCCCTTATATCCATCATCTGGAAATTGAAATTCTAATCCAGCGTTTTCTCGATAGCGAGCGTACAGAGAATGGACAAATAAATCTAATTGATTACCATGATCATTTACATAATATTCTTTAATAATTTTATAACCAGAAACTTCTAGTATATTTGCTAAAGTACTCCCAATTACTGCACCCCATAAATGTCCATGATGAAGAGGACCTGTAGGATTAATGCTAACGAATTCAAGAATAATCGTTTCATTTTTAGTAATAGCAACTCCATAATTAGAACCTAAATTAATAATCACATCAATTTGTTCTTGAAGCCATCGAGGAGAAATCTCAATATTAATAAATCCAGGACCTTCTTCCCATACGCGTTCTATAATTGTGTTCTCAGGAATTAATTCAATCAATTTTCGAGCTAAAACTAACGGTGTTAATTTGACTTTGTTTGACAATTTTAAAGCTAAATTTGAAGCAAAATCACCATGTTTTTCGATTTGTGGACGTTCTAACGAAAATTCTATTACTTCTACTTTAGGAATAATATTTAATGATTGTGCATTTACAACCGCTTGATTTAATAAATCTTGTATTTTATGGTGAGCTATATCAAACATGAGTAATATTTAACTTAAATAAATAATAATAGACTTTAAATACAAAAGTTTTACTAAAGAATTTTAGAAAGAAAAAATTTCCTGAATTGAAACATTTACTGTGCCAGTATTTCAGTTATCCATAGAAATACAACTTACAGTACGCATTATTCCAGAAATAGCATGGATTTCGTTAGTAACAAGATCTCCAATTGAACTAATATCATCTGTAGTTACTACTGCAATAATATCATAAGGGCCAGCAACCGTATCTACTGAATTTATTGCTTCTACTTTATTCAATGCTTCTGCAACGAGTTTTGTTTTCCCTACTGAAGTTTCGATTAAAATGAATGCTTTTGTAGCCATTTATCTTTTGTTTTTCTCCTGATTAAATAATAATATTGTTTTTATAGTTTAATTTAAATTATGATTTTATCAAGCATCTTTATAGTGTTTATAGTGAAAATTTATTTTATAGTAAAAAACAAAATAGCAATTTATGAAACTTCTTAACAAGCTTACAAAAAATATCAATATCGAATTTAACAATCATATTCTAAACCAATTTGAACAATATTATGAATTGTTAATTTCATGGAACAAGAAAATAAATTTAACATCAATAACAAATAAGAAAGAAGTGCAACTTATTCATTTTTTTGATTCGTTAACAATTTGTAATGAATATTGTTTCAATCCACTCAATGGTTTAAAAATAGCAGATGTAGGTTCAGGAGCTGGATTTCCTGGCATTCCTTTAAAGTTAGCTTTTCCTTCAATAAACTTAACATTAATTGAATCAGTAACTAAAAAAACAAACTTCCTTGAACATTTAATCAATCAATTGAATCTTAATAACATTACTATTCTCAATGAAAGAATAGAAGATGTCGCTACTAATACAAAATATAGAGAAACTTTTGATTGTGTTGTATCTAGAGGAGTGGCTAAATTGCCTACTTTAGCAGAATTAACTTTACCCCTTTTAAAACTTGGAGGATATTCACTTTGCTATAAAAAGGGGGATATTAATGAAGAAATTAAAAAAGCAAATTATCCAATTAAACTTCTAGGTGGGATTTTAGAAAAACCTTATTTAATCAACTCAGACATTTTTACAGATTCAAGAAAAATAATAAAAATAAACAAAAAATCACATTCTCCCGAAAAATATCCTAGAAAATCAGGTATTCCTCAAAAACGTCCCTTAATTTAAATCATGTCTATGATAAATAAAAACCCAGAAAAGAAAAAACAAATACTGCGTAAAATTTCCCCTATTGCAACGATTATTTCTATTATTTTAGTAATAATTGCTATTATTTTTCTAATACAAAAAACTGAATTAGATATTAACGAAATAATAAATACGTTAAAAAATACTAATCCAATCTTTTTTTTCTTAGCTCTGTTAGCACATTACATCTCATTCTTTTTCCGAGGAATACGATGGAAAAACTTTGTTTCACACACAACAAATCATAAAGATAAAATAAGTCCTATTTATTTCACATGTTTAATTATTATAGGTTGGTTTATCAATTCAATAACATGGTTTAGATTAGGAGATGCTTATAGATCTTACCTACTATCTAAAAAAGCAAATGTCCAATTATCTACATTGATTGGGACAATAGTAGCAGAAAGATTTGTAGATACTGCTGTGATTTTTCTTTTCTTATGCATTTCATTTGCTTTAATATCTCTGCAAAGTAACTTTCTTAATCCAATTTATTTAATTATTGGAGGCATTACACTAATCATTTTGATTCTACTATTAATATTCTTGGGCATATTTCGAAATTTCATTAGTAAAATATTACCCAATATTTTTAAAGAAATATTTATTAATTTCTATCGTGGCGTATTTGATAGCTTTAAAAAAATACCCTCTAGTTTTGCCTTAACAATTTGTATTTGGACATGTGAATTTACAAGACTGTATTTAGTAGGATACGCACTAAATATAGATATTAGTGTAGGAATAGCAATTTTCGTAAATTTAGCTAATGCTATGTTAAGTCTCATTCCATTTACGCCTGGAGGTATTGGCATAGTTGATATTGGAATGACTGGCTTACTATCATTATCATTAACATCAGAAAATGCTGTAAGCATAGCAATCTTAGATCGGTTAATATCTTATTTTAGCGTGATAGTAATAGGATTAATTATTTTCTTGGCAGAAAAATTCTATCCAATTAAGAATTCAAACGACAATAGCTGAATAAAATTCTGGTTTTCCTTTAATCCCCAATTGCATATGATATAAACTGCCAGCTTCAGATCCATTTAACTTGGGATCTTCTGCTCCTGCAGTAGTTACAAATATTTGATCAAAATCGTTGCCTGCAAAAGCAAGGGAGGTAACCTTAGAAGTCGGAACTTTAATCTTCATATTTATTTCCCCCGTAGAAGAATATCTAAATAAAGCTCCCCCATCATATCTAGCAGACCATATATAACCTTCTGCATCAACTGTTAATCCATCTGGTATTCCTTTTTCTTCCGGGGTATGCAAAAAAACTTTTTTATCAGTTATTTCGCCATTTATTCGATCATAAGAATACCGAAAAATTGTTTTTGCTGCAGATTCGGTATAATACATATACTTTAAATCTAGGCTATATCCAATACCATTAGAAAGATCCACATCTTCCAAAATAACTTTTAGATCTCCATTATGATCCAAGCGATACAAACGTCCTTTATAAGTTTTATCAGACATTGTTCCACAAAATACTCGTCCTTCTGGATCTGCTGAAACATCATTAAATCTGTTGCCCTCAGATTCTTCAATTTCGATTTTAGTCACTAAATTATGCAAAGAACCTTCTTTCAACAAAGCTATCCTTCCTTTATCCATAAATAATAATAGGGAGCCATCAATTTGCACAGTAAATCCACCAATCAATTCACCTTCAAAAACAATGCTAGATTCATTACTTGCAAGATCATATTTAAATAATTTTTTCCCATGAATATCTACCCAATAAAATATTTTTCTTTTCCAATCCCATAAAGGATTTTCTCCAGTTATCGACTTATGGTTTGTAATTACAGAATACTTCATGATTTTCTCCAAAAGATATTGGCTCCCCGGGTAGGATTCGAACCTACGGCATGGCGGTTAACAGCCGCCCGCTCTACCACTGAGCTACCGGGGATTAAGAATAATATTAAAATGTAATAAAAAAAAAGACAAGATATATATTGGTATATAAACCAATTTGATCTATATTTTTAATATTGTTACATCATAAACCGGTATCTTTATTACCATTATTACGATAATCAATAGTAACAACAAAGTTAATAAAATGCCAAAATATTTTTCTAGAATTCGACATTAATTAACTAGTAGATTTATAATTATAATTTAAAAAAATAATATCATGTTACTTGAATTTGAAATAGGAGAACTTAAAAAACCAAAAGGTCATGCAATGGTATATTTTCGTTTAGAAAATGAACCTAATGAAGTTTTAGCTGCTTATATTGTCGTTCTACCAATAACTCTAGATTTTTCTAAATATATCCCTCCTTTTCTTGCTTCCCAATTATCAGAATTTAATTCTAAAGATGCTTCTGCATTTTCCTTACCCCCAGTTCCTGAAAAAATTGGCACTTATGAAAAAGTTCTTCAAATAGTTAAACACCGTAACGACGACTTAATTTTTGGAGGCACTATTAACGAAAATGCAGTATCAGAATTAATGGAATTAATGACAAATATAGTTAAAGAATATTCAAGTTGTTACGAAAATGCCCTTCATGGAAATCAGATGCAAATTACAAATGAAAAAGATGAACAACTAAACGTAAATAATGTTTTATATACATTAATGAACGATAAAGATAAATTAGGAGAACTTTCAAAAATGATTGGGAAAATAAGATTTGCTTTACAAATTAATGATAATTCCCTATTAAAAGAAATTGAACAAGAAATGGAAAATCTTTCAGAATTATTACCGCAATCATTTAATATTAAAGAAATTGTTAAATCTTCTAAAGATAAATCTGAAAAAGGAACGTCTCTAACTCGTTTATATATAGATCGATGTTATAAACTAGCAGATGGTTTAACTCAAGATGTAGAAATTATTGATAAAAAAATCAAAGATATTCAGGAAAATAATTAATGGCAATGAATTTTCCTGAATAAATCACCAAAAATCTTATGAAATAATTACTGTATTTTTTCATAACAAATTCAGAGAGATATAGGTAAAATATGATATTAAAGAATCTCATTTTAAATGAATTTCGTAATTTTGATAATTTATCTTTAAATTTCCAAACTGGATTGAATCTTATTAGCGGACAAAATGGTTCAGGAAAAACATCTATCATTGAAGCAATTCATATCTTAACTATGGGTAAATCTTTCAGAACCGAACAAGATAAAGAATTAATTCGAACAGACAGTATAATTAAACCTTTTTCTACTAATCTACAAGGTATTTTTACTGGATATAAATTAGAAAAAATTATTGTCGGATATAATCGGATGCAACAAACTATTAATTCCAATGGATATAGTCAAACAAAAGAACGTGTACAAAAAGAAATAAAACACAATAACATACAAATCTCTCTTTCTAATTTAATTGGACGAATAACAATTGTAGTATTTTCAGTAGAAGACATGGAAATTGTCACAGGACCTCCCATAGAAAGACGAAAATTTTTAGATATTTTATTATGTCAAAGTGATCGTTCATATTTAAACGCTTTAAGAAAATATAAAAGAGTATTAAAACAACGAAATCACCTTCTTAATCTAATCAGAGATTCTAAAGCAGATAAAAATACTATTGAAGAATGGGATGCTCAACTAATCACATATGGCAATTTAATTATTAAAAAACGAAAAGATTGCTTAAATTCAATTTCACCTTTAGTGAAAAATCTTTTGGAATCATTGAATAAAAATTTATCCAACTGTTCTTTAAATTATAACTGTACTATTCCTGATTCAGAAAACAATTTAATCAATAATTACCAAAAATATTTAACTCAAAATCAAGAGAAAGATCTTATTTTAGGGAAAACAACCATTGGGCCTCATATAGATGATTTTATTATCACAATTGAAAATAAAAATATACGAAAATTTGTATCTAGAGGACAAGCAAGAATTCTAGCTTTATGTTTAAAAATTGCACAAATAGAATACTTTAAAAATCACACAAAAAACGACTCAATTATATTACTTGATGATATCCTCTCAGAATTAGATTACCCCTCTCAAAAAGAAGTATTAAATCTATCTAGCACTTATCCTCAAACCATTATTACAAGCACTACAACAGAATGGGTAAAAAATTTTGGTCTAATTGACGTTTCTTTATTAAATCTTTAATAATTAAATTGATTTTCTTTTTAGTATTTTTTCTTTAATAAACATTTTTGTTCTTAATTCGCTATTAAAACAAATGATTTATTCAATTATTCTTTATATAATTTCTTTAAATAAGAAGAAAATTACATGAAAAAACAATTTTTGGAGAAAATAATCTCAAAATGAATATCTCTCAATTTATTCAAGACAATTGGTTCGCCATAACAATGCTTTTAAGTTGGATAATTTTTTCATTATTAATATATATAATATTAAAATTATCAGCTAAAAAAATTCGTTCTTGGATTGAAAATAATATACCTATAGATTTGTCAGGATTTAGTTCAAAAATTTCCTCTTTATTATTCTTATTCATTACGGTTTTATCAGGAATTTTTGTCATAATTATAATTACCAAAGAATACGAAATAATAAACACAGCAACTGCAATAAATAATGTTCAATCTGCTTTGGGAAATTGGTTGCTTTGGATTCTTCCAAAATTACCGAGAATAGTATTTATTTTAGCAATTTCAATTTTTCTCCTTAAACTAAATCAAAAATTCCTTCCTATATTATTAGAAAAAATTTTCTACGCTAATAAATCAAAAGGCAATGAAAATGAAAATCGCAGATTAAAAACTATCATTGTTATAGTAACACGGGGCATAAAAATACTAATTATTTCAGCTGGTAGCTTTATAATACTAGCTGATCTAGGATTCTCTATAAGTCCGATGTTAGCAGGATTAGGAATAGGAGGTATTGCAGTAGCACTAGCATTACAACCTGTTTTAAGTAACTTCTTTGCAGCGGCATACGTAGTATCTGATGGAGCTATTCATGTTGGAGATTATATAGAATTAGATTCAGGCATTAATGGATTTGTGACCGAAATGGGTTGGCGCACAACAAAAGTAAGAACTCCTTTTAATAATATGGTAATCATCCCGAATTCTCGATTATCTGAAGAAATAATCACCAATTACTATTCTCCATCCACAGAAATAGGTATTAGAGTCGCTTGTGGAGTAAGCTATGAAAGTAATTTAACTCTAATCGAAAAAATTACTTTAGAAACAGCGAAAAAAGTCATTAAAAATTGTTCATCTGCTGTAAAAGAACAAGATCCTTTCTTTGCTTTTGATAATTTTGGAGATTCTAATATCGACTTTTGGGTTTTCTTAAGAGCAACTGATAGATTAGGAAGTTTTCAATTAAAAAGTGAAATGATAAAATCTTTACACGCAAGATTTGCTAAAGAAAATATAGAAATAAACTATCCAGTAAGAAGACTGGTTTTCCCAGAAAAATCAAATCCCATAAAGCCTTAATATTAAAAAAAATCTTAAATAGATAACAATTATTTTTTAAAAATACTAAATTTTTTTTAAAATAATTTAAAATCATACTGTTTAAGTATTTATTCTCCTTTACATAATTTAATATAATCCTTTCAAAATAAATGAGAATTACTGCAGGCAAATTACGAGGAATAAAATTTGACTTCCCAAAAAACAAAGACACAAGACCTACTTCATCCCTGGTAAGACTTTCAATATTTAACACTATTGGAGTCAACAACATTGAAGGAAAGTTAGTATTAGATATGTTTGCAGGAAGTGGTTCTTTAGGCATTGAAGCTCTTAGCAGAAATGCAAAACATGTAGATTTTGTAGAAATGTCAAAAATTAACTGTATGACATTGAAAAAAAATCTGCATCTATTGGAAATAGAAAATTTAACTAATATTTATTGTCAAAAGGTGGAAATTTTTTTGAGTGAAAATAAAACAAAATACGATACAATACTAATGGATCCTCCATATAAACTTAATTCTTTAAACGAAACATTAGATCTATTAGCTCATTCTTCCATTCTTAAAAAAAATTCAACAATTATAATTGGACATTCAAAAAGACAAATATTAAAAAATACTTATAAAAATTTATATAGAAATAAATTTAAACAATATGGCGAAAGTAACGTAAGTTATTTTTCATTCAAAAAAGAAGTTTTGTAATGGTTACCGCACTTTATCCAGGAACATTTGACCCAGTTACTTTAGGACATTTTGATGTCGTTACCAGAGCTGCTAAATTATTTGAAAAGGTAGTTATAGGAGTATATTCAAACTCGAACAACGTAACCTTTAGTAGTAAAGAACGTGTTGAAATGTGGGAAAAAACCACGAGTAACATTGAAAACATATCAGTAAAAGAATTCAATGGGCTTGCTATAGAACTAGCAAGAAAAATTAATGCGAGTGTTCTCGTAAGAGGTTTGCGAAGTGGTTCTGATTTTGAATTTGAATTTGAGATGGCTTTTATGAATAAAAAGCTTAATTCTGAAATAGAAACAATTTGCTTAATGACCAATCTTTCATATCAATTTATTAGTTCTTCTTTACTAAAAGAAGTTTTAAATCTAGGAGGGAATATTCATTCATTAGTTCCCTCAGAAATAATTGAAATTTTAAAAAACAAATTTCCGGAAAAATAAAACATAATGGAGGCAACATAATGAATATGATTACTATTATAGATAGAATAGAAGCCCTGATAAATACAAGTCGCAAAGTTCCAATAACTCAACAAACAATTGTTGATTCAGAAAAAATAACAGAACTGATTACTCAACTTCGATTGAGTGTTCCATTTGATGTGAAAGCTGCAGGCGAGATTATCCATAAAAAAGATCAAATTGTACATCAAGCTCAAGGAGATGCTCGAAAACTTGTTGAATCTGCTGAACACGAATATCAATCACGCATTGAACAAAGTGAAATAGTTAAATCTGCACAAAACAAAGCAGAAGAAATTATAAATGATTCAGAACAAAGAGCTAAAAAAATTATTGATATTGCAGATATTGAAGCAAGAACTCATCGTTCAGAAGTTGATACATATACTCAAGCATCCCTAGAAAAATTAGAAAAAGAAGTATTAAGTTTGCTTGACACTGTTAGAAACGGATTAAATATACTTTCAAAACCAAATTCGTAGAACTTTTGACCAAAAATAAATTAAAACAGAAGGCAAAAAATGAATAATCCGTTTTTTGAGCTGAATAATACAATGGGAACTCCTAATTTACAGTTGCCCGAAGAATTACGAGAACCTATACGTACTCACTTAAATAATTTACACCAACAATATCTAGAAATGAATTGGGCACAACATGTTGGATATGGTAAAAATCCAGCTATCATAGTTATTGATTTAGCTATAAATTGGACTATATTAAATACCCAAATGGGAAGTAATATGGATTCAGTTGTTAATGCTACAAAAAATATTTTAGAATCTGGAAGGATGGCAAATATACCAATTTTTTTCTCAACATCAGATTTTGATCCTGATGAACTTTCAGCATTTCGTTCTAAAAAATTTAAAACGGATGTTAAAAAAGGGAATGAATCTCTTTATGATCTTGATCCACGACTAAACCGGCAACCAAACGAAAAAATAGTGTATAAAAAATATGCTTCTTGTTTTAAAGGCACAAATATGCAAGAAATGCTTACTGCATTACAGATTGACACATTAATTTTAACTGGAGTAAGTACAAGTCACTGTGTCTACGCTACTGCACGTGATGCAAGTGATAGTTTTCGTGTTATTATTCCATATGAAGCAGTAGGAGATCGTTGCCAAATTATGCAATGGGTAAACCTTCTAGATATAGAAATAGATATAGGAGATGTAGTCTCGACACAGAACGTTACTGATTACCTTAAAAGACTAAAATTAAAATGACAAAACTTAAAGTTGGAGTAATAGGATGTGGAAGACATGCTCAAACTCATTTTCAGGAAATTAAAGAAGATAAAAGATTACATTTAGCAGCAATAGCTGAAATCAACTCTGAAAGACGCGAAACAACGCTGCAAATGTATAAACCAGACGAAAGTTTTTCAGATTATCAAGATATGCTTCAAAAAATGGATTTAGATATAGTCTATGTAGAAACAATGCCTGGACATCTTCTTCCTATTGTAACTGCTTGTTTGGAAGAAGGAATTAATACCTCGGTCGAAAAACCTCCTGGAATGAATTCGAAAGAAACTCAAATTTTAGCTAATATTGCAAAAAATAGTAACGTAAAAACGATTGTATCATTCAATCGACGATATTTCCCAGAAGTATTAGCTGTTCGTGAACAAATTCAAAAATCTGGGGGAGCTGTTCATGTCAATGCCACGTACAACAAACCTATATCACCATTAGTCCATTCTTCACTGAAAAATCTCGTGCCAGATCTTGTCATATGTGATGCAATACATCATGTTGATCTTTTACGTTGGATGGCTGGTTCTTCAACAACAACAGCCTCTAAGGCAATTGAAGTCTATTCAATCGTACATGATGGACCACGAGAAGGTTCACATAGACATAATGCATCTATTAAATTTGCTTCAGGAACAATTGGTTCAATGATAAGTCACTATGGAGTAGGTTATAGGATACAAAGAGCAGAAGTTCATGCTGAAGATCTATCATTTTATCTCGATTTAACAACCAACAATCGACTCGTAGAACATTATAGTCAAGGAAAGGCAATTGGTGGCAAGTTAAACCTAGACTCTGTTGGAGGATCTGAATATAACGAAACTCGTCATTTTGTAGATTGTATATTAGAAAACAAAACTCCATGGTCGAATTTAGATGATGCAGTACATACCATGCAATTATGTGAAGCTATCCGAAGAGGTCACAAAGGACCACTCTAAATAATTTACTGCAAATTAATCTACTCTTTGCAAACTAAACAATGAAGTTTCAAATGTTATACTAATTTAATCTTTATAAAGGCTCATTAAAATTGCCAAAAACAGAAACTCAAAATAATAATTTAGTTTTAGCTTTTGATTGCCATTCATTAATATATCGATCATGGTTCGGCTTATCATCTTCACAGCTACTTACTACAGCAAATCAAGAAAATGTAACTGCAGTATATGGATTTGCTCGAACATACTTTTCAATCATTGAAGAATATAATCCATCTCATTGCATAGCAACATTTGACACACCGAAACCAACATTTCGTCATAAAATGCGTAAAGAATATAAAGCAAATAGACCTCCAGCGCCACCAGAACTAATTCCTCAGTTTGAAAAAGTTAAAAAATTCCTAGCAGCATTTGATGTGCCACGCTTAGAATTTCCAGGATATGAAGCTGATGACATCATAGGCACAATTATTAAGATCGCAGAATCTAAGCAAAAAAATACTCTTATCGTTAGTAGTGATTCAGATCTGCTTCAATTAGTTTCAAAATATACAAAAGTATTAATGTTAAATCCGTATAGTGGGAAAAAAGTATATGCCAATTCTGAAATTCAAGAGCGATATAACGGATTATCAGCGAATCAACTCATTGATTTAAAAGCATTACAAGGAGACAAGTCTGATAACATAATAGGAATACCTGGAATTGGAGAAAAAACAGCTATAAAACTACTATCAGAATATGAGTCGATAGAAAATATTTATACAAATTTAAACAAAATAAATCCAATAAGAATAAAAAATTTGCTAGAAAACCACGAAGTCTTAGTAAAAGAAAATATAGACCTCGTAACTATAAAAAACGACCTGAATACCCTACCTAATAAAAAAATTAACCCTTTTTCGCAACCTATTTTTGTTAACTATGGTGAATTTAATATAAGTAATGCAATAGAAATGCTAAAAACATTTGAATTTTTTTCTTTAGTTCAAAAAGTTTCAAATTTATCAGGAACCATGACAAATTCTCAACCAATTATTAAAAACAAATACATTACTAATTATGAACTAATTGATGATGACCTGAAATTAGAAAAACTTAAAATATTACTAAAAAAAACATCAATATTATCCTTAGACACTGAAACCACGAATCTCGATCCATGGCAAGCAACACTGGTAGGTATTTCTATATCCATAGGTGAAGGTAAAGCTTGGTATATACCACTAGGTCATACCAATGGAAAACAAATATCTTTAAAAAAAATTCAGCTATTTTTAAATGAAATTCTTCTGAAAAACAAAAAAATTATATTCCACAATGCCAATTTTGATTTAAGTGTTTTAAGAAATGCAAAAATCAAAGTCGAATCTACAATAATTGATACGATGGTTGCTGCTCACATATTAGGAAAAACATCGATAGGCCTTAAACAATTAGCATTAGAAATATTTGGAATAGAAATGGAACCAATTAAAACTCTCATCGGCAGTGGGAAAAAACAAATTTCTATAGATAATGTTTCAATCGAAAAAGTAAAGAATTATGCGTGTTTAGATGCTGAAATTACTTTCAGGCTTTGGGAATTTTTTCAAAAATCAATTGAATCAGAGCCTTTTAAATCCCTATTCTATAATTTAGAAATGCCGTTAGTAAAAATATTAGTAGATATTGAAGAAAAAGGAATTGAAATAGATATTAATATATTAGAATCAATGTCTACTGAATTATCACAAAGCTTAACATCTCTACAAGAACAAATATTTACAATAGTAGGTGAAAAATTTAATTTAAATTCACCAAAACAATTATCTGATATTTTATTCACTAAAATAAACCTTCGGAAAACACGTAAAATAAAAACAGGCTATTCAACTGATTCAGCTTCACTAGATTCATTAAAAAACGAATCTACAGGAATAGTTTCTAAAATTCTTGAATACCGACATATAACAAAAATTAAAACGACATACGTTGATTCATTGCCAAAACTTAAAAACCAAAATTCAAATAGATTACACACAAAATACAATCAAATTGGTTCAACAACAGGTAGAATCTCAAGCAGTGAACCAAACCTTCAAAACATACCTATTAAAACTGAAATTGGAAAAAGAGTAAGAAATGCATTTATAGTCAAAGATTCAGAAAATTTCACATTGATGTCAATCGATTATTCTCAAATAGAACTTCGAATATTAGCGCATATAAGTAAAGATGATAACCTGTGTAAAGCTTTCAATCAAAATGAAGATATCCATTCACAAACAGCATCATTAATGTTTGGAGTTTCCCTAAAAGAAGTAACCGAACAAATGAGACGTGTAGCAAAAATTCTTAATTTTGGAGTAATCTTTGGACTATCTCCATATGGCATATCGCAACAAACTGAATTTAGTATTGAAGAAGGAGCTCATTTTATAAAAACATATTTCGCTGCATATCCAAAAATTGAGACTTATATCGAATCCACCCTGAACAAAGCAAACACAGAAGGATATGTAGAAACTCTCCTTGGACGCAGAAGATACATTCCAGAACTAACGTCATCTAACAGAAATATTCGGCAAGCAGGAGAAAGAATGGCAATTAATATGCCAATCCAAGGAACTGCTGCAGATATAATGAAAATAGCAATGATTAATATCGATAAAAAAATACAAACAGAATGTTTAGAAAGTCAAATGATTTTGCAAGTACATGATGAATTAATATTCGAAACGAAAAAAACTGAAACTTCAAACTTAACTAATTTAGCAGTAGAAGCAATGACACAAAATTTCGAATTAATTGTCCCTTTAAAAACAAACATCAAAGTAGGATCTTGCTGGGGAGAAATATAAATTATTTTTTAGTTAATAATTCTATTGCATAATTTATATCTTGAATTTTATTGCCTTTCTCTATCTCATGAACTAATTCGACAAGACGTTCATTCAATGGAGTTTTTACCCCAACTTCTTTTCCTTTTTTAACTATATATCCATTAAGAAAATCTACTTCAGTTAAACGTTTTTTTTCTATATCTTGTAAAAGAGAAGGTTTTCCTTCACCAAGTTTATAAGCATCTTTTTTCAATGATTGCATTATAAGGTCTTTATTCACAGTAGAATTAGATGAAAATAATTTAGATTCAACTCCATTAATTGCTTCAATACTAATACCAAGAACTTTAGCTACATTAACAACTTCAGTTGCTATTTCTACGAGAATTTTTAATGTATCGTGTCGAGTTCTAAGTTCTCTAGCACCCAATCCCGTAACTCCTGCAAGCGAATTCGACATGCAATTTTGAGCAAGTTTGGCCCACCTTTGTCCCCATAGGTTATTTGTTAAAGCTATAGGTCCTACTAATTCTAATATATCCTTTAAAAAATTTAATCTAGACGATATTAAACCATTTAATTCACCTAATGTAAGTGCTGGATTTTCTTTTACAGAAGTACGTTTAACAACCCCTGGTTCAATAAGCATGGCTCCTAAAGTTATTACACATCCTATTGTCTTCGAAAAACCCACTAAAGAAGCTATAATTTCATCATTAATGCCATTTTGAGCAGAAATAATTACTCCTCCAGGAGACATATATCGTTCAATGAATTTTATAACCCAAACTGTATCTTGTGATTTCACACAACAAAAAACAAAATCAAATTTAGGATTACTATTAGATAATTCCCCTAAATGAAATGCATCTATAGATACTGTGAATTCATCATTATCAGCATTTAATGTTAAACCCTGAGTTTTAATTGTTTCTACATGTTGAGGCCATGTATCAATAATACTGACATGATGGCCTGCTTTTGCAATATAAGCTGCTATTAAACTTCCAATTGCCCCTGCGCCTATTACAGCTATTTTGTTTTTCATTATTATATTTCTCCTTTTTAACTTTTTTCAGGTAATTCGATGTCAAAACGATTTAAGAATCGTTCTGTCTCTAAACGTAATTTATTATTTTTATATAATGATGGATCATTGTTTAAGATTTTTTGAGCTTCATTACGAGCTGAAGAAATAATATTAGTATCATTTAAGTTTGCAATCCTAAAATCGGGTAATCCGCTCTGTCTTGTTCCTAAGTAATCTCCAGGCCCTCTAAGTTTAAGATCTACTTCTGCTAATTCAAATCCATCATAGGATTTCTCCATAGCTTTTAATCTTTCCTCGGCAAATTCACCGGAAGTTTCAGCAACTAAAACACAATAACTTTTATGATCTCCTCTTCCTACTCTTCCTCGCAATTGATGTAATTGAGATAAGCCAAATCTCTCCGCTGTTTCTATTAATATCACTGAAGCATTAGGTATATCTATTCCAACCTCAATTACAGGAGTACTAACAAGAATATTTATCCGATTATTTTTAAATTCTTGCATTATTTCATCTTTTTCTTTACTTTTCATTTTCCCATGTAAAAGTCCTATCTTTAATTCTGGGAAAATCAACTTACTTAAACGTTCAAATTCTTCTTCTGCTGACTTAATTTGAAGACTTTCAGATTCAGATATTAAAGGACAAACTACAAATGCTTGTCTTCCAAGTTCTATTTGTTTTCTAAGAAATTTATAGGCTTTATGAATATCGCTTAATGGAATTAACTTTGTGGCAACTTTTTGTCTTCCTTTTGGTAATTGTCGTATCGTAGAAATATCAAGTTCGCCATAAAATGTCAAAGCTAAACTACGTGGTATAGGAGTTGCAGACATGGTTAATATATGAGGTAATAAATCTAAAGATTTTTCTCGTAATGAAGCTCTTTGCAAAACTCCAAAACGATGCTGTTCATCTATAACCGCTAATCCTAATTTAGGAATTAAAGTATCTTCTTGAATTAAAGATTGAGTTCCAACAACAATATCTATATCCCCCATACTAATCTTATTTCTCATCATTTGCTTTTCTTTCTGACTCATTCCTCCAGTAAGTAATCCAATGGTAATACCATCTAGAAATTTATCATTATTTTCTAATTTAATAATATTCAATTCAGTTTTTACTGTTCCGAAATTTCTAAGTAATGCATCGAGTGTATTAAAATGTTGTTCAGCAAGAATTTCTGTAGGGGCCATTAAAACCGATTGAAATCCATTCTTTACACAAATAAGCATTGCTGTAAAAGCTACAACTGTTTTCCCACTCCCAACCTCTCCTTGTAATAACCTATTCATTGGAATTGATTTTTGATTCATATCATTTAAAATTTCTTTAATCACTTTCGATTGATCTTCGGTTAATTCAAAAGGAAACAAATTCACAATATATGAATAGAATACTTCATCAAAAACTAACATTGGAGTTTTTATATTCTGATTTTTTTTAGGTTTTTTTAACAGCAATCCTAATTGTAATAACAAAAGCTCAGTGAAAACTAAAGTTCTTCGTGCAATCTCCGCATCCTTCATTGTAGAAGGATAATGCAACTTCATTATTGCTAAATTAATATCTAATAAATTTTGCTGTTTACGAATAGTTAAAGGAACAACTTCTGAAATACATTGCAAATAATTATCTAAAACAAATTTAGTTAATTTACGAATGTTTTTCCCTGAAAGTCCCTTTGTCAAAGGATACACCGGGACTAATCGTCCCGTATGAATTAACTCCTTACTATCAAATACAACTTCATATTCTGGAGACTGTAAAACATTTATACCTTTATATGATTTTACTTGACCACTAAAAACAAATTGAGATTTTGTTTTTAAATTTTTGGCTACAAAAGGCTGTCCATACCATACAGCCTTACAATTACCTGTTTCATCTCCTATTATTGCTTCAGTATCTTTTCTAAATGATTTTCCTCTCCTTAAAACCCGAGTTTCCCATACATTCGCAACAACTGTATGTATATTATCACTACTAATATCTCGAATTTTAGTAATCACCGAAAAGTCGCGATAATAATTGGGAGATAGATAAATTAAATCTTCAATACAATTTAGTCCTAATTTTTTTAATTTTCCAAGCAAACTTTTTCCTACTGTAGGAAGATTAGAAAGCGAACCAGATAATAGTTGAATATTTCTTTCATAATTACTAAATTGTTCTTCCTCTTTAAAAGACGTAGAATCTATGTTCACATTCTTGGTTATAAGAAAATCATTTAATAATTTTACCCATTTTTTCCTTTGAGATTTATTCATCTCAGTATAAGAAGAATCTAATAATTTCTTAAATGAAGATGAATTATTAATAACAAATAATTTTTCCTTATTGTTCTCAATAAAACGATCAATACCTCCACTAACTGAAACATTTGTCCAATTTTTCATTTCTTCAAGTTTAAGAATACTTAATAAAACTTCTCTATAATTCATTCGAAATATCCCAATCAGATACTAGATGTAGAATGCTATGATATCTCACTCAATAGTTATAATATATAAAGATTGAGTCTGACCACCAAAAACTAGCTCTATTTCAATTGACGGAAATTCTTTTTGTAAGTCGGAAACTAAGTCGTTATCTGTAGATACATTCTTTTTCTGAGAATATACTGTTAAAAGTTCACTATCTTCATCAACTACCTTCTTAAGTCCTTTCTTAATCACACTAATAAGTATTTCCCCCCCACTTATTAATGTTTGATTATGAATACAAACAAAATCTCCTTGTTTTACGCTAAGAGAATTCATACTAACATCTTTAATAGCACTTGCAATTTCAATAGTATTAATCTCTCCTAATGATTGCTTCATTAATTCTATATTATTACTAAAACTTTCATCTTCATCATAATTAAACATTGCCGTTAAACCTTCTGGTAAACTTCGTGATTGAATAACTTCAACTTTTTTGTCAACTAATCGAACTGCTTCATTACAAACTGCAAAATTATTTTTATCATTAGCAAGCAGAATTATTGAATTTGAATTAGCTTTTGCCAACATTTCATGTATCTCTTCAACACTAGGGTTCATTATTTTCCCATTGCCAACAATACCAAAACAACCCTGTTCCTTATATAGTTGATTGAAACCATCTCCAGAAGAAATAGCTATAACTAAATGATCAACAAATGTTGTAATTTCTGTTTGATTTGATTCTAAAACTTCATCATGTTGTTCATCCATATTTTGCATAGTAGCGGATTGAACAGTTCCTACAGAAATTAAATAATTTAATCCATCACCTGGTAATTCCGCATGAAAATGAATTTTTAACAAACTTTCTGTTCCAGCAACTACTACAGAATTTGATATTGATTCTAAATGCTTACGTATTTCCGTAGATTCAATACTTGAATCTTTCAATAATATTTCTGAACAATAACCATATTCTTCTTCAATTGTTGATTCCAAAAATTCTCGACTAATAACTTTTTTATTATTCGATATTATTGGTTTTAATGTTTTGTTATAAAACGAAAGTTCTTCTATATTTTGATCATTAATCACCGCTAACAAAGCTACAAAAATATGTAAAATACCTTGTCCTCCAGCATCAACAACTTTAGCTTGTTTTAAAATTGATAACTGTTCTGGAGTTTTTTGTAAAGCATCATATGCTTGATTAACAATTGATTCGGATATTATAGAAAAGTCCATTACTCCATCATTTATCAAAATTTTAACTATTTCTTCTATTGAACGTATGACAGAAAGCATTGTACCTTCTTGAGGATTACTAACAGCTTGATAAGAATTTTCACGGGCAAGAATTAAAGCTTCCAAAAATCCTTTTGGCAACAATGAACCAGAATCACTAAATAAATTATTCGACTTATCAAGATAGCTTTTCTCAATCCCCTGAAAAACACCTTGAAACATTTGTGCAAGAATAACTCCACTATTGCCTCTAGCACCCATTAAAGCACCTTTACTCACTGATTCTACAATAGATTTCATATCAACTGATGATTTATCCATATACTCACATACAGATTTCATAGTAAGAAACATATTAGTCCCAGTATCACCATCTGGGACTGGAAAAACATTCAAATTATTAATTTGTTCTTTTGTTTCATTTAAAAAATCCGTTGCTTTTAAAATCCACTTACGAAAAGTTTCATTATTTAATTCTCGTATTACAATTTTTTTTTCTTTTTTTATCATTGTTCGAATCTCACCAATTATGATAGTATAGTTTTCGCGTAATTTTACAAGATCAAATAATATTCAGTCAAAAAAAAGGAAAAAAAAGTGGCTTCATGTTCTTTATGTAATAAAAGAAGTACTGCTGGTAATACAGTTAGTCATTCGAATCGACACACGAAACGTCGATTTTATATGAATACAAGAAAAATGCGAATTGACATTAATGGAAAGAATGAAAGAAGAACAATTTGCATGAGTTGCCTAAAAACAATGTACAAGCCTCGAGTTTAACAACTCTATAAAAGAAAATTCTATCGTTGAGCAGCTTCTAATAATCTTTTCATATTATAGCTAATTTTTGAATAATCAGAAAAAACTGCCGTTCCAGCAACTAGTATATCTGCACCTTTATCAATAACAAGAGATATATTTTGATGATTTACTCCGCCATCAACTTGTATCTCCGTTTGATATCCAAAATTGTTAATAATATCCTTTAAACGTTTAACTTTCTCCAAAGTTTCAGGTATTAATTTTTGTCCAGCAAATCCAGGATCAACAGTTGCAACAAGGAGTACATCAACAAGAGGAAGTATTTCTTCTATAGCAGAAATAGGTGTAGCAGGATTAATGCCAACTCCTACATTAAGTCCCAATTCTTTAATTTTGTAAATAGTTCTATGAAGATGTTTGCAAGTTTCTTGATGAACAGTTAAATGGTTTGCTCCAGCTGAATGAAATGCTGAAAGAAATTGTTCAGGTTCTTCTATCATTAAATGAACATCTAAATCAATATTAGTAACCTTTCTTAACGCTTCAACCACTAATGGACCAACAGTCAAATTTGGAACAAATTTCCCATCCATAACATCAATATGAATTCTATCTGCTCCTGATTTAACCACTTCTTGAACATTCCGTCCGAGATCAGCAAAATCTGCTGAAAGAATCGATGGAGCTATTCGTATGTCATTCAACTTAGTCATTTAACTTCTTATAATATTTCAAAGCTTTTTTCAATTGTTCTGGTGAAGTTCCACCAATTGTATTTCTTCTCTTAATAGCATCTATGGGCGTTAATTTTAAAATATTTGCAAAAATAGAGGTTTTTAAATATTTCAAAACTTCTGCAGAATTTACTGTATCGATATAATTGCTAAGAGTATTATATTCATCAGGTTTTATATCAGAAAGATTTTTGTCATTTTCTCTAGCATAACGACATAATTTAGATATGTAATGATAAGCTTGTCTAAATGGAATTTTAAATGATTGCACCATCAAATCAGCGAAATCTGTAGCTAGCAATTCAGGGTCAGAAACTAATTTATTTGCTCTGTCTTTATTAATTTTCATAGTATCAACCATTGAAACAAAAATGGTTAATGTATTTTTTACAGTGTCTATTGTATCGAAAAGATTTTCTTTGTCCTCTTGTAAATCCCTATTATAAGCATGAGGTAAGCCTTTCAATATGGTAAGTAAAGAAACTAGATTACCTATAACTCTTCCAGACTTTCCCCTGCCAAGTTCAGCATAATCTGGATTTCGTTTTTGAGGCATCATACTACTTCCAGTAACATATTTTTCTGATAAAGATATTAAATCAAATTCTTTTGTAGACCATAAAATCAACTCTTCAGCAAGTTGGGAAATATGTATCATTATCATAGCGCATGAATAATGCAAATCACTTACAAAATCTCTGTCAGAAACGGCATCAATACTATTTAAACTAATTTCTTTAAAATTAAGTTTTTTCTTTAGGAATTCTCTATCAGTATTAAAAGTAGTTCCTGCTAAAGCTCCACTACCTAAAGGAAGAATATCTGTACGAATATATGCTTCCTTTAATCTCGAAATATCTCTTGTTAAAGCCTCAACATGTGCCAAAAATTGATGTGCAATTAAAATTGGTTGTGCTCGTTGAAGATGTGTATATCCAGGTATAATAATTTCAACTGTTTCCTCAGCTTTATTAATTAGTGAATTTTGTAAGTTTTTAACTAATTTACTTAATTCACTAATTGAATCTTTTACAAACATTCGCAAATCCGTAACTACTTGATCATTTCTTGAACGAGCAGTATGCATTTTCCCAGCAATTGGACCAATGATTTCAAAAAGTCTATTTTCAATATTCATATGTAAATCTTCTAACGATTCATCCCACACAAAAGAATCATTTTCAATTTCAACTTCTATATCATTTAAACCTTTAACAATCAAAGCCAATTCTTTTGCAGAAATAATACTGATATGATGCAACATCTCTACATGAGCGATAGACCCTTTAATATCATATTTAAAAAGCCTGCGATCAAAATTTATCGAACCAGAAAATTTTTTTGGATCTAGATCATTCACAAAAACCCTTCTTTAATTATCCTTATTTTTTTGTATTTTTTTCTGCAAAGTGGTTGGCAAAGAAAATATTTTAATAAAACCAACTGCAGACTTATGATCGAAACTGTCCGAATCATCATAAGTAGCTAATTGATAATCATAAAGAGAATATTTCGACTTTCTTCCTATTACAATACAATTGCCTTTATGAAACTTAACTTTTACAGTTCCAGAAACAAATCGTTGTGTATTTTGAAGATACGCTTCAAGATTTTCTCTATGTTGTGAATACCATAGCCCATTATAAACAAGTTCAGAATATTCAATTCCAACTTGGCGTTTAAAACGCAATTGATTTTTACTAAGACTCAAAGACTCCAATGAACTAAGAGCTTCATGAAGAACGATTGCAGCAGGACATTCATAAACTTCCCGAGATTTAATTCCAACTAATCTATCTTCAATATGATCAATTCTTCCTATACCATTTTCTCCTGCTCTAATATTAAAAAATTCTATTATTTCAACCAAATTCATTTGTTTATTATCAATCGTTTTAGGAATTCCTTCTTCAAAATATATTTCATATTCTGTAGATTGTTCTGAAGTCTCTTCTATAGATTTTGTCCATTCAAAAGCCCCTTCAGGGGGAATATTCCAAGGATCTTCTAAAATTCCTGACTCAATCGCTCTACCCCAAAGATTTTCATCAATAGAAAAATTTGATGGTTTCGTTTCTATAGGAAGAGAATGAGTTTTTGCATATTCTAATTCCATATCACGACTCATTCCCCATTCTCTTATTGGTGCTATAATTTTTAAATTAGAATTTAATGCAGCAATTGATACTTCTATTCTCACTTGGTCATTGCCCTTCCCAGTACAACCATGAGCAATATAAACCGCATTTTCTTTGTTAGCTACATCAACTAAACATTTTGCAATCAAAGGCCTTCCAAGGGCAGTTGCCAATGGATATTTATCTTGATAAATTGCTCCCGCGACTAAAGATTTACTAATATATTCTTCAGTAAATTCTTGCTTTGCATCAATTCCAATTGCCTTTATTGCACCACAAGCTAATGCTCGATCAGTAATCGTTTTCAAATTTACCATTCCCAAATCGATACTAACAGTTATTATTTCTACGTTATAATTTTCTTTAAGCCACGGAATAGCTACTGATGTATCTAATCCGCCGCTATAAGCCAATATTAATTTGTCTTTATTCATTCGTATTCTTAACTCCTAAATTAATATTTCTCTTGAAGCAATGTTTTTTTGATTATTTTCACAGATTTATTAATATCTTCTTCATTAATAATTAATGGAGGCATTAATCTGATGGCATTAGGTTTTACAGGATTTGTTAATAATCCATTTGCATTTAATTCTTGCACTAAATTAGCAGAAATATCATCAGTAAATTCAATGGCAAGTAATAAACCAACTCCTCTAATTTCTTTTACGATATTTAAATTGCCAATTTCTTGTTGTAATGTAAGTTTTAGTTTCTTGCCAATATCTTTTGCATGATTGGATATATTATTTTTAACAATATACTCTGTTGAAGCAAAAGCTGCAGCAGTAGCTAAAGCATTACCTCCAAAAGTAGAACCATGATCACCAGGTTCTAATTTCATTACTCGATCTTTACTCAAAAAAGCGCCTATTGGAACTCCATTCCCAAGTGCTTTTCCTAAAGTTATAACATCGGGTTCAACATTAAAATATTGGTATCCAAAAAGTGTTCCTATTCGGCCTAATCCAGTCTGAACTTCATCTAAAATGAATAATAAATCATGTTTAACACACCACTCTTTAACACGTGATAAATAATCAATGTCTGGAATATTTACCCCACCTTCCCCTTGTATTGGTTCTAACATAACAGCAACTGTGTTTTTGTTAGTTGCTGTTTTAATAGCTTCAAAATCGTTATAAGGAACATGTGTAAATCCTGGTAAAAGAGGTTTGAAAGTTTCTTGATATTTAGGTTGTCCAGTAGCAGCTAAAGTAGCTTGTGTTCGACCATGAAATGAATTTAATGCTGTTATTATTTCAAAAGCACCATTCTTTTCAGTTTTACCATATTTTTTTGCTAATTTGCAGGCTCCTTCAACTGCTTCTGCCCCACTATTACAGAAAAAAACTTTATCCAAACAACTTTGCTCAACCAATATTTCAGCTAACAAAAGTTGTGGTTTTGTATAAAACTGATTGGAAGTTTGAAGAAGTGTTTCAGATTGTTTTTTTATCATGTTTGTAACTGATGGATGACAATGTCCTAAATTTGTTACAGCCCATCCAGCTGTAAAATCTAAATATTCTTTTCCTTCAACATCCCAAACATGTACTCCCGCAGCCTTGTCTATAACAACAGGTTGCCTACGAACAGTAAACATATAATACTTTTTTTCTTTTTCTATCCAATTTATTGACATATAACTTCCTTTAAATTAATTACTAGAAAAATTATAAACCTATTTCTCTATATAACAAAGATTCTAAATTTACTATAGAACCAACTCTCCTAAAAATTTTACTTTATAAAAGTCCCGGGAGGATTATCACTCATGCAATTTAATATCACATGTTGCTTTCTCCCATCAACAATATGAATTTCTACATTTTTCTTTAATGCTTCTAAACACGCTTGTAACTTAGGAAGCATACCTCCTCTAGCAACACCGGTATCTATCATATTTTGTGCTTGTTCTCGAGATAATTTACGTATTAATCTACCTGAAGCATCTAAAACTCCTTCAACATCAGTCAAAAAAATTAATTTTTTTGCTTTCAATTTTGTAGCAAGAGCTCCTGCTGCTTCATCAGCATTAACATTTAATATGCGACTTTCTTGTTTTGTTTCTTTACTTAATAAATATCCTATAGGAGCAATAACAGGAATAATACGTAATTTAAATAAAGTTACCAATAAATCAACGTTAATATTAACAACTTTTCCGACGTACCCTAACATTTCATCTATTAATTCACATTCAAGAATTTTAGAATCAACGCCAGATAATCCAAGAACTTTAGTATTTAAAGTATTTAATTCTGAAACTATTCTTTTATTCAATAATCCAGCAAGTGTTGCAGTTACAATATCAATCACGTCTGAATCTGTAACCCTAAGACCTTTAACAAATCTAGGCCTTTTACCAAGCAAAGCCATCCATTCTGATATTATATTTCCTCCTCCATGAACAATTAATAAAGGTGTTTCCATGGAGTAAAGCTGTCCTATGTCTCTTGTTGAAGTATCAGAATTACCAAGAGCATTTCCACCAACTTTAATTACAACTAAATTTTGCAACGGTTCACCACTCTAATTCAAAATGGAATATTCTTATTAATATAAATCAAGAGAAAGTTACAATAAAAATCTAAACAAATTATGTAGTATACATACTATTAAATGTAACGTATTCCTCGCTTAAATCACTTCCCCAAGCAGTGGCTGTAAATTTGCCATTATTGAATTTAATATGAATATTAACGTCTTGTTTATTCATCGCACCAATTGCTCCTTCTTTATGAAATGGCACCGGAATTCCGTTTTCAAACATACAAACTCCATTTATATTAAGAGTAATTTTGTTTTCATCTATACTTATTCCAGAACGTCCTACTGCTGCTAAAATCCTTCCCCAGTTAGGGTCAGAACCATGTATTGCTGTTTTTACCAAAGTCGAAGAAATAATTGTTCTAGCAATAGATCGTGCATCTTCTACAGAAGAACATCCTTCGATGTTTACTTCTATGAATTTTTGAGCTCCCTCAGCATCTCCTACTATTTCTTTAGCAAGATATATACAAAGTTGATTCAATGCCTGTTGAAAAGAATCACCATTGCTAGTAGTAAAATCAATATCTTTAACCTTCGAAGTTCCATTAGCTAACATAATCACACTATCATTAGTACTTGTATCTCCATCAACTGAAATCATATTAAAAGAAACATCGACTGCTTTTCTTAAACATGAAGCAATATCTTTTTCAGAAATTGCTGCATCAGTTGTAATAAAAGCAAGCATAGTAGCCATATTTGGATGAATCATCCCTGCACCTTTAGCAATGCCACCTATTGTCACCTTTTTATTATCTAATTCAAAACTTATAGAAGCTTGTTTGGTTTTTGTATCAGTTGTTAAAATCGCTTCAGCAAGACGATCGCCTCCATCATTCGAAAGATCTATTTCAGCAAGGCCTTTTCGTATTAGATCAACTGGCAATTCTACGCCTATTATTCCAGTACTACATATTACTAGTTCGTCTGGCAAAAGTTGCATATGTTTTGCAGCAACATTGACACATTCTTCTGCATCAATCATACCCTGATTCCCAACACAAGCATTTGCTATCCCACTATTAACAACTACTCCTTGTATCGAACCTTTCTTTAAATTTCTCTCGGATAATGTAACCGAATGAGATCTAATTTTATTTTTAGTAAATACTCCTGCAGAACTACACTTAACTTCAGATCTTAATAAACCAAGATCCAATTTTGATTCAGCAAATGTTTTAAGTCCAGCATAAGTCCCCCCTGCAATAAAACTTTTTGGGGAAGTTACATTACCTTTTGGATCCAATTTATATAATTCAGACATATTAAGAAAAAAATTTATTGATTTTTATTGCTAATCGTTAAAAGAGTATAGCATAGGGAATTTAAACTATGTAATACCTTTCAAATACGCTTAAAATAAAAATTGTTCAAAATATTCTTACTTATTCTTATTCACATGGTAAAATTAATTAATTCCAACATTTCTAATGAATAAAAGAGGCACTAATGAATAAATTTATAGGACAAGATCAATTCAAATTTAAGGTTGATGCAAACTGGGCAAAATTACCTGAAGGATGGACATTTAAAGAAGTGGGAGGAGTAGGAGTAGACTCAAAAGATAGAGTATATGTATTTAACAGAGGAGAACATCCTGTCATAGTCTTTGATAAAGAAGGTAATTTTCTGCAATCCTGGGGAGAAGGTCTTTATCCAAGAGCTCATGGGGTAACTATGGGACCAGATGACACTATCTATTTAACTGATGATGGCAATCATTCAGTGAGAAAATGCAACTTAAATGGAGATATTTTAATGACTTTAGGATCTCCTGGAAAACCTTCACATTTCATGAGTGGTAATCCATTTAATCGATGCACTCATGTAGCATTAGATCCAAATAATGGAGACATTTATGTTTCAGATGGATATGGAAACGCTAAAGTACATAAATATTCACCTGATGGGAAAATACTATTTTCGTGGGGAGAATCTGGAACCGGTCCGGGAGAATTTAATTTAGTACATAATATTGCTACGGATAAAGATGGATATGTATATGTTGCAGATCGAGAAAATCATCGCGTTCAAGTTTTTGACAAAAACGGCAAATTTGAAACTCAATGGAAAAATTTGCATCGACCTTGTGGTATTTTTATTGATGCTAATAATCCTCAAACATGCTATATAGCAGAGTTAGGAGCGACTATGGCAGTAAACATACATTATCCAAATATAGGACCAAGAGTAGTTATTACAGATCTAAAAGGCAATATTCTTGAAAAATTAGGAAATGACTCAGAAACAGAAGTAGCTGAAATAAGCGACACTTTGAAAATTAAAATTGGAACAAATCCTACAGAATTTACTGCACCACATACAATCACTGTAGATTCAAATGGAGATATTTACGTAGGAGAAGTATCATGGACCGCATCAGGCCAACACTTACAACCTCCTAGAGAAATAAAGTCTTTCCAAAAATTAATAAAATCCTAAAATACCATAAATGAGCTCTTTACGGTTAAATTCTACCCAAATTGAACAAGCTAATACAGATGGATTTTTACTATTACCTAATATACGTTCATTAAAAGACTGTGAAACATACTTAGATCGTCTCACCTCCTATAGCAGAAAAGAAATAGGCATAAAAGGCAATATGTATATCCAAACTGAACCAAAAATAGAAAGAGGTGAAATAAATACTGAAGGAGATCAAATCAGGAAAATTAGTGGCATTGCCGTTCATGATCCTATCTTCCACGATCTTGTAATAACTACTACAATCATTGAAGCAATGAAACAACTGATGACTCCTAATTTAAAACTATTTCGAGCTGACGCACTAATGAAACCCCCCTTTGTAGGATCAGCAAAAGGAATGCATCAGGATTCACCATATTGGCCAATAAAACCAATGGAACTTTGGTCATGTTGGATGCCATTTGAAACAGCTACCCTCGAAAACGGATGTATGCAAGTTATACCTAAAAGTCATAAAAGAGGTCCATTGAAACATATCAAAACCACTGATGATTATATCGTTACTGAAGATCAATATAATCCTAACGAAACCTTAGCTGTTCCAATGAATCCAGGAGACGGATTATTTTTCCATAGCCTTCTTCTTCATAGCACCTCAGAAAACAAATCAGAAAAATCTCGTCGTGCTATCACAATGTCATACATGGCTTCTGAATATCACTATATTGGGAATACTCCCAAACCAAATTATCTGAAAATCTGTGGAATAGATGTGCTGGGGGGGGTATAACAATTTCAAAATTAAAAGTAGAATTAAATATGTATAAAACTACAAATAATAACCATTTTATGACTTACATTAATTGAGGAAAAGATGAAAATAACAGACATTCAAATAATCAATTTTGCTGTAGAAACTAATGAACAGAAAACAAAATGGGGTTATGGACAACGAGGTCCTCAAAAAAAAGTCCCTAATGGATTAATAAAAATCCTAACGGATGAAGGTTATAGTGGTGTCGATTCACAATATGGTTTTGGAGGATATTACTCCCCTCCAAGCATAGAAGAAACCGAAAATATACTAAAACCTTTACTCGTAGGACAAGATCCACGAAATATTGAAAGACTCTGGCAATGGATGATGGCTCATAGAGGATTCACAGAAACTGCTGTTGGTTCAGTTGACTGTGCTTTATGGGATCTAATGGGAAAACTTGCTAATACTCCCACTTATCAAGTTCTAGGTGGAGCGAGAAATAAAGTCAAAGCATATGCAAGTACATATCCTAACCTAGGAAAACCAGACGTTTATGCAAATCATGCAAAAGATGCAGTCAAAAGAGGATATAAAGCTTTTAAAGTTCACGCGTATATATTTTGGGATCCGATCAACAATTGCACTGCTCCTGGAAAACCTAGTTTTCCTAAACAAGACATCGAAGTTTGTGAAGCAGTCAGAGATGCAGTAGGAAAAGATATTGTATTAATGTTGGACCCATGGAGTGTTTATACCTACCAGGAATCAATTATGGTTGGAAGAGAACTAGAAAAATTAAATTACTATTGGCTTGAACATCCGATGGATGAGAGAAGAATTGAACCGTATAAACAATTAACAAATGAATTGCAAATCAATATTCTTGGACCTGAAATGGAACCCGGAAGTTTCTACACACGAGCAAACTGGGCATTTCAAAGAGCATCTGATATGGGAAGAATAGATGTAAGCTTTGGTGGTATAACTGGATGTAAAAAAGCAATCGCAATGTATGAATCCCTAGGTATGCAATGTGAAATGCATGTTGGGGGATTTGGTAACCTTGCAATTTTAGGATCTACTACAGAGGAACAATGTGAATATTATGAACGAGGTTTGACAAAACCTGATGAGGATAGAGATGCATGTCCCGTATTTTTAAAGAATCCTTCTGACCCAATGGATGATAATGGATATGTAAAAATACCGCAGCAACCAGGATTAGGCATCGAATTGAATTGGGATTATATAAAAGACAATTTCCTACCAGATTTAAGTAGTAAAAATGTACAATTTGAAGATTAAACAAATAAGAGTGAGCACAAAACAATGAAAATAACTGATGTAATTAGCGAAGTTTTTGAATGGGAAAGGCCGGGCATCTGGAACGGAGGTCATTTTTATGGACCAGGCAGATTACACAAAGTAACGGTTAAGACAGATGAGGGTATAGACGGTTATGGCTGGAACGGTGGCACCGCTGCCGAACGGCCACTAAGTATATTCCCCCCATTTGTAGATTATTTTCGAGATCTCTTAATTGGTCGGGATCCTTTAGATACCAGAGCCATCGCAGAAGACTTGGGAGAAAAGCATATTAAGATACTTGGATCCGGTGGAATTAATACCCAGGTTTTAGCCGCAATTAATATCGCCTGTTGGGATATAAAAGGCAAATCACTTGGCAAATCAGTGCATAGTTTACTCGGAGGCGCCCAATCTCGAATCAAAACCTACATAGCTGGAGGTTATTACGCTGAAGGGAAAGGTTTGTCTGAACTTCAAGAAGAAGTAAAGTTTAATATAGAAGAATTGCATGCAGGTGCTGTGAAGATCAAAATTGGTGATCCAAATGAAGGGCTGATTGGAGATATGAAGAGAGTCGAAGCAGCAAGAAAAGCCGTTGGTGATGAAGTTATTCTTATGGTTGACGCTAATTGTGCTCTTGATCTCTACACTTCACTGGGATTTGCTGAAGAATTACCAAAATATGGAGTCTACTGGTTTGAAGAGCCTATGCATATACACAAGTACAAAGAACATGGGATTTTAAAATCAAAATCTAATGTAAAAATAGCAACTGGGGAAAATGGATATTATTTAGCACATTTTGAGACTTTGTTGGATCACAATGGAGCTGACATACTCAATGTGGACGCAACCATTTGTCCTGGTTACGACATCGCCAAGGATATATGTGATTTAGCATTAAAAAAAGGAGTTTCCATTGCTCCACATGGGTGTCAAGAACTACAACTACCTCTTGCCGCTGCAGTACCTCATGGAGAGTTCTTGGAGTATTATCCAAGTGCCGTAGATCCTATGAGAACGGAGATGTTCATCCCCAAAATGAAACCTGATAAGGATGGCTTTGTCACGGTTCCTGACACACCCGGTATTGGATATGAACTGAATATGGAATTGTTAAATAAATATAAATTAGGGTAATTATTTTAAATTTTATGTTGGAAATATTTGCCTTCAGTTTTAATACTAGGAGCAATAATAAGTTCTGCTTCATGCATATCTTTTAAGGTAATTGCTCCACACATTCCCATCGAAGTTCGTAATGCACCTATTAAATTTTGAGTGCCATTATTATGAGAACTCGGACCAAAAAGAATTTGATTTAATGTTCCAATATTCCCTACTGAAATTCTAGCTCCTCGAGGTAAAGCTGCATCTGAAGTTGCCATTCCCCAATTAAATCCCTTTCCTGCAGCTTCTTCTGATTGAGCAAATGGAGTTCCTAACATTACAGCATCTGCGCCAGACACTATTGCCTTGCAAAAATCACCACCCGATCTAATTCCTCCATCAGTAATAATAGGAATATATTTACCCGTAGAATTATAAAAATAATCTCTAGCAGATGTTGTTTCAATCGTTGCAGTAACTTGCGGAACTCCTACTCCAACTACTTCTCTAGTAGTACAAGCTGCACCTGGACCAACTCCAACTAATATCCCATGAATTCCTGTTTCAAGTAATTCCAATGCCGCACTAAAAGTCACACAATTACCAACTATAACTGGTATCGGAATTTCTTTTAGTAAATCTGAAAACACTAATCCTTTATAACTTCTTGAAATATGTCTTGCAGTACTCACAGTTGATTGCACCACTAAAATATCAGCTCCTGCCTCAACAGCAATAGCTGAAAATCTCTTAGTATTAGCAGGAGTAACCGACACAGCACAAATCACGTTTTTTTCTTTTATTTTAGATATACGTTCTCCAATAAGATTTTCATCTATTGGGCTAGCATAAATACGTTGAATAGTATTTATGCTTTCTTCTTTTGGAGCTTGACAAATTTCTTCTAATGCGATTTCAGGATCTTTATAACGAGTATAAATGCCTTCAAGATTCATAACTCCTAATCCACCCATTTTATTGAGTTGCACAACAAAATCGGGAGAGCTGACTGCATCCATAGCAGAAGATAATATAGGAATTTCAAATTCATGTTTGCCAATAGAAAAAGAAGTAGTAACCATATCAGGATTAATAGTAAAATCTCCGGGAACAATCGCAACTTCATCAAATCCTACAGCATTTGAAAGTTGTTTCTTAGGAATTTCTTCTCTTAAGTCTCTTTTTCTATACATCTAATTAAATCGTAGGCTAACAAAGGAAACAACTAAAGTCAACACTGTATAAAAAAGCTATGAAATATATAATTCTAAAAAAAAGCCCTAAGACTATAAAGCATTCCCATTGATAAGGATAAATCTCATTGATATACTCCCATTTATGTCTATTAATAATAACTATATAAAAATCAAAATACCGGGAACTACAAGTAATTTTGGATCTGGTTATGACATTTTAGGAATGTCGTTAGGAATATGGAACGAAATAAAACTAAAAAAAACTGATATAACAAAAGTTAAAATTACTGGAGAAGGGAAAGGTATTCTACCAGAAAACAAAAACAATCTTGTTTATAAAACTATTTCTCAAATGTTAGACATCGTTGGAGAAAAAAATCTTCAATTCACTATTGAATGCAAAAATCAAATCCCCTTATCAAGAGGAATAGGTAGTAGTTCAGCTGCAATCGTTGGTGGATTACTAGGGGCAAATTATTTTCTTGGTAATCCTATGACAATTTATGATTTATTTAAAATAGCAGTCGATATTGAAGGCCATCCAGACAATGTAGCGCCTGCGCTTTTTGGAGGAATGCAAATAATCACAAAAGATAATTCGGAATTAATCACACAAACAGTTAATATTCCTAAAGACCTTCGTTGTGTTTTATTTATTCCAGAAAAAATTATAAACACGAAAGCTGCAAGAAAAATACTGCCAAAAAAAATAACAAGATCAGATGCTATTTTTAACATGAGCAGAATTGCTCTTTTAATTAATTCTTTAGCTCAAAAAGATTACTCAAATTTAAATATAGCAACAGAAGATCTACTACATCAACCATATCGCGCAAAATTATTTCCAGCAATGAATCAAATTATAAAAGGGGCTTTAGAAGGTGGTGCTTTAGCTTCATTTCTTTCTGGCAGCGGTACAACTATCATAGCATTAACTAAAGGAAAAGAAATGAGTGTAGCCTATGAAATGGCGGAGGCAGCAAAAAAATGCAATGAATCAGGCAATGTTAAAATAATAAGACCTACTCAAAAAGGCGCTTATTTAGTAGAAAATACCTAATTGAATTAACATGAATATAATTGTGCAAAAATATGGAGGTTCTTCAGTTGCAAATAGCGAACTAATCCATCATGTTGCAACAAAAATAAAAAGTGTTTCCGGCAAAAAAATCATTGTCGTATCTGCAATGGGAAACAGTACTGACGATCTTATAGATCTCGCTGGAACCATTAGTAATAATCCAAACAAACGAGAAATGGATTTATTACTTTCAACCGGAGAATTGGTTTCTTCTGCTCTACTTAGCATTGCATTAAATGAAATAAATGTCCCATCAATTAGCCTAACAGGATATCAAGCAGGAATAGAAACTAACGATATTTATGGACAAGCAAAAATCAAAAACATTAATATCAAAAGAATTGAAACAGAATTAAAAACACATGAAGTAGTAATAGTAGCAGGATTTCAAGGCATTACAGAAAATGAAGATATTACCACTCTCGGAAGAGGCGGGTCTGATACTACAGCAGTAGGATTAGCAATCGCATTAAAAGCTAAAAGATGTGAAATATATACTGACGTAAAAGGCATTTATTCTGCAGACCCCAATATAGTTAAGAATGCAAAAAAAATTGAGGAAATTGGATACGAAGAAATGTTAGAATTGGCGAATCTTGGAGCAAAAATGCATCCTAGATCGATTGAATTAGGATCAGTATATAATATGCCTATATATGTTGGTTCAACTTTTATAGATGAACCTGGAACATTAATTCATCCTGGAGTAAAAAAAATGGAACAAAGAAAAAAAGTTACAGGGGTAGCATATTCTAAAAATATATCAAAAATAACGATACGAAATGTTCCAGATAAACCAGGAATAGCTGCAAAAATATTTTCACTCCTTGCAAAAAATTTAATTAGCGTTGATACGATAGTTCAAAACGCAAGTGTTAATGGAACAACTGACTTGAGTTTTACAATAGAAAGCGAAGATGAAAAAAAAGGAAAAGAAATAGTAGGAACCTTAACAAAGGAAATAGCTATTACAGAAATTATTAGTGAATCACATTTAGGCAAAGTAAGTATCGTTGGTTCAGGAATGCAAAATGAACCAGGTTATGCAGCAAAAATGTTCGAATGTTTAGCAAATATAAAAACAAACATAGAAATGATAACAACATCAGACATTCGAATTACATGTATTATTAAAGCCGACGAAGTTGAAAAATCATTAATTGCGCTTCATGATATTTTTGAATTAGATAAATAAGAACAATGATGGATAATACCACTTATATACTTGGATTAAAAAAAGAAAAAATAGATACCCCCGCTTTTTTAATTGATTTAGACATCATGGAAAAAAATATCAACTTAATGTCTGAATATTGCAAATCTGCAAATATTAATCTTCGACCACATACTAAACACCATAAATCACCGATCATTGCACATAAACAACTTCAAGCAGGGGCAATTGGAATTTGCTGTCAAAAATTAGGAGAAGCTGAAGTAATGGTAGCTGCAGGAATCCCTGAAATCTTAATTACATATGAAATTATTGGTGAAATAAAAATTAAAAGACTGATGTCTTTATGCAATCAATCAAACATTATTGTTACTGTTGATTCTCATGAAAATATAAACGATTTATCAGAAGCAGCTACAAGCTTTGGTGTAGAATTAGGAATTTTATTAGATGTAAATGTAGGTCAAAATAGATGTGGAATAGAACCAGATAACTCAGTAATCGAATTAGCTCAACTAATTACTTCTTCTAAAAATTTGAACTTCAAAGGCATTCATGCATATGCAGGAAACATTCAAGGAGTGTTCAATGATGAAGAACGTTTTCAGCTTGATAAAAAATCAATGATAAAAACAAAAATTGCCGTTGAAAAATTAACATCTGCTAATTTACCCATAGAGATTGTGACAGCTGGCGGAACCGGAACATATAAATTTACATCACAATATAGTTACATAACTGAAATTCAACCAGGTTCATATGTTTTTATGGATGGACAATACCGTAAAGTATTAGAAGATTTTGAAATATCTGGAACTATATTAGCTACTATAATTAGCAAGCCAAATGCAAATAGAATAGTATTAGACAGTGGAATGAAAACTATTTCTTCTGATCAATGGCCTCCAATCATTAAAAACTTTCAAGGAATCGAATTCACATCAATATCCGATGAACATTTAACTTTAAATATCCAAAATTCAGATGCAAAAGAATTAAAAGTTGGAGATAAAATTGAAATTATTCCAGCTCATAACGATACAACAGTAAATTTACATACTGAATTTTTTGGCATTAGAAAAGGTATTCTAGAATGTGTCTGGCCTATTAGTGCAAGAGCTAAAATTAGATAAGATAGATAAATTTTTGAAAAAAATCAGAAATAATTACGAAGATATTTATCCTGGAGGCACTCCTTGCGTAAGAGGAATTCGCACGGGAAACACTTTATACATATCAGGCATTACTGCTTTTGGTTCTAAGGCAGAAGGTGGAAGCCTTACAAATCAGTTAGAAGTTATCTTAGATCGAATTATAAGAATCGTAGAATTTGAAGGTGGAAAAGCATCTGATATTGTTGCGATGACTACATATATTGTTGATTCAAAAATGTCCGAGTATGAACCAAGCAAAGGAAAACAACTACAAATATGGAACCAATATTTTAAAGGCGCATGGCCTACTAATGCATATATTGGAGTTTCTTGCCTTGCAGCTTCGACTGTTGATTTAGAAATAACTACTACAGTAATATTTGATTGATATAATAGGGTTTTTAATCATTTAATAAAAGGGTTTTTCATGACAACAAAGGTAGCAGGAATTATTATTTCAACTCACAACTTTGCTCAAATGAAATACTTCTACACAAACACCCTGGGATTAAAAATATCCCGACAGAAAAAAAATCAACTTACTTTCAAGCATGGAAATTTCAAATTCATTATAACAACACATTCAAAAGTAATTGGACAAGCAAAGGACCCACACCGTATTATGCTCAATTTCGTAGTAAACAACATCGAATCAGAATATCTCCGATTAAAAGAAAAAAATGTTCCTTTTCTCAGAATTCCAGCAAAAGAACATTGGGATGGATGGATAGCTACATTAACAGATCCAGATGGGAATATCATACAATTATTACAAATGAAAGAAACATAAAACAACCAATTTGTTTAATTATTTAATTAACATAGCATCACCAAAGCTATAAAATCTATATTTCAATTTTATAGCTTCTTTATATGCAGTAAATAGATATTCACGACTAATAAAGGCAGAAACTAGCATCAAAAGGGTACTTTTAGGTAAATGAAAATTTGTAATAAGCCCATCAATAACTTGAAATTGGAAACCCGGAACAATAAATAAGTCAGTTGAGCCTGTTATAGGTTTTAATTCTTTCGAACCCTGTTTATTAGAAACTATCATTGCATATTCAAGAAGCCTAGTAACAGTCGTTCCTACTGCAAAAATTCTTGAACCTCTTTTTTTACTATAGTTTATTTTCTCAGCAGTTATTTTATCCAATACAAAATATTCTTCATGCATTTTATGGTTAAGTACATTTTCAACTCTTACAGGCAAGAATGTTCCAATGCCAATATGTAACGTAACAAAAAGAATTTCGACTCCAATATTCTCCAATTTTGAAAGTAAACTTTTCGTAAAATGTAATCCAGCAGTTGGTGCTGCAATACTTCCAGGTAAAGATGCATAAACTGTTTGATATTTAGTTTGATCTGTTAAATTTTGGTCAACATATGGAGGCAATGGTATATTTCCATATTTATTAATGAATTCCTCATCATCGAATTTAACAATAAACTCTCCATTTCCTTCATTACTAACAATTGATAAAGTAGCTGTACTATCAACAATTGTAAGTTTCATTCCAGGTTCAATTCTTCTAGCAGGTTTTCCGATTGCTTTCCACTTATATTGAGTTAATTGCTTAGTAACTAATATCTCAAATTTTCTATTTCCAACAAAATCAACACAAAACAATCGAGCTGGTATTACCATAGAATTATTGAGAACCAATGTGTCGCCTGGACGAAGAATTTTCAGGAGAAAATCAAACTGTTTATGAATAAACCCTCCATTATCTTTATCCATGATTAATAATCGTGACTGTCCTCTTTTTTTTAATGGAGTTTTTGCTATAAGATTTTTGGGAAGATTGTAATCAAAATCCTTTAATTCCATAATAATTCAATATTAATTCAAAAAAATGTACTGTAATAAAATTACTTAATTTATTTACTGTTTAAGCACATCTGTTAATTTTAATTCTTTAACAAGTGTCCAAATATTATTCCAAGTACTATCTTCAATCTCTATTCCTTGTTTTCGTTTTAAATTAGATGTACGCCATTCTAATTCACCTGGATAAAATACTTCCTTAAACCCTTTTGCAGGTTTAGATGTTTTCATATATTGAGCAATGCCAGCAACTTCTTCTTTAAATTTGTCTATAGGTTGAAATGCACTAGGATTAAAAAGAGCTATAAAAACTCCATCATTATGTTTGCCAGGAGGATAATGACCAAATCCTAAACCAGTAAGTAAACTTGTCATTACTTCAACCATAAATCCTAATCCATAACCTTTATGACCTTGTGGTCCACCAACTGGAAGAATTGCTCCTCCATCCATATATCCTTGAGGATCAGTAGTCATATTTCCTTCCGCATCAATAATTAAATTTTCTTGAACTTGCTCGTTTCTTGCAGCAGCCACCACTAACTTATTTCCGGCTACAGCTGATGTTGCAAAATCAAAATAAACAGGTCCTTCCAAATTGCTGGGCAATGACATACATATTGGATTTGTGCCTATTCGAGGTTCTCTGCCTCCAAATGGAGCAACATGTTTGGTTGTTCTTCCTGAATCTGCCATAACTATAGCAATAAGATCTTGAGATGAAGCCATTAATCCATAATCAGTCAATCTACCGACATGACTTTGATGAGCTATTGTAGCTGAGGCAACATGATTATTTTTTGCTTTTTTAATAAGCAATTCCATCGATTTTTCTGTAACAACAAAACCAAAACCCCAGTTGCCATCTATAGAAAGGGTTGATTCAGTTTCATTCAAAATTTCAAAAGGTGCCCCTGGAACAATATCTCCATTTTTTATTCTATCAACATAAGTAGCAATTTGAATAACCCCATGAGAATCATGTCCTGCTAAATTTGCTGCAATTAGATGATTAGCAATAATCGTACATTCACTTTCAGGAGTACCTACTGCTTTAAATATCTCAAATGCAACTTTGTGTAAATAACTATGTGTTAACTTTGCCATAAATTAACTCCTATTTTTTTGCTTTAGAATAATAAGTTTATAAAAAACGTCTGCAATTTTCCATTATGATTAAAAACTAAATTTGCAAAATTTTAGGCCAAGAATCCATATCCCAAGACATTTGCCAAAACATAAATTCATAACACAAACTAGTATAATAAATTTTTTCCAGGTTATTTTTATTAGATTTCAACATCATATTCTTAGCCAAATCTCTAATCCATTTTGCCAAATCAGAATATTCTGATGAAATATACATATCTGTCCATGCAGCATATTTAGAATTATTTTGTAATTTATTTTCAGAATGTAATTGTCGGCCCAATTCATAATATCCCCATTGACAAGGAAATAAGGAAATTAAGATTTCGTCAAAGTTACCTTCATAGGCTATTCTCAATAAAAAATTTGTGTATGCCATAGTTATTGAAGCAGGACGTGTTTCCAATATTTCTTCTCTAGAAATCCCAAATTTTGAACAAAAAGAAATATGTAAATCCATCTCATTATTAAGTGTTTCGTGAAGCAATGTTGAAACTTTCATCATCAATGACATAGAAGATGCTTTAGCAACCATTAATCCTAACAAACGACTATATTCAATTAAAAAAAGATAGTCTTGTTTAAGATAAAAAATGAATTTTTCTTCAGCCAAATCACCATTAGAAATTCCACGAATAAATGGATGTGTAAGAATGGCTTTATTAATAGTACTATATTTTAATTCAAGATCTTCAAGCAACATTTATAATTTCTCCTGAGTTACATATAATTAAAAACCTTTAATATAATACCATTGAAACTTAATATAAACTCCGATACCATTTTAAATAAAATTATTCTCATAAATTTATAGGTAATATGTCTTCAATAAATAATAAGGTAATTCACGAGTTAGAATCCATTGTCGGAAAATCACGTTGTATGTCAATGAGAGAAGATTTATTTTGTTACGAATATGATGGTTCTATAGATAAATCTCTGCCACTTGCAGTAGTTTTACCTAAAAACAAAGAAGAAGTCGCGAACATTCTAAAATGTCTCTATAAATTTAATATTAAGGTAGTAGGAAGAGGTTCAGGAACTGGACTTAGTGGTGGAGCTATAGCCCCAGAAAACAGTGTGCAAATTGTTTTTTCATTAATGGATAAAATAATTGATATAGACTCAGTCAACCGTATCGCAGAAGTAGAACCTGGCGTTATTAATTCAAATCTTAATATTGAAGCACAAAAATTTGGACTTCGATATGCTCCAGATCCATCAAGTCAACAAGCTTGCAGTATAGGAGGAAATATAGCAGAAAATGCAGGAGGACCACATTGTCTATTATACGGGGTAACTTCTAATCACGTACTCGGAATAGAAGTAGTCTTAGAACAAGGTCAAACTGTTCTTCTTGGAGGAAAACTGAAAGAATCTCTTGGATATGATTTAAGAGGAGTATTTATTGGTTCAGAAGGAACTTTTGGATTGGTTACAAAAGTTTTCCTTCAATTAATCGAATATCCTGAATCGACACATACATTACTGGGTAGTTTCCCTTCCATTGAAAGTGCAGGTAATGCAGTTTCTGCAATTATAGGAAAAGGAATTGTACCAGCAGCTTTAGAAATGATTGATTCATTAACTATAAAATCAGTAGAAAAAGTACTTAAAGTAGGTTTGCCTAAAAATGCTGGAGCCGTTCTTCTTGTTGAAGTTGAAGGACTACAAGAAGATACTCAAATCTTACGTAAAGAAATTGAACAACTTTTATGGGAATCAGGCTCAACGGAAGTACTGTCTGCAAAAGATGAAAAAGAAAGAATAAAACTTTGGTCTGGCAGGAAAAAAGCAATTGGTTCTTTAGGAACGATCGCTCCTAATTATTTTATCGTTGATGGAGTTGTACCAAGAACGAAAATTGCCTTTTTAGTACAAGAAGTAGAAAAGATAAGCAAATTATTCAATTTGCCGATAGCAAATATTCTGCATGCAGGTGATGGAAATATTCATCCATGTATTCTTTTTGATGAAAAAACTCCTGGAATTCTTGAGAAAGTACTGCAAGCTGGATCCGAAATATTAAAAATTTGTGTTAATGCAGGCGGAAGTTTAAGTGGAGAACACGGAATAGGTTTAGAAAAAAAAGAACAAATGCCTCTTCTTTTTTCCGAAAAGGATCTAAATGCAATGAAAAACCTTAGAGACGTTTTTTCTCCTTCAAATCTTTTTAATCCAGATAAAATATTCCCCAATTCAGTTAAAGGAACTCCATTCTTACAAAATAATGCAGTTAAAAATGCTGGAAAAGATTCGTATATTTAATGATTAACCTAAATAAAAATACTACTATTAATAAAATTATTGCAGAATTAGAAACTCATCTTCCTTATAACCAGATAGTTAATAATCACGAAAAAGAACAAATTACTATTGATGGCATAGTTCCATCAATAGTAATCTATCCTACTAATCATTCCCAAATAAAACTGATATTCACAATTGCAAAAAAGAATAATCTGGGAATCATTCCATTCGGAGGACAAACTAAAATAAATCTAGGTAATATACCTAAAAAATTTGATATTGCGCTATCAACAAAAAACTTAAACTCAATAATTAATCATCAACAATTTGATCTTACAACAACGGTAGAAGCAGGTATTACCTTATTAAAACTACAAAAATTTCTTGCAAAATTTGGACAATATCTTCCTATCAATTCTCCTAATCCTGAAAAAGCTACAATTGGAGGAATACTTTCAACATATCCTTTGGGCCTTAATACTTCTAACATCGGATTACCCAGAGATTGGTTACTTGGTATCAAAGTAGCTTTAACTTCAGGTGAAATTATCAAAGGTGGAGGACAAGTAGTAAAGAATGTAACTGGATATGATATGCCAAAACTTTTCTCAGGAGCATTAGGAACTCTAGGAATTATTTTAGAAGCAACTTTTAAATTAACACCAATTAAAACAAATCCAGAATACTTACTATATTCTTATGACTCAATTGAAAAAACATTAGAAATAATAGAACAATTTAAAAATTTGGATTTTGCTCCAGACACAGTAAGTGTATTTAATTCTTGTTTATTAAATTCATCAACAAAAAACTCTAGTACTCAAAAAAGTAACTATTCGATTTTTTGTAAAATAGCTGGATTAAAAAATACTAACAAAAGAAAAATAGAACAATTAAAAAACATTTTAAACCAACACGGAAATTTGATAAATTTAGAGAACACCGAATTATCATTCATCGAACAAAATCTAATCAACTACACATGGAATACTAAACAAGAATTAATAATTCTAAAAATTAATTTCCCAATAACAAATTTAAAAAAATTAATAAACTATTCTTTAATTTTTGAAAAAAATAATATCAATAACCAAATGATTTTAGATCCATTATCTGGAATAATGTATCTATCACTCGAATTCAAACAAAACAAAACAAATAAAAATCTCTTGTATCAACTATTAAATGAGTTTAGAAAAGGCATTCTGAACATAGGAGGCTTCTCTGTCATTCAATCATGTGACATCGCAATAAAAAGAAAATTCGATGTTTGGGAAAGGTCTCAAAATAATTCTTTTCTGATGGAAGCAATAAAAAGGAAATTTGATCCTAATGGAATTTTAAATAAAGGTCGATTTATTGATAAACTTTAATAAAATATTCGAAAACTCTAAAGAAAATAATCCGAATCTAAAATTGAACGCAAATTATCCTGAATTCAAAGAAGATATTTATAAATGTGTCAAATGTGGATTTTGCTTAACTGCATGTCCAACTTATTTAGATACTGGACTGGAAACTGAATCTCCCAGAGGACGAATTGCACTTATGAGAGCTGTTACTGAAGAAAGGCTTCCATTAACAAATAGAATTATTGATCATTGGGCTCTTTGTCTACAATGTCGTGCTTGTGAAGCAGTTTGTCCTTCAGGTGTTCCATTCGGACATATGATGGAATCAACAAGAAATGCTGTTAATATCTCAGGCAAACAAGGATTAACTACAAAATTAGTAGGGTTAATTTTTCTCAGATTTCTCTTAAAAAATCTAGGAATATTAAGATTTCTTTTTAAAATACTATATATAACTCAAATTTTAAAATTACATAAATTATTTCAATGGAAAATAGTTAGTTCATTGTTACCAAAACAATTATCAAACACTTTAGGGAATCCTCCAATAATTAATCGTCGTTTCTTTACTACTACTTCTAAAACAATTAAACCAAATACTCCTTATCCAAAGAAAAAAGTGGTATTACTAGCAGGATGTATCATGCCACTTACTCACAGTGAAACTTTACATGCTTGTGTAGAAGTATTAAAAATAAATGGCTGTGAAGTTATGATCCCAGAACAACAAGGTTGTTGTGGAGCCCTAAATATACATAATGGAGAATTAAAATCAGGTAAAGAAATGGCCAAAAAAAATATCGAATCATTTCTTGAATCAAAACCTGATGCAATTATTTCTGCTTCAGCAGGTTGTGGATCAACTATGAAAGAATATCACCAATTATTAAAAGAGGATCCTAAATTACTTGATCAAGCAACATTATTTTCAAAGCTAACAAAAGACATTACTGAGTTTTTAATAGAACTACCTCTTATTAAACCAAAAGGAAAATTAAACAAGAAAGTAATATTCCAAAATCCTTGCCACCTATTACACGCTCAAAACATCTATGAAGAACCTAAAAAAATTTTAGATCTTATACCTGGACTCGATATTATTGAATCAATCGATGAGAATTGCTGTGGAGCTGCAGGAATTTACTCGATTTTACAACAATCCACCTCTCAACGCATACTAGAAAAAAAACTCGCTAATTTGTTAAAAGAATCTCCTGATTTAATTTTGACTGCTAATCCAGGATGTATGATTCAAATAGAACAAGGATTAAAATCAAAAGCATCAAATACTCAAATACTACATATCATTGAACTACTTTATCAATCGTATATTACAGAAATTAGTTAAAGAAACTGATTATACCGTTTTCTGTCCACCTGTAACCATTATAACTTCACTTGTTATATATGCTGCATCCGAACTCGCCAAAAAAGCTACTATAGAAGCAACATCTTCTGGTTCTGCCATTCTCTCAAGAGGAACTTTAGCTTTTGCTGCATTTTGCATAAGTTCTCCTTTTTTCAATCCCAACTTATCCTGTCCAACAGCTTTATCAAGCACATCATGAAAATCAGTATTTACAATACCAGGAGCAACTGCGTTAACTCGAATACCATACTTAGCTAAATATGCAGCCGCCACAACTGTGAAATTAACTAATCCTGCCTTAGCTGCAGCATAAGGAGGAGAAGATGTTAATCCTCCAATTGCTGCTATTGAAGCTAGATTAATTATACTTCCTGATTTTTGAGCTATCATAATCTTTGCTGCTTCTTGCATCAGAAAAAAAGCTCCTTTAAGATTAAGGTCCATAGTCCAATCCCACATTTCCTCAGTAACTTCTGGGAATGTCGAAGGCTTTGACGCTCCAGCATTATTAATAAATACATCTAATCTGCCAAATTTTTTAACTACCGCAGATATAAATTCAGAAGCAGTTGAAATATTAGAAACATCAAGAATGGTTCCTGCAGCAGTTATGCCTAATTTATTGAGTTTGTTCAACGCTGTGGATAAACCATCTTCATCAATATCTCCAATGAAAACTTTCGCGCCTTCTTTTCCCACTCTTATTGCAGTTGCAAAACCATTACCTTTTGCTCCTCCTGTTATAGCTACAATTTTATCTTTAAGACGCTCATTTATCGGATTTTCCATTTCAAAACCTCATTAATGCGTTAATTTCAAAAATTACTCAAAGCTTCTTCAGCATATTTAGCAGCATTGACTTTATTTTTCAAATTACCGTTTGTAATTAACAATGTTTCTAATGCATTAAGAAGTTTAACAATATTCTCATTCCTTGAAGAATATCCCATCAAACCAATTCTCCAAATTTTACCTTTTACATCTCCTAAGCCACCGCTAATTTCTATATTAAATTGGTCATACAATTGGTTTCTGAATTCCATGTCATCAACATTATCTGGAATAATAACAGAAATTAATGTATTTAATTCATATTCCTGACTTGCAAATGATTTTATACCAAGAACATCTAATCCTTTCCTCAATGCAAAAGCATTCTTTTTATGGCGCAACCATCTATTTTCGATGCCTTCTTCTTTAACTAATTCTAAAGCACGTAACAAACTAAAAAGATTGTTCACTGGGGACGTATGATGATACATTCGTTCTGCATCCCAGTACTTATGGACTGTTAAAAGATCTAAATAAAATGTAGAAATTGGAGTTTTTCTAGAATGTAGTTTTTCTAAAGCCCTATCACGTAAATTCACAGGACCTAAACCAGGCGTAGCTCCTAAACATTTTTGTGTAGCTCCATAACAAAAATCAATATCCCAATCTGCCGTTAAAAGTTTTTCTCCTCCTAATGACGTAACAGCATCCACTATGATTGGTATATTTTTTTGATGAACAACTTCGCATATATCTTGAATCGGAGAAAGTACTCCTGTCGAAGTTTCAGCATGAACTACTGCGACTACTTTTGTGTCTGGATTATTTTTCAATCCTAATTCTATATGTTCAGGTAATATAGGTAATCCCCATTCTTGATTTACAGTTTCTACATTAGCACTATATCTTTTAGCAATCTCGGCTAATCTGGCACCAAAAAATCCATTTACACCAATTAATATTTTCTCCCCTGGTTCGACTAAATTCGCTATCGCTGCTTCCATTGCAGCAGTACCTGTTCCAGGAATTGGCAATGCCAATGAATCGTCTGATTGAAATACATAACGAAGTAATTTTTTTATAGCATCATTAATAGGGAAAAGTGCTGGGTCTAAATGTCCAATCGTAGGTCGAGAAAGTTCAGTTAATACTGATGGATGAGCTGCACTTGGACCAGCTCCCAAAAGAATCCTTTGAGGAATATCTATTTCATCGTACAAAGAAGACATTATTTTATTATATTAACAATATTAATTAAATCAAAGTTAAAAATCACTTTTTATAGGTAATTTCTGAAAATCTCGTAATATTTTCAAAGCCATAGGAATGGCTAAAATAAGTTCCGAGGCTAAAGCACCCCCACTGCCAAATTTATCTTTAAGTATTTCTGCTGCTTTAGAATGAACTAAAACTCCACTGATAGCAGCTAATTCGGGTTTTAATTCTTGTGCTATAAATCCTCCTATTATTCCTGCTAATACATCACCTGTTCCAGCGGTAGCTAATATCGAAGATGCAAATGGATTTATATAACATTTACCACTTGGAAAAGCTATTACAGTCATTGCACCTTTCAAAATCAATATAACATTCCATTTTCTTGCATATTTAATTGAAATTGCTATACGGTTACTTTGGATTTCTTTTTTAGATAGATTTGTAATAGCTGACATTTCTCCAGGGTGTGGAGTTAATATGCTTCCTTTGGGAATTATTTCCCACCAACGTGATATATTCTTTAAATTATTCAATGCATCTGCATCAATTATAGTTGGGAGATTAAATAATTTAATTGTTTTCATTAAATCAGGTATCTGTTTTTTGACTATTTCATCTTGTCCAAGACCACAACCAATAACCACGGAAGAAACTTTATCCAAATAAGGAGAAATTGTTTCATGCCAACCTTGTTTTTTTGAGGTTAAAGATAAAGGAACATGAATTATTTCTTTTGATTGAGCAGCAATCGCAGTTTGAATATTTTCAGGGTAAGCAATACTAACTAAACCAGCTCCAATTCTAAAAGCAGCGTTAGCTGCTAATACTGGTGCTCCTATATAATTCCTTGATCCTCCAACTACAAGAACACTTCCAAAAGTACCTTTATGAGAAATATTGCTTCTTATAGGAAAAGAAGTTTCTGTTGTTGTAAGAACATTCAAAGGACCTGTAGAAATTAATTCTTTAGGAATACCAATATCTGCAACCAATAATTGGCCAATAAATTGACTAGCGGGATATTCAAACAATCCAATTTTAGACAAACCAAGACAGATAGTAATATCCGCTTTTATACAACAACTACCAATTGTTCCATTATCAGGATTAATTCCAGAAGGAATATCAATTGAAATTATTTGCAAATTAGAATTATTATCTCGAAAATTTACTATTAATTGAAAAATACTTTCCACACTTTCTGTAATAGGCCGAGAAACTCCAGTTCCTAAAAATGCATCTATTACTACATTCATATTCCCAAGTAATAATTTTAATTTCTTCAAATTTAAGTCATCTTTATAATTAATCAGTACTGGAGTATTAAGTTTTTTAAACATTTTCATACTTAAATCAGAAAAAGTTTCACAACATTGATAATAAGTTACGTTAGCTCCTATCGTTTCCAAATAACGTCCTGCAACAAAACCATCTCCCCCGTTATTCCCCGGACCAATTAAAATAAGAACATTTAATTCTATGTTTTTCTTAATTTGAGCATGAATAATCTTTGCTATTGATTTCCCAGCATTTTCCATCAATTGATCTTCGGTAATGCCATAATCAAGACAACTCTTTTCTATAAATTTCATTTCTTTTGTATCAACAACTTTCATTTAATCATTCTGTGGTTAAAATAAAATTACAGCAAAAGCTATCGCATATTTTTTAGAATGTGATATAGAAATTGAAATATCCTCAATGTCTTTGGATTCAGCAAAAACCTTTCCTCGACCATGTAATTTAATTTCGGGAGCTTTATCTTCAGCCCTAACTACCTCAATATCGGTCCAGGAAATACCAATTCGACCCGTTCCAAAAGCTTTCATAACTGCTTCTTTAGCAGCAAATCTTCCAGCAAATCTCTCAATTTTATTATTTGAAAATCGAATTTCTTCTTCAGTAAATATCTTTTTCAAAAATCTCTCACCTCTTCTTTCAATAATCTCTTCAATTCGAGAAATTTCAATAATATCTACCCCTGTTTTAAGTTGATGACCTGCCATAGAATGAATTATAGTCTTTTTTTTAATACTTGCACGTTTAATCCTAAGTAATATGTTAAATTATTTAATAAATCTAAAATCACTAAAACGTAAAAATAAAACTGAGTTATCGGATGGTTAGCCGTTACCGTTTCGTTATAGGGATCTTAATAACGTTTATCGGATTTTCAACAGGACTTAATCTGTTTCCAATCGGACCCATCACTCCATTAATAATCACTGACTATCAAATTAATAACAGTACTGCTGGCCTCTTAACAAGTATCATATTTCTTGTCCAAATAGTATTTGCTATTCCACTAAGTACCTTAGTAGGTAAAATGCAAATCAAAACAATGATTGTTTTAGCAACATTTTTAGGGGCTGCTCCGTTGCTGACTTTCATGGCAACAGACAATTTTTCTCTTTTACTATTACTCCGTGCAATCCATGGATTAGGCCTCATCCTATTCTATTCCGCAATAGGACCATTGTTTTTACAATGGTTTCCTTCAAAAGAACTCCCCTTAATTAACGGAGCCACTATACTTGCCTCTAGTTTAGGGTTAGCTACTTCTACTTTCTTAGTTGCTCCAATGTCAGAAATAATCAAATGGGAAGTAGTTCTAAGTGGATTTGGAGCTGTCTTATTATTAAGTTCGTTCACTTGGTTTATATTTGGAAAAACTACAAACATTCCATCAACTAACGAAACTATATCTATAATAAAACGTTGCTGGGAAGTCTTCCGTGCTCGAAACACTTTGCTTATATCAATTGCTGATGCAGGACCCCTCACATTACTTACCGTCTCTATAGCATGGTTACCCACGTTCTATCATGAAACATACGGAATGTCATTAATAAAAGCTGGTAACCTTATGGGATTTCTATCATTATCAGGAATTCTTGCTGTAATACTAGCTAGCTTACTTTCATCACGAATGAATAAAAGAAGGCCATTTCTCATTATCCCCGGTATTGTAACTGGATTTGCTGGATTTGCTGCAATCCTACTGAACGATTCATTTGTAATACATATCGCCGTACTACTGATTGGATTTACTTGCTGGTTTTATATACCAACTCTAATGACCATTATAATGGAATTACATGCTAAAGACCCCCGCAGAATCGCTCTGATTATTGCAACTCTTATGACTATAGGGGGAATTACAAATTTCATTGCGCCGCCAATAGTTGGGGCAATTACTGATCTAACAGAAAGTTTTATTCCTGGCTTAGCTATTTTTGCTTTCATATCTTGGAGCCTGGCCATAGGAGGAATTTTGTTGCCTGAAACTGGAATTGGACAAATAAAACGATCAACCAACAATCAATGATTTGTTATCTATTAAAGTATGCATAAAAACTTTAGTTTTATAACTTGCATCACTTCTTCCTTCAATAATCTCTTGAATTCAAAAAATTTCAACAATATCTACCCCTGTTTTAAGTTGATGACCTGTCATACAATAAATTATAGTCCTTTTTTAATAGTTGGATTCTTAACACGTACTAGATAAAAATATTATAATTTAAATATGAGTAAATAATATGTCAGAATATTTAATAGATGGGAAATTAGTAGCAGATAAAAATAAAATTGAAATAACTAAAAATGTTCTTTCTCTGAAACAAAAAACTGGAATAATACCAGGATTGGCAACTATATTGATAGGAGATGATCCTGCTTCACAAATATATGTAAATAGAAAAAATAAAGCATGCAAAGAAGTTGGAATACATTCTGAAATAGTCCAATTACCTGAAAATACAAGTCAAAATAAACTTTTAGAACTTATACAAACATTAAATAATTCAAATACATTTCACGGCATTATTGTCCAGAATCCTCTTCCAAATCATATTGAAACATCATTAATAGCTAATGCAGTTTCTCCATTAAAAGATGTAGATGGATTTCATCCAACAAATATTGGACTACTTGCAACAGGAAAACCACAATTCATTCCAGCAACGCCCTTAGGAATCATTGAATTATTTAAATATTACCAAATAAAAACATCTGGAAAAAAAATAGCAATTTGCGGAAGAGGAAATATCGTTGGGAAACCTTTATCTATTCTCTTATCTCTAAAAGGATATGATGCAACCGTAACATTATGCCATTCAAAAACACAAAAACTAACAGATATAACGAAAAATTCTGAGATAGTTATTTCAGCAATAGGAATACCACATTTCATCAGAGAAAATATGATTTCCAAAGGAGCTATTATTATAGATGTTGGAATTAATCGAATATTTGAAAAAAACAACAAAAAACTTGTCGGAGATGTTTTTTTCGAAGAAGTTGAAAAAAAAGCAAAAGCGATTACTCCTGTACCTGGCGGAGTTGGCCCAATGACAATAGCAATGCTACTTAAAAATACATTAAAATCAGCATCTAGCAACTTTGACTAAATAATATTAAACTTTTATAAAAACACTTAATAAATTTGATAATACAGAATATCATTAAATTATATATAATAAGAGGAGGATATATGCCCTTAACAGAAAAAGCTACGCCAGCGATATGCCCAGAATGCAACCAAATAATGCGACGCCAATTGGGAGATAAAACTATAGCTCTAAACCCTTCAATTTTTTGGTTTTGCATATCTATCACATGTCGTGATGGTAAAAAGAACAAAGTTTTCCATGGAGGATAATTGATAAAATTATCACCAAAGAAACCTGCATCTTTATTAAAACAATATTCAAATAAAAATATACAAAATTTCTTATTAATTTTTCTTTTTATCTTTGCAACTTTGTTTATTTATCAAGGATGCAAAATAAATAAAAATAATATAGAAAACATACGTACAACTTCCAAATTAATAGAAAATCGTTCGTTATTAAAAGGATGGATTCTTCCTGAAAACATAACGGAAAATGTATTCGAAGAAAAACTCGAAACACACCTTATATATGATCAACAAGAAGCTGAAACTCTTTTAAGTTCTATGAAATTTTACAGAGCGCAAGGCAAATTAGAAGAAATATCTTCTATAAACTATGACGACAATATTGTTCTGATAGCTTACTATCTATGGAGACCATTAAAAGGCAATCCTTTATTGGTAGAAAGATTTGAAATCAACAACAATATTGTGAAGGCATATATAACTCTGGATAACAATAATATTGGGAAAGAATATCCATTATTATTAGCTCCCATTCATATTGTAGCTATTTCAAAATCCAATATTATTAACACAGATACTATACAAATTTTTTTTAACGGAACTTTAAATAATAAAATACCTCTTAAAAAATAATTTATTTACATCATTTATCGATTAGTTTACAATCGTCTATCATGATTAAATTAGCATGTTTATCTCTCAGCTATAAAAGACTATTCCTAGAGAATAAAATGGATGTTTTTGATTTCATCAAACAAGCTTATGATCTTAAATTTGATGGAGTTGATTTTAATTCAAAACATATTAAATCTACTAATAAAGACTACCTTAGAAAGATCAAGCAAGAATGCATAAAACATGGTTTAGTTATTTCATGTATTGGAATATCAAACAGCTTTTCTAAATTAGATGAACCTGTTGATAACGCAATAAATGAAGTTAAGAAATGGATTGATGTTGCTTATTACTTAGGAGCTCCAATCGTACGAGTTTTTGCAGGCGGGGCAACTCCTGAAAATCTCAACTTAGCTTGGAATAGAGCAGTTCAAGGATTAAGTGAAGTTAGTGAATACGGGCAAAAAGCTGGAATTCGAGTTTCATTGCAAAACCATAATCATACCGGAATAATAAAAACAGGAAATGATGTATTAAAAATGTTAAACGATGTTGGTTCCAATCTCGGATACATAATGGATACTGGACAATATGCTGGTTCCCCCGGTGCAAGTGGAGGAGAATTAAATTCAGATTTTGATTTCTACAAAAGCATGGACCAAACGGCTCATTTGGCATCTTTAGTAAGAGTAAAGCTGTATTATGGAGGCAGTGAAGCTTCAGGAATAAAAAATGTTCATATGGATTATACTCGCATTTTCCAGTTACTTAAAAAAGTTAAATTTAACGGTTTTATTTCACTAGTCTATGAAGGACTTGATGATGAATTTCAAAGTGTGATTCGAGGAAATATAGAATTAAGAAAACATCTCCAAAAAATCAACTAAAATTTATCCTAAAAGCCCCATTCTTGAAAAAATCAATGCACTAGTAACAATAGCAGCAGTTTCGGCTTTTAAAATAGCAGTTCCCAATGTAACAATCTTGATATTTTTTTGATGAGCTAATAAAACTTCTTCAGATGAAAAACCTCCTTCTGGACCTATAATTAAATTGATTCCTTTTTCAGAAATTTTCATTTTTTTTAAAACATCAGATAACTGTAAATTAGTCTCGTTTTCATAAGGCATAATTGAATAGTTATCTTCTCGTAAATTTGATATATATTCTTTAAAAGTGACTCCCTCCAAAACTTCTGGAATAACTATTCTCTTGCTCTGTTCGGCTGCTGCTTTAGCAATAGAATTCCATCGTACAAATTTCTGATTTTTTAATGGAGGCCTAATAATTGTCCTTTCGGTAAATAACGGAACTATAGTTCGAATACCAATTTCAGTACATTTTTGTATAACAAAATCAAATTTTTGCAATTTTAAAATACCAATTGCCAAGGTAACATTAGGCAAAGAAGGAATATCCATTGTATATTCACTATTTACCGAAACGGCTAAAAAGGACCCTTTTGAAATCTCTTTTATTTGAAAAACAGATTCTCTGCCTAATCCATCGAACAAAATAAACTGTTCTCCTACTGTCATTCTCAATACTTTTATTATTCTATGAAATAAAGACCCATCAATAATTAATGACTTCAATAATGATTTTTCAAATAAAAATCTTCGAATGTTACTTTGATAATTCAAGAGTGGTCCATTCGCCATTTTCGTGAGATTTAATAAACAAAAAACCTGCATTTAATAAAATGTTTCTCAATTTTTCCGCTTTTTCATTCATAAATCCTGAAGCAAAAAATCTCCCATTTTCTTTAAGTAATATAAAAATGTTTTTTGCCTTTTCTTCAATTACTTCTGCACTAATATTTGCTGTAATAATATCAAATTCTTTTTTATGTAATCGTGTGTCTGGGATTGTTCCTAAATATACATCAATATTGGAAACAACATTGTTAATCTTAGCATTTTCTTTTGCAGATTTTATCGAATTTTCGTCAGTATCTAAAGCAATAATATTATCTATTCCCAGCTTAGCAGCAGTAATAGCTAAAATACCCGAACCAGTTCCTAAATCAAGTAAACTATTAAATGATTTTGCACATTTTTCTAATAATTCCAAACACATTAAAGTAGTAGGATGATGACCAGTTCCGAAAGCTAATCCTGGGTCAATAATAATACTAGTTTGGCTTAAATGAGATTTTTTACTTAACCACGAAGGTTGAATAATTAAATCAGAAGAAATATGCAAAGTTTTAAAATGTTGTTTCCAATATTCTTTCCAATCAGTCTCTTTAACAAAACGTTTCTTCAGCGAAAAAACAGGGAGGATTTTTTTGAGCAATCCTAACCCTAATTCAATTTGATTTAGTTCTTTTTTATTAGATTTAAGCACATAAGTTGTGCATTCAATCATATTATCATTCACTTGTTGAGTAACTAATCCAGTTCCATATTTATTAAACAAATATGAAGTAGGATCAGCTAATTCGGAAGATAATCTGACTTTAATTTCAACCCAAACCATATAATGTCAATTCCTGTAATCTATTTAAAAAAACAATTCGTTAATTTAACTATTCATCGAATCTTTGATTCGTCCAAACCAATTGCGTTTATCCAAAGTTTTTTTATCAACATTAGTATTATCAGCAAGATTTTTAATAATTGTTTTCTGTTCAGAAGTTAATTTTGTAGGAACAACTAATTTAATAATAACTTTTATATTGCCCAAACTACCTCCATTTACATCAGTTATTCCTTTTCCTTTTAAAATAAAAACTGCATCATTTTGTGTGCCAGGAGGAATATTCAATGTTTCAGGCTCTCCTAAAGTAGGAATTTGAATTCTTGAACCAATAGAAGCATCAAAAATATTAACTATTGAATGATATATAAGATCTTTACCATATCTAATAAAATCTTTATGACTGTTAATTCTTACTTCAACATAAAGATTACCAGAGGGACCTCCAAAAAAACCAACATTACCTTCCCCAGATAACCTTATTTTCATACCATTATCAATGCCAGCTGGAATCGTTACTATTAAACTACTTTCTTTTCTAAAATACCCTAATTTATTACAAATTTTACAAGGATTTGTTATTATAGTTCCTTTTCCTTCACAATTTGGACAAGGAACAACTTGAACAAATTGACCAAATAAACTTGATTGAGATCTTTTAACTTGCCCTGAACCTTTACAATTCGAACAGTTCACTGGAGAATATCCTGTTTCTGAACCAGTCCCAGAACACGAATCACATTTACATACTCGTCGAATGTTTATGCTTTTTTCCGAACCAAAAACTGCTTCTTCAAAACTCAAATCAATAAGAGCTTCTAAATCATCTCCCCGTTGAGGTCTATTTGATTTTTGAGATCCAAATCCTCCAAAAAACGAATCAAAGATATCTCCAACTCCACCAAAGATATCAGAACCTTCAAATCCTTGCCAAAAATTACCATTACCCTCGCCTACTCCAGCATGTCCAAATTGATCATATTTATTTCTTCTCTCTTGATCACTAAGAACATGGTAAGCTTCATTCACACTTTTAAATTTTTCAGCAGCATCATCATTTTTATTTCTATCTGGATGATATTGCATTGCTTTTTTTCTAAAAGCTTTTCTAATATCTTCATCACTAGCATCTTTAGAAATATCTAGTACATCATAATAATCTTGTTTAGCCATTTTTTTCTCTAATTATTTATCCAAACTGGTTTAATATATAGTATATATTGTACTGTAATACGGAAAACATGAAAATTATTTCCTAAAAATAATTTTGCAGGAAATTGTGAATTTATACACCAAGTAAAAAACTAATACGATTTCTCATAAGTTCAGAAACAACCTTTAAAACACCTATAATCCTCATATAAGTCATTCGTGTAGGTCCAACAATAGCTAATGAACCAAGAAAAGCATTGTCTAATCCATAAGACATTTTAATCAAAGAAAGATCATGTAATTTACTTTCTTTATTTTCAGAACCTATAGTAACATCGAAAGTATTATTATCAATATTGTCAGAAAATATCTGTGAGAGTAAATCTCTATCGCCTTCAATCATATCAGTAATAACATTGTTTTTTTCAATTTCGCTAAATTCAGGTTGTGCTATTAATCGAACTAATCCATTAATTTCATATTCTGTTTGTTCCGAATCTAAAATAGTAAGTACATCAATTATTTTTGCGCCTAATTCTTTCTCTAATCCATTTAAATCGACAATATTAATCGAATCTTTAGTTTTTCCTTTAAATAATTCATTAAGCTTATTACTTATTTTTATTAACTCTTCTTTTGTAACTACAGTCTCACTTTTTATTAATTCTTTCTTTACCATCAAATTTGAATCTATAATCACAAAAAAGATCGAATATTCATCTATAAAAACTAATTCAATATGTCGAAGTTTAGTAATTTCAGATTTTGGAAATGTGATAATTGTTAAATTATCACATATTACAGAAAGTAGTTTGGCTGTCTCTTTAATAATTTCTTCTATATCATCGTTAATATTAGAAAAAATTTCTTGTATTTGACTCATTTCATATTTTTCAAGAACTAACGCATCGTCTAGATTATTAACATACTGTCTATATCCTTTACTTAAAGGTATTCCTCCTGAAGAAATATGCGGTCTTGTTATATATCCATATTGTTCAAGTTTTGACATGTCATTACGAATTGTGGCAGAACTTGTTTTAGGAAAAATTGTTTTAGCAATACTCGTTGATGAAACGGGACTTTTTGTTCCAATATAATCTTCTATAAGAAATTTAAGAACATTTTCAGTACGAACATTAATCAAAGAAAACTCCTATAAATTCAACTCTATACTGCTATAAGATTATCAACTTTATCAACAAATATAAAATAGTGTCAAGTCGAAATATTTTCAAATTTATCTTTATTGTTTTTTCTTTCGTTCAACAATAGTCCAAGATCCTGCAATGAAAATTGAAGCAAGCATTAATTTCACCAAATCTCCTGGAATAAAAGGATACATACCTTTACTAAATAATTCTCCACCTTTAGGCCATGAAAAACCAATTCCATTTGGTTCGTGATTAACATAAAGCCACAATAAACCTGGCAAATAAATAATTAAATTTCCAAGTAACATTGGCCAAATAATTTTACTTTTATTCCAACCTCGTCGACTTAAAAATCCTACAAGAGGAGTAGCAAGTACAAAGCCTAATAAATAGCCTGTAGTCATAGACTGTGTAGCATATGTAAATCCACCACTTCCATCCTTAAACACTCCTAATCCTGTCATTCCAAGCAAATAATAAAGAATAATGGTAAATAACCCCCATCTTCCTCCAAACAACCCTCCAGTCAACAATACAGCTGTTGTCTGAAACGTAATTGGAACAGGATTATCTGGAAGATAAAAAGTCAATCGACCAGAAGCAATAAGAACACCGACCATCACTAAAGATGCAAAGACTTTCAATAAAACATGTGTTTTAGGAAACAAAGAGTCAAATAAAGAAGGCGTTGGCTTTGTTAATAATCTCCATGGTTTAGTATCGACCCATTCATTAAAAAGACTTGTTGATTTTTGGACTATTTCCATTTTTTACCTCTGTTTTTATAAAATAAATATTATGAGGAATTATAGAAGGAAAGAGAATTATACGTCAATAGGTTGACACAAGTAATAATAACATGCTATTTTCGGTTCTTAGGTAGATAAGATTCTGAGTTTATCTCAAATATATTTTAGGAGAGTTGGTTGGAAATTACATGGATTACTGAAAATTGCTTTTTAATAACCTCTGAAGACCTTTCTATTATCACCGATCCAGACCCAAAAACAAATATTGATAAAGTAATTGCTCCTCATCAGGGGAAAAATAGTATAGTGACTACGAGCAACAAAACTATTGCTGGGCTAATTGAAGAACGATCTTTTCTAAAACCAGATTATATCCTATCAGGTCCCGGATATTACGAATTATTTTCATCTCCCATCGAAGGATTATCTACAATACCAGCTCCAGAAGAAATTGAACCAGAACAAAATATCTTATATAAATTCAAAATAGAAGATATATCAATACTTCATTTAGGCAATATTCAATCATCATTAAAACCGGGACAAATAGAAGAATTATCACCCGTTGATATTGTTTTACTACCTGCTAAAAACACTCTTATAGAACTAGAATTAGCTCAATTCATACAAAAAATTGAAGCAAAACTTATTATTCCAATTGACACTAGTGAAGAATCAAATAAAACAACAAACGTCCTAAGAGAATTAGGAGCAATTGTTATTGAACCTAGAAATAAACTTAATCTTAAAAAGAATTCGTTGAAAGAAAATCTTCAAATACCGTTATTAATACCGCAATTCAATAACCTAAGTTAAGATTTTACTCTTTCACTCCTCGTTTTTTTAAACTATAGAACAAAAAAGTTAGTCCTAATAATAAAATAGTTAAACCTATATAAGGAATAATTTGAACAGTTCTTTTAACAATGGGATCTCCCACTATAGGAAGAGATGGAGTAGGTGTAGGAGTTGCTATTACCATTGGTGTTGGTGTTGGTGTTGGAATTGGCGTTGGTGTTGGAATTAAAGGAATTGATTGAAAATGCAAATCAAAGTCATTCCTTACATCAAAAACCCACCTATTCGCTTTTAAAATTAAAGTTCCATTATAAACATCTATTTCATCAGCACTTATACTAGTTGAACCAGCAGTAACATGAAAAGTAATTAATCCTCCTTTTAATTCAGGCGGAGCTGATACTGAAAGAGAAAAATATGTTCCATCTTCTTTAACACGTACTTTTTCAGTAACTTGACCTGTATCTTCACAAGTTTTAACACAAGCAAAAACATCTAAAATAATTTTATTATCTGTTAATAGTTGTTGAACAGTTGGATCTTCAAAAATTACCTTTCCACTATAAAAAACAGGCATTGTGGGAACAGACGTCTGAGTAAATCCTTTTTCTTGAGTAACAAACATAACTCCTATAAGGCTAAAAAGAAAAATCAATAAAAGAACTGGGATTTTTTTTATGATAATCATTACGGCAATTATAAACCATTTAACTCTATTAATTGAATAGTTTTAGTAAAAGATTTTGATAAAAGAAAAGCCCCCTTGTAAAAAGGAGGCTTTTCTTTTTAATTAGGTTATTTTAACTACTAAACCTTACGGAACAAGTGTTCCTTTCTCAGTCATGTAGACCCAATATCCTCGACCAACCTGGACTTCGTCATCGACTCCGTCACCTTCGTGGTCAAGAGTACTAACTTGGTCACCAGCATCAGCAGCGCTTTGGATTTTAATCCAAGCATTAGTCTGAGTATTCCAAGTCATAGCGGCAACTACGCTGTCGCTTACACTATTGAAATAGGTGTCAAGATCTATACCTGTATTCTCAGCACTTGTACCAACATCAATAACTGGTACTAAGTTCCATCCTTTATTCAAGGAAACTGTATCAGGCAATTGCAAGAAACCTGCTTTAGGAATATCTACAGAAACTGTAACAAAACCACTAGATTGTACAAAATAGGCTTGTCCAGATTTAACTGCAGACAAATTACCTTCTAGTAATCCAGAAGATGCATTTCTCTGTGCAGATTGCCATGAAGCTCCTGAGCTAGCAGGATCAAAAGTTGCTACGAGTTCAATAGCTGCGTCGCTAAAGACATCGTTAACAGCTGATGAAGAAGGAGTTCCAGGTACTGAAACTAAGTTCATTCCTGGGATTAAGCTCTTTGTCCATTCCGGACGAGCTATAATCTCAAACGCATAGTCGTAACTTGTAGCTTCTGTTGCTCCAGCAGCACTACCAATGTTTCCAGCATCATCTGAAGCTGTGACTTTCAACGTGTAAGTACCCGTTGCTAGTCCAAGTCCAGCTGCTGCTAGTATGTAATCATTGGTTGAACCTGTCTTCAACTGAATGTTAGAAAGAACATCAGTCGAAACATCACTAGAATCAACTATAGCTGCGGTAGTTACAGTAACTGCGCCGTGACTATCGTTAACATATTCTGAAGCCTCTCCACCAAAGGTTACTTCGATAAATGGAGTAGTACTATCAGTTTTTGCTGAACTACTTTCTGGCCTTAATGTAAATGTAGGATTTGCTCCGTTGTTCAAAACAACGTCAAATTCAAACAATTGTCCGCCATCATCAACTGCACCGTCAGCGTTTGTGTCTATACCTGTATCAACAACACCTGAAGTAGCAGCATTTGAAGCAGCATCTGTCAATGCTACATAAACACCAGCTTGTTTACCATTTCCAACAGCAGCCAATGTGGAAGTTGCTATATCAACTTGCCAATTGGTTGTTGAAAGAGTAGATACACTACTAGTTAAAGCTGTAGCGTTAAGAGATCCAAATTGAGTTCCTGCAGTATTTGCATCAGTATCACCTGTGTAATATCCACGAACTGTAGGTGTTCCTGCAGCTTCTGAAGACGTAATGTCAACAGTTACTGTTGCATTAGTTGCAGAAGAATTACAGTCACCAGCTCCACACTTAATAGTTATAACAGGAGCAAGAGCATCTATAGCTGTAACAGCGTCTGCTGAAGTTGATACGGAGTTACCCGCAGTATCTTTAACAGAACCTGAAACGCTAACTGAAGGAGTAGCATCTGTAGCTAAAGCGGAAGAAAGTGTAAGTAAAACAACTTCTCCTGCATTACCTGAAGCATCGTTACCTAACGCTGCGGCAGATACGGTAGCACCAGATACTGTAAAGTCACCTGCTGAGATTGTAGCTGCATCAAGAGGAGCTCTATTAGGAGAAGCAGCTCCACCAAGATCAAATCCAATACTCAACGAAGTTGTAGCTTCTACATCAGCTTCTAAATTACTAGTATCAGCATTAAGCTTTCCACCAGTTTTGACTTCTGCAGCAACAATTGTAGGTGCTGCTGTATCAATTGTATAAGCAAATGGAGAAGCAGGAGTTGTTGTTCCTGTTCCTGAACCACTTACAGCATCATCGCCTGAAACAACTACAGTATTACCTACAGCATCAGTAGCAGTAACCCACCATTGGGTTTTACCTTCTGATTGTGCAGCTAACTGTCGAAGCAAGCTAACTTTTGCATTATTTACTTTAAGAGCGGTAGGTCCAACTAAACCAAGGTTAGCAGTTTGTGCTGTACCTGCGCTAGCTGAAGGACCTTGAATATACATTGTTGAAGTAGCAACGTCATTTGAAGTCTCAAGACCTGAAGAATTGCCACCGACAACAGCAGCGTCTTCAACGTGTACTTCGAGTTTTGGTGCAGTAGTATTCAAATAGTCAGCTGAAGGGCTAACTTTTGTAATAGTAGGTGCACTAAGATCAATATAAGCGTTTGCGGTTACTGAAGCTGCAGGACTTGCGTCTGCATAATTCACAGTTAAAGTAGCGCCATCATTAACAAAAACACGTTTTACCGCACCTGTGAAAGAATAAGCATCACTAGCATCCCAATCGTTCTCAGTTCCGCCTGATAATGTACAAGTTACGGTTGTTGCAGTAACTCCAGTAATCGTACAACTTGAACCATCAGTACCGTTTGCAACGGTATCACCAGGTCGAACTCCACCTGCTAAGAAACCTGCTGCACTATCAGTTAAAGCAGATGCATTAGCACTACCTGTGCTGGTACCTGTAATAGGTGCCAAACCACCTGAACCAAAAATTTCGGTTCCGGTCTTGCCATGATGTGCCACAGCGTCTGTCAACTGTACTGTTTCAGTAAATGAACCTGAAGTAGCTGAAGTTTCAGCTGGTGAAAGAGCAACACTACTACCAGCAGCAGTACTATTAATAGTAACTTTGTCACTTATAGTATCTGCTTGACCATATTGATAACGAGCTGCTACTGTACGTAATTCTTGTATCTGTACAGCGAAACTACCACTAGCATGGTCAACTGAGAAAGTAAGAGTTCCTGCTTTCCAATATTTCGTAGAAATACCGTCATTAGCTATAGTATTGGTTGTTCCATTTGAAGTGAGTGAAGTATCACTAGCAGCAATAACTTCAGTGTCACTAGCTGTCTCAGCAAGTGTTGTAGGATTAACTGATGTACCACCAATGGTTATTCCACCAGTTCCTGTTGCACCTGAAGAGTCAGCAGAAATAACAACCTGTACTTTAGCTACATTACTAATAGCAGTACTCATACTTTGAGAAACAACATCAGCCGAAACTGTTGCTGCACTCGATAATAAGTTTCCTACAGCTGTACCAGTTGTAGCTGCACTAAGTGTAACTGCACCAGTAGCTGCGGAAGTTCCAGCTGCTATAAAGCTTGTCGAAGCAGACTGTAACTGCCTTATTAATAAAGCGTCAGGAATATCATCTGCATTTTCATCTTGTATATTTGTATGAGGTAGTTGATAACTAGCTGATCCTCCTACTCCTATCAAGACACAACTAAAATTAGATAATGCCGTATCAGAACATGTTCCTGACAATGAAGCAAGAGTTTGTTCATCAGCATCTCCAATAGTAATTACTGGGGCGTCCTTGCCCGAAACTAAAGAATACCAAGAATTGCCAGCATTCGCTGTAGCATTAGAAAAACTAACGGTACCTGCAGTAGCAGCACCGGTAGGTAAAACAGCAAATAGGCTCACCATTATCGCAATGGCTCCTAATATCCCTATATATTTAAGTTTGGTACTCACGTTATACCTCCTTACCAAATCATTAAACGATTCACTGATCGTTTTCTTTTTAAGTTTAAGTGAGTGATGTTTGTCATATTTTTTATATTTTATTTATACTTTTATTATTAATTTACCTTGGCAAAAATGCCTATGGGACAAAACCCATATATAATTTCGACTTCTAAATTCGTAATACTTATATGTACACCTCCTGTAATTTTGCGATTATTTCGCAAAAAAATCAGTAAATACCCTAAAGCATAACCGTATAAAAAGATGCCAAGAGATGCATATTAATAACATAAACCCTTGGTCTTATGCCTGTTGGTAATTAATAATTCTATTAATGAATGATACATAGTCAAAAGTGCCTTGTCAATACTATTAAATTCAATTTAATGGCCTTTTTTCTCACATTTTTTTTCTTTTTTTATATTTTTTTTATATTTTACTAAATATTTCTATTTTGAGTTGTTTGGGGAATTTAAATGTTCAAGATACAATGAATTGTTTTTTGATTTCCCAACAGTTTCAAGAACTTTCATAGTTGCATCGCTAGCATTTTGTTTTTGCTCAGAATTCAAAAGTCCAACCATTCTACGCAAAAGCATAATTTGCGAATATGTCTTGGATTCATAAAGTAAATCTTCTCGCCGAGTTCCACTGCGTTGAATATCAATAGCAGGGAAAATACGTCGTTCTGCCATTTTTCTCTCCAAATGCAATTCAAGATTACCGGTTCCTTTAAATTCTTCGTAAATAACATCATCCATACGACTACCAGTATCAACAAGACATGTAGCAACAATTGTCAAACTCCCCCCATTTTCTACATTTCGTGCTGCTCCAAAAAAACGTTTCGAGGGATATAACGCAACTGGATCTATACCTCCAGACAAAGTCCTGCCACTAGATGGAACTGCTAAATTATACGCTCTTGTTAAGCGAGTTATACTATCAAGTAAAATCATCACATCTTCACCATTTTCAACTTGTCTTTTAGCTCGCTCTAAAGCTAACTCTGCAACTCGACATTGATCTTCTACCGATTCATCAAAAGTAGAACTAAAAACTTCCCCTTTAACTGATCGAGTCATATCGGTTACTTCTTCAGGTCGTTCTCCTATAAGAACAACCATTAATTTAATATCTGGACAATTTTCAGTAGTACCAGCGGCAATATCTTTCAGAACAGTTGTCTTTCCTGCCTTAGGAGGAGAAACAATCATACCTCTTTGTCCACGTCCTATAGGAGAAAACAAATCTATCATTCTTGCTGTTAACTTTGTAGGTGCTGTTTCAAGTTTTATATGAGTATCCGGAAAAACAGGGACTACTTTTTCAAAAGATACTCTTTTTCTAGTCTCTAGTGGAGAATTACCATTTATTTCCTGAGCTTTGACTAATCCAAAATATCGTTCTCCTTCTTTAGGAGGTCTAACTTGTCCTTGAACAAAATCTCCGCTTTTCAATCCAACTCTTCGAATTTGGGTTTGCGAAACATAAACATCTCCAGGATTTGCCCTCGCTCCTCCTTGTCTAAGAAAACCATACCCGTCAGACATAATTTCAAGCAACCCAGATCCAGACAATGGTTTATTCTCAGATGCAATTCTAAGAATTTTATGTGCAATTTCTTCAGTTTTTATATTTTCTAACGCAGCAGAATCCATATCCATTTCTTCAGCTAAAGACAATAATCCTTGTCTATCTCTATTGGTAACGTCAGATATATTTATTATTTCAGTTTTTTGTTTCACATTTAACCTCTACTTTAAATTAATTATTTTTTCGTATTTTATGCTTCCTTTAATAAAGGCGGCTGTTTGCCCTCAGGATAAACTGTCCCCGCATTCTTAATAAATTCGACAAAAAGTGGATGTGGTCTATTCGGCCTAGATCTAAATTCCGGATGAAATTGAACACCAAGCATAAATAAATGAGATTTAACTTCACAAATCTCAACAAGGCTATTATCCGGAGAGACTCCACTGGCTATCAAACCTAATTGTTCAAAATCATTTCTAAATTTATTATTTAATTCATAACGATGTCGATGTCTTTCATTTACACTATCCATAAGATAAGAGTTTCCAGCTTTTGTGTTTTTCAAAAGATTACAACGATATTCACCAAGTCTCATTGTTCCTCCTTTTTGGTCAACATTGATTTGGTTTGGCATAATATCTATAACCGGAAATTTGTTTTCAGAATCGAATTCAGTAGAATTAGCACCTTCAAAACCTAAAACATTTCGAGCAAATTCTATAACCATTATTTGCATTCCAAGACACAATCCAAAATAAGGAACATTATTTTCACGAGCAAATTTAGCAGTAACAATCATTCCTTCAATCCCACGCTCCCCAAATCCACCAGGAACAATAATCCCATTAACATCTCCAAGCAATGACCTAACATTGTCTAAAGTAACATCTTCAGAATTTACCCATTCAATCTCTATAGTTTTTTTGGCGGGAATCGAAGCATGAATAATTGATTCTTTAACAGACATATATGAATCAGGCAAAGCAACATATTTGCCTACAATTGCAATTTTAATACTTTCTTGAGGTTCTTTCATTCTCTTAAGAAGTTTTTCCCATTGAACCGTATCAAGATCTGCAGAATCAACGTGTAAATAATTCTCTATTATGCGACCAAGACCAACCTCTTCCATATATATTGGGATATCATAAATATTATTAACTGTTGGCAAATGTATAACTGCATCGTTAGAAACATCACAAAATAACGCTATTTTTCTTTTTACTTCATCGCCTAATTCACCGTCTAATTCTCTATCACTTCGAAATACAATTACATCCGGCTGAATTCCAATAGCTCTTAATTCTTTAACACTATGTTGTGTTGGTTTTGTTTTAATTTCACCAGTTGTAGACATCTCCGGAACTAAAGTTACATGAACATACAAAACATTATCACGACCAACATCATTTCTCATTTGTCGTATAGCTTCTAAAAACGGAAGTCCTTCTATGTCCCCTACAGTGCCACCAACTTCAACAACTATAAAATCTGCTTCACTTTCTCTAGCTAATCCAGTAATTTTGTTTTTTATTTCAGTAGTAACATGTGGGACTATTTGAATTGTTCCCCCAAGAAAATCGCCATTTCTTTCTTTTTGAATCAACGAAAGATATATTTGTCCAGCTGTAATATTGCTAGATTTTGTTAATTCTTGATCAACAAATCTTTCATAATGCCCTAAATCTAAATCAGTTTCTCCACCATCTTTCGTGACAAAAACCTCTCCATGTTGATAAGGAGACATAGTTCCAGGATCAACATTTAAATATGGGTCTAATTTAATAATGGAAATAGACTTAGATCTGAATTTTAACAATCTTCCAATCGAAGCTACTGTAATTCCTTTTCCTACCGAACTAGTTACTCCGCCGGTCACAAAAATATATTTGGTTTTATTGTGTTGAAAATCTTTTGACATTACAAATTCGCTATAAACCAATTAATTACCCAATAAAATTTCTCAAACATAAAATATGGGACTCCCGATCTTAAAATGTGGAATAATTAAATTATCTTGAAAAGTTCTAGATATAATTATGGGAAAATATTTATTATTAGATTATAAGTCCGTAGTTTTTTAAGTGTCAAGCAATTCCATACTATTATTTATAGAATTATCAGAAATAATGAATAATAAAGACAATAAATTTCATCTGAAATAATCACTTGACATCTAATGTGATGTTCAATATTGTTCGATATTATACTTTTGATCAAAACATTATTTTGAGGAGATTTTTATGAATATTAATAAAATAACAAAATTAATAGAATTTGATACTGCGACAGTTTCTAATGGCTTAGGAGAATTAAAAGTACGTGACGATTCATATGGTTATACTGGCCCAAATATTCGATACTTATCACCTCAATTTGGGCCTCGTGTTGGCGTAGCAGTAACTGGAAGAATGGATACAACATCTCCAGGAACAGAAGAAAATGAATCACTTTTTGTTCAATGGCTTGACGAATTTGTTAAACAAAGTGAAGCTGAAGGAGGAGAACCTATACCAGTTTTTGCAGTTCTTGAATCCGTAGGACTGCGTCCAGAATATACTGTTACCATTGGAGATGGTATGGGAACTCGAATGATGCTTGCAGGTGCGGTAGGGTTTATTACTAATGGTTGTGTAAGAGACATAGAAGGCCTACGTAATGTTCCATTGCCATGTTGGGGTGCTGGACTATCTCCTATGCACGGTCAAATACGATGGCTTGATATTAATAGCCCTGTAGTTATTGATGGCATGACTGTAAAAACTGGAGATTTTATTCACGCAGATGAAAATGGATCTGTCGCAATTCCCAGAAATGTTGCAGATCAAGTATATGATGAAGCTAAGAAAGTACAGGAAGGAGAAGCAGAATTATTTAAAACAATGGGAAGTCCAGATTTTGACATAAAAAAATGGATAGCTGAAAATAAATAACCCATAAAGGAATTGAAATCATTAAAAAGAAATTAAAACTTTTATACAGTAATTTATTGATTGACGGAAATGGAGGAACTCCTATATCAAAAGGAGCAATCCTCATTGAAGACGATACTATTATTGATGTTGGGGAGAAAGGGAAAATTAAAATTCCCGAAAATGCCGAAGTTGAAAAAATATATTTTGAGAACGAAACTTTACTTCCTGGTCTAGTTGATTGCCATGTACATCTAAATGGATTTGGTGATGGAAGATTTGGTGATGATCTTGCATTATTACCTGACGAAATTCTTACATTACAAGCAGCTAAAAATGCTCGCTCCCATCTGTATTCAGGAGTTACAACCATTCGAGACCTTGGTTCAAAACATAAAACCAGTCTTCTTCTAAGAAAAGCTATTGAAATGGGAATTACAGTTGGACCAAGAATGATTCTGTGTGGTAGGCCTGTAGCAATAATAGGAGGCCATATGCACTATTTTGGGATCGAAGCAACAGGAGTAGATGAAGGTCGCAAAGCAGTCCGACAACTTATGAAAGATGGGGCTGATATGATTAAAATTACTGCTACTGGAGGTAGTACCAGAACTTCTTTTCCTTTTAGATCTTCTTTCAATCTTGACGAGTTAAAAGCCATTATTAGTGAAGCACATAAATTTGGCAAACATACTGCTGCACATTTAGGAAGTTCTGAAGCAATGTTAAACTGCCTAAAAGCAGGAGTTGATACTATAATACACTGCGGATATCACGAACCTGATGGAACTATAAAATTTAGAAAAGAAGTGGCTGATAGAATTGTTAAACAAGAAGTTTTTGTTAATCCAACATTATCTCAATCCTTTATTCCTTATATGGATGGCAGAATTACAGACAAAAAACTAATTGAAACGAAACTAATAAAAGAAAAAAAAGATGGCAAATTCAGTAAACACGTTGCAAACATCCAAAGAACGGTAGATATGGGAGCAAAATTAGTCGCTGGCTCTGATTCATCATGGAGCACATATCCTATGGGAAGTTTTCAATATGAAATAATAGCTCATGTAGAAGATATTGGACTTTCGCCAATGGAAGGAATCGTTTCTGCAACTCGTGATTCTGCAAAATCTCTATGGATTAATGATACAGTGGGCACATTAGAAAAAGGTAAAAAAGCCGACATTTTAATTGTAAAAGGTAATCCTGCTCAAAACATACATAACCTTTGGAATGTAGTTACAGTATTTCTAGGAGGAAAAGAAGTTAAGAAAAATGGAAGTCTGTAATGTTAAATGAAACTCAATTAAAACACTTAGAACTTTTTGGATTTGTAATACTAAAAAATATTTTTACCACCAAAGAATTAGAAATACTTCGCAGCGAATTTGAAATTGCCTGCAAAAACAACGAACTAAAACAAGGTCCTTACGATAACACATATCGTTATATGAATATGCTGGGAAAAGATACTCCTTTCTATGCTTCTTTAATCGAAGATCCTCGATTTTATAAACCGGTAACTCAATGGTTTGGAGAAAAATCTTTTGGATTTGAAATACATTCATATCGCTATGTTAATGACACAAGATGGCATTACAATGACGGTTCCCCAAATATTTATGGATATGGAGCAAAGTATCAATTTCCACTATATGAACCTGTTACTGCACAAACAGGAGCTTTAAGATTTTTACCAGGATCTCACAAAGATCCTTGGCAATCAGAATTAAGACAATGGTGGCCTTTTGAGGATTTTAAAACTCAAGAAAAACATAATACCTCTCAAGCAGCTATGGAAATAATTAATAGTATCCCTTATTCTCCAGCTGAATGTGAATTAGGTGATGCTGTTTTATTTGACTTGCGAATTATGCATTCAACATGGGGAGGAGGCATCGATCGAAATGTAAGTTGCATTTCATACTTTCATTATCCAGAATCTCCTGAAGAATTCGATACCATGAAAAAAATCATACCAGCTCACTGGGGAAGAAAAGATAGATGGGACCAAGAAGAATTTGATTACTTTTTTTCAAATCCTAATAAATCTCCAATACGAGAAAAATGGATAGATTCATATGAGGAACTTTTAAAACTAAGTCGTAATATTTAATTCAATATTTTTTCTATTTTGAAGGCTCGATTATATCTTTAGGTTTTCGACGACCATTACTGCTAACTTTACCATTCAATAAATTAGCATCTATTCCTTTTTTCTTCTTTGAAATCTTTGAATTAAAAAGCGCTTTAAGATCCTCTCCCTCAACACTCTCGTGAATAATTAAATATTCTGCAATTTGACTAAGTTTACCATGATTGTCTAAAAGTACAGACTTCGCCTTTTTATATGCATCAGACATAATAGCATTTACTTCTTGATCAATAGCTTTAGCAATATCATCGCCATAATCTTTTTCTTCAGAAATTTCTCTTCCAAGAAATACTAATTCTTCTCTCTTCCCATAAACTCTGGGACCCAATTTATCAATTCCCATTTCGCTAACTATTTCAATATCTATTGATTGCTTAGAAGCTCCTTGTAAAATATCCATAATATTTGTTTCAGGTTCTTTTTTCGTAATGTATTTCTTTTTATTAGTCGTAACAAAAAGTAAATCATCGCCAAATACTCGTATGCTTTTTACTTTCTTCCCTTTTATCCAATCTAAAAAGGTACTAATAGAGATTTTTTCTTCATCAAAATTATCAAAATAACTCATACTATATTTAGTTACCATTTGACGAGCAATTCTCGTAGCTTGTTCAAGATCGTTGCTAGGACCAGTAGTAATTTCTCCAAAATGAATTTCTTCTGCTCCTCTTCCTCCAAGAGCTGTTGCTATCATCCCGATAAACTGGTCTCTAGTCCAAAGATGTCTTTCCTCTTCAGGAACCATTCGAGTATAACCACCCATCATACCTCTAGAAATTATAGAAATTTTCTGTGGTGGATCTGCATTAGGAAGAGTCCATGCAACTAAAGCATGACCTGCTTCATGGTAAGAAGTTATTTCTTTCTCTTTTTTACTAATAACTCTACTTTTTCTTTCGGGGCCTGCTATTACTCGATCTACTGCCTCTTGAAGTTCATCTGAACCTATTTGAGATTTTGATTTTCTCGCAGCAAGTATTGCTCCTTCATTAATTAAATTAGCAAGATCTGCTCCACTAAAACCCGGTGTAATTTTCGCTATTAATTCTAAATCCAATGAACTTTCAAGTGGTTTTCCTTTTGAATGAACTTCTAAAATTGCTTGTCTGCCTTTTACATCTGGTTGATCAATAACAACTCTTCTATCAAATCTGCCAGGCCTTAATAAGGCAGGGTCTAAAATGTCAGGTCTATTTGTTGCAGCTATTAATATAATATTAGTGGTTGTATCAAATCCATCCATTTCAACTAAAATCTGATTAAGAGTTTGTTCTCTCTCATCATGTCCTCCTCCCAAACCAGCACCACGATGTCTTCCTACAGCATCAATTTCATCAACAAACAATATACAAGGTGAATTTTTTCTTGCTTGTTCAAACAAATCCCGTACTCTTGAAGCCCCAACTCCTACAAACATTTCTACAAATTCACTTCCGCTAATAGAAAAGAAATTAACTCCAGCTTCTCCTGCAATAGCACGTGCAAATAATGTTTTTCCAGTTCCAGGAGGCCCAACTAAAAGAACTCCTTTCGGTATTTTTGCACCTAAATCTAAGAATTTTTGTGGATTTTTTAAAAATTCAACAATTTCGGCAAGTTCCTGTTTTGCTTCATCAGCTCCAGCCACATCAGAAAAGGATACTGAAGGAGTATTAGGGTTGAAAGCCTTTGCTTTACTTTTTCCAAATCCTAAAGCATTATTATGGCCTCCTTGAGCTTGTCTCATCATAAAAAACAACAATCCCCCAAAGAAAATCAATGGCAAAAAATTTAAAAATATCCCAAAGAATGTACCTAATCCGCTAGATCCTTTAACTTCGACATCTACTCCATTAGGTCCAATCTTAACTCCTGCATTTTGTAGTAATTCATAAATACTAGTTCCCGATTCTTTTTTTGCTGAATATTCTCTGCCATTTAAATTTACAACTTTCAGGTCATCTCCTTTAACTATAATCTTTTGTATTTGACCAGTCTTTGCCAAATCAATTACTCCTGCTAACGTATAAGGTTCAGGACTACTTAATTTGGGAACAAGATTAACCAGAATTATTGCAACTACTACAATGATTACAACGTAAACGATGCTATTTCTAAAAAGTTTCTTATCTTTCACAGTTTCAATGTCCTAACAATAAATAAAAAAGCGTAATTTCGTAATTTATTATAATTTTCATGATACGACAGTTATATGGTAAAATCAAAGAAAGCTAGACTATAATAAATGCCTTTAAATTATGTTTTTATTATTTTTGTTTAATTTCTAAAAATACCCAGTGTTTTAAGTTCGTAAATACTATGATTAATGTAATTACCGTATCTGATAACATTAAAATAATTTCTACATTATCAAAAATTTTTGATAATAATACAGAAATTAATGCTTCATTCTCTCAAATAAACGATGTTACAAAAAATTTGTTTGAAAACGACAAAATAAATCTTGTAATTTTTACTGAATTAATTTCAGAAAAAGAAAACAATGATCTTTTGCAAATAATAAGTACTAAAAAAATCCCATCTCTTTTTATTCTTAACGCAAACCAAATCTCTAATCTGCCATCAGAAACAATTTATAATAATTTCATGATTTATCCTATCAATCACACAATCGAATTACTCAGTAGGATAAAACGATTAGCATTGAAAAACACAAATAATCTCACAAAATCAAATGCTTTTAAACTTGGAAATTTAGCAATAGATTTCGACCGATATGAAATCAGTATTAATAAAAAAATTTTATCCTTAACCTATAAAGAATATCAATTAATTGTCCTCCTAGCGACCTCTCCTGGCAAAGTTTATAGCAGAGATATTCTGCTAGATAATATTTGGAGTTACGACTATGTGGGAGGAACAAGAACTGTAGATGTCCATATTAGAAGAATTCGTTCGAAATTAGAAAACGCCTCAAGTACTGCGAAAATCAAAACTATGTGGAACATAGGATACAAAATAGAGATTTAACTATAAAACTAATTAAATCTTTGTAATAAAAATTTTACTTATTTGTAACAAAGTTGTAACATTTTCCGATTATTATAAATAAATCAAATAATCTATTAATTTAAAAAGGAGATTGTACTATGGATACTGGAAATGCTTCTTGGCTACTAACTTCGTCGGCACTAGTTCTATTAATGACGCCGGGATTAGCCTTCTTTTACGGAGGATTAGTAAGAAAAAAGAACGCTGCTGCAACAATAATGCACAGTTTGATATGTATAGGCATTGTGGGAGTAATATGGGTTGTTTGGGGCTATGCTCTAGCATTTGGAAAAGATGTTGGTGGAATAATTGGTTGGTCTGGATTTGGATTAAGTGGAATTTCTCCTGATATTGGAGCTGATTCAGATGACTTTACAAAAAGTCAGCTTTTTGCAGTTTTCCAAGGAATGTTTGCGATTATAACTCCTGCACTAATTACAGGTGCATTTGCAGAACGAATAAAATTTAGTGCTTTAGTTATATTTACTATATTATGGGTAACTTTAGTCTATTCACCTCTTGCACATTGGGTTTGGGGTGGTGGTTGGTTATCAGATAGAGGAGGTCTTGATTTTGCTGGAGGATTAGTAGTTCATATTAGTTCTGGAGTTTCAGCATTAGCTGCTGCATGGATTGTTTTTGGTCGTCGCCTTCGATTCCAAAAAGAACCTATGGAACCTCATAATGTTCCTTTCGTTGTATTAGGAGCAGGTTTACTTTGGTTTGGTTGGTTTGGCTTTAATGCAGGAAGTGCGTTAGCTGCTAACGGTACTGCAATAAATGCTTTTGTCGTTACAAATACAGCTGCCGCAACTGCTATGGTCACATGGGTAGGAATGTCTTGGGTTTTCTCAAAAAAACCAAGTATTATAGGAGCAGCTTCAGGAGCAGTAGCAGGACTCGTTGCTATTACGCCAGCTGCAGGATTTGTAGGAGTACTTCCTGCAATAGTAATAGGAATCGGTGCTGGCATATTTTGCTATTTAGCTATTGAATTACTTCAAAAACTACGAATTGATGATGCTTTAGCTGTATTTGGAGTACATGGCGTTGGTGGAACATGGGGAGCTATTGCTACAGGTTTATTTGTTGGAGTTGGATATGGTGCCTTAGCAGATGGAATGTCTAGAGGCGAACAAATTTTAGAACAAATCATCGGAGTATTGGTAACTTACGTATTTTCTTTCGTTATGACTTTAATAATATTTTTAGCAATAAAATACACTATCGGAGTAAAAATTTCTGACGAAGCTGAAGAAGTTGGCCTTGATATTTCAGAACATGGTGAACCAGCTTATAGAGATATATAAAAACCCCATATTACTTACTTTACGATGAGGAGAAAAAAATGAATAAAATTGAAGCTATCATACGTCCTGGGAAATTAGATGCAGTAAAAGCAGCGTTATCTTCTGCTGGATTTATTGGATTAAATGTAACAATGATAACAGGCCGTGGTTCCCAAAAAGGAATTGTATCTCAAACTAGAGGAACCGGCAGCATTGAAGTTGATATGATCCAAAAAGTAAAAATTGAGCTTGTAGTTGACGCTAAAAAAACAAAAAAAGCCTGTGATCTCATTGTAGAAAACGCAAAGACAGGCAATATAGGAGACGGCAAAATTTTTGTATCTCCTATTTCACAAGTTATCCGTGTTAGAACCGGAGAAACAGATCAAAAAGCTCTGTAAATAAAAAAATTGAGGTGATTAATATTATGAAAGTAGAAGATGTAATAAATTTAGCTGAAGAAAGGGGAGTACAAATCATTGACTTAAAATTCACTGATTTACCCGGAACTTTGCAGCATTTTTCAGTTCCAGTCCACGAATTAACCGCAAAAAATTTTGAAAAAGGTTTTGGATTTGATGGTTCAAGTATTAGAGGATTTCAAGAAATTAATGAAAGTGATATGTTAGTTATTCCTGACCCTAGTACTGCAACAATAGATAAAACTTTTGAAGTACCAACACTTACTATGCTATGTAATATTATGGATCCTACAACAAGAACAATGTATTCTAGGGATCCACGACACATAGCTCAAAAAGCGGAAGCTTATCTAAAATCAACAGGGGTTGCTGAAATAAGTTATTGGGGACCAGAATTAGAATTTTTTGTATTTGATTCTGTAAATTTTGACCAAACTGCAAATTTAGGATATTACCAAGTAGATTCTGATGAAGGGATTTGGAATTCTGGAAGAAATACCGACAATCACAGTGAATTTAATTTAGGATATAAGCCAAGACATAAAGAAGGTTATTTCCCTACCCCTCCAGTAGATACCCTACAAGATTTAAGAAGTGAGGCTGTCCTAAGAATGGCTGATTTCGGCATTATCATTGAAGCTCATCATCATGAAGTTGCTACAGGTGGACAATGTGAAATTGACATGAGATATGATAGCTTAACTAAAATGGCAGATAATGTTGCAATGTATAAATATGTTGTTAAAAACGTAGCACGAGAAAACGGGAAAGTCGCAACTTTTATGCCTAAGCCTCTGTTTGATGATAATGGAACAGGAATGCATACACATCAAAGTCTCTGGACTAACGGAAAACCTCTATTTGCAGATAAAGCAGGGTATGCAGGGCTAAGTCAAACTGCGCTTTGGTATATAGGAGGGCTATTGAAACATGCTCCCGCTATATTAGCTTTTGCAGCACCAACTACAAACTCATACAAAAGACTAGTCCCTGGATTTGAAGCTCCAGTAAACTTAGTCTATTCAAATAGAAATAGAAGCGCTGCTGCTAGAATACCAGCATATTTTGACGATCCAGAAGCAAAAAGAATCGAATTCAGATGCCCTGACCCTTCAAGCAACCCTTACTTAGCGTTTCCTGCAATGTTAATGGCAGGATTAGATGGAATAGCAAATAAAATTGATCCAGGGAAACCATTGGACAAAGATATTTATGCACTATCTGATAAAGAAGCTGCTAATCTTAAACAAGTACCAGGAAGCCTTGAAGAATCTCTCAATGCTCTCGAAGCAGATAATAGCTTTCTCCTAAAAGGAAATGTGTTTACGCCCGATTTAATTGAAACATGGATTGATTACAAACGAACAAATGAAGTAGATCCAATGAGACTTCGTCCGCATCCTTATGAATTTCATTTGTATTTTGACGCATAATTTTTACGAAGAGAATTACAATAAAACTATATAAACTTCTTTTAAAATATAGAGAGGTTTATATAGTTTTTAACCAAGTATTAACTAATCATGAATATAAATAAATCACAAACAGATAACTCTATAGAATATATCTTGAAATCAGCTCGTGATCATGATGTTCAATTCATCAGACTTTGGTTCACAGATATATTAGGAAATTTGAAAGGTTTTGCAATTACAGTAGAAGAATTAGAAGAAGCATTTCAAAGAGGGGTAACCTTTGATGGTTCTGCAATTGATGGATTCGCCAGAGCAGATGAAAGTGACATGATAGCAATACCTGATCCATCAACTTTTAGAATTCTACCTTGGAGACCTAAAGAAAAAGCTGTCGCCAGACTCTTCTGTGATATAACTAAACCCGGAGGAACACCTTTCGATTGCGATCCAAGGCTAGTATTAAAAAAAACGTTAAATGAAGCATCTAAGTTGGGCTTAACTTACTATGTAGGCACAGAATTAGAATATTTTTATTTCAAAGATAAAAACTCGACAGAATTATTAGACAATGCAGGTTATTTTGACCAAATTTCCCTTGAATTAACGAGTGAAATTCGAAGAGAAACTGTATTAACTTTAGCCGATATGGGCATACTCGTAAAATACTCACACCATGAAGTATCCCCAAGTCAACATGAAATAGATCTTCAGTATACCGATGCATTAACTATGGCTGATACTGTTATGACAGCCAAACTTGCAATTAAAGAAATTGCTTTAAAAAACGATGTTTATGCAACTTTCATGCCTAAGCCTTTAACGAATTTAGATGGTTCAGGCATGCATGTCCATCAATCACTTTTCGAAAAAAATAAAAATGTTTTTTTTAATGAAAAAGATGAAAATAAACTGTCTCCCATTGCTAAATATTTTATGGCAGGACTTTTAAAGTATGCTAAAGAAATATCAATAATTAGCAATCAATGGATTAATTCATACAAACGATTAGTACCCGGTTTTGAAGCACCTGTAAATGTCGTGTGGTCAAAAGAAAATCGTTCTTCATTAATACGAATACCAGCATATAAACAAAAAAGAGAAGAATCAGTAAGAATAGAATACCGGGCACCAGATCCAGCTTCTAATCCTTATTTACTTTTTAGCGTTCTTCTTGGAGCAGGATTAGAAGGTATTAAGAAAAAATATTCTCTCCCTGCTAAAAATAAACCTATCCATCCATTACCAGTTAGCTTAAAAGAAGCAATAAATTTTTCTGAAAAAAGCACTTTCTTAAAGAAAATCTTGGGCAATAAAGTATTTAATACTTTTATAAATAATAAAAAGATCGAATGGGAAGCTTACAGAGGATATGTGACAGATTTCGAAAAAAAACAATATCTTTCTACTCTTTGATTTTCCGTTTAATAATCACATGGTATAATTCAAAGATACACTTCTTAGTTAGATTTAAAACTCAGAAACATATCATTCTTTATTTTTATACTTCTTACCCAAAAATAAAAAACTATATTTCTGACGCTAAAACAATAGTTTAAAAATGAAAAAAAGAAATTTATTATATAATGCAGCTTACGAACATGATGCTTGTGGAACAGGCTTTATAGCAAGCTCAACAGGAGAAACAAGTCATCGAATCTTACAATTTGCCATAGAAGGCGTGTGCAATTTAACACATCGTGGCGCAATAAATGCAGATGCAAAAACTGGCGATGGAGCCGGGATACTTACCGAAATTCCATATAAAATCTTTATTGAATTCATTAAAAAACTAAAAAAACAACCTCCTGCCATTCTTTCGAATTTAGGAATAGGAGTGTTTTTTCTCCCAAACGAAAAAGATAAAAATTATACAAAATGCATTAATTCCATAGAAACACATATAACAAATTTTGGAATGGAAATTTTGGGATGGAGAACTCCACCAATAAATACTGCAGGCATTGGCAAACAAGCTCTTAGCACAATGCCAAATATAAAACAATTAGTAATCAATAATATTAAAGATATAGAAAATTTAACATTCGAAAATAAACTTTATTTAGCAAAGAAGGCTATAGAAAAAGACTTATCTGAACTCGATATAACTACATTCTATATAACATCTCTGTCAAATAAAACTATTATATATAAAGGAATGCTTGTTGCTCCACAGCTAGCGAATTTTTATGAAGATCTGCAAAATCCTAACTTTGAAACTTCTCTAGCAGTTTTCCACCAACGTTATAGCACTAACACTCTACCTAATTGGTATTTAGCTCAACCTCTAAGATTATTAGCTCACAACGGAGAAATTAATACATTACAAGGAAATGTTAATTGGATGAAAGCAAGAGAATCAGATATAAAAGCAAGTTTCTGGGGAAAATACTCAGATATTATTGCGCCAGTTATACAAGAAAAAGGATCTGATTCATCTAATCTTGATAATGTTTTAGAATTATTAGTTCAATCTGGACGAAATCCTATGCATGCACTTGCAATGTTAATACCTGAAGCATGGGAAAACATTTCAACATTGAAATCACAATGGAAGGATTTTTATCAATATCATGCATCTATTAGCGAACCATGGGATGGGCCTGCAGCTGTTGCATTTTCCGATGGACAAATAACCGGAGCATCCCTTGACCGAAATGGGCTAAGACCTGCAAGATATGAGATATATAAAGACGGAATCGTATGTATGGCTTCAGAAACTGGCATTTTAGAAAGAAATCCTGAAGACATTATTGAAAATGGCCGATTAGGGCCAGGAGAAATGCTCGCAGTTGATACTAAAAATCACAAGATTCTGAAAAATAACGAAATTAAAAATATTATTTCCGAAAAAGTAGACTATAGCAATTGGATAAAAAATAATCTTAAAAACATTCCTAACGACCAAGAAACGAATATTAAACAATATACTAACCAAGCGCCGCCATTAACTGTCCAACGTTTTTTCCTCTATTCAAGTGAAGAGATAAATCTTGTGCTAAAACCAATGATAGAAAAAGCAATAGAACCTATTGGTTCAATGGGAGATGATTCTCCTTTAGCTATACTTTCTAGAAAACCTAAATTATTGTATAGCTTTTTTAGGCAAAAATTTGCACAAGTAACGAATCCACCAATTGATCCTTTACGAGAAAGAATCGTAATGTCATTGAAAACATATTTAGGGGCAAAACCTAATTTCATTGAAAAGATTTCTAAAAACACCAAAATTGTATCACTCGAATCTCCAATATTAACGAACACACTATTATCGTCAATAAAAACAGAATTTACAGAGACGAATTACGCTAATCTAGATTGTACTTTCAACGTTTCAGATGGAATTAAAGGAATTGAAAATCATCTAACTAAATTAAAAAATCAAGCAATTGATTACATTAATAATGGAAAATCCATTCTTATTTTATCCGATAAAGGAGTCAATGAACAAAAAGCTTCTTTACCGATGTTATTAGCAATAGGATATATACATCATAGCTTAATACTTTCTGGTTTAAGAATGAAAGTGAGTTTAGTCGCTGAAACAGCAGAAGCTAGGGATATGCATCAAATTTGTTGTCTAATCGGATATGGAGCTAATGCGGTTAATCCATATTTAGCTTTAAATTTAATCGGAGATCTTATTATTAGTGGACAAATAACCGACATAGATCCAATTCAAGCGATAAACAACTATAAATTAACTTTAGAGAAACAAATTCTGAAGATTATGTCAAAAATGGGTATTTCATCGATTAGTGCATATCACGGTGCCCAAATATTTGAAATATTAGGAATAAACAATAACATTGTCAAAAAATGTTTCTCTGGAACTCCTTCACCTATCTCGGGAATAGAATTAGACGACATTGCTTCAATCGTGCTTCAACGCCATAAAGATGCTTTCGAACTCGAAAGTCCTAAATTAAACGACCATGGAGAATATAGATTTAGAAAAACAGGAGAATCTCATTCATTCAATCCTTTTATGGTAAGACTACTACATAAAGCAATTGATTCTAACGATCAAAATGATTACAAAGCATTTGTAGAAAAAACAAATGAAACTTTGCCTATGAATATCAGGGATTTATTGGAAATCATTCCTTTCGGACCAAAGATAAATTTAAATCAAGTAGAACCTGCTAAAAACATTGTCAAAAGATTCATGACAGGATCAATGTCTTTGGGAGCATTATCACCTGAAGCACACGAAAGTCTAGTAATAGCAATGAATACATTAGAAGGCAAGTCTAATACTGGGGAAGGAGGAGAAGCTCCTCAAAGATATAGAACGAAAATCGACAATATATCTAAAAATTCTAAAGGAAAACAAGTAGCGTCTGGAAGATTTGGAGTAACTACTGAATATTTAGCAATGGCAGAAGAACTAGAAATTAAAATGGCTCAAGGATCCAAGCCTGGTGAAGGAGGACAACTTCCTGGGCATAAAGTTGTTAGTTATATAGCTAAAATTCGTCATACTCAACCAGGAGTAACGTTAATTTCTCCACCACCTCACCATGATATTTATAGCATAGAAGATCTCGCTCAACTTATATATGACCTTAAAACAGTAAATCCTCGCTGTAAAGTCTCAGTGAAACTTGTTTCTGAAACAGGAGTTGGAACAATTGCAGCTGGAGTAGCAAAAGGATATGCGGATGTTATTCAAATTAGTGGAATGGAAGGAGGAACTGGAGCATCACCTCTTATTTCTATCAAACAAGCAGGAACTCCTTGGGAAATAGGCTTAGCTGAAACTCAACAAACATTAGTAAAAAATAATCTTAGGGAAAGAATAACTTTAAGAACTGACGGCGGAATTAAATCTGGACGAGATGTTTTAATAGGGACACTTCTTGGAGCAGAAGAATTCGTATTTGGAACATCTGCATTACTTGCTATAGGATGTAAAATGGCAAGACAATGTCATTTAAATACCTGTCCCGTTGGAGTAGCAACACAAGATCCAAAATTACGTGAAAAATTCAAAGGAACTCCGGAACATTTAATAAGATATCTATTCTTTATCGCAGAAGAATTACGAACATATATGGCAAAAATGGGAGTTGATAAATTAGATACTATTGTTGGCAGGGCTGATCTTCTAAAACAGATATCTATAAAAGATCATCCTCATGCTAACAAATTAGATCTAAGTAAGATTCACGCAATAGTAGATCCTTCAAAACTAAGTAATTTAAAAAATAATCAAAAGAGAAATAATCGAGAAGAATCAGAAATTTTAGATGACCTAATAAAAAATGATGTCCCAGAAATTCTAGACAAAAATAATCATCGTAAAAATCTGACTTATAAAATAAAAAATGGCAATCGTACCACAGGAGGAAAACTTGCAGGTGATGTTGCTTTAAAATATGGTAATACAGGCTTATCTGAAGACAAAATCAATATCAAATTTACAGGAAGGGCTGGACAATCTTTTGGTGCATTTCTAACTCCTGGATTTAAATTAGAATTGATTGGAGCTGCTAATGATTATGTTGGAAAAGGTCTTACGGGAGGAAAAATTGCTATATATCCTCCTAAAAATAGTCAATTTGAAGCTCATGAAAATGTTATCGTCGGCAACACAGTATTATATGGAGCAACTGGTGGATACTTATTTGCATCAGGTAAAGCAGGAGAAAGATTTGCTGTTAGAAATTCAGGAGCTACAGCAGTAATAGAAGGAACAGGAGATCATTGTTGCGAATATATGACCGGAGGATTAGTAATCGTCTTAGGCAATGTAGGTAAAAATACAGGAGCAGGAATGAGTGGAGGAATAGCTTTTATTTTAGATGAAAATAATACCTTGAAAGAAAATTATAATCCAGAGATGGTAAAACTTGATCGAGTTCAAAGCATTGATGACAAAAATACCATTAACCTAATGATTAAACAACATCTCGAATTAACAAAAAGCTCTAAAGCAAAATCTATTCTTGATAACTGGAATGATACATTATTAAAATTTTATAAATTAAGCCCAAAAGAAGTAATTGCTTCTAATAATCCGAGAGAAGAACAAAGAACAAAAAGAGATTCTATTCTATCAAAAATACATGATGATAAACCTTAATTGTATAATACAGTAATATTTATACATAAAAATAAATCACTGGCACATAGATATTAAAAATGAGTGTAATACGACTTGCTTTAGCACAAATAAATTTTGCTGTTGGCGATATTGTTGGTAATACAACAAAAATTAAAAAAACCATTAACAAAGCTATTTCAGCAGAAGCAGATATTATTGCCTTCCCTGAAATGGCAATAACAGGCTATCCTCCAGAAGATTTGTTATTAAAACCTTCTTTTATCCAAGATAATATAGATGCTATGAATGAATTAGTATCAACGTCTAAAAATTTAATTTCAATAATAGGATTTGTCGATCAATCCAAAGATCTTTTTAATGCCGCTGTAATTGCCTATCAAAATAAATTAATAAATATATATAAAAAACAACATTTACCAAACTATGGTGTTTTTGATGAAGCACGTTACTTTAAAAAAGGTAATGAAAATCTAGTATTTCAGTATTCGGATATTAATTTTAGTGTAAATATTTGTGAAGATATTTGGCATCCAAATGGTCCTATCAAAAAGCAAAGCAAACAAGGAGCAAACATAATTATTAATATTAATGCTTCGCCTTATCACATAAGAAAAAATCTTTTCCGAGAAAAAATGATTACCGAAAAAGCTATAAACAATAATGTTTGGATTGTTTATTTAAATTCGGTTGGAGGCCAAGATGAACTTGTATTCGACGGAGGTAGTTTTGTCGTTGATCCAAAAGGAAATATCATTGCTCGTTCGAACCAATTTAAAGAAGATTTATTACTAGTTGACTTGCCAAAAAACGAAATATTAAACAAATCATCAAACAGAGCTTCTAAAAACAATTCTTTGACCATTATAAATAAACAATCCAGCAAAAAGAAAAAACAAAACTTTAATAAAATTACAAAACACTTGGGTTCACTAAATGAAATTTATAATGCTCTAGTTTTAGGAACTAGAGATTATGTTAAAAAAAATAATTTTAATAAAGTTGCAATAGGATTATCCGGAGGAATTGATTCAAGCCTAACAGCAGCTATCGCCGTTGATGCACTGGGAAAAGACAATGTTATAGGAATATCAATGCCATCAAGATTTACAAGTAATAATAGTAAAACAGATGCAAAAGAACTGGCAGATAACCTTGGAATAAAATTCTGGGAAATCTCCATAGAAACGCTTCATAAAGCATTCTTAGAAATCCTTAATCCTTTTTTTAAAGGATTGCCCCCTGATAGCACTGAAGAAAATCTACAAGCAAGAATACGAGGAATTTTACTTATGGCAACATCAAATAAGTTTGGATGGCTTGTCCTCACAACAGGAAATAAAAGTGAAATGGCAACAGGATATGCAACTCTTTACGGAGATATGGCTGGAGGTTTTGCAGTCATAAAAGATGTTCCAAAAATTTTAGTATTTAAACTTTCCAATTGGAAAAATTCAAAAAAAATAATAATACCTCCAAATATAATCAATAAACCTCCAACAGCTGAACTACGTGAAAATCAAAAAGATGAAGACAGTTTGCCTAAATATGAAATTTTAGATCCTATACTAACTCAATACATTGAACTAGATCAGGGAATTAATACAATTATTAAAGAAGGATTTCCAAGTAAAATCACTAAACGAATTGCTCAACTTGTTGATCTCAATGAATATAAACGACGACAAGCTCCTCCAGGCATCAAAATTACCGAAAAAGCGTTTGGAAAAGACCGAAGATTGCCAATATCCAATCAATACAAACCTTATTAACAATTCCAGATAAATTTCTGTTTTTTAGTTTTTTGTAGTATTAACTAACAAAATCATTTCAATTTCAACGGAAGTATTCATAGGTAAACTTACAGATCCTACCGCCGATCTTGTATGCCTACCTCTATCTCCAAATAATTCAACTAGAAAATCTGAACAACCATTAGCAACTTTTGGGTGTTCCTTAAAATCATCTGTCGCATTTATAAAACAAGTCACCTTTAAAAACTGTTCTATTTTATCCAAAGAACCAATTTTTGTCTTTATAGTCGCTAAACAATTTATCGTAGTCAATTTTGCTGCTTGATAAGCTTCTTCCGTCGAAACAATATTCGGAACTTTACCAGGGAAAATAATGTTTCCATTTTCATCCTTAGCTACATGTCCAGAAATAAACATTAATTTTCTATTTCTAGAATCTGTTTCATGTTCTAAATCCGTAATCATTGAAGTTTCATAATTAGCTGCAGGAGAAGGCGCCGAAGGAAGTTTAACTCCTAATTTTAATAATTTTTGTTCAATCTGCATATTATTATCCTCTTAATCAGTATTAATTTCGTTGCTATAATATGATTCTCTAATATAATTCGATATTATATCGTTGTTAAATAATAAAAAAATACTATACTAATATTACTATACTATGTACTATCATAAATTTTAAAAAAAAGGTAATCACGGTGGAATCTACAAATAAATTATCTCATCTAGAATCAACAATATCTGAAATACAAAAACAACATGGGAAAGGCTCAATAATGCGGCTTGGAACTGATGAAAGATCTAAAAGCGTCGACGCAATCAGTTCTGGATGTTTATCTTTAGATATTGCATTAGGTATTGGAGGAATTCCTAAAGGAAGAATCACTGAAATATTTGGGGCTGAATCTTCAGGAAAATCCACACTATCAATGCATATTGTCGCCGAAGCTCAAAAAAATCAGGGAATTGCTGCTTACATTGATACTGAGCATGCACTCGATCCAAATTATGCCGGAAACTGCGGAGTAAATATTGAAGAATTACTTGTATCTCAACCTGATTATGCAGAACAAGCATTAGAAATTGCAGACCATCTTGTCCGTAGCGGTTCAGTACAAATAGTAGTTGTTGATAGCGTAGCAGCTCTTGTCCCTAAACATGAACTTGAAGGTGAAATGGGAGACAGCCATATAGGATTACAAGCTCGCTTAATGTCACAAGCATTAAGAAAATTAACTAGTAGTATTCATCATTCACAAACAGCAGTAATTTTCATTAATCAATTAAGAGAAAAAGTCGGTGTAGTCTTTGGTAATCCTGAAGTTACCCCAGGCGGTAGAGCTTTGAAATTTTATAGCTCTGTTCGTATTGACCTCAGAAAAATTGATACACTCAAACAAGGCACTGATCCTATAGGAATGAGGGCTAGAGCTAGAATAGTAAAAAATAAAGTTAGTCCTCCATTTAAAACTACCGAATTTGATATTATGTTCAGCAAAGGAATAAGTAAATCAGGAGATGTTTTAGATCTTGCAATTACACTAGGAATAGTTAAAAAAGCTGGCGCATTTTATTCTTATGGAGAAACGAAAATAGGACAAGGTCGAGAAAATACCAAAACTTATTTAGAAGATAACATAGAGCTATTTGCGAGCATCGAAAAAACAATTAAAGAAAAAAAACTACTCCAATAAAAATTTAATTTTTAAGTTTATCTATTACTAAATAAGAGCCTATTGCCATCGCTATGAATGGCAACCAACCAGACGGGAATACTCCAAAAATAATTACTTTAATTAGAAATGCAATTAATATAATACTTACTCCCATGATAGCTAATCCCATTGAACGTTTTCGTTTTGCAATAATACTAATAGATTCTCTTCCTATAAAACCCGCTACAATCGGCATAATAATATCGAAAAGACCATAAGCTCTTAATGTATTAATAGATGATGATATTCCCCAAATGAAACCTATAACGATTGCTATGAAAATAGAAAATATTCCTACGATTATGTAAGTAGAAGGTTTAATTTGTAATAAATGATGTCTTTTAGTTTGGACACAGTTTTTACATCTCATCCCAATAGCTGATGAAATCATACATTTACTGCAAATATTCACACCACATTTATTACAACTTATTAAAGTCGAAATTTGAGGATGTTTATAACAAAATTGCTTCTTAGGAACATCTCTAGACATTAAATACCTTCTTTACTTTCCTAACGGGATTTTCTATGTACCCAGGATTTCCAATTTTTCATATCACGATCATATACAATTCTATTCCATACTAAATTGCTAATTGATATTCCTTGATAAGGTTTCTCCCAATTAGCAAATAGTCTCTTACTTAAAGTAATCACAATTAATCCAACGAAAAACCATAGTATTACATTTGATTCAGCGCTATCTATTGGCCAAAAACGATTATTAACTACTTCAATGGGATAGAAAATACTCATTAATAAAAGGAATAAAAGTGCAATCAATACCCATAACCCAGAACTTTTAAAAGACAGCCAACCTCCAACCGAAATTAACGTAAAAATTCCAAGATGCAAGGGAGCTATTATTAGCATACTTCCAATAGCAATGCTTATTCCTCGACCTCCAGTAAATTTTAACCAAGGACTCCAATTATGCGCAAGCATAGCAACAAAAGGAATATAAATAAAATGAAAGGAATTTGATTTTATTTCAAACATATAAATCAGTATCAAAAGAGGGATTGAACCTTTAAGAATAACATCGATAAAAAATAGAGGAAGTATCCAAAATTTTCCAATACTGTAAAAAACATTACTTCCCCCAACATTACCACTCCCTTGTTTCCTAATATCAATATTCTTTATCCATTTCCCCATAATATAGGCTGTAGGAATGGAAGCAACAAAATAAGTCACAATATACAATAAAACTAATTGAATTATATTATCTGTCATATTATTTCCTATTTTTTATATAAAAGACTTGCTTTTTTTAATAATTCAATTGTACTTATAGGAGGTCCCATCATGCCAATTTCAAGTTTACGAGAATCATCAAGCCCATGATAATCACTTCCCCCACAAGGAATAAGATTAAACCGTTCTGTTAATTTTTTCAGTTTCATGATTTTATCTCGATTATAGTTAGAATAAAAAACTTCCATGCCGTCTAATCCAATTTGTTTCAATGTCAATAATGTATTCTCTAAACTATCAATCCAAAAAGGATGTGCTAATACGGCTACTCCTCCTAAACTATGGATTAAATTAATAGCTGCATTAACAGTTGGTTTATCTCGAGGAATAAATGTTCGACCTTTTTCACTAAGAAATTTATAAAATGCATCTCCGATATTCTTTGCATGTCCTTCTTCAACAAGAGCTTTTGCTATATGAGGTCTTCCTATAGATCCTTTTCCTGCAATTTCCTTTAATCTTACGAAGGAAAGCGAAATCCCAATTGTTTTTAGCTTTTTTAATATCAACTTTGCTCGTAAAAGTCTCTTTTCTCTATATTCAACTAAGACCTTTTCTAAATCTTGACTATGAAAATCGATATAATACCCTAAAATATGTAATTCTGAACCTTCAAAGTCAGTACTTAATTCGATTCCAGGAATTATATTTATTTCTGTACTTGTTTTTGCGAATTGAATTCCATCAGCAATAGCTTCAGTAGTATCATGATCTGTAATAGAAAGATACTTTATTCCAACTGAATTTGCCTTAATAATAATTTCTTGCGGGGTTAATTTCCCATCTGAACAACAAGTATGAACATGTAAATCAACTTCTATCATATTTTTCGAAAAGACATAAAAAGAAATTTGAGTCAAACAACGTAAAGTTATTACCAAAGAAGCATTTTTTAATAAAAAATGCTTCTTTGGTAATAATTATTAACTGTATTCATTTTGCAATTTGAATATCTCTTATTTCCCTAATAACTGTAACTTTAATATTGCCAGGATAAACAAGATCTGATTCAATTTTTTTAGTAACATCCCTTGCTAATTTTGAGACACCAGTTTCACTGACTTCTTCAGGTTTTACCATAATACGCACTTCTCTACCAGCTTGTATTGCAAATGCCTCATTTATACCATCAAAACTCTTCGCAACTGTTTCTAGTTCTTCTAGTCTTTTAACATATTGTTCTAAAGTTTCTTTACGAGATCCTGGTCGAGCAGCACTAATTGCATCAGCTGATGCAACCAAGAATGCTTCTACTGAACCCTTTTCTTCATCATGATGTTCCATTATTGCTCGATAAACTTCTTCTTCTATACCATATTTTCGAGCAATATCTGCACCAATTTCAGCATGACCACCTTCAATTTCATGACTTAATGCTTTACCAATATCATGAAATAATCCGCCAGCCTTAGCAATTTTAACATCAGCTCCAATTTCTGCAGCCAACATGCCAGCAATATGTGAAACTTCTACACTATGTTGTAAAATATTTTCTCCATAACTATACCTATATTTTAATACACCCAATAATTTAACTAATTCTGGACGTATTCCACTAACACCACTCTCAAATATTGCTCTTTCCCCTTCGGTTTTAATGGTATCATCAACTTCCTCACGAGCTTTTTGGATAATCTCTTCAATTCTCGTAGGTTGGATTCTTCCATCTAATATCAATTTTTGGAGTGATAATTTTGCAGTTTCTCTCCTTAAAGGATCAAAACACGATATCATTATCTGCCCAGGAGTTTCATCAACAATAACATCAACTCCCGTCAGTGATTCAAATGCTCTTATATTTCGCCCTTCGCGCCCTATAAGACGACCTTTCATCTCATCATTCGGTAATGGTATAACAGTAGTACTAGATTCAGAAACAACATCAGATGCTAATCGATTAATAGCTAAAGTTATTACTTTTTTAGCAGTTACATCTGCTTCTGCTTTGTATTCGTCTTCTAAGTCTTTATATTGTTTGGCTAATTCTAAGCGTAATGTTTTTTCCGTTTCGCTTAAAATTAACTTTTTTGCTTCTTCCTTACTTAAATCTGCAACTTTTTCAAGTTCATCAGAATACTTCTCTTGTAATACATTTAACTCTTTTTTAACATTTTCAATATCTTTTTCTTTATTAACTAGATCACCTTCTCGTTGATCTATTTGTTTAGTTTTTCTAGTTAAATTTTCATCTCGTTGGCTAACTCGACGTTCACGTTGAAATACTTCTCTTTTACTATCTCTAATTTCTCTTTCAGCTTCAGAACGATATTTAATAACTTCTTCACGAGCTTCCAAAAGCCTAGTTCGTTTAAGTTGTTCGGCTTCTTTTCTAGCCAAATCAATCGATTCTTGTTTCTGTTTCAAGGCTGCACTAATGAATAAAGCCCTGACAAAAAACCCTACTATACCTCCTACCAATAAGGACACGACAGCGATAAAAATGTAGGTTAATACCATGACTCCACCTCTCTATCAACTGTAATATTATTACGAATTTAAAATTCATAATAACTATATGTAATTATAACAAATTTTTTAGACACTAGTATATTGAAAATCTTTTAATTTACTAAATTTTTACAAGTTTGTAATCTGATTTTTTAGTTTTGTTTTAAAATCCTTAAAAACCATTCTATTCGCAGTAATATATGGTCAATTACACCTATAGCTCAGTGGATAGAACGTAGATCTAACGGGTTATAATGGTTTCCGTAAAGCTAAGAGTTCCAATGAGAATTAGATGTAACTAGGAGGCATTGATGAAAGAGTTGAAATTAGGCAACCTGTATTATGAAATTAGCAGGCACAATCCACCTGCGATTTATGTAAATCCAGGCGAAACCATATCAGTAGAAACACAGGACACCTTTAACGGACTTGTCAAAAAACAAGGTGACCATAGAAATATCAAAAAAAAACCATACGGGAATCCTCAGTCAGGTCCTATTTATATAAATGGAGCAGATAAAGGTGACACATTGGCTGTTCACATACAAAAAATCGATGCCCGGATCGGTCAAGCTGTAAACGATATGAGTTGGGGTCGAAATGGAATGGCTGAATTTCTGGGAACAGATGTGCCAAGGGCAACTAGGATATGTCCTGTAAAAGATGGAAAGGTATGGTGGAGTCCTCGAGTAGGACTACCTTACTCTCCCATGATTGGCACCATTGGAACTGCTCCTGCTATCGGAGTGCCAACAACCGGCCCAGCTGGTCCCTACGGAGGCAATATGGACCTCAAAGAAGTCTCTGAAGGTAACACCCTATATCTTCCTATTTCAGTGCCTGGGGCCCTGTTACACCTTGGAGACGTGCATGCTGCACAGGGTGATGGAGAAGTATGTGGTACTGCTCTTGAAATGCCTGCTACGGTGACGATAAAAATTGACCTGATAAAGAACAAGACAATAGAACGACCTAGAATAAAATCTCGGGACCACATTATGTGCATCGCAACCGGCAATCCAATGGAACGATCAGTCGCTAGAGCATATTCTGACCTGTTCATATGGATGGAGGAGGATTTTGGCGTGGACAGGTGGGATGCATACAGTCTGTGCACACAAGTAGGTGAAATATCAGTAGGGTATTTTCTCATCGGAACAGTAGCCACAAAGATCCGTATTCAGTACGTTGAGCAAGCTTCAAGCTTGTAAACTACAAACAAAGAACAACTCTCGACTGTAGAAAAGATCCATGAACGTATCTATCGACCTCAAGAACAAACTTTTCATTTGACATACTACGTATTTCAGGCCTCTCTATCAAGTGTAATAGTTAGCATCATATTTCTATCAAATAGACATTCTCGTGTATTAACAGAATAATAACTATATAAAATAGAAGAATAACTATTCTATTCGTAGTAAAATATAATCAACAACCCCTGTAGCTCAGAGGATAGAGCAACGGTTTCCTAAACCGTGCGCCCGGGTTCGAGTCCCGGCTGGGGTACCAGGAAGGAGCGTAGCTCAGCTGGTAGAGCGCCGGTCTCCAAAACCGAAGGTCGTTGGTTCGAATCCTCCCGCTCCTGCCATTTAAAATAATTGTAAATAATACAGTGAAAAATAATTTATCTATATTTCTCTTATTTTTGCTAGTTTTATTAGTTATCAATGCTTGTAACTCTTCTTCCTTATTCCCTTCTATAAACTCTGAAAAAAACCATAATGTAAACTCATCAACAAACACGATAACACACGACATTGAAATAGCTTTTCCAAATTTGGAATCTCAAATAACGAAATTATTCGAAAACATGGTCTATTTAACTCATCCAAATGATGGTTCGAAACGACTATTTCTAGTTTTAAAAACAGGGAAAATTTTTGTTTTTCAAAACGACAAAAACACAAATAATTACGAATTATTTCTTGATATCAGCAAACAAACTAATTCTATGGGATATGAAGAAGGTTTATTAGGACTTGCATTCGATCCAGATTATCAAATTAATCGTCAATTTTACGTTTATTATTCTGTTTTAAATCCTAGAAGAACTATTATATCTATGTTTTTAACTGAAAAAAACAACTCTAATAAAGTGGTTCCAAATAGCGAAAAAATTATCCTAGAAATCACTCAACCATTTGCTAACCACAATGGGGGAACAATAGTTTTTGGTCCCGATAAATATCTCTATATAGGATTAGGAGATGGAGGTTCAAGAGGAGATCCTCTTGAAAATGGACAAAATCCAAAAACTTTACTGGGAAGTATTCTTAGGATAAAACCTGAAAACCATTCATCTATAAATAAATATACAATTCCAAATGATAATCCTTTCATTAATAATCAAGAGATAAAAGATGAAATATGGGCATATGGATTAAGAAATCCTTGGCGTTTCAGTTTCGATTCTCTTTCTGGTGATTTATGGCTTGGAGATGTAGGACAAAATGATTATGAAGAAATAAATCTTGTTAAAAAGGGTAAAAATTATGGATGGAATATCATGGAAGGGATGCATTGTTATGAAAGAAGTTTAAATTTAATAGAAAAAGCAAAAGGAATCAAGGCAAACAAAAATTCTTGTGAAAAAACAAACTTAGAATTGCCAATCATTCAATATTCGACAAGACAAGATTCTAATTGTTCTGTAATTGGAGGATATGTATATAGAGGGAATAAACTACCTTCTTTACAAGGATCCTATATATATGGAGATTACTGTAGTGGAAAAATTTGGGCATTAGATTACTATAAAAATAAATTGCCTACTACAAAATTATTAGTCAACACATCATTGAAAATTTCTTCATTCGGAGAAGATGCAGATGGAGAAATATATATTCTTTCATTAAACGGACATATTTATAAATTCAAATAAAATATTTTCAAATATTTAATTTCTTGCTAAACTATTTGAAAATTCATATAAATCAATCTAGGAGATAATAATATGAAAGCCGCAGTTCTCTATAAACCTGAAACGAATTTAATTATTGAAGAGATGGACTTAAACGAACCAGGACCTGAAGAAGTTTTGATAAAGATGATTTCTAGCGGTGTTTGTCATTCAGATTGGCATATGATAAAAGGTGAATGGAATCATCTCCCTCTCCCAAGTATTTTAGGACATGAAGGGGCAGGAATAGTAGAAGCTATTGGACATAATGTCCAAAATGTAAAATTAGGAGATCATGTAATACTGTCCTGGCGTGCAAATTGTGGTTTTTGTGAAATGTGTATGTCGGGATGGCCAGCTTTGTGTAAAAACCTAAAAAAAGTATCCCATAGACCTCGTGTTAGTAAGACTGGAGAAGAAATTACTCCTATGGCTGGTATTGGAAGCTTCAGCACTTATCAAGTTGTTCCAGAATCCGCTGCAATATCAATCGAGAAAGATATTCCTTTCCCACAAGCTGCTTTGGTCGGTTGTGGAGTAACAACAGGAGTTGGAGCTGCAATAAATACCGCTAAAGTTCAACCTGGCACGAGTGCCGCTATTTTTGGTGCAGGTGGCGTAGGTCTAAATGTAATTCAAGGATGTCAATTAGCCGGGGCTACGACAATTATCGCAGTTGATTTGCTAGATAATAAATTGGATTTAGCCAAAGAATTCGGTGCAACACATACTATTAACGCTGCCAAAGAAGACCCTGTCGAAAAAATTATAGAAATTTGTAACGGCGATGGTGCTCATTATGCTTTCGAAGCGATTGGACTAGTAGAAAAACCTTTTATTCAAAGTATCCAATGCACTAGAAGTCGAGGCATAACCATCTGGGTAGGACATGCACCATCTGACACACCTGTAAAAATAAACGCTCGAGAACTTATCTTAGAAAAAAGTGTTATGGGATCAATGTACGGAAGTGCTCAGCCAAAAATTACTTTTAACAGACTCCTGAATCTCTACAAAGCAGGTAAACTAAAATTAGATGAATTAATATCTCGCACTTATCCTCTAGAACAAGTCAACGATGCCTTTGTTGCTCTTGGTACTGGCAAGGTTGCTAGAAGTACATTAACATTCGAGTAGTATTATTATAAATTAAGATAGTCATAAAATATTAATTTTATAATAATACATATTTCCACAAATGTAATTTCTTGTTAAACTGTTTCAAACAACCTAATTAACTCTGAAATTTATATAGTGTTTCATTTAAAATCATAGCTTTCTTAAGATTCATCTTAAACATACTGGGAGGTAATAATGACTTATTCACGACCCGCCTTAGATTACGGAATTGTTGATAGCCATCATCATCTTTGGGATCATTCAACTGGATTTGATTATAGTTGGCAAGAAGGAGAAGAGAATGCAGTTTTAAGAAAAAATTTCATGCCAGATACCTTGCATTCAATAACTAAAACAAATCAGATTGAACAAACCGTAGTAGTTCAAGCAGTTCAATCAGTTGAAGAATTACATTGGCTACTAAAAATAGCTGACGAAAATCCTTTTATAACAGGAGTAGTGGGATGGGTTGATCTTAAAGATAAAAACGTAAGTAAAACTTTAGAAACCGTTGCAAAACATCCTAAATTAAAAGGAATAAGACATGTAGTCCAAGAAGAACCTGATGATAACTGGTTGCTACAAGAAGATGTCATTTCAGGATTAAAAGACGTTGCTAGTTTTAATTTAACCTATGATGTTTTAATAGTACCCCGACACATGAAATCTGTACCTATTTTAGCTGAAAAAATACCTAACTTGCGAATGGTTATTGACCATATAGCCAAACCATTTATTAAAAATAACTCAATGTCTCCATGGGATAGTGAAATGAGTGAAATAGCTAAAATACCTACAGCATACTGTAAAATTTCAGGAATGGTAACAGAAGCAAACGTTCATGATTGGAAACCTGAAGACCTTTTTCCGTATATTGAACATGTTATTAATGTATTTGGACCAGAAAGAATTATGTATGGCAGTGATTGGCCTGTTTGTTTACGTGCAGCAACATACGAAGAAGTTCTTGATACTGCAATTCAAGGTTCATTAACAAAACTTAATAAATCTGAAATGAAACAGTTTTTAAGAACAAATGCTATAAAATTTTACTCTTTATAAATATGTCAATCAAAAAAAATCTTACCATGCAAAATAAACCAAAAAAAATTATTTACCAAGAAAGCTTTGTCGATGGACCAGGGGGCTGGACCACTGGAAAAAACGATGAAAATGGAAGCTTACATAGAAACGTATTTGGTCATCGAGGAGAAATATGTCCCCTAGAATGGAGCCCTGATGGAGGCCGTAAAGGAGGCTATGCTTACACTGAATCTCCATGGTATTTCGACGATAATCATGGGGAATTTATGTGGTTCTATATAGCTTTAAGTGGACGTTCAAAAAACTTAAAACTAGAAGGCAAAGATCTTAGAAATTCTATGGTACACATTACTCTCCGAGGGGAAAATTTAGATTTGAAAGGAGCTAAGTTAATTCCTTGGATAGAAGGTTACAGAGGACACAAATCTAGCTGGTACACTCCCGGAAATCCATTATATTGTTGGGCATTAACTTCACAATCTATAAATCTAGAAATCCTAAGTAGCAAATGGAATGATATCAAAATTAAACTTGTAAACGATGAAGACCAATGGGATCAAATGGGAATTATTAAAGGAGGCCTTGCAAAAAAAATAGTCGTAATTCACAGTCGCACAGTTGCTACAGGAAGTCTTGATAATATATTAAAAGGAAATCATTATGTAGCCTTTGGCTTTCTTTTAGGACCTTTAGACCCAAATGATCTTCCATCAGGCCGAATTGAGTTTGATGAAATAAGCATATATTCCAATTAATAAACACTTCGTAAAAAATGAACAATGAGTGAAGAAAAAACAAGGAAAGAAATCAGAAATAAACCACGTCGTCTCATTTGGAACAATGATGGAAGTGATATGCTCGGTCCAGCTTATGCAACCGGTGCTTGGCCTCCGTTAAAATCAGTTAAGCATTTTATAGATAATCTCATGAGATATACCGAGAACTCTGAAATTGATGCTCTGTTTTACTGTGGCCATACAAATGAGCCTGATTGGGAACATCCTCAAAAAAATATAGAAGTGCTAGGCCCAACTCCTATTAAACATGTAGTTGATTTCGCTCACAAGAACGAAATGGAATTCTTCTATGCAATTCGCATGAATGATACTCATGCTTCATATTTTCCTCCCAAAGGTTCTTATTGGCCACCTTTCAGATTAAATCATCCTGAATTTTTATTAGCAAATGTTTCGAAAGAAGAATTTCGAAAAAAATATACTCCATGGATTAGTCAATTCCTTGATGAAGCAGAACAAAGAAAAAAAGAAAAACTGTTTGACAAAGAACCAGAATACGAAATTAATCTACGTCGTCGTTCTGAAGAAGCACATCCTTTAGCCGATGTCTTAAAACGAGAAGGAAAATACTCACGAGATTTATGGTCGTGGGCAGGATATAATTACGCTCGTCCAGAAGTACAAACTCATTATTTAGATATTATTAGGGGAGCATGTGAACGATACAATCTAGAAGGAATTGAACTTGATTGGCTTCGCATGCCAATGTTCTTTGAACTCGGCCAAGAACGACGCAATATTCCGATTATGAATGATTTTGTTCGTCAAATACGAAAATGCCTTGATGAATATGGTAAAAAAAGAGGACGTCCTATTCTTCTCGCTATGCGAACACCTGATACCATCGAGCTTAGCTTGTCAGTAGGCCTTGATCCTGAAACTTGGGCTCGTGAAGGGATAGTAGATTTTTTCATGGCTGGTTCTGGACTTATGCCTTTCTCAATTCCAATATCCGAATGGGTAGATTTAGGTCGAAAATATGATGTCAAAATATACGGCTGTTTAGACAGAATCCATCCGATATTCCACGGTGGTCGCCCAAAATTTGATACTCGAGACCCAGAAATTAAGGATAGAGTTTCCAACAATGCAAGTGTTTATGCTGCAGCATATCGTTTCTGGAAAGCAGGAGTTGATGGTATATACCTATTCGATTGGCATACACATCACGGACCTACAGATCCTAAAGACTACGGAACAGTACCAAAAGTAAGTGACGTTAAGACTCTTAAAAATGCACCAAAACTTTATCAGGTAGATCCAGGATTCCCTCTTCGGCCAGGACAAGGAGCTTTAGCTCCTGGATGTCTGACTGGTCAATTACCTTGTGCATTTACAACAAAAACTGATTCTAACTATACAATTCTAACAATTGACATAGCTGATAATCCTAAATCTATGAACAAAATAATGCTCTTAACTCAATGGACAAATAATCCTGACCCCAAAATAGTCAATTGGTATTTTAACAATACTCTTATTTCGACAATAGAGGAGATAGAAGACTTTATTGCTTCAGATGAGTTTGCTGACTCTGGAAAACTTTCTAAACAATCATGGGTTGGATTTAATGTTCCGCCTAGAGTTATTAAAAAGGGACTAAATTCACTAAAAGTAGTTATTCAACCTAAAAAAACCGAAACATCTGAAACAATACTAGAATTACTCCAAGTTCGGATTGCAATTTCATAAATTTTAAAATGCTAAAATTTATTTTAATCACAATTATAACTATATTTCTAATTTCAACAATTAGCCTTCCTTTACATGTATATTTTCGTAAATTATCTTTTAGAAATACAATCGCTGATATAAAATTCTGGATATTTACGTTATTAATTTCAATTTTAGTTGCAGTTATAGTAAATTTTGGGAATTAATAAGGATCGAATAGTTTCTAGTCTTAAAATTTTTAAAGATATATAATAATATTCACACTAAAACAACAAGGATACCATTCTTGAAAATTAAAAAAATACAAGTTGTTACAATAAACACCCCAGTTTCTAAGCGAAAAACAAAACCTCTGCGAAAAGGCTGGAGTGAACAAGGTCCCAGAGCACGACCTATTAACAAATATCCTGAATTTTCAAAAATTAATGGATTTACACCAAGCAATTTTTTTCATCAAAATCAATGGGTCCAAATAATAGCAGAAGATGGTACTTGGGGATTAGGTAAAACCAGTTCAAATCAATCAATTCTACATTTAATAAATAAATACTTTGCCCCCCTTCTAGAAGGAAGAGATTGTATGGCTATGGAATTTCTTAATGATTTAATGTGGAGATCTGCACAACATTTTGGAACTGCAGGATTAAGCACATTAGCTCAATCAGCCATAGATATAGCTTTATGGGATCTAAAGGGCAAATTACTTAAACAACCCGTATATAAATTAATAGGAGGACCATGTAGAGATAAAATTCTTCTTTATGCCACTTCTGATGATTTTGATTGGTCAAAAGAACTTGGATTTAAACATTTCAAAATATCTAATCCTATACATTATGATCAAGGAATAAATGGCTTAAATATTATGGAAGAAAAAGTCGCGGCTGCTAGAGAAATCATCGGCTATAATTCAGAACTCATGTATAATCCTGTAATGTCATTCAACGTAGAATTTGCAATTAGAATGGCTCAATGTTTACGTCCATATAAATTGCGTTGGCTTGAAGAACCATTAATACCAACAGATCTTGAAGGACATATAGAACTACGTAAAGCAATTAATTGGGTGCCTCTAGCAACAGGAGAAGATCATCATGGACGTCATTCATTTAGACAATTAATAGAAAATAGGTGTGTAGATGTATTGCAACCTGACATAGAATTATGTGGAGGATTATCAGAAACAATTAAAATTTACACAATGGCTGAAGCTGCAGGTTTAATAACAGTGCCACATACATCTGCTGGAACTCCATGGGGACAACATTTTGGTATAGCAATGCCAGAATCTCCTATAGCTGAATTTTGGTTAGGATCAGATCCAGGAATTCCATTAGAAGAAGTTTGCCCAATACCAGGAATGCCTATGCCTCAAAATGGCTATGTAGTACCTTCAGATGCACCTGGATTTGGGATGGAAATCAAAAAAGAATGGATAAACCCTGTAAGAATTTAAAAATATGCGAGGTAAGTTATGTGTGAAACTTGTGGATGCAAACCTAAAAAATAAATTGAAAACAAATATAATTTACTAGAATTAAACACTTGTATGAAGAAGAAGGAAATTTTGCTACTGACTTAAGTCTTTTTAAAAACGTCTAGTTTTTCCTCATACCTTATATTAGGACCCACAAGATAGTTAAATAATTGAACGCGTAATCTTCTTTCATTACCAAAATCTGATTTAGCTGAATCACATATTTTTTCTTGTTGAAAACGAAGTAATTGGGTACTTAAATCTTCTGGAGTATAATTCCAATTCGGAGAAATCGGATCAGTTTGTCTATCAAATAAAAATTTCATCATATATCTATTTTTATTACTTTTATTTGCAGTTGCCGCATGCCAAACATCATAATGCATTATGAGTACAGTTCCAGCATCTAGAGTTGAGAACACTTGTTCTTTAAAGTTTCCATAAGTTGCCATTCTATCTGTTGGTGCATTTCTAAAATGCGTTCCTGGAACTAATGCAGTTGGGCCCATGTCTTCTGTTACTTTCTGCGGATAATACATAGCTAATAAACATTTAATTTGATAATGCCTAACATTTATACTATCTTGATGCCAAAGTTGGCTACGTGTTCCTGGATAATTAAGATAAATGGCTCTATGAGGATTCATCGAAAAATCAGTTCCTAATAAACTTGTTAAGGCCCCTTTTATTTCTGGTTGTTTCCATACTTTTTGTATTTCAGGTAATAAATCCAAGAGTTTATTTTTATCTTCAAGAAATACAGTATTCCCATTTTCATCAATATAACTATATTTACTAGTTTTGGGATTAACAGTAATATTCAAACGATCTAATTTAGATACAATCTCTTCGTTGAAAACGCTTGGTAATTTAGTTTTTACTGTCAAATATCCTCTAATAATAAAATCTGTAATCTGTTCATTATTAAGTAAATATTTCTTATCCATATTGAACTCACATTTTAAAAGGATTGAAAATATTTTATACTAAAAACCATATTTTTGCTTTTACAATACGTTATTTAATTTTCTTGACTAATATACATTGATTGATACTATGAAAGTTTTAAAAGAAAATTATTATGCATAAAAATCATGTCACACTTAATACATCTGAACTGACCGCAAAAATAGGGAATAATGCTTCTGACCCACCCCTGAATAATCAAATAATAAATAATGACACTAAAAGATCAGAATCTTTATCAAAATCCTCGTGGGCAGGTCTTGGCCCTAGAGCATTTAATATAAAAAACAAAACATTCACACCCGTAACACATTTGGCAGGATATAATGGATTTTGGGAACTTTCATCAATTCATCAAAGAAATAATCTATTTACACCCCCATATTCTGGAATGAACTACGAATTTCTCTTCGATGGATTATTAGACGGAGAATTACGACCTCATAGCTTCGAACCTAGAAGAACAACTACAGAATTAAAACTTATCGATGCAAATAAAGTAGAATTATACCAACCACCCAGTTACTATCGAGGATTAGAAAGTCGTTGGACATTTACTTTACAAGAACCTCATTATATAGATCTTGAATTTGAAACCACTGCAACTCGTAATTTTCCATTCCGATGGTATAGTGTATTTTTTGCAAATTACATACATAATCCAACTCATCCATGGATGATATTTGAAACAGAAAATGGAATAATCAAAAAACGAAATAGAATAGATCCTAACCAAAATTCCATTGTTCCTTTAAATAGTCGACCAATTATTACTACAAAGAATTGGAAAGAAGGTTGGTTAAATCGCGATCATTCTTTCACTTTTACAAAACCATATTTTTTCGCAAGACAAGAAAACATGATGTATCAAGTTATGATAGAAACTAAAGGTTTAGTTGGCTTTGCCACTCCGTTGAAAACTCCACAGTTTATACATTTCGAAAAATTCTCACGGAACAACAATTTTGACAATGCTCCTTGGGATTTTCACGTTACTTATTTTGACATTACTCCAGGTAATTCAAATATCCTTAAGGCTCGCGTTGTATACAAACCATGGGATAATACAGATTCAGCTAAAAAAGAATATAGAAAATGGATTAAATCATTAAGTTAATTTTTTAATGTACAATAAAAAGAATTATCGAAGAAAATCATATAAATAGGAATTTAATTTGAAAATCATTAAACAAACAGAAATTGTTGAAGAAAACGTAACTGACACACCGATATTTTTCGGAGGGCAAGTTAACAAATTGTCAATCGTCGATAGTAGTATTAGCAATGATTATACTTTTGCTATAGTAAAATTTGCAAAAGGAGCAAAAAACAAATTTCATGCCCATAGTAGTGATCAAATTCTTTTTGTAACCGAAGGACACGGTTTAGTTGCAACTGAAGCTAACGAGGTATCAATACAAGAAGGAGATTCTGTTTTTATTCCAGCTGGAGAAAAACACTGGCATGGAGCAACTTCAGATTCTAACTTTGCTCATATTTCTTTAACTGGAGCAAATAGCACAACTAAAATATACTAAAAAACTAAAACTATCGTCTTATCTATTAAAGCATTTTTTAGAACATAGAATCAGTAAATGTCCGTGGACAATGTCGAGCAATTTTAAGATATTCTAATAATACTGAATTAGATTCTTTTGTACCTATACGGTACAAAGCTTCAACGGCATTACCTATTACATATCGATTAGTATCATTAAGTACTTTAGATAAAGCAGAAACAGCATCACCTGCGTTATCACTCAACTGTATAATTGATTTAGATACATTTCTACGTACATCTTCGGAACTATCTCCAAGAGCATCAATCAAACTTGGAATTGCATCTCCTGTACCTTGACTTATTTGACCTAAACCTTCAGCGGCTTGCGCTCGAACATCTTTAGATTGATCTTTGATAGCCTTGCAAAGCGCGGGCACAGCTTCTTTAGCACGAAGTCCCATATCAGCAAGTGTTTGAGCTGCAAGTATTCTTTCGTTTTCATCAGAATTTTCTAAAACATCTATCAATTCCATTAATGCTGGTTCTCCAATAACTGAAAGCGCATAACTAGCATGAACAGAAGGTGTAGTAATCCCAGGTGGTTTATTAAATTCATTTACTGATTCTAACCATGTTTTTGCACTCCCGTCTGTCAAAATATTAATCAATGGAGTTATATAATGAGTATCTCTAGGCGACATTGAATACGCAGCAGCCAAAGCAGCATCCTCATTATCACCTTTAATAGTACTAATGGGATCATCAATAAAAGACGAAGAAAATTTGGTAGTATCTGCACGTAGCCAATCCCATAAATGTGACCACATAGGATCTAAAACATCATTAGTAGAAGGCCATTTTGATTCACTATGATCCCACGTTGGTCCAATAGGTTCAGATATACGATTAAAAAGAAATTTAATCATATATCTGTTATTATCGGTCATATTAGGCATTCCTCGATGCACTATATCGTAATTAGCAATTACTACTCTTCCAACTGAACCCGAAAGAGGAAGTTCGGATTTATAACTTTCTTCAGGAATAACATTGCGACATTGGCTCCCAGGAACAACACCTGTTGGACCCATTTCTGTTGGAGTATTTTGTGGATAATAAAAAGTTACAAACCATCGAGCACGATGTCTTCTTCTTGTAAAGCTATCTTTATGCAACGTTTGGCCTGTACTATGAGGTTGATTAAAATGTAAGGCTCGATGAGGCTCCATATAATAATCTTCTCCAATAATACTAGAGAGAGCTCCAACGACATATGGATCATTGTAAATATATTGTAATTCAGGAATACGTGCTAATAGGTTATTACCAGGATTACCTTCCGTATCAAATAGTTTTTCAATCTTAGCAAATATATCAGCATGAAAATCATTACTTAATTTAGGTTCAATGGCTATATAACCATCACGTATAAATCCATGGACTTGTTGATCGTTAAGTTTTATAGAAGTCATAATATAAAAAAAGTCCTTTAGTATCTTTATTAATATGACCGAAATTATATCTTATATTATTAATGAAAACTACTTTAAAAAATCATCCTTTTATCAATAAAAATATAAAATCTAATGAAAAAGAAAAAGGGCTCAAATGAGCCCTTTTTCTTTAGTTTATAACTTTCTTTACTCTTAGTCAGTGAAGAAAAGCATTGATTTGAATTCATAACCACCAAG